>NZ_JABXYU010000001.1:712628-1425256 GCF_013394795.1 Leptotrichia sp. oral taxon 223
AATGATTGAGTATAAACTGATGTTTTTAGGGAAACAATTTTTGAAGATAGATAAGTGGTTTCCATCGTCGAAAACTTGTAGTAAATGTGGAAACGTTAAAGAGGAGCTGAAATTATCAGAAAGAAGTTATAAATGTGAGTGCTGTGGAATTGAAATTGACAGAGATTACAATGCGGCATTGAATATAAGAGACATTGGAAAAGCGATGTTGAAATATTAGGGAAATAAAAGGAAGCAGGGTAGGAACTGCCCGAAGAGCTTGGTAAATATATTTGGCTAGTCATACGCAGATACTTCCCAAGAAGCTCCCGCTTCTAAAAGCGGGAGTAGTTCACTCTTGTCAATCTGATATTAAAGCAATCGAGTGCAATATATAAATTTTTTTAAATTGGAGGATAATATGAAAAAACCTGTTATTGGGATTTCGAGTAATGTATTAGAATTGGAAAAAGGGCTATTTGCAGGCTATAAAAGGGCTTATGTGGATACTTCATATATAAATGCTGTAATAAATGCTGGAGGTGTGCCGCATCTGCTGCCTTTAAACGAACATGAGGAAATTATTGAGGAATTTGTAAAAAATGTTGACGGAATTGTTCTGACAGGGGGAAATGATGTATTTCCGCTGCTATACGGGGAAGAGCCGAAGGAAAAACTGGGAGAAGTATTTCCTGAAAGGGATAAATTTGATTCATTATTAATCCGTTTTGCAATGGCTTATAAAAAGCCTATCCTCGGAGTTTGCCGCGGGATGCAGATAATAAATGTCGAATGCGGCGGATCGCTTTATCAGGATTTGTCCTACAATGAAAATATCGCAATTAAGCATTTTCAGAAAGCCAGATCTCATACGCCTACTCATTCAATTAATGTCGCAACCAACAGTTTCTTGACTGATATTTACCCTGAAGGCATAGGATTCATAAACAGTTACCATCATCAAATTATAAACCAGTTGGCACCAGGATTTGTCATAACAGCTAAAAGTGCAGATGGGGCAATTGAAGCAATTGAAAATATTTCAGGCGATACATTTGTTATCGGCGTGCAGTGGCATCCTGAAATGATGGCAGTAAATGATGAAGCAGCTCAGAAATTATTTAAAAAGTTTGTAAATGAAGTAAATTCAAGAAAAAAATATTAAAATTTTAAATATACTAAAAAAAGCTGTTTCGTATAAATGATACAGCTTGATTTTTTTATAATATTAAAACATTCCAGTTTTTTCTTAAGTCAATTTCGAAATTGCCGAATTTATCTTTTATTTTATATGAAATCTTGGCAGCAAATTCATTTAAAATATTAAATCCAAAGTTAAAATCGTTATCAAATCTATCTTTTGAATCATTTTCTGAATTGCTTTTGTCATAATTATCTAAAAGTTTCCATAAATCAATACTTGAAATATATAAATTTCCTGAAATACTGTATTTTTGAAATGAATTAAACTGATAAGAGTCAGTTTTATTATTTTCCATTATACTCCCTGACAATATGGATGCCTTCAAATCAGGAATTTCTGTTTCTGGCATTTCCGGCTCAAGTTTTGAGTTCCTGTTCAAATTATCATTAACATTTGAAAGAACGTGTGAGGCTGAACTATTATTTATTGATAATATCAGATTTTCAAAATTTTGCGGCAAATCCTCGTAGGGAACGTTCGGCACGTCTGTCGTTATCATTAAAAAACCTGCATTACGCTCCTTTGACAGCCTTAAAAGAGTTTCATACTGAGCAGGATCTGCAGAATGAATAACATGGACGATACGGTTTGCATTTTCAGGATTGTTCTCAAAGTTATAACTTCTTGGTGTCCAGTGGTTAATATAATTGTCTGCAGATAACTCGCTTGTCAGCCATAAATCAGAATATTTTGACATTTCATCTGTGACGGTTCCGCCAGGGTTGGCAACAACCATTGAATCTGGATACTTTGTCTTGACATAATTATATAGCTGTGCCATATATTCGACTTCTAAGGGATTTTTCCCCGATGAGACTTCATCAAAAAAAATGCCCGAAATATTGTCTGAACCATAAAACTGTATGTACTTGTCAATTTCAGAGTACACTTGCTTTATGCTTTTTGTATACTCGTCTGTCGTCACATATCCAAGATTTTTAATTCCCAGCTCCTTATTTTTCTTAATTTGAACAATATAGCTGTAATCGGCTTTATCAGATGGACCGTTTGCAGGGTTGATTATAACGTAGGGAATTGTCGCTTTGGAGCAAGAATCTTCTGAATCAGGCATACTAACAACATTCTGGCTGTAAAGATTGTCATTAATCCTGCTTTTATGAAATCCGTCAGTGTAGCCAAAATCAACTTTAAAGTCTGTTTCATTTTTTAAATTATTTTTTATAATATCAAAAATCTCATCATTTTTAGAAAAACTAAACTTTTTTTCTGAATTTAATTTCTTTATATTTTTAGAATCTGTAAAACTTGAAGCTTGAACTGATGAATCATTGTTTGTAGAATGTATGGCTTTTCCATAACCTAATCCTGTTACTCCCGCTAAAAAAGATGGAATTAAAAAACTGTTATTTTTTAACTTTTTCTTCATTTACTACCTCCTTTCAGCATATATTTATACTGCTCAAAAAATTATCTTGCAGTTTTCTTATACACTATAAACAGCTTTCAAATCATAAATTATTGTAATTTCACAAGTTGTATTTTGATTTTCTTTAAAGCGGTTAATTGTATTGACCAATAAAAATTTTAATTCTGGAATTTTCCAAATCTATTTTAGCAATATATATTATCATTTTTTTTTATAATTTCAAGAACTTTTTTATAAAGCATTCTAAAATTCTACTGAAAATTAGTTTTTCTGAATAAACAAAAAATAGCAGCCATTAAATAACATTGACTGCTTTTTCATAATTTTAAGTTGGATAATTAACGTCTTCTGCTTTTTTTCATGCCAGGCCTTCTAGTATTTCTTCTTCCTTGAGGATTCATAGATTGTCTTTTTGCCGGCTTTTTGTTTATCGTTTTTCTTTTTGGCTGAACAACCATCGCTTTTGGTTTTGGCTTTGGATGTTTAGGTGGTTCTGCAAAGGATACCACTGAAACTCCAATAATTCCTAAAATTGCAACTATTTTCTTAAAAGTATTTTTTATATTCATATTAACCATCTCCGTTTCAATTTTTTTCTCTTCTTCTCTTGACAAGTATATAGTATCATTTAATTTTGACAAAATTATGTAAATTTTATGTCTTTTTTGTGAAATTTAAGTTTTATTTTTATAAAAATTTTTAAAATAAAATTAAAAAAAGGTTGACAAAAATATAAAAATATAGTATTATAAATAAAAATTAAAATAAGATTAATAAAGAGGAAGGAAAATGGACTATTACAAAATATTAGAAGTGTCTGAAAATGCTGATATTTCCGAAATAAAAAAGAAATATAGAAAATTGGCAATGAAATATCATCCTGACAAAAATGCAGGGGACGAAAAAGCTGCAAAAAAGTTTCGGGAAATAACAGAAGCTTATGAAGTTCTTGGAAACGGGAAAAAGCGGAAAGAATACGATTATAAAAGGAAAAATGATAATAATCAGAAACAAGATAAAAATAAGTCAAAGAATGTTAAAAATAAATTTTCTAGTAATAATTTTACTTTTGGAAAAGAATTCTTTAAAAGTACAGCTGAAATGAAAGGAATGTTTGAAAATAGTTTTGGGCTAGATAAAATGACAAAGAATAAAGCAAAAGCTGAGAAGGAAAATATGAAAAGCAGGTTCGAGAGTTTTTTTGATATGAAAGAAAAAAAATAAGAAAGGGGAATTAGAAATGCTGTGGGGAATCAGAAGAAGTTTTGCAAATTGGAGAAATATCTTTAGACGTCCGCTTGGGCGTGGAAGCATTTACAGGCTGGAAAGACTTAGAAGCGTGGCACGACTTGGAAAAAATAAAGAAAATGGGAAAATTAACGATGAAAAAAATAAAATTAGTGTGGATAAGGGAATAAAAAAATATGAAAAACGGAAATTAAATGCAAAAAATCAGAAAAGCTACAAATTTTTAAATATAAAAAATATTTTGATAATGACTGTTTTGATATTTACATTTATTTTTGTCCATCTTTTAGGATATTCTACAAAAAGCCTTTATTTTTCGATTTTTATTTATATCGGAGTTACACTTTACCTGCTCATTGTGGAAAGATTTTTTGAAAAGGTGGAAGTTGAGGAGGAAATCAAAAATATAAAGTATGAGAGGGAAAGGGAGCATAACGTATTTTTAGAAAGGGTAAAGGAAATTGAGGATTTGGAGAAAAAGCAGATTGAGCATATATTTTTGAAGGATTCAGAAGATTATGATATGAAAATTTGGAAAATTGGGAGGGCAACATCGCTTCTTATTGGTAAGCAATCGCCAAGAAACAGGGTGGATATAGATGTAAGTGAAGGGATTTATTCAAATTTAGTCAGCAGGGCTCATGGAATATTAAATCGTGTCAATGGAATCTGGTATTATGAGGATTTAGGTTCACAAAATGGAAGTGGAATAGAAAGAAGTTTAGATAAGCGGAAAATAAAACTTAAAAAAAATATACCAGTAAAAGTGGAATCAGGGGACATAATTTATTTGGCGACTACAAAAATATTATTAAAATAAATCTATAAATTTATAAAATGAAAAAAGAAAGGAAAATTTTAAAATGAAATTGGATAGATGTAAAAATGGGCATATATACGATGTTTCAAGATACAGCTTATGCCCCTACTGTAAATCTGAAGGACTGGAAACGGAAAACTTGGATGATAAAATTAATCTAGTTGAAGAAATGAAGGATGAAGACAGAACAACGGCCTACTGGTCTAAAGACAGCACCGTAGATCCAGTCGTGGGTTGGCTTACGTGCATTGAGGGGCATGATAAGGGAAAAGACTACAGAATTGTGAGCGAACGAAACTTTGTTGGGCGTGGAGAAAATATGGATATACAAATTTTAGGAGATACTATGATTTCCAGAAAAAACCATTGCTCAATAAGCTATAATCCCAAACAGCGAAAATTTATGCTAACTCCCGGAGATTCCAACGGACTAATCTATCTGAATGGAGAAGCAGTCTATAACACAGTAGAACTAAGGGCTTATTCAGTAGTTGAAATGGGAGAAAGCAAATTTGTATTTGTAAATCTGTGCGGAGATTATTTTGACTGGGAAAAGGAAAAGTCGAGAGAGGAAAGTGTGAAAAGGAAATATGAAAATTTAAATGATGAAAAAATTGTGAAAAATACGAATTTTCAGAATAAAAATACTGATTTGGAAGTAAAAATCGAAGATTATGAACAGATTTAATAAATTTATACTAAACCCAATTTAAATGAAGAATTTATTACAAATTTTTCTAATAAAAGATATAAACCTAATGTTTTCAATTAATTTAAGATATAATTCTCATTTTTTAAACAGAGTTTAGTATAAATTAATCCGTCGGAGCATTTTTATGTGTTGGCAAAACTGTTTGAGCATAGTGAGTTTTTGTCAGTGCAGAAAAATGTCGTAGACTAGCCATAGGTTATTGCGTAGCAATCTTGCCACAATTTTAATTATTAGGACTAACCTTTACTGCAAGATAAAGTTTTGCAGCAATGAGCAATCCTACGAAAATAAAAGAAAAAATATAATATAAAATAGTAAAAATTGTTATTAAACAAAATAATCTAATACTAAATCTTATTAGAAAATAGAATACAATTCAAAATTTATTAGATACCAACCTTTTTAATGGGGAATAGTAATAGTATAAAAATATATTTTATAAAGTTGAATTAATAAAAAATAGAGGGAGAAATGGGAAAATGAGGAAAGATGAGGCAAAATTTATTACGGAATTTTTGAGCGAGGCTGGGACGAAGGCTGAAAATAACGATTATTTTGGGTATGTTTTGCTGGATAATTATGCGATTTGGGCTGTGGCGGATGGATTTGATGAGGAGGAAGGGGCAAAAGTTGCGGCAAGAATTGCTGTGGAATCCGTGATTGAATATTTTATGCTACGTCCACGATTTAACTATGATGTAATAAAGGAAATGATGGATTATGCCAATCTGAAAGTTAAGGAAAAACAGGAAGAAACTCAGAAATATTGTCTTATGCACACTTCTCTTTTAATCATTATAAGTAATTATAATTCAATTTTATATGGAAATATCGGAAATACAAGGTTTTATCATATTAGAGGCGGATACATCATTTCTCAAAGCAGAGATGACACGATAGCACAGCTTTTGGTGGACGAAGAGGCATTGAATATATCGGATATGAGATTTCACAGGCAAAGAAATGATTTGCTGCAGGCAATTGGGGATTTTGGGAAAATTAAGCCAAATATTATAAAAAAACCTGTAGAACTTATAGAAAAAGATGTTTTTTGCTTGACGACTGTAGGATTCTGGGAAAATATTGATGAGCATGATATGGAAAATGATTTATCCATATTTGAGGATAAGAAGCAATGGTTAAATTCATTGGAAAAACGGATACTTGCTTCGCTTAGGGATAATATTGAAAATTATACGATTGCACAGGTAGAAGTGGGTGCTGTAGCAAGTCCAGAGCCGATGGAAAAGGATAAAAGGAAACTTATTAAAAAAATAATACTTGTAATGCTCATTATTGCTGTAATTATTTTGTTTGTTGTAATTTGGAATGTAAAAAGGCGAAATGGTATTCTGCAGGCGGCAACGCAGTATGAAAAATTGGCGGATGAGGAGATTTTAAAGAAAAATTTTAATAACTCAATTGATAATTTGAAGCTTGAAATTGGAGAGTACGAAAAATTAAAGTCAAAAAGCAGGGGAATAATAGGATTTCTTACGAATGCTGAGAAAAAGAGAGCTGATGCAAATAAGAAAATTGATGAGATAAATAAGAAAATTGGAGAAACTGAGAAGATTAAAAAGGCATTTTTGGATATTAATGAGGGAAATGAGATGTTTAACAGCGGGAATTATGACGAGGCGAACGTAAAATATCAGCAGGCTAAGTATAACCTGAATGACAACAGTTATAAACGGGATGAACTGAACACGGAAGAGATTTTAACTACATTGGATTCACGGATAAATTCAACTGTGAAATTAAAGGAAGCTAAGGCTTTGGAAACGGCTGGAGATACGGCGGTTAATGAAGGAAGCTACAATTTAGCAAAGGTTAGTTATAAAAATGCGGCTGATATGTATTTGGCAAATGGAAGGGCAGATTATGTTTCGCAAGTTGAGAAAAAGCTGGAGGAAATAACGGATAAGGAAAAAACAGCATATAATGGGGCAATACTTGCTGAAAATAAAGGGGATTCGCTAGCACAAAGCAATATTAATTCTTCAAAAGAGGCGTATTATCAGGCACGACAGATGTATCAGACACTTGGAGATACTGTGAAAGTAGGAGAAATTGACAATAAGATACAGGAACTCAATTCCCAGCAAAATGCTGATTTACAGACTGCCAACAATCTCGTTCAGGAAGGGCTTTCGCAAATAACTGCTAATAATCCAGCACAAGCAATAAATATTCTAACGCAGGCTAAAAATATTTATCAGAAAATGAAGGATACGAATAATGCAAATGTTGTAAGTAAATACATAAATCAGGCACAGGAATTTATTAAATTTGAAAGCCAGAATGCTGAAAAATTAAAAACGCAGGAAATGGAATATTCGGAAAGGTTAAGGCAGCAGGAAATTCAAATGCAACAGCAACTGCAGATAAAAGAAGCTGAAATCAAGGCACAGCAGGAAGAAATGGAGCGGGAACGGCAAAGACGTGAAGAAATAACAAGGAAAATGGAAAATGCGTCAAATCTGGAAATGCAGGCAGACCAGTTGGCTATAAATGAAAGATTTGAAGAGAGCATTTCAAAATATGAGGAAACGAAGAAAATTCTGGAAGAAGTGAATGCTGATGGAAATTTTGGAAATCAGATGTCCAAAATTGAGGATTTGAATAAAAAAATTGAAAAAAGTGAGGGGTATTTGCTAAAGAAAAAAGGAGATGATGATTTTAAGAATAAAAAATGGAAGGAAGCTGTGGAAAAATTTACGCAGGCGAAGGAAAAATTGGAAAAAAGCGGCACAAAACAAAATGAAATAGCCGAAATTGAGAAAAAGCTGAAAAAGGCTGAGAAAAAGGCGAATAAAAAATGGTGGCAGTTTTGGAAGATTTTTTAAAAGGGAGAAGGGAAAATGGTAAAAAATATAAAATTAAATACTTTCTTTTTTAAGGAATATGCACAAATTGCTGAAAAAAACACTTATTCGGCATATATTCCAAATGGAAGCAAAGGAATATGGTGTATTGCTGACCTTGACGAAAAGACAGATGAAAAAATGCAGGAAAAGTTAGAAATATCTGAAAAAATTGAAAATAGTAATGTTGAAAATAAGAAAGTTGATAAGATAAATTTAGCAAAAATTGGAGTTCACAAAATTATTGAAAAATATTTGGAAAATAATGAATTTTCGCTAGAAAATATAAAACAGATGATACAATCTTCCATTGATAAAGTGATTTTTGAGAAAACAAAATTATATAAATTTTATAAGGCTGAAAATAATCTTGACTTAAAAAATTTTTATTCACAAATTGTTATTATTATTGAAAAAAATAATATGATTGTTGGAAATATGGGGAAAACTGAACTTGTTTTATATAGGGAAAATAGAATTGCGGAAAAGGTAAGTGGAGAAGAGAGCAAAAAAATAAGGCTGAAAAAAGATGATTATTTGCTGGCTGGGAGTCCTGAATTCTGGAAGATTATTAATGAGAGTGAAATTGAGGAAGTATATGTTGACAAGAAAAGTAAAGAAAATATTGAGCAAAGTTTAAGCGAACAGATAAAACTTGCTGAGAAAAAATTGGGTAAAGTGATACCATTTTTGTCGATTTTTGTTGAAGATATTGAACTGGAAAAAAATTATGAATTGTTAGAAAAAGAAATTAATGAGAAAAATCAAAAACAGGAAAAAGTTGTAAAATATATATTTTTGGCTGTAATATTTGTGTTTATGTTTGTTTCTGTAGGGAAAAATATTCAAAAGGGTAACTTGAAAGGTGAAAGAAAAGAAAAAGTAAAAAATATAATGGCTGAGAAAATTATAGAAAAAGCAAATTTGATGAAAAATAATTTAAATAAACAATCAGAGATAGAAAGAAATAAAGTTAAACAGAAAAATATTGAAGATGAAGTTGAAAAAACTTTGGAGAATAGTGATCTGGTTGAAAATGAGGAAGTAAAAAATAAAAAGATAGAAAATGAAGAAATAGAAAAAAACTATGCAAAAAATTTGGAAATTACTCAAAATATTATAAAAATTAAAGAGAAAGGGGCTGTAAAATTAACTAATTCAAGAATAAAAAAGAAAGTTTCTAAAAATAAAAAATATAATAGAAAAAATTTGAATGCAGATAATAGAAATTTTAAGAAAAATTATAAGGTAAAAAGTAATGGGATTTCACAACTTGAAAAGGAAATTGAGAAAAATTGGGAAGTTCTTGGGCGTGATAGAAATGGGAATAATTTTGTGAAAAATAGAGAATTTAAAAGGGAAAAGAAGAATGGATTTTTTATCAAAGGGAACAATATTGAATGGGAAGTATAAAATTTTAAATTATGTAGCTAAAAGTGATTTTTCCAATATTTATATGTGTGAAGACAGACAAGGGGAAAAAGTAATTATTAAGGAATGTTATCCTTCAGAAATTGTTATGAGAAATGGAAAAGAGGTTTTTACTGAAAAGTACAAGAAGGATTTTGAAAATTTGAAAGAAAGTTTTTGGAAAGAAAAATGTATTTTGGAGAAATTTTTGAAAAAATCTAAAAGGAGGAAATGGAAATTTACGGATGACGTTGTTAAACTTGTGGACTTTTTTATTGAAAATGGGACAAATTATATTGTTACTGAATATTTTTGTGGAGTTACTTTGAAAAAATATATTTTGGAAAATCGGATAAAAAATGGAAAAATGAGGATAAATCATATTTTGGAAATATTTTTTAAAATTGCAGAAGTAGTTTGTAAAATTCATAAAAAGGGAATTATTCATTGTGATTTGAAGCCTTCAAATATTTTGATTGATATTAGGGGAAATATCAGGATTATTGATTTTGGAGCGAGCTTGAAAAAGAAGGAAAAGATTGAGTTTGTTAAGGTTTCAGATGGGTATTCGCCAATTGAGATTTATTCAGAAAAAGTAGAGATTGATGAAAGGGCGGATGTTTATTCACTTGCGGCACTTTTATATTTTATGCTTTGTGGCGTGAAAGTGGATGGGGCAATTAAGAGATTTTATAAGGCAGAACTAGAGTTTGATAGAGAAGTTATTTTGGGATTTGAGAAGATTGAGAAATTTAAGGAAGTGGAAGAAGTTATAAAAAAGGGGCTGGAGTTTGACAGGCAGAAAAGGTTTGGAAGTATTAGGGAAATGATTGATAAATTGAGAAAAATTTTTGCTTAAAATAAAAGTTTTTAAATAGATTTGATTTTATAATGATGAACTGAAATAGTTTTTATAAAATCTATGTTTATAGCTTTTTATTTGGATTTTAAATTAATAAAATCAAGACTTGAATGTAATCAAAAATGACTAAAGGGGACAAGGTAAAAATGAGATTATTTTATGAAGAGGAATTGCGAAGAAAATCTTATTATGAGATGTATCAAATTGCAATCGAGGAACATTTGGTAAATGTACATGTGGAAACGCCCACGAGAGAGGAGCTTATTGCGCTTTTGATGAAATACAGGGGAGTCAAGGCAAGTTACTGTATTGACAAGTATAATAAAAATGGACTTGTGAATGTTCAGGAACTTTTTGATAATAAACTTGGCGAGAGGATTCATCATGAGAATAAGATACGGGTACCTCACAAGATTATTTTGTATAAGGAACTTAATTTGATGAGGGAGGACAATTATAAAATTGAGATTCCTGAAAATGTGAGCAGTGCAAATGTTTTTCTTATAAATGCTAATAACTACCTGTGTGGGATTTTCCAGCTGGAAAAGGATTTAAATAGCAGGAATAAGTATTTTCTGATTAGTAAAAAGGAATTTTTTAGAGTTGAAACGCTGAAAAATAATAAATTTTCATTTTTGTTCTTTAAGGAAAATGATTTAAAATTTATTCATAAGTTTTATAATTTGAAGGAAGATGAAATGACACCACTTTATCCGTACCAGATGGATTATTACAAAGTTGAAATTGAAAATTTTATTGTGAAAAATCTGGAAACTACGAATACACCGCTTTGTATTGATTTTGGGACAGTAAATACGGCTCTTGGAGCATATCTGGATAGAAATTATGTGAAGGATTTGCCAACAAATGATATTCTGAATGGAAATGTCGTGATTGATGCGATAAATTATGTAAAATTTGATGACGGGGAGAGGCATTACCGTGAGATTTTTCCGACGTTGGTTTATGTTGATGATTGCAGTGATGCTAATAATATTAAGTATTCATTTGGGTATGATGTGGTAAGAAAGCTGGAGAGAAATGACTATATTGTCAATGGCTCGATTTTTTATAGCTTGAAAAGGTGGGTGCATGAACATAATAAACTTGAGAAAATTAATGATGAGTTTGGAAATATTCTGTATGTAAAAAGAAAGGATATAATAAAGGCGTACTTAAAATATGTTGTGAATCGTGCAGAATATATGTTTAAATGCAAATTTAAAAAAATTCACGCTTCAAGTCCTGTAAAATTAAAGGAGCAGTTTTTGACGATGTTTCAGGAAATTTTCATGGTGGAAAATAAATTTAATAAAAATCAGAATTCTGAAATTTCTGAAAAAAATATAATTTCAAGTGAGAAAAATTATGAATATGAAATTATTCGTGAAAATGCGATGGATGAGGCGATTGCGGTGCTATATAACACAATTGAGATACAGATAAGGAAGGGAAAATATAAGGAAAATGAGGAATATAGTGCCTTAATTATTGACTGTGGTGGTGGAACGACAGATTTGGCGGCTTGCAAGTATGTGATTAGCAAGGACAGGATTTCATATTATCTAGATATAAGGACAAGTTTTGAAAATGGGGATGAGAATTTTGGTGGAAATGACTTGACTTACAGGATTATGCAGTTCTTGAAAATTGTGCTTGGGGCAAGATATTCTGAAAATAGGGTTGTTTCTATTAATGATTTAATAAAATATGATAATGATATGATTTACAAGATAATTGACGAGAGTGGTGTTGAGAAGATTTTTGAAAATATGAATTTGGAATATGAAAAGTATGAAAATGTAATTCCCACAAAATATTCACAGTTTGAGAATAAAATGAGTGAAGAATATCAGAAAATACGGAATAACTTTTATATGCTATGGGAAGCGGCTGAAAATCTTAAAAAGGAATTTTTTACATCCGATGGAAGACTACGAACACGTTTTGATGTGCCTAGAAATTATGAAAAACGTAATGATATTCACATAACGCAGTTAAAAAGCTGGAAAATTCACACTTATGAAAATAACATATTTAAAACAATAACAGATTATCCAAGACATATTTTCACAATAAAAGAAATTGAAAAAATCGTAAAAGCTGATATTTATGGAATGCTTAGAAAATTCTTGAATACGTATTACAAGGAAGGGCTGCTTTTTGAGTATTCATTAATAAAATTAAGTGGACAGTCAACGAAAATTAGTACATTTCAGGAAGTTCTAAAGGAATTTGTTCCAGGAAAAATGATTGAATACAAGGAACTGAGCCATCGTGATGATTACGAACTGAAATTGAACTGTCTGGACGGAGCTATAAAATATCTAGATTATAAGCGATTTGGGCATATAGATGTGGAAATTGTGAATGAAGTTCCGCTTGTGCCGTATTCTGTGTGGGTGGAAAAATACGATGGGGAAAAAGTGGAAATGATACAGACTTCACGAAAGACTGATATTCTGATTGGACAAATTGACAAAAAGATTTCTGCTGAAGAACTAAAAATTTATGTTTATACTGCAGAAGGTGAATTGAAAAAAGAGATGATTTATAAAAATGAAGATAACTATGAAGAAATGGATGCACAGGAAATTTTGCCTGAATTTACAAATATAATTTCTCAAAATGATACCGATACAATTCAAAACGGCACAATAAGATTTTTTATTTATACTGATTTGAACAACTGGGGATTTTTTGTCGTTCCAATCCAAAGAAAATCAGATCAGCTTTATCTTGGACGAAAGGAATATTTCCCTTATGAAGATAATTTAAGTGAAAATTCCTATTTTGACGGAAACCACTAAAAAAGGAAGAGAATATTGAGAAAAAAAGATGAAATAATTTGGATAATGCCCGCAATTTTTATTTTTATTATTCTTTTTATGATAAAATTCTGTACTCCAAAAATTAATCAGAAATATGCTATTGAAAAAATAACACGTGAAAATCTTGAACTTTTTGTGAATATAAAAGGAACTGTTGTTGCACATAATGTTACTAAAATTGGACTAGATGTGAATTTATCCGTTGATGATGTTTATTACAAGGCTGGAGATTTTGTAAAAAAGGGCGATGTAATAGTAAAATTTAGTGATTATCAGAAAAATGGATTGAATGAAAAACGTACGTTATTAGTGATTAAAAATCGGGAATTACGAAATTTGGAAAAACAAAAGGAATTGGGATCTGATGTTAGTCAGAAAATTCAGGAATTACGTGGAGAAATATCAGGGTTGGAAATTGAAATTAAAGATGAAATGGGAAATACAAGATTGGTTCAGAGAAGTGTAAGAAGTCCATTTGATGCTTACATTGTGAAAATTAATACTGTGAAAGGTGGAATTACAAATAAAAATGAGCCTATTTTGATTCTTGCCAAAAGGAAAGATTTAAAAATAGTTAGTGAAAGTGTGAAAAGTGATAAAGTTAAAAATCTGAATATTGGAAATGTTGCTGAAATTAGTATTTTCAGGAAGGAAAGTAAAAAAATTGGAGAAGAAAAAACACTTGAAGAATTAATTAAAATTAAAAATGATAAAAATAAGGAAATTTTGCGAGATGAGGATAAAACAAAAGTAAATTCAGATTTATTTTCTGAAAAAAAGGTTATTGAAGCAGAATTATTTAAGATTAATAAAATTGGGGATATGAATGTATTTGAGTTTTTGCCAATTTTATTTAAGGATTTGTTTTTAAATGAGCAAGCGGATATTCGTGTGATTTATAAGAAAAAAGAGAATGTTCTAGCTGTTCCAAAAAAGGCTGTTATTTTTAAAAATCAGAAAAGCTATATTTATTTGATTGATAAAAATAATTTGGTTAAAGAAAAGGAAGTTTTTGTTGGGATGGAGAACGGAAAGAAGATTGAAATTTTTGGAATGAATATTGAAGAAGGAATGGAAATTATTGGAAATCCTGATAATAAAATTGTAAATAACGTGATTGTGGAGCGAAGGAATATTAGGGATGAGGAAATTGAAAAGAGAAAAAAATTGGAAAGGTTAGAGCGGGAAAATGAGAAACTGGGGAATAGAATGGATGAAAATGAGAGGGAAATTATTAGACTAAAAAGAAAGTAAAATCAGGATGCTTTTATCCTGATTTCTAGCTATATTCTTTAAATTTGTGAAAAATAAAATAAAAAATTTTTAATTTAGATTATTAATCTTGGTAATTTTTCCATCAGCAGTGATAGAAAGTCCATTTCCATTTGGAAAATCAGATTTATTCAAGGAAATTATCTTTTTGATGACTGACTTTTCTGAATCTATAAAAGGGCCTAAACTTTCATAAGTCTGTCTTATAGGGATAATTTCTCCAGATATAAAATTTCCATTGCTGTCTATTTTAATCTTAAAAATTGGAGCAAGTCCCATAGATCCTGAAATATTAATCTTTCCAAAAGTTGCAAAATTTCCTCCGCTATACGAAATAAATTTATTTTTGTAAAGTTCGACTGCTCTTGTAACATGAGGGCCTTGCCCAAAGATTATATCGGCTCCATTGTCTATGGCAAAATGGGCAAATTCATAAACATTTCCTCTATCTTCGCCATGAAAAATTTCATTTTTTCTTGTAATATGTTCGGCTCCAGCACCTTCGGCTCCACCGTGAAACATAACAATTACAATATCAACTTTTAATTTTAATTCAGAAATAAGTTTTTTTGCATAATTATAATCATTTAGTTTTACAGTAGCTGAATTTGGAGAAAATGAAATAAATCCAAATTTTTTTCCATCTTTTTCTAAAATCGCACTTTCAGCGATATCTTTAATTCCAGAATATTTTATGCCTAAATTATCAAGATTTTTCATGGTTTTCTTAATTCCAATTTCTCCAAAATCATTGCTATGGTTATTGGCAATACTTAAATAGTCAAATCCAGCCTGTTTTAGATATGCTCCATATCTTGAAGGCATACGAAAAACATAGCATACATTTTGATTATTACAGGTTTTGGGAGTCCCGCCATTATCAAATAGAGTTCCTTCCAAATTTCCCACTGTTATATCAGCATTTTTCAGTATATTTTGTGTATTTTCAAGAATATTGGCATTATTTTCAGGAAGCAGATGTTCAAAAGGGTAATTTGAACCAAGCATTATATCTCCCACACCAATAATTGTAAATTCTGATTTTTCATCAGGCTTATCATTTTTAGAAGTACTTGATTTTTTAGTTTCTGGCATTTTTTTCAAATTAATAAATTTATTTGTAAAACCTTTAAAATTAGGATTTACAGCAATTATGGCAAGTAAAAAAATTAAAATAGCACATAAAATTAACAATATATTTTTTTTCATAAAATCCTCTCATAAATGGTTATTTTAAACATATTTTACACACCTTTAATTTAAAATTTTTATATTTAAAAATAAATAATTTTTCATTTGTTATTGAAATTAAAATTCAAAAATGGTAATATAAAACTTAGGTAGTATTTACAAAATATTTTGTCATCAAAATATATAATGTCGAACTATTAAAATTAGATATTTTTTAATTAAGTAAAATAATTATAACTTTTGAATTCGATTTTAAAGCGATTTTACCGTATTTTGATTTAAATTAAAATTATTTATAGAGAGAAGAAATATTATGAAAATAAAAGATCTATCAATTTTTTTGACAAAAGTTTCGTTATTTCAAGGATTAACTATTGAAGAAATTTCAGAATGTCTGGAAAAAATTAATTTTAAAATAGAAAAATATAAGAAAAATGAAACTGTATTTTTTCGTGGAGATACTTTAGAAAAAGTAATTATTATTATAAAAGGTTCCACTTATGGGGAAATGCAGAAATTTAACGGAGATACAATTGTTATTGGTGAGATGAAGGCGGGGGAAGTTCTGGCTTCTGCATTTTTATTTGGAGAAAATAATATTTTTCCTGTTGATTTAATAACTTTGGAAAATTCTAAATTACTGTTTTTTGATAAAGAAAAATATTTGGATGCAATTTATTCGGATAAGAGGCTCTTACTTAATTTCATAACTGAAATTTCAAATAAAAGTCAACTTCTTTCAAAGCGGATATGGTTTAATTTTACAAATAAGACAATTGAAGAAAAAATATTAAGCTATATAAAGGAAAATACTAAAAATGGCAAAATCAAGTTTTTACCCAGCATTTCAGCTTTGGCAAAGCGGTTTGAGGTAACAAGGCCCGCCTTGTCAAGAGAAATTTCAAATCTATGTAAAAAGAATATTTTAATGAAATTAGAAAACAATGCCTATTTGGTAAATTTTTCAAATTTTTCTGAAAAGAATGTTTGACATTTTTTCATATAACAGTTATAATAATTAAGTAATGAAACTCAATTAAATAATAAATAAAATTTCTGATCTATTCGATACTAACAACGAATTTTTAGGCTTTACTCTATTTTAATGGGGTTATCCCTTTATAAATTGTTTCAGGAAAATCACGACGGCTCACGCTTTGTACGGATTCTGTACAGTTTATAAATATGACTACCACCTGTAACATCCTACAGGCTACTAAAAATTACGTTAGAACGGTAGATCGGATTTTTTATTTCTTTAAATTCTGTGTTTGATGCATAAAAAAAGAACAGCAAAACCTCAGTTCCACTGTCCTTAATTTTTATCCTTTTTTAGTTCTTTACTCAAACATCTGTTACATTTTCAGTTGTTAAAGTTCTTCGCTTTTCCCAATTCTTCATTCTAGTAAATAGCTCTAAATCCTATTCCTGCCCTTACATTATTTCCTTTAGTGTCATATCCTCCATTTACTGTCACTCCGAATCTTGTGTTGTCAACTCCAATGTTCAAGTCAAACTTACCATTTCCTCTTCTGTCTTCCTTTTCCCCTCTTATTCCGAACCAGTCTGCGCTTGTGTATCTTACTCTTCCTTCGTTGTTCTTGCTTGCCATCTTGCCTAATTCGTTTTCATAGGCGGCTGACAATCCCACTGTCAGGTTTGTTCTTACTGCAAGTGGCTGTACGTATCTGAATTCCATTCCGACTTCCGGCTTAACTGAGAAGTAGTCGTTCCCTTTTACTTCCAGTCTCATTTCCCCTCTGTCTTCCTTGATGTCATTGAATCTTCCGTATTCCATCTTCAATGCTCCGTATGGACGTAAATGTGTTCTTTCACTCATTCTTATGTCATATCCCAAGTCTGTCTTTAATGCCGCTCCATAAGAATGATAGTCAGATTTTGCCTGGAATACGTCATCTACAACCAGGTATCTACGTTTCATGTCATTGATACCTACGAATACATCTCCTCCGATTGTCCATTGCAATGCTCCATTGTAATCTTTCTTAGGTGACATTGTCTTAAAGATTCCTGCTTTAAGCTGAGTTTGATTTTCTCTTGAATGTCCTATATCCTTAAACTTGAATCTGTTTGTTACAGCTCCTGCATACCATCCGCTTGAGTTACCCATCTTGATTTTTTCATCTTCGTGAACGTAAGCCACACCGTAGGCATTACTTGTATAGTCAATGATTCCAGCAGTGTCAGTGTTGTACTCATCTCTTGCACCAAACACTTTAATCTTGTTGTTTTGCTTAGACGGATTTCTCCAGTCGTGTTTCAGGTATCTGAATTCCTTGTCCAATATGTTTCCAGTTGCATTGATTCTTTGTTGAAGATTTCCATATTGATGTCCCATAATTTCGTCAGTTGCCTGATAAAATAAGATTTCTTCATTGTTCCCTATTCCGCTTATCTTGTCAAATAACAATTTTTCTCTAGTTCCTAAACCTTCAACTCCATATCTTTGTTCCAGACCATCCAGGAAATTGTATGTATCTGTGCTGTTTACAGGAGAATCTTTTCTTCCTGCCCATCTAGTATATGGAATTTTTGCCAGATAAGCGTTCTGTATTGTTCCATCTGTCTGATTTTGCGCCACGCTTGCCATCCATGTAAGTGAACCTGAATAAATGTTCCACTTGTTAATTTGTGGATTGTTTAAAATCATCTTGTTGTATGGTTCAAGAATTTTTTGGCTTACCTGAATGTATTTACCTGTCGTGTTCTGTGCAGCTTCAGCTCCTATTATCAAATCTGCATTTGTTAGCGTGCTCAACTTGCTTAACCCAGTTACTGGCGTTGTAAATCGTCTGTTTGAAGTGTCTATATACATTCCTATTGTTGAAACTTCCATAGGCTTGTATTCTTCTGCTGTCGTTGTCGCTAATTCAGGCACTACTGGAACTCCGTTTACTGTTATTGTTGCTGTTGATGAACCTGCTGGCGCATGTATCTTGACTCCTGACATATCTTTAGATATTTCCTGTCCCTCTTCTGGAACTTGTGAATCCTGTGCTCCGCTTCCTGTTATTCTTAAAGTTCCGTAATTCTTTATTTTCCCTATATTATGTCCTGCCGCATTTCCTTTAGCAAGCAAACCTACTGCTTCTTCTGCATTAATTTCTATTGTCCCGTTATTTTCTATTGTCGAGCCATTCTTGACTACCATTCCCACAACTTTTTTCAAGCCTGCTCCATTTGACTTGATTACTCCATTATTTATTCCATATGCTCCGTTGTCAAGATACATTCCTGTTGTATTGCTTGCGTTAAGGTTGATTGTTCCATCATTTGTAACTGTCGTTCCTATTTCTGTTCCATACATTCCTATACCATATTCGCCATTTACATTTATTGTCCCCTTATTTACTACGTTTCCTGTATACGCTGGCGTTGAGGCATCTCCAAAATATCCTGCCGCCATTCCTATTGCATATTGATTAGCTGTCGGATCCGGGTTTGAAGCTCCTACTGTTATTGTTTTATTATTTACTGCATTTCCGCCATTTGTACTGTAAACTCCTACGTTTCCTATTCCTGAACCGTAGTTAATATCTGCATTATTTACTACATTTCCTGCTGAATAAAGTCCATAGTTTAGTGACCCTGTTGAAGTTAACGGTGTATTGTTTATCACTGTTCCTGATGTATCCCTTGAAAATACGAAGACTGTATTATCTCCAACTGTCTGTGAAGTCATGTTACTTGTTATTGTGTTTCCTGTTCCTTCATTGATAAATCCATATGAACCGTTACCAATTGCCATTGTAGAGCCTGCATCCGCTGTTACGTTGTTTCCAGTTCCTTTTGTATACACCCCAATCGCTTCATCTTCTCCCAGATTAATTACAGAACTGCTTGTCAATGTGACATCTCCATTTGTACTGAGTATTCCCTTACCTTTGTTTCCAATAGTCAATGTTCCGCTGTTTATTACGTTTGCGCCTTCAGAATAGATTCCATAGGCTTTTCCGCTTTTATCTGTTATTGCAGCTGTATTTGTTAAGGTTCCTTTTGTCGCATAGACTCCAACGATTCCTTTGTCACTGCTTGTATTTACTATATTTATATCAGTCACATTTGTTGCTGTATTGTCATAGAAAATACCAGCTCCAGAAGCATTTGCAGAACCTGTGTATTTTATTTCAAAAGTTTTTCCATTAGGATTTACAATTGAACCGTTTGAAACAGAGATTCCTACACCTTTGTCCTTTATTTCCACTCCTGTATCCGATGTAAAGTTTACGACACTTTTTGTTCCACTTGCATAAACTCCAATTCCGTTAGTTCCTACTGCAATGTCTGAACTTCCTGTTCCTCCTAGATTAATCGTGTTTCCTTTTCCTTCAGACACTATTCCAACGCCACTATCTCCAGTCATTACTATTTTACCATTATTTGTAATAACTCCATTTGAAGTTGAAACTAATCCTGTTCCTGCAACGTCATTTGTATTTCCATACAACCCAATTGAACCATTTCCTGCAACTGTTATTGTACCATTATTAGTTACTTCTAACACTTTATCAGCCGCTGTCAATGTTCCTTTTGAAATTTTATCATCCGTTCCATAAGTTTTTAATGTGGAAGCTGAGGCAAATCCTGCCATACCTACTCCGCTTGAAGTAATATTTATGGCGCTGTTATTTGTAAGGCTGCTTCCATTTATTCCATACGCTCCAATTCCGTTATCTACATTAATAGTTCCTTTATTATCAACATATCCAAAACTTGTAGACAATGCTGTTGTATTTGAAGGCGTACCTCCTGTTATATTAATTGTTCCGTTATTTGTGTATCCTGTAGTTGTGTTAGTTGTAACACCATCATGAGAAGCCATTGACAAACCTTTTCCAGTTGCAGAACTTACAGTAACTCCACTTGCTATTGTAAATTTTTCATTTGAAAGTCCTACTTTTGTATTAAATTCATCTGTCGGATCATCTAAATTTTGATTGTTGTTAAGATTAAATATGCCATCTATGTAATATATTTTATATTTTTTATTATTTGTATTCAATGCAGCAAGCTGCATATCATTTTTTATATTATTTGAACCTGTAGTTCCGCCTGTCCAGTTGGTAGTATCTCCTGTATAAGTACGCAATACCACGTTATCTCCGGTAAGGTTTACAGTTACATTTTGCATTCCGTGATATTTTGCTGTTGCAACAGCAGTATTTCCTTCATAATCAGCTGCCGTAGTTCCCGGCATTAATATACCGTCTGACATATTTATTGTTGTAGCTCCCTTGAAGTTTATTGCGGACGCATTAGTATCAGCATAAAATGGCGTAGATTTAGAATGGTCCACAGTATCAGTTCCGCCTGCTACCACATTGCTTGATGTTGCTTTATTTTCATGATAAATGGCTCCACCACTAAAGTTTACAGTTCCTCCATCTGTCGCAACCAACGCACCATTTTTACCAGTCTGAATTTTATTACCCGTTCCATTGTCAATATTTACAACAGAACCAGTTCCTGAAGCAAATCCAGCCATACCGCTTATTTTAATGTTTCCTTCCTTTATAGTAACTGTTCCACCTTTTGAACCTGCTGCTGTTTTTGTAGCTAATGCTGCAATATTTTCAAATTTATCAGTTGCAGCCATTGCATCTGCTGCTGTAATATCTCCAAAAATATTAACTTCTCCTTCATCCCGTGCAAATCCAATTATTGATTTATGATTCACTGCTGTTGTAGTTATAGGTTTTCCTGTTTCTCCAGCATTTACAACACCTTTGTTATCACCCATATAGGCGATTCCTTCTTTTGAAGCCAAAGTTAATGGTATGTATATATTTACTTCAGAAGGTTGATCTTCTAATGCAGATGTGCTATTATCTCCTTCAGTTCTAGAACCTAACTTATGATCAGTTTGTTTCCATACACCTTCTGCATAGGCTACTATAGTTCCTTTTGAAGCATCGCTTTCTGAGGTAGAAGCACCATTTACACCATCTGAAAAACTTTTGCTCATATCACTTGTAGATATATAATCATGCGTCGTTTGTTTTCCTATATCAACAGCACTCCCTTTTTTAGCTATTATCATAAATCCATCTTTTGAATATTTTCCAAATTTTATGTCTATTTTACCAATCTCTAAGTTATGAATCTTATCATTATCCAATGAAGAAAGTTTTCCTCCATTTATAGTTGTAGCTGGAGTACTTCCATATGGGTTCCCAGTTGCATTACTGATTTTAGTTACAGTTACAGGAACTCCTAAATGTTTTGTAGGTATAATGTTTTTTCTTTGTCCAGATTCAACAAATACTCCCACAGCACCATCAACTGTAGTCGACGTATAACCAGTAGAACCCAATTGTCCATCACTTGTCTGTGCTGTTTTGTTGTCTGATGTTAATTGAGAACCGATATTCGCTTTTACATCTATTTCCCCTTGATATATTCCTATGGAAGAACCTTTTGCATAATATTCATTTCTTTCTGGATAAGCATCTGCACGTTCCCAAGATTTCGGAACTGTTCCTTTCATTTTACTTCCAAAAAATAAAACTATATTCTCATCACCATAAAGATTTACATCACTTGTTTTTATAAGAGAATTCATACTGTCATAAGGTTTACCAGATTTTCCCGAATAAGTTTTCCAATCAGTTTTATTCCAGTTAGGTATGTAACTAAAACTTGAATATACTATATTTGAAGCTCCATCTGATTGAATTTTACCCTCATTTGCAATTATTCTTGGAGCAGAAATTCCAGTTGTTAAATAAGCTGTATTTCCTTTACCATACATATTTATGTCTGTCTTCCCATAAATAGCGCCTGTATGAAAATCATTATCAAAATACTTTGTAATAGTTCTATACGCTGCTGGCATTATATAAAAAGCTGAATTTTCGGTACCAAACATATTTATTTTATTACCGCTAACCATATTTACTTGTCCATGTCTCCATGTTTCAGATGTTAAAAAACCTGCACGTCCATATAAATTGGCTGTTACATTACTTACATTCATGTCTTTTAACGTATGAATAGCTATAGTCCCGTCAGTTGGCACTACTGGCCCACCTGAAATTCCATTCGTTGGATCAACTCCTCCTGAGGCACCCGAACCTTGATCTGTATAAGTATCTGAATTCATATGTCCTCTAACATAAAAAGTAACATTTGATAAAGAGGTTCCAATTCTATAAAATATATTTGTAGGCCGATTTGATGTCTTGGTTGCCGTTCCTGCTTGTCCAGTTGCTGCAGCTCCAGTTACTGCATCATTTACACCATCTCCATCTGTATCATGCCAACTATTTTCTTGAATCCCTCCATAATACGTTCCACCTGTAATTGGGTCAGTAGTAGTTGTTGTACCTATTTCAGAAGTCGTTCCATTAAAAAAGAATCCTGTAAATGGGTTTGCATTCGGCTCAACAATATGTACTTCCTTCGTAGGTGTATCTGGTTTGGGCACTGTTATTGCTGGCGGTTCTGTTCCATTTACTGTCAGTGCTTGTAATCGTGGTGCTCTTATTCCCAAATCTGGAATATCTATGTTTACTGTTTTAGGCCTGATTGACGCTTCCACGTTCATTTCCACGATTGGTTCTTGAGCCGGATCATTACTTGCCAGTCCATACGATGACAAAGGAAGATTTTTTCTTTCATTTGATGAAGCTGAACGTCTATTTGCCCCTAAAGGTAATTCACCATAATGCTTACTTAGAGGCGAAGTATATCTGTCAAATGAATTTGAACTTCTTTGAAATACTCCTTCATATGGATATTTCGTTTTCTTATCTCCACGTCCTTTATAAGTCCCGTTCCAGTTATTATTAAAATAATTTAAACCATATTGCCAGCTGCTCCATGGCGCTTTTACAACATGATCCCCCTGCTCCATTAATTGAATAAGTTCAAGATTTGTATTTTTTAGTAATTTGTCGTTTTCTTTCCGTGTCGCTTTAACTTGCTGATGTATTGTCTTAATTGATGTAGAAATTGCCTGTTTTTGACTTTCAATACCTTTATTTGCCGAAGCTGAAAATAAATTACTTGTAACTGTTGTTACCAGTCCAGTCATTAAAAACTTTATCAACAAGCTGTCTGTATAGTGTACCTCCTTGCATCGCTTTGCAAATGCACATAAATCCCGTTTCACATTTTGCAAATTATTCGTCATTTTAACACATCTCCTTTTCTAAAATCTTTATAACTATTTTTCTATGCAGACTATATTTATTTAAAAAAATTATTCTATTCCAATTCAAGCTTGCCGCACTTGACTTGACAATACACCGAATAATATAATTTAAAATTTCAAGTCAATTATTTATAAAAAAATCAAAGTCTATTCTCTTTCAAAATTAAAGTTTAAATATTTTATGAAATAAAAAACTAAAATTTTAATTTTCTGTTCAAATTTAAAAATAGTTTTACTAGGCGTTTTATTTTATTATAAATTAACAAAACCTTTAAAAAAAACATAGCTACACTATATTTTACCAAATTAATTAGAATTGTCAATTATTTTTTTAATTAAATTTAAAATTTCTAATAATTTTATTCAAAAACCTGATTTTCATTCACAACAAAATCTACGATTATATCGTGCTCTTCTCTTGGAATCTTGTCAACAACCTGAAAATCATAGCACACACCAATAAATATAGCTTTTTTATTCCCCCTTCGAACTTTTTTCAGAAATGTATCATAATATCCGCCTCCAAATCCAATCCGATTTTTTTCCAAATCAAAGACAGCCGCAGGAACAATTACGATGTCCAAAATGTTTTCGTTGTAAAAGTCACTGGAAGAAGATTCATAATATCCAAATTTATGTAATACAAGCTCATTTTCCTCATATTTATTAATTTTCATTTCTCTATTTTTACTATCTGTAATTTTTGGAATAAAAAAACTTTTCTCAGGATAAAGTTCCATCAATTTTGTGATTCTCACTTCATTTTTCATATCCATAAAAATCATTATATTTTCAGCATTTTTTATAAATTTTTCCAAATTTTGAATAATTAAATTACTTTTTTTTTCTACTTCTTCAGTGGATAAATTATTTCTTGTTTTCAAAATTTCTTGTCTAATTTTATTCTTTTCTAGCTGTAAATTTAACTTTTCATTTTTCATATAAAAATTTCCCCTTTTATAAAAAATATTATTTAATTTTCATTGGAATGCCAGACACCACAAAATAAACTTCATCAGCCCTTTTTGCCACAGCCTGATTCATTTTTCCTGCAATTTCACGAAAATAACGTCCCAATGGATAACTTGGCACAAGCCCCAATCCCAACTCATTTGACACAATTATCGTATTTTCAAATTGATTTGTTATATTCAGCAGTTCATTTACTGTATTTTCCACATTTTTATCCAATTTTTCCACAATTTTTACATAAGACTTTTTATCAAAATTATCCCAGTCAACATCCTTTTCCTCAAAAATTATATTAGTAATCATATTTGTTAGGCAATCCACAAGCATATTATTTTTAATTCCATTTTTTGTTTTAGGAAAATATTTATTTAATTTATTTTCAAAATTTTTATAAGTTTCCACAGTTCCCCAATCGTTTTTCCGTCTTTCCTTATGCAACCTCACCTTTTCCTTCATTTCCTCATCAAACACAAGCGATGTTGCCAAATACACATTTTCCTGCTTCCCATTATTCAAATTTAAAATTAACTCTTCAGCAAATTTACTTTTCCCACTTTTCGCCCCGCCAGTAACAAAAATTAACGCCATTCCTTTCACTCCTTTTTCACAATTTTTTATAAACAAAAAAACAACCTCATATAAAAGTTGTTGCTTTTTAATTTTTTTATTCCAATCATTATTTTAATGAATTTACTATTCTTACGTACGTTTGAGGAACCCCTTTATTTATCAGTATCACAAAATTTTTTCAGACTTAGTAGTGGTAGGAATTTTTTCTACAAAATTATTGTACCATATTTTTTTGATTTCTCAAAGTTTTTTATAAAGATTTTCCCATCCAAATATTTTATACTAAACTCCATAAAAAAATATTTATTAATAATAAGCAGTTTTTCAAAATCTAAATAAAAATCCCTTATATGGATACTTAATGATAAATTTAAGTAAAGGATATTTTAATAGTTACATAGGTTATATAATAGCATAATCATGTAAAAAAATGACTTTAATTTCATAACTTTTTTGATTTTCTACTCTTTAAATGGGAAATAGCATTATATTTAATTCTCACATTTATTGATTAATTTTAGATGTATTTTTAATAAAAATTTACCTTATTTTCCTAAAAAATAGAAAAATCAAAGAAAATATGATATACTATTATAGATAAATTATAATAGAAATAAAATCAAGGAGGAAATTTATTATGAAAAAGAGTATGTTTGTATTGTTTATTATGTCTATGATGGCTTTTGCAGAAGGTACAGAAGTAAAAAAGGTGCATACTAAAACTGCGAAACTAGAAAAAGATTCATATTGTAATATTCCGAAAGAGTATAGTGATTTTAAGAAAATTAATGAAAAAGATTATCGAGTTGATGTAGATTTTGACAAATGTGTGTTCGACGGTGAAACTTATGAGAATGTAAAAGTGGGCGTATTAATTCAAAATGTTGAAAAAACTGAAAAATATTTGAAAAAATACAAATACATGCATTTAAAAGCAGGTAAAAATCTAGTTTATAATTCAAATGACAATAGCTACTATTACAATGGTTCTTGGGCATTTAATAATGATAAAGCTTATCCAACAGTATTCGATGGTAAATAATTTATAAATAAATTTAGGACGGCAGTTTTATTAAATTGCCGTTTTACTTTTTGAGCATGTATAATTTTGTACGTTTTAATTTATAAGAAAGCAATGTCTATTAAACAAAATTTTTAGAATACATAGCAATTCTAGTTTAATATGAAAGTAAAAAGTTATTTACATAATTTTTGCTCCAATTTTTAACTGGATTAACTATAATACCAGAAATACAATGCTTTTAAATAATTTTAAAATTATATTCAAAAATCTTTCACAATATGATAGAATGTATCTGGACTTATTTAAATAAACTTAAATAAAAATAGAAATTTTAACTATTTGAATAACAGGTTTTACTTTAAAATAAAGTTCCTTAAAACAAATCAAATATTGAAATGAAAGGAGATGTATGATTAAAAGAGTATCGTTACTGATGTTATCGATTTTAATGATGATGACTGTTGCTGTGCAATCATACAGTAAAGAGTATAAGATGAAAGCGAAAATTATTACTGCAAAAGGTGATATTAATATTAATTTATTACCTGACAAATCGCCTGTAACTGTTGCTAATTTTGTAAATTTGGCAAAAAAAGGATATTACAACGGATTAAAATTTCATAGGGTTATTGAAAACTTTATGGCTCAAGGCGGAGATCCAACTGGAACAGGAGCAGGAGGACCAGGATACCAATTTGAAGATGAAGTTAATAATGGACTGAACTTTTCTAAAGCTGGTAAACTGGCTATGGCGAATGCTGGGCCAGGAACAAATGGAAGCCAGTTTTTCATTACGACTGTGCCGACAGAATGGTTAAATGGAAATCATACTATTTTTGGAGAAGTTGTATCAGATACTGATTTGGCTGTTGTTAAAAAACTATCTAATGGAGATGTGATGACAAAAGTTATAGTTGAAGGTGACGTTGACGCTTTCTTAAAAACTCAGAAAGGTAGAGTTGACAACTGGAATAAGACATTGAAGCAAAATTTTCCAAATAAATTTTAATTGAAGGGAAACAGGAAAATGACAAAAGAAAAAGTAGTTTTAGCGTATTCAGGCGGGCTTGATACATCAATTATCATACCTTGGCTAAAGGAACATTATGATTTAGAGGTAATTGCGTGCTGTGTGGATGTTGGACAAAACGAAGATATGGAAGCCGTGAAAGTGAAAGCCATAGAATCTGGCGCTTCCAAAGTTTATGTAGAAGATAAAAAAGATGAATTTGTAAGAGATTATGCTTTCCGTGCTTTAAGAGCGGGAGCAGTTTATGAAAATAAATATTTACTGGGAACTTCATTTGCACGTCCGTTAATTTCCAAAACATTGGTAGATGTTGCCCATAAGGAAGGTGCGACATATATTTGTCACGGATGTACTGGGAAGGGGAATGATCAGGTTAGATTTGAAACTGGAGTATTTTCATTGGATCCAACATTAAAAATAATTGCTCCTTGGAGAATCTGGGATATTTCCTCAAGAGAAGATGCGATTGACTACGCACAAAAAAAAGGTATAAAAATAAGTGTAACAAAAGAAAAAATTTATTCAAGAGATCAAAACTTATGGCATATTTCCCACGAAGGAGGAGATATTGAAGGGCTTGAGAATGAACATAAGGAAGATATTGTCTATATGATGACAACTCCTCCTGAAAAAGCGCCAGATAAGCCAACTTATGTGGATATTACATTTGAGCAGGGCTGGCCTGTAAAAGTTGACGGCAAAGCATTGGAGCCAGTGGAATTATTAAGAAAATTAAATAAAATCGCTGGAGAAAATGGTGTCGGTGTAATTGACATTGTGGAAAACAGGCTGGTTGGAATGAAGTCAAGAGGAATTTATGAAACGCCGGGCGGAACACTGTTAATGGAAGCACTAAAGGAACTGGAAACTTTAATTTTTGATAAGGACACTTTTGAATTTAAAAAACTTGTTTCACAAAAATATGCAGGCATAACTTATTCAGGACAATGGTTTACACCACTTCGTGAAGGGCTTGACGCATTTGTAGACGAAACTTCAAAAAATGTGAATGGTACAATAAAATTGAAATTGTATAAGGGAAGCATAAAAATCGCTGGAAGATTCACTGATTTTGCCTTGTATGATGAAAAAATCTCTTCATTTGGCGCAAGTGAGCTTTACAGCCATAAAGATGCAGAAGGATTTATAAAATTGTTCTCACTTCCAAACAGAATTAGAGCTTATAAAAAACATAAATAAAATTTTAATTCTTAGAAAAAAAAATATATTACGGCAGGAACTTTGTTTTAAATTGAAGTTTTCCTGCTTTTTTTATGTTCATTTTTTTTAAAAAGAGAAAAAACTTGCATTATTTTTTAAAAAGGTATAAAATTAGTTTGGCAATTAAAATATTCGGTTTTCATAGTATATGTTACATTTTTGAAATGATTTTAAAATATATTTCAAATTATTCTAAGTATGTATTAGAATTCCTTAATCTAAAACTTATGAAATTAAACAATATTAAGTTTAATTCTAAAATAGTTTTCATATAAGTATAAATACGCTTTTGGAAATCGAAAAATCAATAAACATTACAGAAAAAGAGAGGAGATGATCCGAGATGACGTTAGTAGAAGGAAAAGTCGGAGAAAAATTTTTATTAAAAGATATTGATGAGAGGAAATTGGACACACGGTTATTGAGTCTGGGAGTATGCAGAGGAGATGCCTGCACAATTGAAAATATCGCAAATGGAAATATTCTCATAAAAACAGTGGAAACTAAAATCGTAATCAGCACAAATTTAGCAAATCACATTCAGATTGAGGTGGTAAAATGATAAACGTAGCATTTGTCGGGAATCCCAACGTAGGAAAAACTGCCCTAATTAACCAAATCTCGCATGCAAGTTTAAAGATAGGAAACTGGCCGGGCGTAACAATTGAAAAAAAGGAAGTTTCTTTTAAGATAGGCAATGAAGATATAAAACTTATTGATTTGCCAGGAATTTACAATTTGTCAATAAATACTCCTGAAGAACGTGTTTCAAGGGATTTTTTGCTAAATGAAAAAGTTGATGTGGTAATCAATGTTATGGATTCAACATCGCTTGAGAAAAATATTTACTTAACTGCACTATTAAAGGAACTTGGCATTCCAATCGTCATGGCGCTTAACTTTGAGGATGAATTTAAAAGAATTGGCTATGAGCTGAATGTGGACAGATTTCAAAAGCAGCTTGGCATCCCAGTAGTCTTTACAAGCGGAAAATCTGGGCATGGTGTAGACAAGCTTATGGAAAAGGCAGTTGAAATTTCAAAACAAACTTCATCAGAACATAAACAGCACAGACTTCTGTTTGACAAAGAAATTGAAAGTAATATTGAAATTTTGAAAAATAAACTGAAAAATGAGAAATCCTATGAAAAAGTGTTGGAAAAATACCCTGTTGACTGGCTTGTAATCAAAATTTTAGAAAATGATACAAATATACTGGCAATAGTGAAAAATGAATTCGGGATTGACTTATCAAGCATCGGAAACACTGAAAAAAAGAGTCTTGAAGACCATTATGGAATTGTACCCGAAGATGTACTGGCAAGAGCAAGATATGGAATTGTGCGTGGAATTATTTCAGCCAACTTAAAAAGAGGTACCGGAGATAAATTTGCACTGACAGACAAAATTGACAAAATACTTTTGAATAAATTTTTTGGTGGACTTGCATTTCTCGCCATAATTTATGCAGTATTTGTTATTGTATTTGACGGAAGTTCTCCGTTTATCGACTGGATTGACGGTTTTTTTAGCGACTTTGTAATAAAATATGTGGGACACGCTATTGAAGGGGTGCCTGACTGGCTTAGCAGCTTTGTGCTGGAAGGGATTCTTGCTGGAGTAGGTTCAGTCTTGACATTTGTTCCGCTTATGTTCTTTATATACTTTTTCATGGCGATTCTTGAAGAAAGTGGATATATGGCACGTGTAGCATTTATTCTGAACAAGATGATGACAAAGGTTGGGCTTTCTGGAAAAGCCTTTATCCCAATGCTAATCGGATTTGGATGTACAGTTCCAGCCATTTATTCGACAAGAACGTTGGAAGATGAAAAAACGAGAAGGCTGACAGGGGTTATTGCCACATTTATGTCGTGCGGTGCAAGACTTCCAGTTTATTCCCTGCTTGCAGCAGCATTTTTTAGCAAACATGCAGCCTTAGTTGTTGTTTCAATTTATCTTTTTGGAGTATTTATGGCTCTTTTCGTAGCATTCATACTAAAAAGATTCAATTATTTTAAAGGAAATAACACGGAACTGCTGATAGAACTTCCTCCATACAGACTGCCAAGTGCCAAAGTTGTATGGAACAATATGAAATCTAAAACTTTCGCTTATATTAAAAGAGCAACTACAATAATTTTGGGAATCTTGCTAATTATCTGGTTTTTCCAATATTTCCCAAATAAAGGGGATGCTGAAAATTCCTACTTAGGACAGGCAGCAAAAGTCGTACAGCCTGTATTCAAGCCAACCGGTTTTGGTGACAGATGGGAACCTGTGGCTTCCATTGTGCCAAGTATCATAGCAAAGGAAACTGTTGTAGGATTTTTAGGACAAATTTTGTTGTCGCAGGAAGAAGATGAGAAGCAAGAATATAATTTCATGGCTGATTTAAAGGATCAAGGAATCGCGTTGGGAGGTGCCGTAGTTGATTCGCTAAAATCACTGGGACACGTTGCAACATTCAAAATTTCAACATTAGAAATGAAAAATCAGGAAGAGCTTGATGAAGATGCAGGAGGAAATATTGTTCCAGCAATCAGAAATCTATGGAATGACAAATACGGTCCAATAAGAGCCTATTCATTTATGCTGTACGTCCTTCTTGTAGTACCATGTGCTGTAGCAATGGGAGCGTTAAAACAGGAGTTTGGATGGAAATTATTGGCATTCCAAGTATCAATGCTGTTAATTTTACCTTATGTTGTATCAATACTGTTCTTTAATGTCGCCCGATTATTTGTATAATTTTAGAATCATTGAATTACTGTGATTTAAATATATTTTTAGATTAACATATAATTTTAAAATAATTTTGCTAAATAAAATTTACTATTAGCCATACAATCTTGAAAGGAAGTGCAAACATGGAAAAAACAATCATTGTTGCTGTAATTGCAGCCATAGTTGTAATCGCAGTTTTTAGAAAAATATACAAAGATTATAAGAAAAATAAAAATTTTTGTGGAACAGACTGCTGCAGTTGTTCAGGTGTTTCGGTCTGTAATTTGCAAAAAAAATCAGAAAATCATAATAAATAATATAATTCAAATATATTTCTTTAACAAATTAAAAACAAAGAAAATAAAAATTTTATTATAAGAATTATCCTGTATAATTACATCTGACCAATAGAAAAAGTGAAAACTTTTTTCTTCAAAACTCCTTTTTAAATATGCTATCACAAGGGTAGCATATTTTTTTTGCCAATTTTTTACAAAGCAAGGTAATACAGTACCAAAAAGGTATTCAGTTACCTTTTTCATTTTTTAATATTTTTTATTTATTTGTGATTTTTCTAAAAAAGGTACTCATTTACCTTGCCGGTTGGTCCCCCGTTGGTCCCCAAATTCATTGCCTACAAATTATCAGTTTTATTGATTCAATTAATGGTTTTAATTTACATCATTCAAAAATTTGATGTTATCCATTGATACAGTCAATTCCTCGATGTCTGATTGAATATAATATTCATTTGTAGTGCTTATGTCCTCGTGTCCTAGTATATCGGTTATTACAACGCTATTTATTTTTTGATTGTTCATAAAGGTTGCCAATGTCTTTCGGCAATCGTGTGGCTTATGATTCATTTTTAACTCTTCCAGCGTCTTATAAAACTTTTCCCTGAAATAATTTGTACGTATCGGCTTATTTTCTTTTTTCTTTTTCTCAAATACCCATTTTTTATTATATAACAAATATTCAGTTGGACTGCTCTCATATAGTCCTTTCACTAACTGAAATATATCCTTGTGTATCGGTATTTGTCTATGTCTCCCTTTTTCCGTCTTGTTTCCGCCGTTTATAATTCTACGCAGCAAGTCAACGTTTTCTTTTTTCAGTTCTGTAATTTCACCTATTCTCATACCTGTGTAAATCATAATTAAAATATAGTCTACCCACTGTATGCCAATATTATTCCACAGCTTTTGAATTTCATAGCCTGTAAACACGTTCTTTTGCCTTTTGCTGCTTTCCTTTGGCAACCTTATAAACTTCGCTCTGTTCACTGTCATTATCTCAAGTTCCATAGCATAATTGGATAATACTGTCAAAAAGTTCTTTGTGATCTTCTTTGTTGCTACACTGCAATTAAGACTGTTTACTGTATCTTGCATTTGCGGTCCTTTTATTTCCCTGAATACTAGACTATGTAACGGCTTACATCTCTTAAAGCTGTTCTCGTAGCCTTTTATCGTGCCAACTGCAACCAGTCCTTTCTGATTCTCAATAAATAATCTATACAACCCCTTAAATGTCATTGTGCTGTTTTCTACGTCATAGGGATTGTATAAATATTCATTCAGCACTTCCATTGCCTGTTTCCTTGTTTCATAATAGCCCAGCGATACCCTTTTCTTTGTTCTCCAGTCCGTAACCCTTACCCTGTACGGCTTTCTCTTTGTGGTTTTTGTTACACTTCCAGTACCATTTGCATTTTTTATTCTTTTCATTTCTTCCACCAATCCAAAAATCTAGCTAATAGGCACTACTCTACCCTATAATTTTAATACCGTTTTTTACAATAGTCAAAAAAATATTTTAATCAGTTCATTGTCCGTTAGTTCTAATAACTCTTTTATCCTGTATATTTCCGACTGTGTAAAATAATTTTTTCCGTTTATTTTTTTATTAAGTCCACTTTCCGATATTCTTAATTCCTTAGCTAATTTCTGGTAATTCATTTTTTTATCCTTTATCTTGAGCTTTAATACGTTGTATGCCATTCTCTTTGCTCTCAAGTTCAATTAAATCACCCCGTTTTGTTATTTGAATATTCCTGAAGCAGTAAACAGCCTTTTCCTGTCATTTATCATTTCAAAAAAGGCCCGAATTTCCATATCATCAAGTTTCATTATACGCTTTTTTCCTACAATAGTTATATATTTTAATACTGTATCAATATCATTTTCAGTATCTTTTACTATTTTTACGTCAATAGCGTTCTTAATTTCCTCTCCTTTCCATTTTTTCCAAGTCTTTTCCAATTTTTCTATTTCTTTTTTTCTGATCCAATGTTTCTTAAAGTCTTCTCTAACTCCTAATAATAAATGGATATGCGGCAATAACTTTCCTGTATATTTATTATAGGAAATTTCAACTATTTTTATATAGCCCAGCATTATTGCCTGTATGCTCCTTTTCCTTATGATTTTAGCCACTATTTCATTATTTTCTCCCACTTCCTTGCTTAATTTCGATAAATCGCTTATTTCTCTGCCGTTAAATGTTATTAGGATATATCGGATTCCGTTTTGTTCATTGATTTTTTTCTTTAGTTTTAAAAAGGACTTGAATTTTTTGTTTTCTCGGCATAAAGGACAAGTTTGGCGCTTACACCTTGTTACAAAGTTTATTTCTCCAGCACTGTATAAAAGTTCATTGTTTATGCAGTCTATTATTTCATCAACTTCATTTGTCTTCCTGTATTCCTCTATGATTTCCAATATCTCTATTATCCTATCTGTTTCTTTTTCTGTATATCTATATCGCTTAGGATAATTCCCACTTTTTTCCATTCAATTCACTTCCTTACCCAAATGTTAAATTCGGCGTGCATTATCCCTCTCTTTTTTCTATAATCATTTTTCCTTGTGTATGTCTGTATATAATCAATAAATTATCATTGCTTTTCTTTGAAATATATAGATTATTTTGTATTCTAAGCCTTTATTTATGCTATCTAGATTATATCTTTGAATGAAAAATGATTAAAAATGTAAGATAACTACCCCATATAACTATATATAAGAAAAGGGAAAAATTTTTGTTCACTCAAAATCACGTAATTTTTTTAACCTTGTATTAATCTTACATTTTTTGTTGTTATGGTATCTAACTTTACATTTTTATTTCCTATTTTTTACTTCAAAAACGTATAATTTGTTATGGTATTTAATATTACATTTTTATTCTCTTATCATTTAAAGATTAGGGCCTAAATTTTGATTGTCTTAACTGCTCTGATATGGTATAATTGATATATAGAAATACACCAAAATAATTATGATTGCTTGTTATAACACTCCCCCCTTTTTGTGAAATAACAGGCATTTTTTTATTTCTTGTCCTTTTTCTTCGGATTATATTCTTGCTGTGATTTTCCATAATTCAGTTTGCCACACTTCTTGCATTTGGCGGCATAATAAATACAGCTGTTCTCTATTCCAAATAAGAACGTTCCACAATGCTTGCAATATACTGATTTCATATTTTCTCCTTTCGCTGTTATGATAATGGTTGTCCGTCTTCCTCTTCATCAAAGACTTTCATTATTTGCTCGCTTTCGTCAATAAGTGCCTCAAAAACAACATTATCTATTGACACCTCTAACAAATCGGTAACTTTATCCACTATTTGAATTATTTGATTACCAGGTATCATCAATTCGCCTAAAAACTCAACAAATGCTACTGCCTGTATTTTCCGTTCTTTTTGTGTTTCAATCCACTTCTTTTTTCGTTCTTCATTTGTTGTTGTTAAGACTTTTCTTAATATACCCATTCTATCCATTTTCTAACACTCCTATAATTTTCTGTCTGTCGGTATTCCTAACTTAATCAATAATTTCTCCATTTCTTCCACGCTTAATTGTTTAAATGCTTTGATTATCGCCTTTGCTCTTTCATCACTATTAATTTTCTCCATCCTGTATTCCTCCCGTTATTTTTTCAGTTAATAGAACGGAAAATTCCGTTCTCGTAAATTCCTGTATTATCTGCCTGTTTTTATTTCTAAAACTTTAGTTTGTATTTCTTCAATAGCATTTAAAAACGGTCTGTATTTTTCTTCAAAGCTCATTTCTGTTTGCGGCTCAAGTTCAAAATCAAGGTATTTTTCTAAGTCCTTGTTTATCAATTTTTCAAGTTCCTTTTCTTTATCTAGCCTTGTAAATAATTTTCCTATTTTTCTGTTCCCCAATATTTCCCTTATTATTCTAAGCATTTTAAGATTATTAGCCTCGTAACCTAAAATTTCAAATACTATTTCTTCAAAAAGTTCATCTGGTATATCAAATTTTGAAAATTCCATTATATATTTAAGTTTATCAAAGTCTATTTTTTCAATTTCTTTTTTGCTCCATTTTTGACTGTATTCTTTAATATTTCCAGTTATATCAGCATTTATTTGCTTTATTTCAATCTCAAATTTTTCTTTTACAGGTTTCATATTCTGCGTGATATTTTTTTCAATTTCTTCTGGTGAACCCCACGCACCTTCGTGGCTTTCTCTAGTTATTCTTAGGCTTTCTAAAAATATCAGCCTTTTTTCTTCCGCCTTTGCAATAAGTTTACTCAATTCGTTATTTAGTTCGTATCCAATGTATATAGTCATTTCCTATCCCTCCATTTCCATTCTTGCCACTTGCTTTCCTAATTCAAAAAAAGTTTTTTGTGTTTCTACAAGTAAATCAGCAAAAAAATTACTCGCCTCTCTACTGCTTTTAAGTTCTTTCATTACAATATCCATTTTTCTTTTGCAACGTATCTCAAGTTCTATATCTGCCCATTCAAGTATTGCTTCTTCCATACTTTTTTTCGCTTTTTCTTTCATTTCTTCCATTTAATCCACTCTCCTATTTAAATATTTTCTTGATTCTGTTAATGATTTTCTTTTGTTCCTTTTCCCTTGCCTTGTCGCTGTTCTTGTTTACCATTCCTATGGCTTCAAATTTGTGTTTCATTCTTTACCACTCCATTTCAATATTAAATTTTATTTATTTGTTTATTTTCGGATCTAGTTCAATAACAAAACTTCATTATTCCCTAGCCCTGTATTTTGATTGATTCCGTCCATTATAACCCTTACACTTTCGGGGTATAGCCTTGTTACCACTTTTAATAAGTCCTTGCCATAATCATTCGCTAGTGCATATTTAAGCACGCTTTTAAATCTGTCCTTTGCCCTTACCGTCTTGTTATAGTTAGTCATTCTAGCCTTTAAATCAATGTGATATTGTTCCTTAAATACCCTGTAAATTTCATTGTATCTGTTCCCGTAATTTCCCCCACCAACTCTTACGACCCTGTTTATAATGTCCTCTATCTGATAAGGCTGTAAATCTCCATTAAGCCCTTTGATTATTTCCTTTTGTGCCTCGTTCTCAATTCTTAATCTTTCGTTTTCAAGCTCGCTTTCTATCTGCATTTGTAACAACTCAATCTTAGTAAACTGCTTAGGTTTAGTAGCTCTTTCAATTAACTTAAATCTTACTACCGCATCATATCGAGCCGCTAACTGGAATACCCCCTCTTTTGTTAAATCGTACTGTGGCAATTTTCTTCCTGTATTGTCCGAATATTCACTCAACGCAAAAATGCGTTCAGTATCAAGCCCTTTGTTTTCCAGCTTTTCAATCTCATCTTTAATATCTCTTAATACATCTGCGTGTCTTTTCCCTGTTACCTCTGCAATTTCTCTACTTGTCATTGTACTTTCTTTCAATACTGCTAATTCTTTCATTTCTTACCTCTCCTATCCTGTTTTTTAATATTGCTCGGCTAAAATTTCAGCCCAGCCCTATTCGTTTATAAAGATTTCTACTACTTCATCATTGGTTAAATTTAAAAATTCTTTTAGTTTTGCGATTTCTTCGGGCTTAAATTTAGTTCTCCCATTAAATCTTTTGTTTACTGGAACTATTGAAAAGCCGAATAATTTAGCTACATCGTCCTGTGTTTTTCCGTTTAATACCATTTTTGAATCCAATAATTTTCTGTTAATCATTTTTTATCACCCCTAACTATCACATACTATGTATGTATTTTATTTAAATATAGCATACATACTATATAAGTGTCAAGTATTTTTTGTTTGTATTTTTTGATTTTTGTGATATGATAGTTATAGAAGCAAATGGATTGGATTGGTGAATAATTATGAAAATAAACGAAAAAATAAAAGAACTAAGAACTAAAAATAAATTAACACAAAAGGAATTTGCCAATAAAACAGGTTTATCAATTTCAACAATACAAAAATATGAGTACGGCGACTTAACCCCTAGTGAATCGGTATTATTTAAAATTTGCAAAACTTTCGATATTTCCCCTGACGAATTGTTAAAAGATACCAAAAATGTCGATGAATTGGATGAAATGGAAAAATATTATCAAATTTTATTTACAGATACATACCAACCTGACAAAAAATTAAGAAATATTCTCATTGATTTGGACGATAGAGAAGTTTTTTTGAAAAAAGATGAAAAGGCGATAGTGGAATTTCTTTTATACAATGGATTTGAATTTGATTTTTTAGATATATACGATAATCTTTTATATTGTAAAAATGATAAATTACAAATTGACACTTTAATTGAGATAACACAATTAAGACAATTAATCTCTATGACTAAAAAAAAGATTATGTTAGATTTTAAAATTATATTTGATACTTTTGGCGAAGATTGGGAAACGGGAAGCCTTTCATATATGGAAATTCTAGAAAAACAAATTGAAGAAGAAAAGGAACTAGAAAAGGATTTTGATTAATTCATTAATCCCTAAATCAAACCGCAAAACTTCTGCCATCTCAAAACGACTGAACGAATCGTGCACCCATAATTAAACGACTGGGCAAATCGCCTACCCATAGTTAAAGGACTAGGCGAATTGTCTACCCCTATTGAACGGATTGTTAAGGGAGTAGTTAAAAGCGACACCCTTTGAAGTGAATAGATAAAATCTACTGTGTTAGCTTTTGTTAGCCAGTATATAAAATTTATATATCAGATAACGGGCTATGTTAAACTTAGGTCGTGAATAATTATTGAATACATCCAATAGAGATAAACTCCCCTTTGGTTGTTTTTATTTCTCCATTTGTGGGGAAAAGTTAATAAGCAATATATTTTGCCCTCGCCCTTATGGCGAACGTGATTTTATACCAACATTTCCCTTATAATTTTTTTCAGGATGAATAAGTGATAACCCTGATACGAAAATTTTTCGTACCGTGAATTAATTTAACCTCATATAAGCCAAATACAAGCTCATACACGCTTTCAATTCATTTCTTTGATAATTTCACTGCCTAACTTATCAAAATACTTCCACAGCTTGTTTTTAAACTCACAGTATTGTGAAACTTACAGACAATTAATTTACATTTGGGCCTATTCCTTAAATCCGGATAAGCACGTTAAGATTAAAAAATAAAACATTTTTTTAATGTTAATGGAAATTAAATTGTTGGCTTTTGTTAAGTTTTTATATCCGTACTGCATAAATCTAACTTAGGGAGTTTTTTTATACCCTAATTCAAATTTAGTGTTTCCTGCAATTATTTTTACAACGAATCAGCAAGCTAAGATTATTTCAAATTTTAGTATTTTTTAGTAATTTATATTTTCTATTTCTCAATTTAATCATAAGACGTCCACAGACGAACGTAAAGGGGGTATCACATTCGATAAATTAAATTTTGGCATTAATCTATGGCTAGAGTATAAATCTCTCTTAAATCGCTTAATTTACATTAAAAAATTATTTTATTTTTTAATCTTAACGTGCTATTGCGGTTTTATAGGCTGTTCTAACAATAGGCCCATTTGTTATTGGCTGTTACTTAAATTTAAGTAGTAGCTCCAGTGTTCTTCTCTGTGAAGTACGTAGGTAAAATATTTTACTCACATCATTTTTGAATAGGTCTGCTAAAATTTCAGCCAACCCAAATGCGATACCTTAAATTAAAGGCGTCGTATTTATGTAGTAATTTGTAGTATTTTTTTACTTGTTGAATCTGATACGGAAATTTTCCGCACCAGCTTTTATAATTTGACTCCATAATTTTTTGAAGTGAAATTTTTATAATTTACATTTCAACATTTATTCTTAAAATCAATTCTAAGGTGGCTAACATTCCACTCACGTTCGTTTGTAAACTTTTTGATATAAAACTATGGCTAAGATGTAAAATGTTCTCAAATCGCTTTATTTTTTGTCATATTTCCTAAAAACTGTTTTTTGAAATTCTTTTAACATATTATTTTTACTAGCTTTTTAATGATAATTCATCTAAAAAACGGAACAGAACTAAAACTTAAAAAAGTCATCATACATATTTTTTCTGGGGCTTCGAACCCGTTCGCTTTGTTTTAAGTTCTCCAAAGTACCTTTTCATTTTTGCATAAAAAAATCACAGCTAAATTAATAAACTGTGATTCGTTTATCTTATCCAAACAGGTCGCTGTGAGTTCCTGTATCTGTTAATAACAGTATCAAGCCCTTTTCTGTTATCTTGTATACCAACAGCCAATCAGGTGCTATATGACACTCACGATGTCCTATAAAGTCTCCTATCAAAGAATGGTCTTTATTCTTTTCAGGTAACTTCTCCCCTTTTGCCAGCATTTCTACAACTTCATCTAATAAATTTGTATTATATCCACGTCTTTCTACACGTTTCAAACTTTTGCGAAATTGTTTAGTTGTATGTATTGAGTATATCATTTTATCATTATTCTTCATTTTCCAGTATGTCCTCTATCATTTCTTTTGCTGACGAATAGCCTTTACCCATATTGCCAGTTCTTTCCATTTCTTCTGCCTCTTTAATAGCAGCCAATAACTCTTGTCTTGGACGTGGATTCCTAATTTCAAAAGGTATCTTCTGTTCTTTTATTGCCTGTTTTAAGAATACGTTTATCGCTGTAGTTAAGTTCATTCCTAAGTCCTTGAATAACTCCTGTGCCTCTTTTTTAGTGGTATCATCTATATTTATAGTTGTTGCACTCATCTTTATCACTCCTTAAATATTTATATTATATATATATTATACACTTAAAATATATAAAAAGCAATAAAAAAATCTGAATTTCTACATCAGGCCCATTATTTTATCAAGTTCAATTGTATTTATTGTTTGCACCAATATTGGTTATTTATTAGCTCATTTACTGAAAAGTTTTGCCATTTTTCGTGATTCTTTATTATCTATTCAATCACTTATTATTCCTGCTTTTGTGTACTGTTTGCACCAGTTTTGTTTTTGGTGCAAATTCTATTAATTTGGTGCAATTTTTCCGTAATTTTCCAACAAATTTTATTTTCGGTTGTTACCTTTAACCCTTATTATTGCTGTATTCCTTAGCATTTTGCAACCATTAAAATTGGTTGTGTTTTTGGTTACTTTCGGTTGCATTTCCAATTCTAAGTGGTTGCATTAAATATTATATTGGAGTAGTGCCATTATGAAATACACTACTAGCCTTTGGATTGGTAACATAATTATACCATATTTCACATAGAATTTGAATCAGCTGGAAAATAATTTATATTAAAAAAGGACTACTCAAATGTGAATAATCCTTTTTTTATTAGCTAGATTTTTTGTTTTAAAATTGCAAAAGTAGTGGTATTTTTATTGGTACTCACAAACCCCCATAAATAGCGACTTCATTTTTTTACTTTTTGAGGTTGGTCCCCCGTTGGTCCCCAAATTAAATTTTATACCCATTTTTACTGGCTTTCTCTTAAAAAAGAAGTTTTTTCTTCAAACTCCTTTTTAAATATGCTATCACAAGGGTAGCATATTTTTTTTGCCAATTTTTTACAAAGCAAGGTAATACAGTACCAAAAAGGTATTCAGTTATCTTTTTCATTTTTTTAGTTTTTTTATTTATTTGTAATTTTTCATAAAAGTTGCCAATGTCTTTCGGCAATCGTATGGCTTATGATTCATTTCTAATGCTTCCAGCGTCTTATAAAACTTTTCCCTGAAATAATTTGTACGTATCGGCTTGTTTTCCTTTTTCTTTTTCTTAAATACCCATTTTTTATTATATAGCAAATATATTATAGAGTTGTTCTAATCTTTATTTGCAAAAGTGAATGTTAACGAGTTTCGTTTTCGTAGTAATCAAGGTTTATCCAAATAATGAATGTTTCGACTACTTTCTCAAATAAAATTTGGAATATTTCAAAAAAATGCTTAGACGAGCCAGAGATAATCTATTATCTTGAGTATGGCATTAATATGTTAAAATAACCATTATTGTGAAATAAAGGGAAATGGCGACGATTTCCCTTGCTTATATAAAAAGAAAAAACATAGAATTATGAAAAAATATTTATTAACAATAAGCAATTTTTCAAAATCTGTATAAGAATCCTTTATACGGATATTTAATGATTAAATTTAATTAAGGACATTTTAATAGTTACATAGTTTGTATAAATAGTAATCTTGTAAAAAAGCTTTAATTCCATGAATTTTCTAATTTCTACTATTCAAATAGGAGTTAATTTTACTTTATCAAAACAAAAAAAGAGAAAAATAATATTATTAAATTTCTCTCTTTTTTCAAATTATTAAAAAATATTTTTAGTTAAGTTTTATTTTTTTCTGCTGTCAATTACTTTTTGTGCCAAGTCTCCCATTAATTCTTCGTATCTCACGAGTTTCATTTCAAAATATCCACGTCCTTGTGTGATGGCTTTCAATTCGTTGGCGTATTTGAATGTTTCTGACATTGGGGCTTCAGCTACTATTTTTTGTTTTGTATTTTTGTGGGCTTCCATTCCTATTACTCTACCACGTTTTTTGTTGATGTCGCCCATTACATCCCCGATATATTCTTCTGGAATGATAATTGTAAGTTCCATAATTGGTTCTAATAAAATTGGTTTTGCTTCCAGCATTCCCTTTTTGAAAGCCAAGTTTGCAGCAATTTTAAAGGCTAATTCTGAAGAATCAACATCGTGATATGAACCGTCGTATAAGACAGCTTTTATGTTAGTTACTGGATAACCAGCTAGAACTCCCTCTTTTAGCGATTCTCTTAATCCTTTTTCCACTGCTGGAATATATGATTTTGGAACACTTCCACCTGTAATTGTTTCTTCAAAGACAAAGTCTTCGTCTACGTGAGAGAATTTAATTAATACATCTCCGTATTGTCCGTGTCCTCCTGATTGTTTCTTATGTTTTCCTTGAACATCAGAAGTTCCTTTGATTGTTTCACGGTACGGCACTTTTAATTCGATAGTTTTTATTGATATTCCAAATTTAGCTTTTAATTTTTCGATAACTGTTGCAGAATGAAGTTCTCCTTGTACTCCTAGCACTGTCTGCCCTGTTTCAAGGTTTCTATGCCAAGTGAAAGATGGGTCTTCCTCCATTAGACGATTAAGTCCAGAAGACATTTTTTCATCATCATTTTTGTTCAAAGGCTCTATAGCCACGAATAATTGTGGTTTTGGAAAAGTTATTTCCTTTATGGCAGCTTCTTTTTCATTAGTTGACAATGTATCAGAAGTTTTTGTACTGTTAAATTTTGAAAATACAACAATATCTCCAGCGATTCCCTTTTGAACTTCTTCCATTTTATTCATAACGAATGTATAAATTTTTCCAATTCTTTCTTTTGTTTTTCTATTTATATTAAAAACTTCGTTATCTTGCTTAACTTCACCAGAATAAACTTTTGCATACGAAACTTTTCCTAAGAAAGAATCAATTGTAGTCTTAAAAATTTGACATACAAATGTATTTTTTTCAGGCTCAATTTTCTTGTTATCATTAGGTGATGGCAAGAAATCCTTTACCATGTCAAAAGTTGTATGAAGCCCAATGTTTTTTAAAGTCGAACCGCAAATAACCGGGATTACAGAGCAGTCAAGCACTCCCTGTCTAAGTCCATGATGAATTTCAGCTGTTGTAAATTCAACACCATTAAAATATTTGTCCATTAATTCTTCATCTGTTTCGGCTACCGCTTCCAAAAGCATTTCACGAATTGAATTTATTTCATCATCCATATCAGCGGGCATTTCCACAGTTGCACATTCATTTTTGTTTTTATCAAATTCCCTTGCAAACATATCAACTACATTAATATGTCCACGAAATTCATCTCCACGTCCCCAAGGTACATGAAACGGCGCAATTCTTTTACCATATTTTTCTCTCAACTGTGAAAGAATCTTTTCATAATCAGCTTTTTCATTGTCAATTTTATTTACAAAAATAAATCGTGGAATATTTCTGCTGTCTGTCAATTCCAGAGCTGTTTCTGTTCCAACTGTAAGATCTGTAGTCCCATCAACAATAATAACCGCTCCATCAACTGCCGCAAGCCCTGATTCAACTTCGCCAAAAAAATCCCCATATCCTGGAATATCCACAAAATTAAATTTTGCAGCCTGATATTCAATTGCATGTAAACTCAAGGAATTAGTAATTTTTGCGTCATTTTCATTGACTGAAATACGATTGGTAAGCCCAGCCGTAAATTCCAGCCCCTCCACCATATTACTCTTTCCTGAACCGCTATGTCCCAAAATTCCGACATTTCTAATGTTAGTGCTGTCATATATTCTCATAACATTTCCTCCCTGTATCTGCTTTCTTTAATTAATGAAATTTACCTTACATTAAATTTTAACTTGAAATACGAAAAAATCAAGTTAATTTTATCATTTTTCTTCAAATTGAATAAAATGTAGCTGATTTTTTGTCAATTAAGTTTTAAGTCAAGATCACCCTTCAAAAGGGTCTTCATATTCCTTTACACTTAATCTGTCCATCGCTATATCATGTTTCTCCTGTTCGGCTATATATTTTTTTATTGTTGCTTCATTTAAGCCTACTGTGCTTACATAATATCCTTCTGACCAGAAATGTCTGTTTCCAAATTTATATTTTAAGTTTGCATGCTTATCAAACATCATCAATGCACTTTTCCCCTTCAGATATCCCATAAAACTTGATACACTTATTTTTGGTGGTATGCTTACCAGCATATGCACGTGATCTTTCATCAGATGTCCTTCTATTATTTCAACTCCTTTATATTCACATAATCTTCTTAAAATTTCTCCCACACTTTTTCTGTATTGACTATATATAACTTTTCGTCTATACTTAGGTGTAAATACTATATGATACTTACACATCCATTTAGTATGAGACAGGCTATTAGTTTTATTAGCCATATAAACACCTTCCTTTCATTAATAGTAGCTTAAACCTATTATAACGGAAGGTGTATTTTGTTGCAAAATTACGTTTCCGCGCCCGCATAGCGGGTGGTTTTATGTTTCGCACGCTTTGCGTACTCAACTGACTAAAGCCAATAAAAAAAGAATACCCTCATGCAAGAGTATTTTTCCTCAAAATCCACAATGGACGAGCTTTACAAGATACGTAAAAACTATGATATTTATATGGATAAAGAGGAGGTAATTAATTTCTTACCTCTTCTACCTTTGGATTTTTATAAATTAACATTAATATTTTCAGATATTTTTATATTATTATGCCAAAAATTATATTCATCAAGTTTTTGTGTAATACCATTATAGACATTACAAGTATTAGTTGGATCTTTAATTGTAATGATTAAGCAAAACTCTTGACTTAATTCTCTATTTTCAATAACTGCTCTATCTTCAATGCTACTTCTGTAAGTACCATCTATTGTAAGATACCATTTTTTATCAGAAGTTGTATATTTTATTTTGTTCCCATCTGTTAACTCTGATGTATCTACAGCATATTTTTTTACTGGATAGTATTTATCTCCATACTGAATTAGCATTCTTTCTTTTAATGCAAAATCTTTTGATGATTCTTTCATTTTAACCTTACTGTACAATGAACCTATCAGTATATTTTGAGTACCACTTCTTCCAATTGGATTTAAAATACCATTTTTGCTTGTATCCCTAGGTATTTTTTCATCATAAGAACCAAATCTTACATCTATATTTGACTGACAATATTCAAATCCTTGAGTTGGATCTAAAATAGGATCATACACAAGTGTTACTATCACTTGAAAATTAAAGAACTCATTCTTTACCAAACATTCTGGCATAGGAAAATCTTTAATATCTATGAAGTTTCCTTTTGGTAAAACATCACGCAATATTAGTGTCGCTTCATTTGGAGAATTATATAATATATTATGAACTGTATCAGGTAATCCAAAACCAAGATATTTAGTTCTTTCAAATTCTGGTATTTCTGTATTCTTAGGATAACTAGCTGAATGAATTATTAAGCTTTTCAATAACAATGAATCAAATTCCTCATCCATTTCGTTTAATAAACCTGCAGCTAAAGCAGCCACTCTAGGAGTTGAGAAACTAGTTCCTGCTTGTTCAACAATATCTCCATTTTTAGAAAATGATTTTACACCACCTTGGATAATCTTTCTGCATGAGTTAACTCCAGCATTACCACCTAAATGTACAATATCAGGTTTTATAATATAAGCTGGACCTGGACCTCTTCTTGAAAATGGTGATAAATTATATGGCTCAGATATCCAACCATTCTCTTTTTTATCAGCAATGGATCCAACCACCAATGATCTAACAGAATCAGCTCCTTCATGTAATTTTCCTATAGCATCTCCATTAGCAAAATTCGTACAATTTCCAGTAGATTTACATATCAAAACATTATACTCATCTTGAATATCGTCCAATGCAATAGCAAAATCGCTAAATTTTTGTTCAGATATTTCACGAACAATACTTATTGATAAATTCCATATCTTTATTTCTTTATAATTATTTTTTATAACTTCTCTAATATTTTGTATTAATTCATCTTCCTCTATACTTTCTTTTTGCGTATCAGGAAAAATTGCAGCATCAAATACTCTTATATTTTTAGCTCCAACAACTTCTTCACCTTGAAGTTCATCTCCATATGTAATAACACCAGCAACAAATGTTCCATGATTTTCTAATAGTAGTTCATTTGGATATGGTGAATTTCTAACTCCATAAATCCACGACTGTAAAGGGTCTATCCTACATATTCCATTATCTAAAACACCTACAATTTCACTTTTTTTCTCACTATCATATTCTTTGATTTCTATACTATCTTTTTTATTTAATATATCCAAATTGATTGATATATGTGGCATGGGAACAAACTCTTCTGCTAAGTCAAACAATGTATTGTTTATAAGTTTATCAATTTGTAGGTTAGATATATCTTGCAATTTATATATTATAAGTGATTTCGTATAATTTGTTTTTATAAATTCAATCTTTTCATTTCTTAAAAACATCTCAAATTTTGCTTTATGACTTTTATTAGTGGAAAAGTCATTAAAATTAAAAAGTTTTACCTTATAGTTAGAAATGCCTTCACTTTTATATGCAATAGGCTTATATTTCATGATATTATCAATACCAGAAATTCCATACGCATTATTTTTAACATCACTTATTTTTTCTTCAATTTTAGCTCCATCTGTTTGAGAATCCACACGAATAACTAAAGTATTTTCATCTGTGACTCCAATCACATTATTCTTGTTAGTAAAAAAAATATTTTCAATTTTCCTTCTATGACTTTTAGCATGTGCATCTCTATTTAACTTTACTTCAATTATTACTGGTATATCTCTTTCATTCCAATTTTCTTCTTCTAATACATCCTTTATAACTCGCGATAATGCCACAGATTTTTCATATAGTTCTTCACCATGAAGAACCCATTTAGGAAGTTCTTTTCCACCACCACCTTCTACTCTTTGCTTATCCTCTTCTCGTTTAGCAAAAAATTTGATTGGTAATGTTTCTTTCATTTTTATTCACCCCTTACTTTTTTAGATATCATCTGTACCTTTCTTAGAGAAAATCCATGACTTTGTAATTCTCTATGGGTCATTCCTCCTTGAATTAAAAATTTGATGAAATCTTCTTCATTAGTTATCGAATGATTCTTAAATAAAAAAGTTTCTCTTAAAATATCAAATGAAACAATCTCTTTTTTTTCATTTATTACAGCATTTCTCATAGAATTATTCATAATAGTGTTAATATCCGAATGACTTAATCCAATTAATGAAGTTGCTAAATTCTCAATTTTCTTGTCTGTTATATTAAATTTAAATTTTGATGTACTAATACATATATTAAGAAGTATATTAATTTCAAATTCCGTAGGCTTATTTACACTTAATACTCGATTAAATCTACGCCAAATCGCAGGATCTAGTAATTCATGATGATTTGTTGCAGCAATTATAATACTATCTTTACTAAAAACATCTATATTCTGAATAAGGCTATTTACAACTCTTTTTAATTCACCTGTTTCATTTTTGTCATCTCTTATTTTAGCAATAACATCAAATTCATCTAAAAACAAAATACACTCCTGCCTTGAAGCAAAATCAAATATTTTCCTGATATTTTTTGCCGTACTTCCCAACAAAGATGAAATCATTCCATCCAATCTCACTGTCAATAATGGAAGACATGTCTGCATAGATATGTATTGTGCTATCGAAGTTTTTCCGCATCCTGGTGGCCCATAAAGAAGCAAAGTACAAGAATCATCTATTCCAGCTTTTAATAATTTATCCCTATTTTCATAACCCTTTATAAAATCTCGAACTTCATTTGTAACTTCATTATTTAAAATTAATTTCTCTCTATCAATAATCGGGTAACAAATATCAACCATATCCATTCTACTTTCACCATCAACAGGTTTAGATGATAATGAATCTAAAGATAATATACTTCCTCTTTTTTTTGATAGTAAATTATTTATTTTTCGTGCCAATGATAAGTCGCCAGTATTTTCTAAATTTTTAGCTAATATTTTAGAATAATTAAAGACCTTTTCCTTATCTCCAGATAATGCACCTTCAATTATTTTAGAAATCTCTGTATACATTCCATCCACCTCCTACTTTTTATTATATATTATTTTTATACTTATTTCAATATCTTTTGTTATTATAATTGTATTTTTCGTTATTATTTTTTACATATCGTTATCAAGGTAATAAAAAAGAGGTTGTCTCAAAATGATTAAAATTTTGAGTTCAGCTTCTATTTTTTTTTATTTTGACGTATACTTGAATTCAAGTTTTTGTTTATTTGCACACGTATATGTATCGGTTTCTTCATCAAACGACATATTTTCCGCCTTAGAAATATCCTGTTTAAATTTTCGAGTTTTCTACTTTTCATAATTTTGTGGTTTTGTATATGGAGTATAATTATTATTAAAAAGATATTCATAGTTCTCTTCACTTTCATATCCTGCATCTGCAATAATATTTTTAAATTTCAAGTTTTTACTTTCCAATACTGATAAAAATGGAATAAGCGTTCTTACATCCGTAGGATTGGTGAACAGATCCAGTCCTACAATATATTCAGAATTTACGTTTATCTATAAATTGTATGCAGGTTTCAGCTGCCCATTTTTCATGTAGTCCTCCTTCATTCTCATAAACGTTGCATCCCTGCCTGTTTTTAGAGTATGCTTGCATTAAATATCTATAGTCCAATCCCTCCAATAATTTGCTAATTACTCTAACAGGTGATGATTCGGAGATATTAACTCCAATATCCATAGGCGAAAACAATTGATAATTTGAAAAAATGTAGTACAATTAATTGAATGGTTATTGTTTTTTGTCATAATTCAATTATACCATTTTACCGAGATTTTATTTCGTTTTTTTCTTTTTTTAAACAAAAAAAGCTGAACTCAAAATTTTAATCATTTTGAGACAGCCCTTATTTCTTCTATTTTTGAGACATTTCCATTTTTTATGTTTATTATTTAACCTTGATACTCAAAACCTGACAAGTTTTTACATTATTAATTTTAATTTTATTTCCAGCAAAACTGAATTCAACATTATCCATAACTGTTTCTTCATCAAATTTTACTAAAGATGTATTTTTAATATCATCGTGATATATAATGTCAAAATCAGTAGACTTTTTATCATCAGGATTATATACTCTAATAATTAATGCATTTTCCTTTTCTGCTTTTTTCACAGTGCTGAGAATACAATTTCTATTTTCTGAAGAAAATATTGAATAATCAAATGGAACATCCTGAATTTCAGGTTTATTCATTAAAAAGAAAATATCCACATTTTTAAATTCCGCAGCCTGATAATAATAGAAAGGAGTTAAGTATTCCTTAGATATATTCGAAATTTTTGAAATTGAATATTCATTCTTTCCAATAGAAATAGCAAAATTAAACTTCAGATTTTTCAGCAGGTTTGCATCAGGTGTTTCCCAGTTAGCCATTCCTGAAGCTCTTCCAGGTCTATCTTTAAGCTCTGCTTTTCCCATTTCTGGTGTTGATCTGAATAAAGTGAGTGCTATTGTATCAAATTTTTCACCTGTAATCTGATATTCCCTTACACAATCTGTTATAATGCTTACATTTTCATGGTCATTAGCAAGAGATACAAAAGATTGCATTGGTTCTATTGTTCTAGGTTTTTCATTCCAGCTATTTTCCCGCCAGTTTTCAACTTCAGAAAGATAAACAGGCCTTCTAATTGTTCCAAATTGCTGATCAGCAATAGATTCAACACTTTCTATTCCTGTTTTAAACAATACACGTACACGATGTTCTATAGCTTTATTTTCAACTTCTATATCTACTTTTACAAGAGAACTGTCTTTTTCCAGTGATAGAGTTACCAAAAATTCTATCTGGATATTATCTTGTTCCTGTTCTCTTGATGTCAAATTATGAGGAATATTCATTTTTACAGAATATTTTATTTTATTTAACAGCGAATTTTTTTCTGTTTCCAATATTTCGATTTCAGAATTTTCACTTGTTAAAATCCTGTCGTTATAAGGCTCTGAATAATCATAAGTATCTCCTGCATCTCCAGAATCTTCAAAAATCAAAAAACCTTCTTTTTCTAAATTATTCTTTTTATCTTTTATGATTATTGAACCATTTTTCTGAACTCTCACATTCAAAATTTCATTTTCAATTTGATTCATTTCAGTACTGCATTCATAAACCTTAACAGCTGACTCTTTTTTTCTCGTAAATAGTGTTCTGTATCCTAAAGGTAACATGTCTTTCAGGTAAATCAGCAACTCAGTTTTATATATTTCTGCATTTTCCTTTATCCAACGGGGATTATCATTAGTATTGAATCCTACTTCCGATTTCATTTTATTTTTTATTCTTTCCTCAAGCTTTTCACTTTTTAGAACTTTGGTTTCGTATATATTACCATCAGTATCGTAAATTTCTACATCAGTAAAAGGAGTAAAAATTTCAGTCTTTAAAACTCCACTTCTTCTGTATGGAAGAAAATTATATACTTGAAACTGAAAAATATCTTTTTCAGGAATAGCTGATCCTATTTCTCTCATCTTTAAATCATTCAGATTATCCATTAGAGATTTTACAGTATCATTTCTATATTCAATACTGTTATTTGTTTCATCAGAATTACACATACCGATACTGTCATGAGCGGCATTTTCAGCCATAAGCTTCCATGCCTTTTCAAAAACTTTATTTTCATATTCAAAGCCTGATTTATATGCTATTGAACTTAAAGGCTCCGATATATTTACTATAAGATTTTCATTCTTATTATTCTTTATCTTTAAGTCAGCTCTTGTAGAATATATAGATTTATGAACCCTGCTGAATTGTCCCGATGTCATTTCCCCTTTTACAGTATCATACCGAAATCCATTGTTTTCCGCTTTCTCCATTACATTATCAATGGTAGATATGTAAAAATTACTATCAGGATTAAGCTTATTAAGTTTTTCTATAATTTCAGGAAGATTTTTTCTAATTGGTCTCTGATCTTCACCATTATATAATATCAATGTCCCTATTAGAGATCTTCTGTCTGTTTCTTCCTTCAATTTCGCCATTAAATTATTCAAACTATCTGTTTCAGATGTAAAATAAACAAAATTTCCATATCTGTCAAGATACATATTGAAAACCCTGCTTCCATCAGGAGATTCCCAATAAAACTCATTTTTAGGATAATGACTATCCCCTAGCCCTCTTTTAAAGGTATTGTATTTTATGTTAAAACCATTAAGCAACTGTGGCATCTGAGCCGACTGACCAAAAGAATCAGGCATATATCCTGTTTTCATATATGCTCCAAAATCTTTTGCCCTTTCTATTCCATAATACAAATTCCTTATAATGGATTCTCCGCTTATTACCATCTGGTCTGTCTGTGTATACCATGGTCCTATTATAAGTTTGCCTTCTCTAACAAGCTTTTTTATTCTATCTTCATCATAGGGATGAAATTCAAGATAGTCATCTATAATGGATAGCTGCGCATCCAGAAGAAAATGACTGAAGTTTTTATTGTTTTCCAGTACATCAAATATTTCCTTGAAATGATTCAGGGAATATATTTTAGAACGGGAAGTTGTAAAGTACCATTCCCTGTCCCAGTGTGTATGCGGGATAATCGGAAAATCATATTTTTTATTCATATTAATACTCATCCACTTCCAGCTTACCATCTTTTATAAGCTTATTTCTGTACAGCACATTACATACTGCAATTATTATTGATCCTACAGCTATTCCTATCATATATGCAGGAAGATTTTTTACAAGAGGCCATGCCCAGACTGCTGATTCAGGAAACCATTGTACTGCACCTAAAGCTATTCCTGAAAATGCCCCTATAACCGAAGAAACTACGTATAAAGGAATTGTAAATCCAGGATTTTCAAGTGCAAAAGGAATTGCTCCTTCTGAAATTCCCATAAAAGCAAGGAAAATGGATGTCTTACCTGCATCGTAAAATTCACTGTTATAAACTCTTCTTCCAACTAATTTCTTGTCTATCAGAGTTGACAGTCCAAGACCTATTGATGGAGTAACTATTGCTATTGTTCTTGCTGTAATCGGAAGAACTTTCTCAGTAGTAAATCCTAAAGCCACGAATCCTGCAGCCTTATTTACAGGCCCTCCTAAATCAAAAGCTGTAGTTGCCGAAAGTACAAGAGCATATGCAAACTGTCCTGCTGCTCCTGCCGCTTCAAGAAGTGCTCTAATTTGGAGATTTATCCATCCTCCAACAGGAGTTATTACAAATACCATCACAAACATACAGAAAAGCGAAGAAAGTAAAGGTATTAGAAATGTAGATTTAAATGCAAGCCATTTTTTTGGTAAATTGATGCTCTTATTTAAATATTTTACAAAATACCCTATTATCATTGCAATAATAAACGCCCCTAAAAATCCTGAAGGAACCGGTGTAATTTTATCCAGAACTCCATCAACCATTCCTATAGTGGCTACAGGCTTATTTGCAACGTAACCTCCTATAAATCCTGCAGCAAGGGCTGTCTTACCACCTATAGAATTTGCCACAAATGCCGCAAACATTGGGATAGCAAAACCAAATAATGTAAATCCAAAACTTTCCATCAATGAAGCCAATTTTAATAACTGTAAGTTCATTCCTGTATACTGTCCTGTCTTTATTGCATCCAAAATTGATACACTTGGATCAATTTTAAATATTACGTAAGGAATTACCTGAGAAAATGCACCAATAAGTCCTCCCATTATAAGTACAGGTATCATATAGGATATACCTGTCATAAGATGTTTATAAAATTCCTGCCAGAAACTGTTTTTTCTTTTTCTTTTTAATTGAGCCATTTTAAATACCTCCCATATTTCTTTTTATAATTTTTATTTTTTTGCTATATTTATGCAATTCTTTATTAAATTATCCTATTTCTTCAACTATTTCTCCCAAAATTTCTTTTCCTTCTCTGATGGCTTCTTTTAAAGTAATTTCATAAGGATCATAACCTTCAAAACGCTCCATACCTTGTGGAGTAATTGCCAACGCAAGAATAATTGCATCTGATTCCGCTATATCTTTCTTTGTAAGTTCATTCTGAATTCCATCTGCTCCCTGTGTTTCTATTTTAATTTCTACACCCAGTTCTTTTGCCGCCTTTTCTAAAGAATCTGCCGCCATGAATGTATGTGCCAGTCCCATCGGACAAGCACAGACTGCTACAATTTTTTTCATAATAATTCTTCTCCTTATATCAGTTTATTTTTTACTTTCATTTACTCAATAATAATTTTTAATAATTCTTCCTTGTCATCTGTTATTTCCAATTTTTCCCTAAATTTTTCCTCCAGTATCTTTTTTGAAAGTTTCATTAAAATTTTTATATGTTCCCCTGCTGAAGCTGAAGGAACCCCAAGAAGAAATATATATTTCACCTTTTCATCCGGATCTCCCCAGAAAATTTCCTTTTTTAATTTTGCAAATACTATCTGAGGAGAATTTATAAATTCTGATTTCCCATGAGGAATTGCTACTTTAAATCCCACAACGGTATTTTCCATTTTTTCCCTTTTCAGAACATCTTCAAAAAATTTTTCCTTATCAACTAATTTTTCATTAGATATTGTATCTATCATTTTATTAATTATTTCTTTCTTATTTTCCGTTTCCAAATCTAAAATAATGTTATCCTTATTAATAAAATTCTCCATTTTTCTATCTCCTGTATTTAATAAATTTAGTCAACTCCATTTTTCAGAAATAACTTCTATAATATTCAAATATCAGCCATTTCTAGAAATTTCAAATAATCTATCAGTTCTTCGGGATTCTCTTTATTTAACAGTTCATTCTCAAAATCAGGATTTTTCAAATATCTGTTTAATTCAAGTATAGCCCGTAAATGCTCATCTTTATTTCTTGATGCAAGGCATATAACTATTCTTATTTCACTCCCAAAAAAATCTATTTCCTTTTTTAATGTTATTAATGAAAAACCTGTTTCCTTTACATTTTTTAAAAGCTGTCCATGAGGCAAAATTGTTTTATTACCAACCAGAATATATTTTCCATACTGTATAATCTGATTTTTCAATTCTTCTGTATATTTTTTCTTCACAAGCCCTGAATCAATCATTGTCTTACCTGTAATTTCTATTACTTCCTCAAGGTCATTTGCATCGACATTTAACTTAATATTTTTTTCAGAAAGTAATTCTACAAAACTTTTACCAATTTCTGCTTTTGATTCCGTGTCATCATAAATGTTCTCTTCAAAATTTTTCATCAGCTGTTTTTTTAATTCTGATTCATCCGTTATTTTCTTTATAACATTTAACAACTCTGTCAACTTTATTTTTGATCTTTTTTCAGGAAGACCATAATTTTTTAATTTTAAAATATCCTTTTCATTCATGATGGGATTAACTGTTATTACATCTATACCATCCAGCTTAAAATTCAATGTTGATATAATGATATCAGCTTTTTCCAGATAATTGTAATTTTCCAGCTGATTAAAAGGTATTATATCAATTATGTTAACCTGAAATCTGTTATTAATGTTTTCATATAAAAATCTTGAACTGCTATATCCCAATCCACATACAATCAATATGTCAGTATCTTTCTTGAACAGTGTTGCAGGATTATTTCTCATTATAGCCCTTTGAATCATAACAGTAATAAAAGCCGCTTCATCTTCATCAAATGACAAATTTATAAAATCAGAAATTATTTTCAAACTTGATTTTGTTTTTACAAAAAGTTCCATATACTGTTTTTTGACTTCGCTTAAAATACTTTCTGTCAGTTTAAATTTATTTTTCATTCGATAAATTGCAGGTTTTATATGATTAAGCAATTCTTTCCTTAAAATTTTATCCTCTGTAAGATTTATTCCCAAGCTATCACTTAACAACTTTATAAATTGATCTATCAGGCTTTCTATCAAAATCCAGTTTAAAAAATAGGAATATTCCGAGTTATATGAATATGAACCCAGAAAAAAATCAACAAAATAATAAATATCTTTTTCTTTTATATTTTCAACTTTTTCCAATATTTCCTTAATTTTATTAAATTCCACTGTTTTCGAAAGAAAAATTTTATTTTCCACATCTTCTTCTATTTCGTATCTATTTTCATTTCTTATCTGAGAAATAAACAGAAATAGCTGTAATGTTTCAAACGCTTCATCACTGATTGTTTTTTCTGTATAATCCAGTATTTTATTAATTGTATTTTTAGATCTTTCTATTCTGCTTTTTTTATAAAATTTCTGTATTATTTTTTTTAAGGGATCATATTCTATTTTCTTTTCCTTTGTGTTCTTCATATATTCCCTCAATATATTAATCATATATTTTCTTATATTTATTTCACTTCCAATAATCTTATATCCTCTATTGTTGTTCATATCGATTACAAGGTCATATTCACTAATAATTTTATTTAATTCTTTTAATGAATATCTTACGGTTGTTTTACTTAAATTATATTTTTCAGTGAAATACTGCAATATAAATTCATTTTTAGAAAGAAATATTTCATAAGATAACATGTTTACCCTTTCATTTTCTGACAAAAAATATTCCTTTTCTTTAATGTTTTCCACAATATCTTCTATTTCATTTTCTGAATATAAAATTTTTAATCTATTGTTATTTATTTCAACGATGTCTTTATTATTCTTTTCCTGAAAAAATACATTTAACTCATCAATATCATAGCGGATACTTCTTTCAGTTATATTGTATAAGTTTGAAATATCTTTTATTGTAATTTCATCATTTGAATTTATTACCAGATTAATAATTTCAAAATACCTCTTTTTTACCATTTTGTCTCCTTATACTAATAATATATACTGATTTTCATATTTTTCAAGATTTTTATTTTTTCAAATTTTATTGAAAAAATTTTTTCATAATTATATAATTTTATATGTATACTTATATTATTCTGATTTTCATGATTTGTATTTGAAATGTAACTAATTTATTTATTATCTTAAAATATAAGCTCTATAATATCTGTAGGGTGAACAAGAATTCAACAACTTAAAAAAGCTTATTAAACTTAGAAATCCTTAAGCTTATTGAACTTTTTATCACCCCATACTTGACATAGAGCTATTTAAAAAATATAAACTCTTTGAATATTAATATATTCAGAAAATAAAAAAATGTGTAAGTATTTTTCTTTTTTGAGATAGTTTATCTATTTTAAATATTCCGTAGTCCTGCAAGCTCTGTTGCAATTCTATCCCATGCATAATACACCCACACAGCATTTATATCTGTCTTAAGTGCTGTAACCATATCTGTTACTGCGTTTGGAATCATTTTAACTTTGCTGAAATCTCCTCTGTCATCAGTTATGATTTTCTTTAATATTGCTTTTTCTATTTCATCATCCTATATAGCGTACTTATGACCTTCAAGCTTTTTGGGACTGTCTATTCCCTTCTCCTTTAACGATATTATTCCTGAAATATTATGACTTATAATTGCAGCGACTGCTTAAAAAAAGATAAATTTCCTTTCCTGAAAACAAAAAAAGACAAAAAACCTTTTTAAACAAAGTTTTCTTGTCTAGTTAACAATATTCTTGCAGTAATTTACTATCTTGATATTTACAACAGTTCTATTCATTAATACACTACTGTACAATACTTTATGCCTTTTTTCTTTAAATCCTCATGGAATTTTCACAAAAAAAAGTGGCGTCCCCGGTTGGACTCGAACCAACGACCCTCTGATTAACAGTCAGATGCTCTAACCGGCTGAGCTACGGAGACACACAAAAGAAAAAAAGTTTGGCAACTGCCTATTTTCCCGGGACGAATCCAAGTATCGTAGGCGTAAGCAGACTTAACTGCCGGGTTCGAAATGTGACCGGGTGTATCCCTGCTGCTAGCATCACCAAACTTAATTAAATTGTCAAGTTAAGACAATGAGAAATAAATAGTAGCAGTAAAAGATCAACTAAAAAGCGGATGTAATATTAGTACCAGTCAGCTGAATGCATTGCTGCACTTACACCCCTGGCCTATCAGCCATGTGTTCTCCATGGATACTGCGAACACTCATCTCAAAGCCGGCTTCCCGCTTAGATGCTTTCAGCGGTTATCCGTTCCAGACGTGACTACCCAGCCATGCCACTGGCGTGACAACTGGTACATCAGAGGTCTGTCCAACCCGGTCCTCTCGTACTAAGGTCAGAACTTTTCAGTATTCAGGCGCCTGCAGTGGATAGGGACCGAACTGTCTCACGACGTTCTGAACCCAGCTCGCGTGCCTCTTTAATGGGCGAACAGCCCAACCCTTGGGACCTTCTCCAGCCCCAGGATGAGACGAGCCGACATCGAGGTGCCAAACACTTCCGTCGATATGGACTCTTGGGAAGTATCAGCCTGTTATCCCCGGGGTAGCTTTTATCCGTTGAGCGACGGTCCTTCCATACGGGACCGCCGGATCACTAACTCCCACTTTCGTGCCTGCTCGACCCGTCAGTCTTGCAGTCAAGCTCCCTTATGCGTTTGCACTCTTAGGCTGATTTCCATCCAGCCTGAGGGAACCTTTGAACGCCTCCGTTACTCTTTTGGAGGCGACCGCCCCAGTCAAACTGCCCATCTAGCACTGTCTCCGTCACCAGATTAGAATTCCGGCGGCATATGGTTGGTATTCCAACGGCGACTCAGCCAAGACTGACGCCTAGGCTTCACAGTCTCCCAACTATCCTATACACACACAGCCAGAACCCAATGCCAGACTACAGTAAAGCTCCACGGGGTCTTTCCGTCCTACTGCAGGTAGCCGGTATCTTCACCGGCATTACAACTTCACCAGGTCTCCAGCCAAGACAGCTCCCAAATCATTTCACCATTCGTGCAGGTCGGAACTTACCCGACAAGGAATTTCGCTACCTTAGGACCGTTATAGTTACGGCCGCCGTTCACCGGGGCTTCAAATCGGATCTCTCAATCCTCCTCTTAACCTTCCGGCACTGGGCAGGTGTCAGCCCATATACGTCGCCTTCCGGCTTAGCATAGACCTGTGTTTTTGGTAAACAGTTGCTTGGGACTCTTCACTGCGGCCTGTTTCCCCTTGAGGTGTTTCTCCCCTCAGGTATGTCAGGCACCCCTTCTCCCGAAGTTACGGGGCTATTTTGCAGAGTTCCTTAGCTAGAGTTATCCTGTCGGCCTCAAGTTTCTCACTCTGTCCACCTGTGTCGGTTTACAGTACGGGCACTATTTCTCATCGATAGAAGTTTTTCTCGGCAGTGTAGGATCTGTGGCTTATGCCAATGCACTTCCCCATCAGGTCTCACATTTAGACACGCGGATTTGCCTGCGTGTCCATGCTGCGCCCTTGGAAAGGCTATTCCGTCAGCCTTCCCACATACCTTCCTGCGTCACTCCGTCTCTCGGGCGATAATAGTGGTACAGGAATATTAACCTGTTTTCCATTCGCCATCACAGTTTTGCTTATGCTTAGGTCCCGACTTCCCCAGGGCGGACAAACCTTCCCCTGGAAACCTTGGACTTCCGGCCGGTGGGATTCTCGCCCGCCTTCTCGCTACTCATTCCTGCATTCTCGCTTCTGATGCCTCCAGGAAGCCTTGCGGCGTCCCTTCGACGGCCTACAGAACGCTCTCCTACCAGGCGTGTGGACACGCCTCCGCAGCTTCGGTTTATGTCTTAGCCCCGTTACATCTTCGGCGCAGATGCTCTCGACCAGTGAGCTGTTACGCACTCTTTCAAGGCATGGCTGCTTCTAAGCCAACCTCCTGGTTGTCTGTGAACATCCACCTCCTTTCCCACTTAGACATAATTAGGGACCTTAGCTGGCGGTCTGGGCTGTTCCCCTCTCGTCCATGGACCTTGTCATCCATGGACTCACTCCTGACGATCAATATACGGTATTCGAAGTTTGCTTGGTTTCGGTAAGCAGTACGCCCCCTAGACCATACAGTGCTCTACCCCCGCATATCTTGGCGTCAAGGCTACACCTAAATGCATTTCGGAGAGAACGAGCTATCTCCTAGTTCGATTGGCTTTTCACCCCTAGACCTGCCTCATCTCCCAACTTTTCAACGGCGGTGAGTTCGGCCCTCCACTGAGTCTTACCTCAGCTTCAGCCTGGACAGGCCTAGATCACTAGGTTTCGCGTCTATGACTGGCGACTTAACGCCCTATTGAGACTCGGTTTCCCTTCGGCTCCGCTTTATTAACCTTGCCACCAATCATAACTCGCAGGATGATTAACCAAAATCCACGCAGTCACACATAAAGTGCTCCTACCGTTTGTAGGCACACGGTTTCAAATTCTGTTTCACTCCCTTGCTCAGGGTTCTTTTCACCTTTCCCTCACGGTACTCTCCACTATCGGTCAACAGCAGTATTTAGCCTTGCGTGACATGGTCCACGCTGATTCACGCCAGATTCCTCGTGCCTGACGCTACTCGGGTGCTTCCAGTCGCCATATGCGCTTCACGCCCTACAGGACTTTCACCTTCTTTGGTTCAGCTTCCCAGCTGATTCCGCTTACATGCATATGGCTTAAACATTATGACAATCCGTTAATGGAAGTCCCACGACCCCGTGCCAGCAACGCTGTCCGCTTGGCGCTGGCACGGTTTAGGCTTCTCCCCGTTCGCTCGCCGCTACTCAGGGAATCGTTTTTACTTTCCTTTCCTCCCGCTACTTAGATGTTTCAGTTCGCGGGCTTACCGTTTTCACGCATATCCTCCAGATATGCAGGTTTGCCCATTCGGAAATCCGGGGATTAACGACTATGTGCGTCTACTCCCGGCTTATCGCAGCTTATCACGTCCTTCATCGGCTGCTGTTGCCTAGGCATCCTCCGTGTGCCCTTGTTAGCTTTTTCTCCAGAATAACTTTTACTCCAGTTCATTGTAATCTTTTACCTACTATTCATTTCCCATTGTCCTGAACAGAGACATAAGAAGAAGCAGCTAGTGAACTGGCTCCTTAGAAAGGAGGTGATCCATCCGCACCTTCCGGTACGGATACCTTGTTACGACTTCACCCCAATCACTGTCCACACCTTAGACGCCTTCCCCCTTGCGGTTGGACCGGCGGCTTCAGGTGCAGACAGCTCTCGTGGTGTGACGGGCGGTGTGTACAAGACCCGAGAACGTATTCACCGCAGCATTGCTGATCTGCGATTACTAGCGATTCCAGCTTCATGAAGCCGAGTTGCAGGCTTCAATCCGAACTTGGACCGGCTTTGCAGGTTCGCTTGGCGTCGCCGCCTCGCAGCTCTCTGTACCGGCCATTGTAGCACGTGTGTAGCCCAGATCATAAGGGGCATGATGACTTGACGTCATCCCCACCTTCCTCCTGCTCTTCGCAGGCAGTCTCGCCAGAGTCCCCAACCTAATGATGGCAACTGGCGATAGGGGTTGCGCTCGTTGCGGGACTTAACCCAACATCTCACGACACGAGCTGTCGACAGCCATGCACCACCTGTCTCTGCGTTCCCGAGGGCACTGCCCGCTCTCGCGGGCATCCGCAGGATGTCAAGATCTGGTAAGGTTCCTCGCGTTGCGTCGAATTAAACCACATGCTCCACCGCTTGTGCGGGTCCCCGTCAATTCCTTTGAGTTTCAGCCTTGCGGCCGTACTCCCCAGGCGGATTACTTATCGCATTAGCTTCGGCACGGACACTCTTCATGCCCACACCCAGTAATCATCGTTTACGGCCGGGACTACCAGGGTATCTAATCCTGTTCGCTCCCCCGGCTTTCGCACTTCAGCGTCAGTTGCCGTCCAGTGAACTATCTTCATCATCGGCATTCCTGCACATATCTACGAATTTCACCTCTACTCGTGCAGTTCCGTCCACCTCTCCAGCACTCTAGCCACGCAGTTTCCAGGGCAGGCCTGCGGTTGAGCCGCAGGTTTTCACCCCAGACTTGCCTGGCCGCCTAGATGCCCTTTATGCCCAATAATTCCGGATAACGCTTGCGACATACGTATTACCGCGGCTGCTGGCACGTATTTAGCCGTCGCTTCTTCTGCAGGTACCGTCACTTGCTTCTTCCCTGCTGAAAGCACTTTACAGCCCGAAAGCCTTCTTCGTGCACACAGAATTGCTGGATCAGGGTTGCCCCCATTGTCCAATATTCCCCACTGCTGCCTCCCGTAGGAGTAAGGGCCGTATCTCAGTCCCCTTGTGGCCGTTCACCCTCTCAGGCCGGCTACCTATCGTCGCCTTGGTGAGCCGTTACCTCACCAACAAGCTAATAGGACGCAAAGCTCTCCTGCAGCATCGCTTTTCATTGCCTGGCACATGCGTGCCGGCAACCGTATCAGGTGTTGTCAGTCGTTTCCGTCTGTTATCCCTGTCTGCAGGGCAAGTTCTTTACGCGCTACTCACCCGTCCGCCTTGGCTAGCCTGCGCAAGCGCAGATTCGCCAAAGACTTGCATGTGTTAAGCATTCTGTCAGCGTTCATCCTGAGCCAGGATCAAACTCTTCATTCAATATATCTTCATATATTTAATTTCACCTTTGTCTTGACGAGAATCTTATTTGCATAAGCATTCTTGACTTTTATCTATCTTTTACACATTATTGCTTCTTCTATTCTTATCTCAATTGTCCTTCGACACAGTTTTGTATCGACAAGATATATATTATCATAATTGGATTTCTTTGTCAACTACTTTTTTTCAAAAAATTTGGTTTTTTTCATATTTTTATTTGCAGTCTGTTTTTTATTTCTTAGAAGATACCTTAAAATCTAGTTTTTTAATTTATATATTAAGTATTTTGTGATTTAAATCTTTATTTACCTTTTAAATTCTTTTTATTTTTGAATCTTTTGTAAAATTATTTTTATGGCTTCACTTATATCTTTTACCTTTATTAATTCATTGTCTGTTATCCATTTTGCAACATTGGTATTTGTATATCCCAAAGATTCTAAAGCTAGCTTTAGATCTTCTTTCATTAATAACAATTCTGGATTTGAAGCATTTGATGTTATCAATTTACTTGATGATATATCGCTTATTTCTTCAATTGATTCTGCTAAATCCAGTTTTTTTACTTTATCTTTTAAGTCTAAAATTATTTTTTGCGCTTTTTTTACTCCTAGTCCTGGAACTCTTGTGAAAATTTTTGATTCATTTTCATTTACAATGTCAATAATTTCTCGTGTATTAAAAGTTGATAATATGGCAATTCCAAGCTTAGGTCCTACACCGCTTATAGTTATTAACGCCTTAAAAAGTTCTCTTTCATTTTGGGTTTTAAATCCATATAATGAAATATCATCTTCTTTTACATTTGTATAAATGTATAATTTTTCATCACTTCCAATATTATCTAACTTTTCAAAAGTTTTTAGAGATACATGAATTTTATATGCTAAACCGTTTATATCTAAAGCTATATAATCAATTTTTTTTATTGTTAATTTTCCAGAAATGTATTCAAACATTTATTTCCTTTCCTTAAAATATTTTATAATTATTTTTATAGTGTGAGTGTTCATTTTTTATTTTATAGTTTTATCAGTTCCACTTCTTTAATATCTTCTTTTAAAAACATAATGCCAATTTCTTTAAATTTTTCCTGTCCATCTGTCACATAGTATTTTACCTCTTCATTTTTTTTAGCATCATTCTTTAAAAATTCATTTTTTTGTAAAATATTTTTTAAATCTAAAGCCGTTTCCTTTGCCGGATCCACTATTTTTATATTCGGATAAATTTTACTGATAGCGTCTTTTAATAAAGGATAATGAGTACATCCTAATATTAGCGTGTCAATTTTGCCTTCAAAATCATCAAGATATGTTTTTATTATTTGATTTACTAATTTCCCGCTTAAAATTCCTTCTTCTACTGCTGGCACAAAAAGTGGGCATGCTTTCTGAATAACTTCTGCCTTTGTGTTGAAAAGTTTTATCTCTTCTTTGTATTTTCCTGATTTTATCGTTGCTTTTGTCCCTATAACGCCGATTTTACCATTTTTTGTGGTATTTATTGCCGTTCTTGCACCTGCTTCAATTACTCCTATAATTGGGATTTTAAATATTTCCTTTAACTCGTTTAGAGCTAAGGCTGTTGCTGTATTGCAGGCCACTACAATAGCGCTCACGTTTTTTTCTAACAAAAATGCAACTATTTCTTTTGAATACCGGATAATTAATTCTTTTGTCTTTTCCCCATATGGAACTCTTGCAGTGTCTCCAAGATAATATATTTTTTCACTTGGAAGAACTTTTCTTATTTCCTTTAATACTGTAAGTCCTCCAATTCCAGAGTCAAATACACCAATTGACATTTTACTTCCTTTCCTTTAATAATCGTTATCTTCAAAATTATTAATTAAGCAATAAAATTGAGCCGTTAAAAAACAGCTCTTTTTTCTTTTTACTTTATTTCATAATTAATTCTCCACTGTAAGTTAATGTTCCGTCAGTTGCAACATATGTACCTACAATTTTTCCTACGCTTTTTCTAGTGATTCCTGAATTTAAATTTACTGTGTAATTTAAGTTAGGACGTTGAGTAGCTGTTATTTCAACATCTTTGGATGGATATAAGTTATATTTGCTATTTCCTATTGTTGCTGTTGCTATCACATCACTTTTGCTTATAATCTTCATTCTTTTAGCTGAATTTTCATTATTATTCTTTCTGAAGATCATATTGAAAAATTGTTCTATTTTATTGCCTTTTTGTGCACTTCCATTATTTTCAGCACTGTAACTGCTATTGGCAGCTGTGTTTTTATTAGTGTAGCCATTATTCACATTTGTTTTTCTTGCATAGCCATTTGCATAATAATCGTTTATTTCTTTTGCCCCTATTGCATTTCTGTCTTTTGCCCTGTTTGAACCTAAAATAATGGCTATCATTCTGTCATTTCCTCTATTTGCCGTTAAAACAATGTTAGAACCTGCCGCATTGTGGTAACCTGTTTTTATTCCATCCACTCCTAGTACATTTCCTAAAAGCGTATTTGTAGAAGTTACTTTTGTATTTCCATTGTCAACATAGTCTACTTTATTTTTTGAAAAATTTAAATACTCGCTATAGTCTTTTAACGTTATTTGAGCCAATTTATACAAATCACGTGCATTTCCCTGATCCATGCATGATCCTGTATAGCTAGGCGGCAATCCGTTTGGAGAACAGTATCTAAGTGAAGTTAATCCATAACTTCTAGCTTTTTCATTCATTGAATTTACAAAATTTGAAACATCTCCTCCAACGTACTCAGCAAGAGCATATGCCGCATTATTTGACGATTTAATAATTGTTGCTTTTAATAAATCTCTTACTGTATACTGCTTTCCAGCCGTTAATTTTATTCCATACGGAACTGAGGCAGCTTTAGATGAAACTGTCACTTTATCATCATATGAAATTTGTCCGCTTTTTATTTTATCCAGCGTCAATATTGATGTCATAATTTTAGTAACTGAGGCTAATGGACGAACTGCTAAACTGTTGTCTTCCTTTATAATATTCCCATTAACATCTCCTATTAGAAGTGCCTTATAGTCATGATAATCTTCCCCTTCAGCAAATGAAAATGCTGATACAGCCAAAAATGCCATAGAAAATATTAGTTTTTTACTTTTTTTTCCAAACTTTACTTTTTTTACCATTTTATTTTTCTTTCCTCTTTTCATATCTAATAATTTTTCCTAAAAAGTATTATAACATTTTCTTATTAGTTTTTCATTTGTAAATTTCTTGATAAAACTTGTTTAATTCGATTTATTGTGCTTTTTAAGTACTCCCAATCATAAAAATAATTCTTTATTATTTGTGCTGTTAGTTTGATAAATCACCTGGATTCCTTTAATAACATATTATAAAAAAATACTTTTAGGATTTCTCATAAAATAGTCATAACTTTTGAACTCAGTTTTAAAGTATTTTTATTATACATTTAGTAAAAATAGTTAATTATATTGATATAAAATTTAAGTAATAATTTAGAAGATTTTATTATGAACATTATAAAAAATTAACCGCTATTTCCATATTATTTTGAACAATACATAGCTTATAGTTTAAAACGAAAGCAGAAGGTTCTATGGTAAGCCATTGCTTTTTACATATTTTTACTTTAATTTTTAAGTGGATTGGTTATAATATTATTTTTTATAAGGCAAATTGGACTCATTACAAAATTTAAAAGTATTTTTTTAAAAAATATGATATAATTATAAAAAATATAAATCAAAAAAAAGGAAAGATTAAAAATGAATAAACTTAACTGGAAAAGAATTTATGAGAAACCTGAAAAAAATGATGGTTTTAGAGTGTTTGCAGACAGGCTATGGGCAAGGGGGATGAAAAAGGAAGATGCCAAAATTGATTACTGGGCAAAGGAAATTACACCTACAAAAGAACTCAGGGAAGATTATCACAAAGGAAGAATTAATTTTGAAACGTTTGCAGCGGGATATCTAAGCGAGCTGGAAAAAAATCCTGATTTTGACAACTTTTTACAAAAAATAAAAACCGAGCTGACTTCAAGAAATGTTACAATACTTTTTGCAAGCAAGACTCCTGAAATTAGTCATATTCCGATTTTAAAAAAGTATTTGGAAAATAAGTTGTAAAAAGAGGAGAAAAAGATGATTGCGACATTATGTTACCTTGAAAAAGATAATAAATATCTAATGCTATACAGAAATAAGAAAAAAATCGATATAAATAAAGGGAAATGGATTGGCGTTGGTGGAAAACTGGAAACAGGGGAAACACCTGAGCAATGTTTAATACGGGAAGTCCAGGAGGAAACAGGATACAAGCTGAACAGTTATAAATACAGAGGGCTTGTAATTTTTAATTACAATGAAGACGAGCCTTTATTCATGTATGTTTATACAAGTTCCGATTTTGCCGGGATGGAAAAGGAATGTGATGAGGGGGATTTGAAATGGATTCCGAAAAATGAAATTTTGGATTTGGAATTGTGGGAAGGCGACAAAATATTTTTAGAATTATTGTTTAAAAATACACCATTTTTTTATTTGACTTTAAATTATGAAAATGACAATTTATTGAGCTCAAAACTAGAATTTAAAGAAAAATACAGCTGTTTTGAAGTTTTTGTTCCAGAAAATTATGTGGAAAAAATTGTGGAAAACTTACAAAAATACAATCTTTTGACAGAAGGCTTTTATGCAGATGTTTATTCTACAATTGATGGAATTGGACATTGGAAAACTTTGGAAGGTGGGAATCCTTTTGACGGAGAAGTTGGAAAAGCGAGCGTTGCCAATGAAAAAATTATGAAATTTAGAGTAAAAAAAGAATTTGAGGAGCTGGCGTATTATTTAGTGAAGGAAGCACATCCTTATGAAACTGCGGTGATTAACGTCTTCAGAATGGAAGTGTAGAAAATTTTTTAGAAAAATAAAAAAATAGGAAGGAATATTTGTTATGAAAAAAATAATTTACACAATTACAGTTTTTTTAATAATCAATTTTGGCTTGAATGCGTATACTTTGCGGGAAAATGTTCAGGAAACACTTTCAAAAAGAGGAGTGAAGCAAAGCATAATTAATGAAACATCGGACTTTTTGCTAGATTCAAGAGGTGAAATGTCTATTATCCCACAGCAAAATGAAATTGCCAGTTTAATTGACAGAGCAGAAATGTTACTGAAAAAAGATAAAAATAATATCGTAATTAAGCAGTATCTATCGGCAATGTATTTGAAAAAAGGTGGAAATAAGAATACTTTAAAAGCACAAAAAATAAATGAAGAAAACTTAAAAGATAAAGGAATTACCGATTTTGAAAAATGGAGTGCAACAGGGCTATATTATTACCAAATAGGAGAAAAGAAAAAGGCTCAAGAATATTTTGACAAAATTAAAGAAAAATACAAGGAAGAACCTGCTGTCTATAATTTAATTGAAATAGTGATGATGGATATTGATGTATTAAGAGACAGCAAAAATTTTAACGAACTTATTGTAGATACAGCAACTAATGAAAAAAAAATGAAAGAAATGCAGGAAATATCTAAAAAACAAGTTGAAAAAATGAAAATAGTTAAGGATTTCTTTCAATCAGAAGAAAACAAAAGAGAATTTGGTGTTGTAGATGAGTTAGTTTACTCTTTTGATTTGTTATTAAATCTTTCGAAAATTAATGAGATAATGCAAAAAGATTTGAAACAGGATGGAGAATTTAAAATAAAAACTATAAAAGAAGCAACTGATTATTATTTAAAAAATGTTGCAAATAATGAAAAAATGACAGAAGATTCAATAAAATACAATATAATATTGGAAAATATGTATTTGAGAATAATGGTAATATTAGTGTCAGATGATGAAAAAGAAAGTGCAGAATTTTCAAAAAAATTAGAAAAAAGTAAACTTTATAGAATATTTGAAAAATTGTAAAAATAAGTATAAAAAATTGCTTAAAAATCAAATATGAAAAGGAGAAAAAATGAGAACAGCGATTTACTGTGTAAGTAAAACTGGTTATAAAACTTGTTTAAAAATAAAAGAGAATGTATACAATAATTTGCATATTTACGTATCAGGAAGAGTAGCTAACTTGCTAAATCTTGAAAATGAAAATAATGAAGATTTAATTGTAATAAATGAAAGAGTGCCAATTTTACTGGAAAAGACATTTAATAAATATGATTTACATATATTTGTCGCGGCAACTGGAGCAGTTGTCAGAATTATTGAAGGAAAATTTAAAAGCAAAGATACTGATCCTGCAGTTATAACGATTGATGATCACGCTAATTTTGTGATTTCATTGCTTTCAGGACATCTTGGAGGGGCAAATGAAGAATGTAAAAAAATTGCGGATGGAATTGGAGCGATCCCAGTAATTACAACAGCTTCTGATGTTGGTGGAAAAATTGCAGTTGACACATTGTCGCAAAAAATTAAAGCAAAATTGGAAAGTCTGGACGATGCCAAAAGAGTTACTTCGCTTATCGTAAATGGAGAAAATGTGAGCATTCATTTGCCAAAAAATATCGTAGAAAATGCCAAAAATTGTGCTGGAGCAATAATTGTCTCAAACAGAAAAAATATTGAAATTTCTAAAATTATTCCCAAAAATATTATTCTCGGAATCGGCTGCAAAAGAAATACACCGAAAGAAAAAATCATCGAAAAAATAAATTATGTAATGGAAACTCAAAATTTAGAAATGGACTCGATAAAAAAAGCCGCATCCGCTTGGGTAAAATCTGATGAAATTGGACTTTTAGAAGCAATGACTAAATTAAATATTCCAATAGAATTTTTTGGAAAAGAAAAAATTTTGGAAGTAGAAAATTTAGTTGAAGAGCGTTCAGAATTTGTAAAAAATCAAATCGGAGTATACGGAGTTTCCGAGCCTTGTGCCTATCTAGCTTCGAGTAGAAAAGGAAATTTTTTGGTAAAAAAAGTGAAGCTGGGAGAAGTTACGATTTCAATTTTTGAGGAGGAAATGTGAGAATGGAAATATATAAATTGTCATTTATAGCAATAGTATTATTTATGATACACGAATTTGAAGAAGTAATTTTTATAAAAAAATTTGTAGAGGAAAATAAAGTTGTAAAAGATATGAAAAATGAATTATTTATGAAGAAAAAGGGAAATTATCCATCTACAGAAACACTTTCATTAATGATTGCTGAAGAATTTATAATTTTATCAACATTACTTTTTATAGCAAGTGAGATTAGTATGTATGAAATAGTACTGTCATTATTTATTGTATATATTGCACATTTAGTACCTCATATGTATGATGCGCTTAGATATAGAAAATTTTCCCCAGGAAGTCGAACTTCTTTTATAATTTTCCCTTTAGGAATTTTAATAATCTGGAATGTTATTTTAAATAAAGAAATTAATTTAGTTATTTTAATTTTATGTGTTATAATAATTGGATTTCTGATGATCTTAAATTTACTATTTTTACATAAAATTAGTAAAAAAATTGATAGGTATCTGTGGAAATAAAAAAAATTATAAAAATATTTAAAATAAAAAATAGATTTAAAAAATATATAATCAATATAAAAAATTTAAAGAAAGGAGCTTGTATAATGTAACTATATTATACAAGTAAAATAACATGAAAAAAATATTTCTAATCATAGTCCTTTTTTTAATAAATCTAAATTTAGTCGCCTTAACAATGAAGGAAAAAATCCAGCAAGATTTGTCAAAAGCAGGTGTTAAACAAGAAATAATTGATGAAACTGTAAAATTGGATAAGAAATTTGGAGAAGGATTTGTAGAAGAAGATGGAGATGGGAAAAGGACAACTGAAAGTAAAGATGAATGGGAAAAACTTTATCAGAAAGATAAAAGAAATTATGTTGCCTTGGAAAGATTGATAGAATCGTATTTTGTGACTGGAATACCAAATGATTCTCAGAAGGAAAAATATATTTCAGAATATTTGAAAATGGATATTCCTGAAGATAGAAAAAATTTCGTTTTGGGAAGGGACTTCTGGAATTGTTCCAAAAACAAAGATACAAAAAATGAGTATTTTGAAAAAGTTAAAAAGATTAGCAATAATCAGTATTATTTGAAGGGAATAGATTTTTTTGAATATATATCAAAAGAAACGGAAAATATAAAAGAAGATGGAAATTCTAAGTTAATGAAACAGAAAATAGATGAAATAACGCAAAAAATGGATGAAATTGATAAAATACTTGATAATAAAAATTTGCTAGAAAAATACAGAATTTCTGATGAAGAAGCCTATTCTGATCAATTAACTTTTTTTATGGTTGGTGGTATTCTAAAAGCGGTTACAGGTGATACTGAAGGAATGGTCAATGATTTTATAAATAAAATTGCGAATAAACAGATTTCTAAGGAAGTGGCTGAGTATAATCAAAATAAAGAAATAATTACTACTTTGTTAATCAAAGTGACACTGGCTTTTAAAGAATTTTCTGGAGAGATAACAAAGGAAGGGAAAAACTTTGAAAAATTGATGAAAAGATTACAAGAAACTGAAATGTATAAAAGGCTTATGGAAAATACGGAAAAGGGTGAAACTATTGAAAACGATAGTTATTTAGAAGAAAAGAGAAAAAATTTTGAATCACTTTCAGATGATGATCAAATAAAACAAATTGTTAATCAAAAAAAATTTGACTATATCGAAACAAGAATAGATAAGGAGAAAAAGATTTTTGATTGGACATTTGGATGTGATGGATTAAATTGTAAACTTGTTTTTTTAGGAAAAAATAAAGATTTTGAGAAAAAAATAAAATTAAAAGATTTGAAAGAAAAAGAAAAAATTGTTAGAATTCTTATTTTTGGAAAAAGAGAAGAAGATGAAGAAATTTCAGAAGGAGTATTTTTAAGAAAAGGAACTGACAGTAAAGACAATAAATTTTATGTGTATGATGATGAAAATGAGGATAGAATATTAACAGTTTTTGCAGCTCAAAATGAAAATTTAGATTTTTTTAAATTTGCAAATGAAATATTGGGAGAAAATTATAAAAATATTGAAGCGAAATATGGTGGAAGAGATTAAAAATAATAAAATAAAAATTTATTAAAATATAGTAATTTAGGAGGAAAAAATGAATAAAAATGGGAAAATTTATGTAGTAGGAATCGGGCCGGGAAAAAAGGCAGATATGACTTTTAAGGCTTATGAAGCGATGGAAAAAAGTGATGTTATTGTTGGGTATAAAACTTATACTGACTTGATTAAGGAATATTTTCCAAATACGGAAATAAAAAGTTCAATTATGATGAAGGAAGTTGACAGATGTATTGAAGTTTTGGAACTTGCAAAATCTGGTAAAAATGTTGCTTTGATTAGCAGTGGAGATGCTGGAGTATACGGTATGGCTGGAATAATGTATGAAGTTATTGATGAAAAAGACGATGTGGAAATTGAAGTAATCGCAGGAGTTACAGCGGCAAACGCTGCAGCCGCAATCGTTGGAGCTCCAATTATGCACGATTATGTAACAATCAGCCTGAGCAACCTCCTGACAGACTGGAAATTAATAAAAAAACGTTTGGAACTGGCAGCACAGGGAGATTTTATCATAAGCTTATACAATCCAAAAAGCAAAGGAAGAACAACACAAATTACGGAAGCACAGCAAATTATGCTAAAATATAAATCAAAAGACACTCCTGTTGCAATTGTGAAAAACGCTGGACGTGAAAATGAAGAGCATGAAATTACAACACTTGAAAAAATGCTTGATTCTGAAATAAATATGCTTACAATCGTGTTAATTGGAAATTCAAATACATTTGTGAAAAAAGGGAAAATGGTTACACCTAGAGGGTATGAGAAAAAATATGAATATTAATGTTTTTTAAAGGGCTAACAGTAAAACTTTATGCAATTTATAAAAAAATTATTACTAAATAAACAAAAAAATTGGACTATCAAAAATATTAAGTTAGTCCATTTTTATTTTTCTAATCTATTTTTTTCTATTTTTCTTAAACCAGTCAAACACTCTTTTCAGTGATAAGACAGGTTTATTTCTCACAATCTTTTCATTTCCTAAAAAATCACGCATTGTCTTTAATGTTTTTCCAGCATTTTTTACAACGAAATTATATGAGCCAGCACTTTTAGTATCTATGAAAAAACCACGAATATATTTGTCTTTAAAAAAAATCTGTGCCCTTACTCTTACAATTTCTCCCCAAGGAATTTGAATATAGTCTTCAGGATTACGATTATTATAAAATTCGAAGGCTTTGTCTCCCACAAGTATATTTCCATTTTTATTTCCAATCATTCCTGATAGAGAATTTGCCTTTGTTGTAAATAACACTTTTGTATTCATTGAAATAGCCACTTTTATTCCTCATTTCTATAACTTCATTTATTATTAAAACTTTTGTAATCAAACAATAACTATAAATAAACAATCTGTTTTTAAAAAATTTTAAGTGTAAAATTAGAAAAAAGCTGGCTTTTTAGTTCCAACTTCTTTCTTTTACATAACTTTTTCAATTATTTAAAATTGAATTTTTAGCAGTTATTGCTTATTTTTAGAATATTCCAACCAAATGTCCTAGAATTCCCACTGCAAATAATCCAAAGATAATTACAATCGGACTTACTTTTCTCTTAAGCAGCCACATACATAAGAATGTCAATAATAAAGCTGCTAATCCTGGTACTAACTGATTTAAGTTATCTTGTAAAGTTGTTACTTTTTCAGGAGAAAGCGATAGCCCGCTTGCTACATCTCCAAGAATTTTTTGTAACTGAGTACCGTCTATAGGCCCTTTTGGAAATTCTATATAAGCTCCTTTTGATAAAGGAACTCTTGATACAACCATTGGGAAATTAATTGTTGTCCAACGTTGAACCAGTATTCCCATAACAAACATTCCTAAAATAGATGCTCCTTTAGTAATTGTTTGCAATAAACCACCTGACAAGTCTTTTGTAATTTCAGCACCTTTTTGGTAACCAAATTCTTGAGTATACCATAAAAAGGCTATACGGATTGCATTCCATACGATAAAGAAAAATAAAGGCGCTATCATTGATCCACCTGCCGCTAATGAAGCTGCAATTGCTCCTAAAATTGGACGTACTGTAAACCAGAATACAGGATCTCCAATTCCAGCAAGCGGTCCCATCATTCCAACTTTTACCCCTTGGATTGCCGCATCATCAACTGGAGCCCCGTTAGCTCTTTCTTCTTCTAAAGCAAGAGTTACTCCTAAAATTGGCGCAGCAATGTATGGGTGAGTGTTAAAGAACTCCAAATGTCTTTTTAACGCTGCTGAAGCATCATCTTTATTTGGATACAGTTTTTTTAATGCAGGAATTATAGCATAAGCCCATCCTCCATTTTGCATACGTTCATAGTTCCAAGAACCTTGAAGAAATTGTGAACGTAACATTATATTAAAACGATCTGATTTTTCTAATTTTATTTTATTATTTTCTGCCATTTCCTATTCCTCCTTTAATTAATAGTCATTTAAAATGTCACCTAGCGGATCTCCAGAAGAAGCTGAACCTCCATCTCCGCCACCATTACCTTTATTATTTGTAACATTTAAGTAAATAATAGCTGCACATACACCAATAATTCCAGTTGCAATCAATGTCAATTCATTTAATGGTGCTAATGCAAAACCTAGGAAGAAGAATGGCCATACTTCTTTATTTGCCATTAAGTTAATAACCATTGCGTACCCTACTGCTACAACAAATCCACCACCAATAGCCATTCCTTCAGTAAACCATTTTGGTAATGAACTTAATGCTCCCTGAATAACATCTGAAGGAACAAATAATAATAACAAAGCAGGAATAGCAATACGCAGCCCTTGACAGACAAGCGCTATCATATGCCATAATTCAACGCCTTTAAAGTTACCTTTTTCCGCTTCCCTATCAGCCTGGTGAACAATAACTACTGATAAAGTACGGACAACCATAGTTAAAACTAGTCCTGCAGTTGCAAGGGCAACAGCCGTTCCAATTACAGTACCCTGATCCTTAAAATTATTTTTTGCAAAAATTATAGCGGAAGCTACAGAAGCAAGAGCCGCATCAGGCGCAACAGCTGCCCCTACGTTTGCCCAACCCAAAGCCATTAATTGTAAAACTCCACCTAGCATAACACATTCTTTTATGTGCCCTGTCGCAACTCCAATTAACGAACATGCAATAATTGGCTGATGGAATTGGAACTGGTCAAGGATACCTTCCATTCCTGCTAGAAATGCGACGATTAATATTAAAATAATTGATAAAATATTAAAATCCATAATAACCTCCTAAAATTAAAGTTTTAATCCTTCGTTTTGTTTTTCTGAAATCAATTTAAATAAGTCTGCCCTCTTATCAGCAGCAACTTTTCTTACATCAAATTGAACACCTAAATCTCTAAGTTTCTTATAAGTGTCAACATCATTCTGATCCATTGAAAGTACATTGTTAACCATAACTTTTCCAACACTGTGTGCCATCGATCCTACATTTAGCTCTTTAATATCTACACCTTTTTCAATTACATAAAGCGCATCCTGAGGATTTTCAAATAGCAATAATGCTTTTGTATTTCCAAATCTTGGATCTTTTGAAATTGCTACTAATTTGTCAAGCGGTATGACGTGTGCACGTACACCTGGAGGTGCCGCCTGTTCAATTAATTTTTTACGTAATTCATCTTTTGAAACTGTGTCTGAAACAACAATTATTCTGTTTGGATTTGTAGCTTTTGTCCAGCTTGTTGCAACTTGTCCGTGTAACAGACGTGTGTCAATACGGGCTAGAACAAATTTTATTTTTCCATCTCCGATAACTGTTCCTTCTGGAATTGCTCCTTTTGGCGTGTCATCTTGAGCCGCTGCTTTTGCTGCTGCTTCTTTAGGCTGTAATTCTTCAGGACGAACCTTAACTTGATCTTTTCCTTCTGGAACAATAGCTTTTGCTACTTCATAAGCTGTATTTAAGTCTTCTCTTTCCGATAAAGCTGCTAACAGCATTGGCAAGTTAAGTCCTGCTACAATTGCTCTTTTTTCAGGTGCTTCTTCAAAAAAACGATTTGATTGGTTGAAAGGGCTTCCTCCCCATAAGTCAACTAAAAATAGAACTTCTTCAGTTCCTAGTTTAGCAATGGCATCTTGAATTTTTTTATATAAGTCATCTGGCCCTTCACTTGGCATAAATACAACTGATTCCAGCAATTCCGCCTCACCTAGAATCATTGAAGCCGACTGCTTTATACCAGCCGCAAATTCACCATGACTTGCAACGATAATTCCTACCATTTTGAACCTCCTTTTAAATAAAATATAATTTTTTGTATTTACTTTATATAATTTTAACTTCTTTTTCAATTTCTAAGAGTTTATTATTAAAATAAAAAGTAAATAATCTCATAGTATAAGTGTACCACATTTTTCCAGAAATTCAAGTATTTTATAAGAATTTTATAAAAAAAAATTAATGAGTATGGATTTTTAGTGGATTTTTTGATATTTTATAATATTTAAACAAATATAATTTGATACTAGCCTTAGTAATAGTTTTTGCAGTAAAAATTATAATTTTAAAAACGAATAATGCAAAAAACTTGTCTATTTTTGTCCTTGTATTTCTAATTCCCCAATAATTTTGTCTTAGTGTTACAGATTTCTTTCTTGCGATTGCCCTAAAAATATAGTTAAAAAATTTACAAAACAATTTTTTTGTAGTACAATATAAAAGAATTAGCTAAAAAGAGATAGAAATTTAGGAACTTTTAAAAACAATAAACTAGAAATACTTTAGATTAGGAGGTTTTAATGAAAATAAAAGATATGTTTGAACAAAAGGAGCATCTTATTTCCTTTGAGATTTTTCCACCAAACAAAAACTTTTCGCAGGAGAAATTAAAAAACGTTACAGCTGAACTGGTGGAGTGCAAGCCTGATTTTATCAGTGTTACGTATGGTGCAGGCGGAAAAACTAAAGGTGGAACTATTGAAATGGCTTCACACATCAAAAATAATTTGAAAACGGAAGTTCTGGCCCACTTGACTTGTGTTGGAAGTAAAAAAAGCGAGATTCACGATTATTTGCAGGAAGCAAAAAGTTGTAATATAAAAAATATTCTGGCGCTCCGTGGGGATGTACCACAGGGGGAAACAGAGGAAATTTATGACAAAGGCGACTATAAATATGCTTCTGAATTAATTAGCGACTTGAGAAGAAACAGTGAATTTAACGATTTTTCAATTGGAGGCGCATTTTATCCTGAAACTCACTATGAAAACAATGATCTGGTTGACTTGTTCCATCTGAAAAATAAAGTCGAAGCCGGGACAGATTTCTTGACTTCCCAAATGTTCTTTGACAATGATGTTTTTGTAAAATTTAAGGAGCAAGCTGAAAAACTAAATATAAAAGTACCTTTAGTTGCAGGAATTATGCCAGTTACAAATGCAAAGCAGATAAAAAGAATTATAGAACTGGCAAAATGCTCTGTACCTCACAAATTAGATAAATTATTGGAAAAATACGGAGATAATCCAGAATCTATGAAAAAGGCTGGAATAATGTACGCAAGTGAACAAATTATAGAATTATTAGCTTATGGAATCAAAGGAATTCATATTTATACAATGAATAAACCTGAAATAGCAAAAGAAATTATGAAAAATATTGAATTTGCAAGATAAATTTTAAATATTTATTTAACAAATTAATTTTTGAAATGTTTTGATTGTATAGATGTTTTTATCATATTATTTTTTATAAAAACAAGGGTTATTGATAATTTGAAACTGAAATAATTAAAAATACAAAACAGGAGGTAACATTATGTCTATTAAAAAAGTATTAACAATTGCAGGATCTGATACAAGCGGAGGAGCCGGTATACAGGCGGATCTGAAAACCTTTCAGGAAAGAGGAGTTTACGGGATGAACGCTCTCACAGTTATTGTTACAATGGATCCTAAAAATAGCTGGGCTCACAAAGTTTTTCCAATTGAATTGGACGTTATTAAGGAGCAAATTGATACTGTTATAAATGGAATTGGAGTGGATGCATTAAAAACTGGTATGCTTCCGACAGTTGAAATTATTGAATATGTAGGTTCTATTTTAAAAAATTGTAAAAATCCAGTTGTTATAGATCCCGTTATGGTGTGTAAAGTGAGCAGCGGCTCTACTGAAAATCTTTTCCCTGAAAATGTAATTGCCATGAAAAATCATTTATTGCCTTACGCAACTGTTGTTACTCCAAATCTATTTGAAGCAGCGCAGTTAGCTGGAATGGAAAAAATTGACACGCTTGAGGAAGCTAAGGAAGCGGCTAAAAAAATATGTGACTTAGGTGCAAAAAATGTTGTTATAAAAGGAAGAAAATTTTTCGCTGGAGAAAAATCAATTGATTTCTTATACGATGGAAAAGATTTTGAATTTTTTGAATCTGAAAAAATTGATACAGAATGGAATCATGGTGCAGGATGTACTTTCTCCGCCTCAATCACAGCAGAACTAGCAAAAGGTGCCACAGTAAGCGAAGCAGTTGCTACTACAAAAAAATTAATCACAGAAGCCTTGAAACAGTCTTTTAAATTAAACGACTATACTGGACCTTTAAATCATAAAGCATTTGCTTTAAAATAATAAATAATAAAAATATGTTTTTTAAAAAGTATTCTCTTTGGAGTAGGTGTTTAAGAGGATACTTTTTTTGTAAAATTTTAACTTATCATAAATTGCAATATTAAATGCAACATTTTTTTATCTGAAAATCAAATAGGAGAATATAAATAATGGAAAAAATTAGTCTTGAAGAATTGGAAAATTTGATGTGGAAAAAATATAAAAAACAAATAAATTTTCGACAGTTACAAAAGGAATTTTTAAAAAATGATGATGAAAGAATAGAGTATATAAAAACAGAGTTGGAACAAGCATATAATGAAAAAAATGGAGACAGCATAGATATTTTAATTTCAGCAATTTACATGTTCAAATTATATAGTGAAAAATTTGTTGATATTTTATGCAAATTAACAAAAGAAGAATGGCACGGAAAACATGAAGATATAGTATTTTATCTCCAACAAATGGAGTTACCTTATACAATAAACTGTATATACGAACTGGCAATTTCAAATTTTGAAAAATACCGTTGGGATGATAATTTTGCATTAGTGAGAAAATGTTGTTTTGCTTTAGGAGATATAAATACTCCTAAGGCGAAAGAAAAACTGAAACTATTGTTGCAAAGTGATGAAGAAATGATAAGAAAACATGCAATGAAGCAGTTGGAAAGATGTGATTTTTCAGATTAAGAAAATAATAAAAATTAGAGTGGAAATGAGGAATATAAGTGAATATTTTAATTGATGAACAAAAGTTCAAAGAAAATTATGAAATTTTATCTGATTATAAATTTGATTTTGAAATGGAAAAAAGATGTATAGATTACATTAAAAATAAAAAGGGAAATCAGTTATCCTGTATGAGAACATTATCATCAGAGTATAAAGTACTTGCTTCAAAAAAATTATTGATAGAAAATAATTTAAATTCTTTTAGGTTAAACTGTCATATTTCAGAAAAATTAAAAATTTTAGGAACTTCTAAAGAATCAAGACTTTATAAGGCTAGCTATAGTTTATTTGGATTAATTATGTCAAATAATAAAGAATGGATAAGTTTTTTAAAAAATAATTTAAACTATATAACTTCAAATGATTTTAATTCAAAAGAGAACACCTATATAAAATCAAAAGATTTACATCGAAATTCTTTTTTATCAAAAACAACTATTTTAGCACTATTAGGAGATTTTGAAGAAGTAGAAAAAAGAAGCAAAAAATATTTGGAAGAACCATTAACTAAAAGTTATTATGCATATACAAAATATGATTTTATGTTTTTTGAAGCATTAGTAAATAAAAATACAGAAAAAATGAAACGAGCAATACATAAATTATTAGAACCTAAAATAGCTAAAAAAATTCTTTTTGATACAGATATTAATTATAGTTTTTATTTGAATATTTATGTATTAATGTATTCTAAAATAGCATTATTACATGGATTTGACTTAGGAATTAATGATAAAACGGCTCCTAAAAATTTAATTGATAATACCTCACTACAAAGTTATGAAGAACCATACGATTTTATGAAAAAAATAGATTTGGTAACATTGACACCTGAAAAATGGATAGAATGGATAAAAGATTACTCAATAATTGTACCGATTACTTAATTTAAATATTAAAATAAAAATTATCATATAGAAAGGCATAAATAAATTATTTTCATAATTGATTTTATTACAATTTTTTGATAAAATATACAAGTCTAATTTGATTTGATAAACAAATAAATTTATGATAAAATTAGTTTAAAGGCTGAATAAAAAAATTGATATGTTTCACGTGAATTTTCAGTTTAATTAAATTGAATTTAGCAAAATCGGAGTATATTTATAAAAAATTTTGGAGGTAAAATTAATATGAGTTTGTTAGAATTGAAAAATGTAAAATCAGAAGTAGAGGGGAAGGAAATCTTAAAAGGACTGAACTTGACTATAAATAAAGGAGAAGTTCACGTAATTATGGGGCCTAATGGGGCAGGAAAATCTACGCTTGCAAGTATTCTTGTAGGGCACCCAAAACACGAGCTTGTTGACGGGGAAATTATTCTGGATGGAGAAAATATTAATGAAGATGCTGTAGACGAACGGGCTAAAAAGGGGATTTTCTTATCATTTCAATATCCAGAAGAAATACCAGGACTTACTGTGGAGGACTTTTTGAGAACAGCAAAAGAATCTGTTACTGGGAAAAAACAATATTTAATGCAGTTTCACAATGAACTAGTAGAAAAAATGGAAAAACTTCATATTAATCCCGAATATGCAGATAGACACTTAAATGTTGGATTTTCTGGTGGAGAAAAGAAAAAGAATGAAATTTTACAGATGGCAGTTTTAGAGCCAAAATTGGCTATTCTGGATGAAACTGATTCTGGACTTGATATTGATGCAACAAAAGTTGTATTTGAAGGTGTTCAAAAGTTAAAAACTAAAGATACAGCTTTACTTATAATTACTCACTATGACAAGGTTCTTGACTATTTGAAACCTGATTTTGTTCATATTCTGATGGATGGAAAAATTGTTAAGACAGGTGGACAGGAATTAGTAGAAAGTATTGAAAAAGATGGTTATGGAAAAATGAAAGAAGAGTTGGGATTATAAAATTTTAATACGGAAAAGAAAGTGTGGGAAGAATGGAAAATAGAAAAAAAACGTATGTTGCAGACATTGAGCGTGGTGTATATGATATAAAAGATGAAGGGCATTACAGATATAAAGCTGATAAAGGGCTTACACCTGAAATTATTAAAAAAATTTCAGAAAGAAAAAATGAGCCTGAATGGATGCTTGAGTTTAGATTAAAGGCATTGGAAGTGTTTAATTCAAAGCCTATGACTAGCTGGGGACCTGATTTATCTGACCTTGATATAAATGATATTGTTCATTATTTGGAGCCTGATTCAGCACCAATGAATGACAGCTGGGATGATGTGCCAAGCTACATAAGAGAAACTTTTGACAGGCTTGGTATTCCAGAAGCTGAGAAGCAGTCGCTTGCGGGAGTAGGGGCGCAATATGATTCAGAAGTGGTTTATCATAGTATTCATAAGGATTTGGAAGAGCAAGGGGTAATTTATACAGATATTGAAACAGCTGTTATAAAATATGAAGATATGCTAAAAGAATATTTCATGAAATTAATTACAATTGATGATCATAAATTTGCAGCGTTGCACGGAGCTGTATGGTCAGGCGGCTCTTTCATTTATGTGCCAAAAGGCGTAAAAGTAAATATGCCGTTACAATCATATTTCAGGCTAAATGCACCCGAAGCGGGACAATTTGAACATACGCTTATAATTGTAGATGAAGGAGCTGATTTGCACTTTATCGAAGGATGTTCAGCACCAAAATATAAAAAAAATGTACTTCATGCAGGAGCAGTGGAATTGATTGTCAAAAAAGGAGCAAGATTACGATACTCTACAATCGAAAACTGGTCAAGAAATATGTATAACTTGAATACAAAAAGAGCATTAGTTGAAGAAGACGGAGTAATAGAATGGGTATCAGGATCGTTTGGTTCAAGAGTTTCCATGCTTTATCCAATGAGCATTCTAAAGGGAGATCGTTCAAGATGTGAATTTACAGGAGTTACATTTGCTGCGGCTGGACAATATCTTGACACAGGATGTAAAATTATTCACCAAGGAAAACATACAAGTTCAACAGTCCACTCAAAATCTATTTCAAAAAATGGTGGGACAGCTTTTTACAGAGGACTTTTAAAAGTATTGCCAGAAGCAACAGGATCAAGATCAACTGTGGAATGTGAATCACTAATGCTGGATAATCTGTCAAGTTCAGACACTATACCGATAATTGATATTAACAACGACAGCGTAGATATTGGGCATGAGGCAAAAATTGGAAGAATAAGCGATGAGGCAATATTTTACCTTATGTCAAGAGGTATTAGCGAGGATGAAGCAAAGGCGATGATTGTAAGAGGATTCGTTGAGCCAATTTCTAAGGAGCTTCCGCTTGAATATGCTGTAGAGCTTAATAAATTGATAGAGCTGGAACTTGAAGGAACTATTGGATAATTTAAAGACATTGCTTAAAAAATGAGAGGAGTAAAAATGTTAGAAAAATCAAGCATACAAAATCTTGATAACAGTGATTACAGATTAAAAATTTTTGAAGAATATAAAACACTTGAAAAAGTTAATTGGAAGAGGGTTGGCTATAAATATGAGGAACCTGAAACTTTTAAGGAATTTAACAATCTGGAAGTTAAAAATGAAAATCAGGATGGAGTTGTTATAAAAAATATAAATGATTCCCTACAAGAACTTGAAAGTTTGAAAAATGATAATGAATATGGATTGGGAGATTTTTTCAAGAAACAGAACTTTGTTTTTTATAATGAAGGTAAATATTTGAAAATAAAAGAGAGAAAAACTGTTGAAAAGCCAATTTACTTAAATTATCGTGCAAACAAAGAAAATAATTTCCTAGTTGACTACAATGTTATTGAAGTGGAAGACTTTGCAAAAGTTACAGTAATTATTACTTATGATTCAGAAGATGATGCACCAGTTTATCATAATGGGATTATAAAAGTGTTCACTGGGAGAAATTCAGAAGTAAAAATTATAAAAATACAAACTTTAAATACAAATAGTTCCAATTTTGAATCATCTAAGATAGAAACTTTGGGACAAGGAAAAACTGAATATTACAGTGTTGAATTAGGCGGAAAAATTAATGCGATAAGCCACAAATCCTACCTTGAGGAAGATTCTTCGGAAGTTTATATATGGCCTGCATATCTTGCTGATGAAGACAGAAAATTGGACTTGGAATACTCTGTGGTTTTCCGTGGACGTAGAACAATTGGAGAGCTTCAAGGAAGAGGGGCTGTAAAAGATACGGCTAAAAAAGTATTTCGTGGAAACCTTTACTTTAAGCAAGGTTCTAGTAAATCTGAAGGACGTGAAGGTGAATTTGCAATTTTACTAAATGACAAAATAAAAGCTGATTCAATTCCAACATTATTCTGTAGCGAAGATGACGTCATCGGAGAACACGCCGCTTCTGTCGGAAAAGTTGATGAATCAAAATTATTTTATCTAATGAGCCGTGGACTTTCTGAAAGCAGAGCAAAAAAATTGATAGTTGAATCTTCATTCCGTCCAATAATGGATAACATCGATGATGAAAAATTAAGAGAAAAATTATTTGAAGAACTGGAAAGAAGAATTTAAAATAACAAGATATAAATTTGAAAAATTACCCACAAAGTGATATAATTTTTTATTGCTTGTGGGTAAATTCATATTTTTAAGAGAACGCTATGAAAAAAATTTTATTTTTAGGGCTGTTATTTAGTGTAAACTTAGTGAATTTAGGAGAAGCTGTACCTGGAATAGTGTTTGACGAAAAACCTAATCTTCTTTTTGCATGCGATTATTATACTGAAAAAAAATGTGTTATTAGAGGTTTTGAAACAAATAAAAAAGTTCCTAGTGAAAGTGAAGCAGTTGATTTAAAAGTAATTTCAGAAACATTTAATAAATATGCAATTAGCGGTTCAATTGATATTGTAGGACATACAGATTCAACTGGTTCAAAAAATTATAATCAAAAATTATCTTTAATGAGAGCAAATAATGTGGCAATACTGTTTAGAGAATATGGATTAGATAATAAATTTACTTTTAAAATAATCGGAAAAGGTGAAAGCGAGCCTTCTGATACTAATGAAACGAAAAATGGGAGATATAACAACAGAAGAGTTGAATTATTTTTTAAAGATTTAAAACTTAAAGAAGAAAAAAAATAATCAATATGATTAAAAATAAAGAGGAGGGAAAAATGGACTATAGAAAAGAATTTCCAATATTTAAGAATAGAAATAATCACTATCTTGATACAGCAGCAACTTCACAAAAGCCAAAAAGAGTGCTGGATAAAATTATGGAATATTATGAAAAATATAACGGTAACCCAGGACGTGGCTCGCATACTTTGTCTATGGAAGCCTCAAACTTGATGACAAATGCACGAAAAACTATACAGAAGTTTATCAATGCAGAATATTCAGAAGAAGTGATTTTTACAAAAAGTACGACAGAATCAATCAATTTAATAGCCTATTCTTACGGAATGGAATTTATAAATGAAAATGACGAGATAATTCTAGGAATTTCAAATCATCACGCAAATATTGTCCCTTGGCAGTTTGTTGCTAAAAAGAAAAATGCCACGATAAAATTTGTGTATCTTACTGAAAATGGACAATTTGATATTGAAGATTTTAAAAATAAACTGTCAAATAAAACAAAACTTATAGCTATTTCTGCTGTGGTAAATGTTACAGGAGTTATTCAGCCAATAAAGGAAATTATTGAAATTGCACGAAATAAAAATAAAAACATACATATTCTTGTGGATGCTGCACAGTCGATGCTGCATTTTAAACACGATGTTCAAAAACTGGATGCAGATTTTCTTGTATTTTCAGGACATAAATTATTTACACCAATGGGAATTGGAGTTATGTACGGAAAGAAGGATATTCTTGACAAAATGCCACCTTTCTTATACGGTGGAGATATGATTGAATTTGTAACAGAACAGGAATCAACGTTTGCACCACTTCCAAATAAATTTGAAGGTGGAACTCAGAATGTAGAAGGAGCAGTGACACTGGAAGAGGCAATCAATTTTATTGAAGAAATAAGTTATGAAAAAATTAATGAAATTGAAAATTCTCTTACGGAAATTGCTTTAGAAAAATTAAGAAAACTAGATTTTGTGGAAACATATTTTACAAAAGATGTTGAGCGTGCTGGAATTATTGCCTTTAATGTAAAAAATGTGCATTCTCACGATGTGGCATTTATCTTGGATTCGTATAATGTGGCAGTCCGTTCAGGGCATCATTGTGCACAGCCTTTAATGAAGTATTTAGGAGTTCCTTCATGCTGCCGTGCAAGTTTTAGCATTTACAACAATGAAAAGGATATTGATAAACTGATAGAAGGGCTTTTAAAAGTGAAGAAAGTTTTTGAATTATAGGAAAAATAAATAAAAAGAAAAAAAAATTGAAAAGGAGGTTTAATATGAATTTAGAAAAAATATATCAGCAGACAATACTGGAATATAGTAGACGTAAGGAACTAAATCGTGAAATTGAAAATCCGACATTTGCAGAACGTGGGCATAATCCAAACTGTGGAGATGACTTGACACTTGAAATAAAAACTAATGAAAACGGTGTAATAACAGATGCTGCTTTTATTGGAACTGGATGTGCTATTTCAACAGCTTCTATGGCTATGCTGATTGACTTAGTAAAAGAGAAGACGTTGGAAGAAGCAAAGGAAAAAGTAAATTTGTTTTTCAAAATGATGAAGCAGGAAGAAAAATTAACAAATGAAGAAAGTAAAAAATTAGGAGATGCTGTTCTTATGGAATATGTGGCTCAAATGCCTGCAAGAGTAAAATGTGCTACACTAAGCTGGCACTCGCTAAAAGTAATTGTAGAGAAAAGTGAGAAGCAAGGGAAATAAATATAAAAAAAAGGCTGTTAAATCAGTCTTTTTTCTTTAAATCTTTATGATATTTTCACAAAAAAAAGTGGCGTCCCCGGTTGGACTCGAACCAACGACCCTCTGATTAACAGTCAGATGCTCTAACCGGCTGAGCTACGGAGACACACAAAAGAAAAAAAGTTTGGCAACTGCCTATTTTCCCGGGACGAATCCAAGTATCGTAGGCGTAAGCAGACTTAACTGCCGGGTTCGAAATGTGACCGGGTGTATCCCTGCTGCTAGCATCACCAAACTTAATTAAATTGTCAAGTTAAGACAATGAGAAATAAATAGTAGCAGTAAAAGATCAACTAAAAAGCGGATGTAATATTAGTACCAGTCAGCTGAATGCATTGCTGCACTTACACCCCTGGCCTATCAGCCATGTGTTCTCCATGGATACTGCGAACACTCATCTCAAAGCCGGCTTCCCGCTTAGATGCTTTCAGCGGTTATCCGTTCCAGACGTGACTACCCAGCCATGCCACTGGCGTGACAACTGGTACATCAGAGGTCTGTCCAACCCGGTCCTCTCGTACTAAGGTCAGAACTTTTCAGTATTCAGGCGCCTGCAGTGGATAGGGACCGAACTGTCTCACGACGTTCTGAACCCAGCTCGCGTGCCTCTTTAATGGGCGAACAGCCCAACCCTTGGGACCTTCTCCAGCCCCAGGATGAGACGAGCCGACATCGAGGTGCCAAACACTTCCGTCGATATGGACTCTTGGGAAGTATCAGCCTGTTATCCCCGGGGTAGCTTTTATCCGTTGAGCGACGGTCCTTCCATACGGGACCGCCGGATCACTAACTCCCACTTTCGTGCCTGCTCGACCCGTCAGTCTTGCAGTCAAGCTCCCTTATGCGTTTGCACTCTTAGGCTGATTTCCATCCAGCCTGAGGGAACCTTTGAACGCCTCCGTTACTCTTTTGGAGGCGACCGCCCCAGTCAAACTGCCCATCTAGCACTGTCTCCGTCACCAGATTAGAATTCCGGCGGCATATGGTTGGTATTCCAACGGCGACTCAGCCAAGACTGACGCCTAGGCTTCACAGTCTCCCAACTATCCTATACACACACAGCCAGAACCCAATGCCAGACTACAGTAAAGCTCCACGGGGTCTTTCCGTCCTACTGCAGGTAGCCGGTATCTTCACCGGCATTACAACTTCACCAGGTCTCCAGCCAAGACAGCTCCCAAATCATTTCACCATTCGTGCAGGTCGGAACTTACCCGACAAGGAATTTCGCTACCTTAGGACCGTTATAGTTACGGCCGCCGTTCACCGGGGCTTCAAATCGGATCTCTCAATCCTCCTCTTAACCTTCCGGCACTGGGCAGGTGTCAGCCCATATACGTCGCCTTCCGGCTTAGCATAGACCTGTGTTTTTGGTAAACAGTTGCTTGGGACTCTTCACTGCGGCCTGTTTCCCCTTGAGGTGTTTCTCCCCTCAGGTATGTCAGGCACCCCTTCTCCCGAAGTTACGGGGCTATTTTGCAGAGTTCCTTAGCTAGAGTTATCCTGTCGGCCTCAAGTTTCTCACTCTGTCCACCTGTGTCGGTTTACAGTACGGGCACTATTTCTCATCGATAGAAGTTTTTCTCGGCAGTGTAGGATCTGTGGCTTATGCCAATGCACTTCCCCATCAGGTCTCACATTTAGACACGCGGATTTGCCTGCGTGTCCATGCTGCGCCCTTGGAAAGGCTATTCCGTCAGCCTTCCCACATACCTTCCTGCGTCACTCCGTCTCTCGGGCGATAATAGTGGTACAGGAATATTAACCTGTTTTCCATTCGCCATCACAGTTTTGCTTATGCTTAGGTCCCGACTTCCCCAGGGCGGACAAACCTTCCCCTGGAAACCTTGGACTTCCGGCCGGCGGGATTCTCGCCCGCCTTCTCGCTACTCATTCCTGCATTCTCGCTTCTGATGCCTCCAGGAAGCCTTGCGGCGTCCCTTCGACGGCCTACAGAACGCTCTCCTACCAGGCGTGTGGACACGCCTCCGCAGCTTCGGTTTATGTCTTAGCCCCGTTACATCTTCGGCGCAGATGCTCTCGACCAGTGAGCTGTTACGCACTCTTTCAAGGCATGGCTGCTTCTAAGCCAACCTCCTGGTTGTCTGTGAACATCCACCTCCTTTCCCACTTAGACATAATTAGGGACCTTAGCTGGCGGTCTGGGCTGTTCCCCTCTCGTCCATGGACCTTGTCATCCATGGACTCACTCCTGACGATCAATATACGGTATTCGAAGTTTGCTTGGTTTCGGTAAGCAGTACGCCCCCTAGACCATACAGTGCTCTACCCCCGCATATCTTGGCGTCAAGGCTACACCTAAATGCATTTCGGAGAGAACGAGCTATCTCCTAGTTCGATTGGCTTTTCACCCCTAGACCTGCCTCATCTCCCAACTTTTCAACGGCGGTGAGTTCGGCCCTCCACTGAGTCTTACCTCAGCTTCAGCCTGGACAGGCCTAGATCACTAGGTTTCGCGTCTATGACTGGCGACTTAACGCCCTATTGAGACTCGGTTTCCCTTCGGCTCCGCTTTATTAACCTTGCCACCAATCATAACTCGCAGGATGATTAACCAAAATCCACGCAGTCACACATAAAGTGCTCCTACCGTTTGTAGGCACACGGTTTCAAATTCTGTTTCACTCCCTTGCTCAGGGTTCTTTTCACCTTTCCCTCACGGTACTCTCCACTATCGGTCAACAGCAGTATTTAGCCTTGCGTGACATGGTCCACGCTGATTCACGCCAGATTCCTCGTGCCTGACGCTACTCGGGTGCTTCCAGTCGCCATATGCGCTTCACGCCCTACAGGACTTTCACCTTCTTTGGTTCAGCTTCCCAGCTGATTCCGCTTACATGCATATGGCTTAAACATTATGACAATCCGTTAATGGAAGTCCCACGACCCCGTGCCAGCAACGCTGTCCGCTTGGCGCTGGCACGGTTTAGGCTTCTCCCCGTTCGCTCGCCGCTACTCAGGGAATCGTTTTTACTTTCCTTTCCTCCCGCTACTTAGATGTTTCAGTTCGCGGGCTTACCGTTTTCACGCATATCCTCCAGATATGCAGGTTTGCCCATTCGGAAATCCGGGGATTAACGACTATGTGCGTCTACTCCCGGCTTATCGCAGCTTATCACGTCCTTCATCGGCTGCTGTTGCCTAGGCATCCTCCGTGTGCCCTTGTTAGCTTTTTCTCCAGAATAACTTTTACTCCAGTTCATTGTAATCTTTTACCTACTATTCATTTCCCATTGTCCTGAACATAATTGGTGGAGATAAGCGGGTTCGAACCGCTGACCTCTGCCTTGCAAGGGCAGCGCTCTCCCAACTGAGCTATATCCCCAAGACTTAAATATGGTGGGCATGGCTGGACTCGAACCAGCGACCCCTGCGTTATCAGCACAGTGCTCTAACCACCTGAGCTACACGCCCATAAGACATATAAGAAGAAGCAGCTAGTGAACTGGCTCCTTAGAAAGGAGGTGATCCATCCGCACCTTCCGGTACGGATACCTTGTTACGACTTCACCCCAATCACTGTCCACACCTTAGACGCCTTCCCCCTTGCGGTTGGACCGGCGGCTTCAGGTGCAGACAGCTCTCGTGGTGTGACGGGCGGTGTGTACAAGACCCGAGAACGTATTCACCGCAGCATTGCTGATCTGCGATTACTAGCGATTCCAGCTTCATGAAGCCGAGTTGCAGGCTTCAATCCGAACTTGGACCGGCTTTGCAGGTTCGCTTGGCGTCGCCGCCTCGCAGCTCTCTGTACCGGCCATTGTAGCACGTGTGTAGCCCAGATCATAAGGGGCATGATGACTTGACGTCATCCCCACCTTCCTCCTGCTCTTCGCAGGCAGTCTCGCCAGAGTCCCCAACCTAATGATGGCAACTGGCGATAGGGGTTGCGCTCGTTGCGGGACTTAACCCAACATCTCACGACACGAGCTGTCGACAGCCATGCACCACCTGTCTCTGCGTTCCCGAGGGCACTGCCCGCTCTCGCGGGCATCCGCAGGATGTCAAGATCTGGTAAGGTTCCTCGCGTTGCGTCGAATTAAACCACATGCTCCACCGCTTGTGCGGGTCCCCGTCAATTCCTTTGAGTTTCAGCCTTGCGGCCGTACTCCCCAGGCGGATTACTTATCGCATTAGCTTCGGCACGGACACTCTTCATGCCCACACCCAGTAATCATCGTTTACGGCCGGGACTACCAGGGTATCTAATCCTGTTCGCTCCCCCGGCTTTCGCACTTCAGCGTCAGTTGCCGTCCAGTGAACTATCTTCATCATCGGCATTCCTGCACATATCTACGAATTTCACCTCTACTCGTGCAGTTCCGTCCACCTCTCCAGCACTCTAGCCACGCAGTTTCCAGGGCAGGCCTGCGGTTGAGCCGCAGGTTTTCACCCCAGACTTGCCTGGCCGCCTAGATGCCCTTTATGCCCAATAATTCCGGATAACGCTTGCGACATACGTATTACCGCGGCTGCTGGCACGTATTTAGCCGTCGCTTCTTCTGCAGGTACCGTCACTTGCTTCTTCCCTGCTGAAAGCACTTTACAGCCCGAAAGCCTTCTTCGTGCACACAGAATTGCTGGATCAGGGTTGCCCCCATTGTCCAATATTCCCCACTGCTGCCTCCCGTAGGAGTAAGGGCCGTATCTCAGTCCCCTTGTGGCCGTTCACCCTCTCAGGCCGGCTACCTATCGTCACCTTGGTGAGCCGTTACCTCACCAACAAGCTAATAGGACGCAAAGCTCTCCTGCAGCATCGCTTTTCATTGCCTGGCACATGCGTGCCGGCAACCGTATCAGGTGTTGTCAGTCGTTTCCGTCTGTTATCCCTGTCTGCAGGGCAAGTTCTTTACGCGCTACTCACCCGTCCGCCTTGGCTAGCCTGCGCAAGCGCAGATTCGCCAAAGACTTGCATGTGTTAAGCATTCTGTCAGCGTTCATCCTGAGCCAGGATCAAACTCTTCATTCAATATATCTTCATATATTTAATTTCACCTTTGTCTTGACGAGAATCTTATTTGCATAAGCATTCTTGACTTTTATCTATCTTTTACACATTATTGCTTCTTCTATTCTTATCTCAATTGTCCTTCGACACAGTTTTGTATCGACAAGATATATATTACCATAATTGGATTTCTTTGTCAACTACTTTTTTTCAAAAAATTTGGTTTTTTTCATATTTTTATTTGCAGTCTGTTTTTTATTTCTTAGAGAGTACTTATTGTTTCTTGATTTTTAAACTGTTGTTTTGATAAGTTATTTTAATTTATTTCAAGATATTTATTTATTATTTCAATGCTTTTTATGTAATTTTCTGTAAGACTTTTGTTATTTTTATAAAATAGTTTTATAAATTTTTGATTATTTTTTTCAAGCAAGCATTGTAATATGTTATCAAATTCAGAATTCTCATTTTTTGAATTTGATTTTTTTTCAATGTATATCAGGATGTCATAACTGCTATGTTTAATGAAATCTTCTATTACTAGATTTTTTTGACAATTTTGAATTATTGAAAAAGTTTGCAAGGAAGAAAATTCGGTATCTATAAAAGTTAGTTTATCAGCATTTTTAATAGATTCCAATATTCTTCTATTATGTTCATAAGCAATATTGTTATAATCAGAGTATTGAATAACTTCTATGTGATTCTGCAATTCTTCTTTTATATACTCTTTTCTGTATTCTTTTACATAAGTTGTATTATAGTAATTGGCCAATTTATGAGTTAAATTAGTTTTCCCTGAATGTTCTGAACCGATTATTGCTACCTTTAAGACAAAAAACTCTCTTACGTATTTTGGAATAAAAAACCAGTTTTTGTATGGATTCTTTCTTATTTCCGTTGCACTGATATGAAAATTATTTCTATTTATATCTATTAATTGGATTTTTAAATTTTTATTGAAAGTGTTTTCAAAATTTGGCAATGTTAAAAAATTATTTTTATAGTTTTCTACATCTTGAGTTTCGTTTGTGAAAATCACATCCACTTTAATTTTGTTTTTTAAAAGTGTTTCCTGTACTCTTTCGCTCCATAATTTCCAGCCGTTTGGATAAAAGGGGATTCCGTCTTCTGCAAGATGTATTATCTTTATGTTTTTCTGATGTTTAAAAGTTTTTTCTACAAATCTGATTCTATCTTTTACAGTTGGCATTTTCTTCATCTTTGATTCTTCAAATAATTTTTTGTCCCTGTCATCATCGGTGCATACAACGACATATAAATTTTCTACATAGCCGCTGGCTCTCTGGATAAAATCAACGTGTCCAATGTGCAATGGATAGAATTTTCCAAATATTATTCCATTTTTTTGCATTTTTTTATTTCTTCTCCTTTTTGAACTAAACTTTTTTGCTGAATTTTATTAAATTTATCTATTCTTCAATTTCTAAAATGTTTAAATTTTTATTATTTTCTATTTTTTCTTCAAATTTTGCATTTGAAATCTCTGTAAATCTTTTGCTTATTTTGTTTGAAGTCGTGTTAATTTCCTTTACATCCTTGGAAACTTTTTCAATGTCTTTTTGTAAATTGTCCCAGCGAGTACGGTATCTTGTAAATTCAACATTCAATTTTTCCAGTTCCTGCTGAATTATATTCGCATATTTGTCACGCTCCAAATTTGTCATCATAACCTGAATTACTGTCAATACTGAAATCAATGTCGTTGGTGAAGCTATCCGTACGTTTTTTTTGTAGGCATATTCTATGATGTCTGTGTGGTAAGCGTTTATTTCAGCAAAAATTGCTTCGGCTGGAAGAAATAATATTGCCTGTTCGCTTGTTTCATTTTTTATTATATATTTTGAGGAAATTGCGTCTATATGTTTTTTCAAATCACTTACAAAATCTTTTCTGGCATTTTCCCTTTCAATTTGTGATAATTCGTTGTTATACATCTTTCTATAATTTTCCAATGGAAACTTTGAGTCAACCGTGATATTTCCAAGCGGTTCCGGAGTGAAAATGATGGAATCAACGATTGTCCCATTTGAAAGTTTGTACTGTTTTTGGTAAAGTTTGTCGTTTTTTTCTCCAAAAACTGAGGATAATATTTGATAAAGCTGGATTTCCCCAAAAATTCCACGGCTTTTTTTATCTGTTAAAATATCTTGAAGTGAAACAACATTGCTTGATAACGCTTCTATTTTTTTCTGTGCTTCATCAATTTTGCTCAGACGTTCCAACACACTTCCAAAGGTTTTTGTTGTTTCCTCAAACCCTTTTGATAAACGTTCTTCCACTTTCATATTCATTACATCAAGCCTGTTTTCAATTTTTTGGCTTAATTTTTCAAAATTTTCATTTATATTTTGGGTAAGCCCATCCTTAAACTCGTTTATATTTTTTGTCAAATTCTGATTATTTTCATTCATTACGCCTGTTAATGCTGTATTGTTTTCATTTAGGCGAACTGACAGCTTTTGAATATTATTATTCATACTGGAAGTTAGAAATTGGCTATTTTCAGTGTGATTTTTAGATAACAACTGGTTATTGTCGTTCATCGTACCACTTAAATTTTGTCCTAATTCGTTAAATCTTAAAAGTAATTTTTCATTATTTTCAGATAATTTATTTTGTAAATTATTTATTCCTTCAAGCAAGTTGTTTTTTGCATTCAGGCTTATTGTTTTTTCAATTTCATCAAATTTTTTCTTGTTTTCCTCAAAATTTTGCTGATTATTTTCGTTAATTTGACTTAACAACATTTTTTCTTCATTTTCAATATTTTTTTTATTAAGAAAAATAATTGTTCCAACGACTGTAAAAATATTTATTATTGCGACAACTATTACTATAACTATCATTTTTATCCCCCTTTTCTAATTAAAAGAATTTCCAAGTTCCATCTTCATATCTTACTCTTTTTTGAGTATTTTCAGAATTTTCATCTTCTTTTTTGGAAGTTTGAACTTCAGGTTCACGGTTAATTTTTTCTTTTCGTATTATTTTTGGAGAATCTTTTACTTGCGAGTTTTCATTTTTCTGTTTTGAAATTTGAAAATCTATTGTTAATTCTTCAGACTTTCTTGGTTTTATTGGATCTTGAAAATGTTCAGGCTGTTCTGATTCTGAATAAGTTGCTTCCTCTTTTTCAGGTGTATTGTCACTTTCAGGCTCTGGTTCAGGACTTTCTATTTTTTTCATTGCCAATTTCTCCCTTATTTTTTCAAGAAGTTTTTGATCTTCCTCATTCAGATTATCGAAAATATTTTCGTAATATTCGATATTCTTTGTATCAAATTTTTTCATAAATTCTCTAATTGTTATGGATTCCGGGCTATATGCAACTTGATACTGGCTGTCTGAATTTTTATCATAAAAAACTTCATTAATGAATCCCATTTTTTCCAAGTCAGACAGAACTTCCTTTACAAAAAACACTTCCATTCCCAGTCTATCCGTTAATTTTTGATATGTAAAAGATTGCTTCTTTTCAATAAAATTTTTAATAATTAAGGATAAAATTAAAATTCCAGCTTCCCTTTTTACTTTTATCGGCATTTCAATTTTTTCGCTGTATAAAAATTCATCAGACGTCTGAATTGAAAAGGCTATCTGTGCGCCAAGCAAAATTGTCACCCAGACATACTGTACCCAGATTAAGAAAATAGGGATTAATGCTAAACTTCCATAAATTATATTGTATCTTGTAATTGACGACTGTAATAATAAAAACAGCAATTTCCATCCAAAAGTAAGTAATGTTGTTACAACTCCTGCATAAACAGCTGGCTTTACTTTTACATTTGTATTTGGAATGATGTAGAATAAATAGCTAAACAGGATAATGTATGTTGCAGGCCCGAATAATCCAATAAAAAAGTTCATAATTACTGCATTTCCAGAAAAATGTCTTGCTATTTCTTCAATTGCTACTGAATTTAAAGCTGATAACAGCACAAAAAATATTGGCCCTAAAAATATAATTGCAATATAGTCAACAACTCTTCTCGTAATTGATCTTTTTTTATTTATTTTCCATATTTTATTAAATGAATTTTCCAATGTTATTAAAACTTTTACTGCCGAATAAATTAGAATGACAATCCCAACTCCAGTTAGTATGCTGCTTTCCGTAGATAAAAGGAGCCTTTGGGCAACATCCACAATTGCTCTTAAAAAGCTGTTATTTCCTGGCCATAATTCAAAAAACTTCTGTATAAATATTTTATCCAGTCCAAATCCTTTTGTAATTCCTAACACAAGGGCAACTACTGGGAAAATTGCAAGAAGTGAATAATAAGTCAAGGAAATCGCAAGTATTTGCGTTTCTCCGTCACGGTAGTTTCTGTAAATCAAGTAAATCATTCTTTTCATTTCATCTATTTTTTTCTTAAATCCGCCTTCTTTTACTTCTTTTTTTTCTTTTTGAAAATCTTTCTTTTCTTTCATAAACTTTTCTCCATTATACTTTTATTTTTATTTAAATTTATCCAAAATTGAAATATTCCTTCTCTTCAAAAATCTCATCCATAATTTTATCATAATTTTCAATTTTTGCCTCTTCTGCCAGCACATCCTCCAACTTAGGATTTGTAACTGGATGTTTCGGAGCAAAAATTACGCACGAGTCTTCATAAGGCTCAATGGATTTCTCGTAAGTTTCTATTTCCTTTGCAATTTCAATTATTTCCGTCTTGTCCATTCCAATAAGAGGCCTAAATACTGGTAGTTTCTCCACAGAAGCATTTGTACACGTAAGCCCTCCCATTGTCTGGGAAGCAACTTGTCCAAGACTTTCCCCGGTAATTAAAGCCTGATACTGCATAGTATTCGACAATCTTTCAGCTAGACGCATCATGGCCCGTCTTGTTAGAATTGTAGCCAAATCTTTTTTTGTCTGAGTATTTATCGCTTCCTGAATTTTTAGTATATTTAACGAATAAAGTCTTGTTTTTCCAACATAAAGTGATAAAATATCTGTCAGTTCCTTTACTTTTTCAAGAGCCTGCCGGCTTGTGAACGGGAAGCTGTGGAATGTAATGAAATTTAGACGCATTCCTCTTTTTGCCATCATAAATGAAGCAACTGGGCTGTCTATTCCACCAGATAAAAGTACAAGTCCCTTTCCAGTTGAGCCAAGTGGCAGTCCTCCATAAGTTTTTATTCTGTCTGTATAAATATAAACATTTTTTCTAATGTCAACATTTATCATAACATCAGGATCTTTCATTTTAACCTTTTCAAAAGGACTGTTTACAAGCACATACCCCCCCAGTTCACGTGCATAGTCCATAGATTTTTTCTCAAATCCCTTGTTACTTCGGTTAACCGTTATTTTAAAGGTTCTGGCTCCATTTTCATAAGCATAGTTTGCAAATTCTAATACTTTTTCCTTTATAAATTCATCATTTCTTTCAACTTTTGCCGACTGGTTAAGTCCGACTATTCCAAAAACTTTTTTTAGTTTGTCTGTAATTTCATCCAAATTTTCAGGATTTATTAAAACATATAATTTCGATAAATCATCAAATAACTGATAATCAAATCCTTTTAACACCTTATTAATCTTATTTCTCAATTTCTTTTCAAATTGCCCTCTGTTTTTCCCTTTCAGCGACAGCTCTCCGTATGAAAGCCCTACCGCATTCAATAAATTTTTATCAGTATAGTTGTTCATCTCTTTCCTTTCTGTTTTTAAATAAAAAAATATTATCTCATTTTCCTTATTCTTTCCACACTTTCCTTAAGTCTTTTCACAACTTCATCAATTTCTTCTTCCGTATTGTTCCGTGAAAAACTGAATCTTATCGCTCCATCCAGTTCTGATTGAGTAAGCCCCATAACTTCAAGTATTCTGCTGTTCCCTTTTTTTGATGAACAGGCCGAGCCTGTGGAAACATAAATCTGGTACATTCCTAGAAAATGTGTCAGTACCTCACCTTTTGTGCCGTTAAACGACACATTCAATACTTTGGGACTTGATTTTTCAATGCTAAGCAAGGAATTAAATTTTACATCCTGAATTTTCTCAGAAATTTTATTTGCAAGCATTTCCTTTAATTTCTGCGAATGCGCCATTTCCTTTTTTTCTTCCTTTGTCAAAATTTCCACAGCCTTTGCAAACGCCAGAATCAGTTCCGTAGGCATTGTTCTTTTCACAATGCCATTTTCAGCATTTGAGCCAAAAATTATATCTGTTATTTTTACACGTTTATTTATATAAACTGCTCCAATTCCTTTTGGCGCATAAATTTTATGCCCGCTTACCGTTATTGCATCCACAGGAATTTTGTCAAATTTTATGTTTGTACATCCTAATCCCTGCACAAAATCAGTATGAAAATACGTATCCTTATTTTTTCTATGAATAATCTCAGAAATTTTCTTCAAGTCCTGAATAGCTCCAGTTTCACTATTTACTGCCCCAATCGAAACTATCGCTGTATCTTCCCTAATCGCATTTTCAAGTTCCTCAAGATTTACGAATCCATCCTTATCTACATTCAGATAATCCACTTCAAAGCCTATATTTTCATAATGTCTAAACACCTCATAAACTGACGGGTGTTCAATTTTTGTTGTAACTAGATGTTTTTTTGTACGTGAATTTGCATTAATAATTCCCTGCAATACAAGGTTGTTACCATCTCCACCACCTGCTGTAAAGTAAATTCTGTCAGCTTCCACTTTTAAATAATCAGCTACCGTCTTTTGGGCATTTTTTATCTTTAATAGAATTTTATGGGAAAAATTGTGAATTGCATCAGGATTTGCATAATTTTCCTCCAACGTCTGAACTAACACATCTATAACTTCCTTACGTGGCTTTGTACTGGCTGAATTATCCAAATAAATCATTTTTCCTCCTTGTTTCAAATTATACTCAAACTTTTAAAATCAGATTACTTCAAATTAGGCAAAACTCTGATTTTAAAGTAATTTTACTATTCCTCATTTTGTGAAAATTAAATTATTATAAATTCTTGTTTTTATTATACTATATTTTATGAAATTTATCAAAAATAAATAAGTGAAAAACGGAGCTTTTTAATAAAAATTGTCCCGTCATACAAACAATTTTCACTTTTACTCCGTTTATTTTTAATACAGATTTAATTTATATGTTAAATAATACAGCGGCTTATTTTGATTTTGTACCGCAAAATCGTATTCGTTAAATGCTTTTTTGGCTTGTGGAATATTTTTTTGCAGCTGTGCAGACAGACTGAATTTTTCTGTAACCATTTTTGTAAGTGATTTTAATTTTTGAGAAAAATCCTCCTCCAGATAAATATTTTCCACAGCATAATTATTATGTAAATTCAAGTCTTTTGCCATTATTTTTATAACTTCATCAAGACTTGCGATTCCATCAACCAGATTTATGTTTTTGGCTTCATCTCCTAGCCAGATTTTTCCTTGTGCATAGCCTTCAAGAGTATTTTCATCCATTTTACGATTTTTGGAAACACGGGATTTGAATTCCTTGTATGTTTCTTCCATTGATTGACTGATTTTAGCACGGGATTCCTCAGATAATGGAGCAAAACTGTCATTAATGTCTGAATATTTCCCTTTTGATACTGAATTTGAATGAACCCCGTATTTGTCCTGTACATTGTAAAGCTTTGGAAGCATTGAAACTACACCGATTGAACCTGTAATTGTGGCATTGTTGGCAAAAACCTTGTTTCCTGCCATTGAGATGTAATAACCTCCAGATGCGGTTGTATCAGACATTGACACATAAATCGGAATATTCAGTTTTGTAAGTTCCTGATAAATTATTTCAGAGGCAAGCGCTGAACCTCCGCCTGAATTTACCCGCAGCACGATTCCTTTTAAATTTTTAGTCTGCATAGCCTTTTGTACTTTTTGAAGTATGTTATCAGGGGTTATTACGCCTTCTGTAACATCAGTCGGATCATATAAAATTGAACCTTCGGCATAAATTACAGCTATCGTTCCATTTCTTGAATTTCCTACTTTTTCATCTCTTACCCTTTTTTCATAATAGTCGTAAATATCCGCAACATTGTCTTCCCTTATATTCAGACGTTTTGTAAAATCAGAAAAATGCTCAAGCTTATCAACAAAATTTTTATCACGTGCAGCAAACGGTGTTAAATTTACATCATTGCCATTTATAATGTCATTATTTAAAGTATCTTTATCAATTTTACGGTTTTTGGAAATATCAGCCACAAATTTCCCATATCTATTTTCCAAAATTCTAGTCAATTCAGAACGCAGCTCAGGCGTCATTTCATTTCCAGTATAATTTTCACCATAAGACTTGTAATTTCCAATACGAACAACTTCCATATTTACTCCAAGCTTGTCGAATAACCCCTTATAATAAATATCCGAGTAATGGTATCCCGTCAAATCAAGGCTAGCTGATGTGGAGGGTACCATAACTACTTCATTTGCAATAGAAGCTAATTTATAGTTGGCATTCGTAATATAAGCCCCAAAAGCATATATTTTCTTATTGTTTGCCTTCAATTCCTCAAATTTTTTGGATAATTCCTCTACTTTTGCAGATGATAGGTTTATTGTGTCCAAAGCAATAATGACTCCCTTTACCTGCTTGTTATTCTTTATATCATCCAGGCTGTTTAAAATATCCATATATGATAATTTTTCATCTGACAGAAAGTTTGAACCGATAATTTTATCTTCTGTAACATCAGAAACATTAAAAAGTATATATTCATAGCTTTTTTTCATTTTTTCATTCTTATCTTTGGAACTAAAAATTGCAATTGCAGAAATTCCAATAATAAAAATCACAAATATAGATAACGAAAGTTTTAAAAAAAATGAATATATTTCTTTTAGCGTAAATACTAAAGCTCTTTTAAAAAAGTTCCAAAAATTCATGTTTTATTTTCCTCCTTGTATGATTTTATGTAAATCTAAGTTTTTCAAATTATATCACTTTAAACAACAAATATCAACAAATAAGTTTTTTAGAGATTCAGCATATCTAAACTCTAATTTTTGTTTAATTATTGACAAAAATAAAAAATAATATATAATAAATGTAATTAATATAATTTTATAAAATAAAAAATTGATTATAAGGAGATTATTTAAAATGAAAAAACTTATCATATTGGGAACTATTATTGTATCACTTGCATTAAAAGCTGGATACTTAGAAGATGGAAGATCATATTATGAAAATAAAAATTATTTAAAAGCAGAAGAGATGTTTTTAAAAGCTGTTCAAGAAGGTAATGTTGAAGGTATGAATTATTTAGGTAATTTATATTATAAGCAAGGAAAATATGACAAAGCTGAACAAATTTATTTAAGTGCTATTGAAAAGGGAAATGATAATGCTATGAAAGATTTAGCAATGTTATATGAAGATCAAAAAAAATTTGATAAAGCTGAAAAGATGTATTTAGAAGCTATTAGAAAGGGCAATTCTGATGCTATGTATAATCTAGGGCTTTTATATTATAAGCAAGAAAAATATGATAAAGCAGAAGAAATGTATTTAAAAGCTGCTCAAAAGGGAGATGAACTAGCTATGAACAATTTAGGAGTTTTATATAGACAACAAAATAAAGACAAAAAAGCAGAAGAAATGTTTCTAAAATCTAGTCAAAAAGGTTATCTTGGAGGTACATATAATTTGGGGTCTTTATATGAAAAACAAAAAAATATAAAAAAGCTAAGAAATATTTCAAAATGGCAATGGATTTAGGAAATGAAGATGATCCAATAACTAAAAAGGCTCAAGAAGCCTATAGAAAGCTAATGCAGGCAGGATATTAATAAAATTGAAAAAATTTTTAAAGATAGAAAGTTTTCAGTTCTCATCACAGATTATTTTACAGCATGCAAATAATAATTAAGCATAAATTTTCCCACTTGCTAAATAACTAAATTTATGCGATAATTTAACATATTAAAAATAATTTAAATTCTAAAAAATGGAGGTATCAGAATGAACGACAGAATTGTTGTTACGGTTATTGGAGAAGATAAAACAGGAATTGTTGCGAATGTATCAACAAAATTAAGTGAACTTAGCCTGAATATTATTGACATAACACAAAAGGTTTTTGAAAATGACATTTTTGCAATGATTATGCTTGTGGAAGCTCCTGAAAATACAGATATGAAAGCATTACAGGAAAAATTTAAGGATGTTGAGGAAAAGATTGAAGTAAGAGTATTCCTGCAGCATGAAAATATTTTCAAGACGATGCACAGAATATAATTTTTCAGAATTTTTCAAAAGCAATTATTTAAGAATTTTAGGAGGGAAAAATGAATTTATTACCTGATGAGATACTGGAAACGATAGATATGGTTGAAATGCAGCATCTCGACGTAAGAACTGTCACAATGGGAATAAGCCTGCTTGACTGCATTGACACAGATGCCGAAAAGACAGCAGAAAACATTTATAACAAAATTACAGAAAATGGAAAAGATCTGGTAAGAATTGCCGATGAAGTGGCAAGCAAATACAATATGCCAATTATTAACAAAAGAGTTTCAGTCACTCCCATTTCAATAATTGGAAATGCGACAAATGCCGAAGATTACTCAATTTTCGCAAAAGCGCTAGATAAAGCGGCAAAAACAATTGGAATTGACTTTATTGGAGGATTTTCCGCTCTTGTTGACAAAGGCTTTACAAAAGGCGATATTAAGCTGATAAATAGCATTCCAAAGGCACTTTCTGAAACTGACAGGGTTTGCTCCTCTGTAAATGTAGGCTCTACAAAGTCAGGAATTAACTTGGATGCTGTAAAAATGATGGGAAAAACTATAAAAGAACTGGCTGAATTTTCCAAAGAGGAAGATGGACTGGCAGCAGCAAAATTTGTCGTATTTACAAATGCTGTTCCTGATAATCCGTTTATGGCGGGCGCATTTCACGGCGTAGAAAATCCAGATGTCGTGCTAAACGTTGGAATTAGTGGACCAGGGGTTGTAAGACATACACTTGCTAACATTTCAAAAACAGCAAAAATTGATGAAATAACAGAAGCAATAAAAAAAGTAAGTTTCAAAATCACAAGAATGGGTGAGTTAATTGGAAAGGAAGTTGCCGAAAGACTTGGCGTTGAATTTGGAATAATCGACTTGTCACTTGCGCCAACTCCAGCTATAGGCGACAGTGTTGGAAATGTGCTTGAAGAATTTGGACTTGAGTCAGTTGGAGCTTACGGAACAACACTTGCACTTGCAATATTAAATGACGCTGTGAAAAAAGGTGGAGCAATGGCTGCAACTCGTGTTGGAGGCTTGACAGGGGCATTTATCCCAGTAAGCGAAGATCAGGGAATGATAGAAGCTACAAGCAAAGGGTATTTGACGCTTGAAAAACTGGAGGCAATGACTTGTGTATGTTCTGTTGGACTTGATATGATAGCTATTCCAGGTGATACCTCAGAAGCCGTAATTTCTGGAATAATAGCTGATGAAATGGCAATCGGTATGGTAAACAGCAAAACTACCGCAGTCAGAATAATCCCAGTTCCTGGAAAGAAAGCGGGAGATAGAGCAATATTTGGAGGTCTTCTCGGAGAAGCGGATATTATAAACATAAATAATTTAGACTGTTCAGTGCTTATAAATCGTGGTGGGAAAGTGGCTCCTCCAATTCAGGCATTAAAAAATTAATTCAAAAATAAAATAATAAAAATAGAAAGTTAGGATTTATTCTTGGCTTTCTTTTTAAACTATACTTAAAAAAAGGAGTAAAAATGTATCATATAAAAGATGAGGAATTTTTAAGGGGAAAAGTTCCGATGACAAAAGAGGAAATCCGTTTTGTAAGCATTGGGAAAATGGAGCTGGAGGAGGATGACGTGTGCCTTGACATCGGTGGCGGAACTGGTTCTGTAAGTATGGAAATGGCAAGATTTGCACGAAACGGAAAAGTTTTTGTAATTGAGAGAAATGATGAGGCAGTTGAGCTGATTCATAAGAATATAGAAAAATTTGATTTGAAAAATGTTACTGTAATTAAAGGAATGGCTCCAGATGGACTAAAAGAATTAAATACAAAGTTTAATAAAATTTTTATTGGAGGTTCAGCAGGAAATCTGGTTGAAATTATAAAATATTCTTATGACAATCTTGCGGAAAATGGAATTCTGGTGCTAAATTTTATTGTGCTGGAAAATATATCTACGGCTGTTGAGGAACTCAAAAAATATGATTTTAAAGATGTGGATATTTGTCAGTTAATCGTGAGTAAAAATAGAAAGGTTAAGGATTTTAACATGATGATGGCTGAAAATCCGATTTATGTGATTACTGCGAAGAAATAATGATAGATTGTATAATAAAATGCAACAAATTTATTACAAAATTGTGTGTATTTACAAAAATATATTATTGTGTTATTATGTTATTATGAGTTACCAAAAAATTTAGGAGAGGATAATTTATAAAGAAAATAATATAAACACCTGCAAAAGCATTGGCTCAAACTGTTCCAAATGTTATGTAAATGGGCATCAGGATTGGCTGAGCGGATTAGTTAAATTTACAAAAAGAGGAATAAAATAATGGCTAAAATAGGTTGGATAGGATTAGAACAAATGAAAACTCCTATGGTAAAAATTTATTAGAAGGTTCTGTTGATGTGACAGTTTACAATAGAAGTTTTGATAAAACTTTACTACTTGTAGAAAAAGGAGCTAAAAACACAAAAAATGTGGAAGAAATTTTTGAACAAAATGACATTATATTCTTTATGATTTCAAATTACAGTGCGACATTAGAAATTTTAAATGAAAATGTTTTATCAAAAATAAAGGGTAAAAAAATAGTAAATATGAGTACAATTTCACCTACTGAAAAGTAAAGCTGTAGGAAAACTTGTTATTGAAAATAATGGAAAATATATTGAAGCACCAGTATCTGGATCAGTAGGAGCTGCTACTGCTGGAGTTCTATTAATATTAGTTGGAGGAAATGAAGCTGATACCAAAGATTTATATTCAATTTTTGATATTTTAGGAAGTAAAACATATTATTTTGGAGAATTAGGAAAAGCAACTGGAGCAAAATTAGTATTAAATTCTTTACTTGGAATATTTGGAGAAGCTTATAGTGAAGTGTTATTATTAGCACAAAATTTTGGAATAGATACAGAAACTATTGTAAATGCTATTTCAGATTCTAGAATGAGTTCACCACTATTTCAAGAAAAAAAAGATATGCTTACAAACAGAGAATATCCTGCGGCATTTATGTTAAAACATATGACAAAAGACTTAAAATTATCAAATGAAGAAATTGAAAATAGAAAATTATCATTACCGTTAATTGAAGATACAACTAAAAATTATTCAGAAGCTTTAGAACAAGGGTATGGAGAACAAGATATGGCGGCTATTTTTGAAATTTTGAATAAGAAAAATGATTAATTAAAAGATAGGAAATCGTAAAATTATTAAAAATAAAACTTTTTCTTTTATTATCAATTTTTTATATTTACTTTAAAGGCTGATTCTATATTTATTAGAACAAACTGAAAATGTAATATTAAAAGGTAATTCAATTATGAATAAAGGTGTAATTGAGTTTAAAAAAGATTAAAAACTGTAACTTTTAAGACAAACAGTATAACAATGGCAGAAAATCCGATTTATGTGATTACTGGAAATAAATAATAAAAATAATAATTTTAAATTTGTGTAAAACTCTAAAATTTAGAGAATTACACAAATTTTTTATACTTTTCGTATTATTTAACTTTATATACCTTACCAAAAGACATTCCAACACCTTGATTTGAAATATCCCATCCATTCTTAGTTTTGCTTAACATAATAAAACCTGATTTTCTTTTATATGTTTTAATTTTTGTAATTTCAGTATGAGCCACATCTGCCGTAATTGAAAAAACATCTTTTAAGTACAATTGTTCCTGCATTTTTGATGAAGATTTCTTAGAAATTTCACTTATATTAAATCCATATTTTTGTTTAAACTTAGATCCAATAGTTTTAATAATAGTATTATAGTCTTTTTCAGAAAGATTTTTTACATTTGATTCATAGGAAACAGCTGCAACTGTATTAGAGCGATATTCAATTTTTGTAATCATAAAAGAAGCATCTTTAAATTGCTCTTCCATTAAAATTCGCATTACTTTAACTTCGTTTGGCGAAGAAAAGCCTAAAAACGCCACAACATCTTCATCTGTAACTTGAAACAAATTTTCCACACTCAATAACTTCTCAATCTGAGCATTATTTTTTTGCAATTCAACTTCACTAAGACTAACTTTATCACTACGAAAAACAGGATAACTGAATAAAAACGAAGAGATAACAAAAGTCAAAATAAGCATTAATAATTTATTTTTCATAAAATTTCCCACTTTCTATTATTTAATAATATATAATTATGTTAATTATAGCACATTATTTTTGAAAAACAATCTGAAAATATTATAGAAAATTTAAAAAATAATCAAATTGTTTAATTAACCAAAAAAGAAAAAACCACCTACAATGACAATCACTAAATCTTGTTGAAAGGTGGTTTTCTTTATAAAATTAAAATAACGATATTATTTCAAAATCCCAGATAAATAAACAAGGAAAAATATTGTAAACCCTGTTAAATATACAATTCCTGCCACTGATAAGAACCACAGCCAGACAGGTAATCTGTTGTTATCTTTAACAAGTGAGAAGTTAAGATACGAGTATACAGGAGCTGAAACAAATGAGAATATCATTGCAAAATTCATCATTTTTGCCACGTTTCCAGTAAAAAAGAATACTATAATCATTGCCACAGCCACTGTTAACGTCATCCATATATTAAAATGTGATGTTTTAACTTCCTCTTGTTTCATAATTAATCTAAGACATTCTGCATTGGCACGTGAATAACCGTCTACAACTGTGATTGTCGTACCAAAGATACACATAAATGCTATAAATGCAATAAGAAGTCCTGACCAGCTTCCGATAACGCTTGAGTACATTTGAATAAACTGGGCAATGTAAGCTGCACTTGCCCCTTTAATCGCTGTTCCTGTTCCATATTGAATCAATGCCCCGAGTGCCAAGAATACAAAAGCTAATATTGTCGTAACAAAATAACCTACGTTAAAGTCAAGCATTGCAATTTTACGTGGCACTTTCATTTCCTGACGCTTTTTAACTGTCCACATCGAATTAATTGCCGAAATTTCAATTGGTGCAGGCATCCATCCCATTAACGATACTATAAACGGCAGTGCTGTCAGTTTCCAAGGAGATTGGACAACAAAACCAGGTGCCATAGGATGTTGTTTAAATAATGCAATAATAACTGCGACAATTGTTGCAACTGTCAATGAAATAACGATAAATTTTGAAGAACTGTCCAACAGTTTATAACCTCCAAATACCAGCATTGCAAGTGAACCTACAAGAACAATTGTAGTAAGCATGTTAATCATTGAAGCCATCGCCGCTGGAGTAAGGTTGCTTAAAAATGTCAATTTTAAGATATTTGCCAAAATTGCCGCTGTCAGAATACCAATTGCCGCTACGTTAATAACTGCAGAAAATATATTCATAATAAAGAATACCCAAAGATAGATTTTCCCTTTTTCTTCATATCCTTCAATTAATGAATGTTTACGTTCCAACGTATATTGTGTCCCGAAACGGAAAAATGGATATTTAAAAATATTAACTAAAATAACAATAATTGCCAATTGCCACCCATATAATGCACCCGCTTGCGTAGATGCCACAATATGAGAACCTCCAATAGCTGCCGACGCCATAAGAATACCAGGTCCGAAGGCTTTAAACTTGTGATACCAGTTTGAGTAAGTAGTTGCCATAAAAATACCTTCCTTTTCTCTTAATCTTTCCAAAAATTATAATAAATCATTTGATTATCAAATTTTTGAAATTATAAAGGTATTATAACACTTTGTACTGGATATTCAAAATTTTTTAGTGTTTTTATTTATATTTTTAATTTTTATTCTATTATTTTTAAAATAATTTTATCCTAATTTAAATACTTCATCTTCAAAATGCCGAATCATTTCCCCATCAAAAAATTTTGACATTTCCTGTTCCATCATATCAACAAACAAATATTCACTTTCAAAGTGTCCCACATCAACCAGAATCCGTCCATCTTCCAAAGCGTCCAAAGCCTCATGGTATCTCAAGTCTCCTGTCAAAAACACATCAATTTTATCAGCAATATCATACATAAACGAACTTCCACCACCTGTAACAAGTCCAATTTTTCGTACATATGCATCTTTATTCCCAACATACCTTACATAGCTTATTCCAAGTGAATCCTTTATTCTTTCAAGCAAATCTTCGAGTTTCATTTCTTCATTCAATATTTTGATTCTGGCAAGTCCACCATGTACACGCTCCATTTTGTTTTTTATTGAGTTATAATCATCAAATTTGCATTCATTAAAAATTACTTTTTCCCCATCCAGATTCAATTTATCCATTATAAAGTCATTTAATCCATTAATTGCGAAATCTGAATTTGTATGAATCGAATAAACTGCTATTTTATTCTCAATTAATTTTAAAAGTTTCCTTCCATGTGCGGTTTCATTTGTAATTCGTTTCAATCCTGAAAAAATTACCGGATGATGTGAGATTATTAAGTCAACATTTTTGTCTATCGCCTTTTGTACAGCCTTTTGCGTAACATCCAGACAAAACAGCACTTTATTCACTTCCTTTGTGTTATCTCCTATTAAAAGTCCCACATTATCCCAATCCTCTGCAATTTTTGGACTGAAAATTGTCTGTAATTCTCCCATTATTTCCCATAGTTTCATAATTTCTCTTCCTTTCATAAATTTAGTTAATTTATTGTATAATCTGCATCTTCGCTATTTTCCACAAACTCATTTCTCATCAAGTCAATTGACAGCTTATTAAGCGCCTTTTCCTTTAAAATATTTACATTGTGGCTTGAAATATTTAAAGATTTTGCTATTTCCTTTTCTGTATAAACCTTATCATCCAGTCCATAAGTCATAACTAAAATCTGCTCATCCAGATAATTCAGTTTCTTTGGAATATTTTCTAAAATATACATTTGTGTAATTTTATCAGCCTTTTCCAATATCTGCGAATTTCCAATCAGTTCCTCCGGCTCCACCTCGTCAAACAGTTTTTCAAGCTGTTCGATGTATTCTGTTGAAACATTCATCTGCTTGCTAATTTCATCCATTGAAAATCCCATGCTTTTATCGACTTTTACTTTCAAATATAAAATATACGATAATTCAGATGACTTAATGTCTTTCAAAAGTTCCTTCTGAAATTCCAAAATATACTTTACAGCAAAATTTTTTACAAAAAATTCAGGCTCCTTTGTAATTTTCATAATTTCATTGTAATATTTCAAGCCCGACATAATTCCAAGTGTAGCTTCCTGAACTGTATCCAGAAATGAAAATCCGTATTTTGAATAAAGCAGGCTTTCTTTTACTGCGATTTTTAAGTATTTATCAATTAATTCTTCCTTTTCTTTCTCATTTTCACTTTTTTTCTTAAGTTCCTCATATTTTTCCTTTATATTTTCCAAATATAATTTTATTGTATCTTTTTCTTCAATAAATATATTTTCATCCTCCAGAACTATAAAATCACTTCCGTCAGTTGAAGTCCTAACTTCTGGAATATTTTCCAAATGAACAAATTTTAAAAACTCAAAAAATTCATCATCATTCATCGTATGATTTTCTATAATTTTTTCAAAGCTGAAACTTCCTTTTTTTCTAATGTCTTCAAAAATATTTTTTAGCATTTCTCTTTCTCCCCTTAGTTTTAATATCTAAAAAGAGCTAAATAATATCTTTAGCTCCTGTAATCTTCCAATTTTTTTCTTCTGCTCGGATGTCTTAATTTTCTTAACGCTTTTACCTCAATCTGTCTGATTCGCTCTCTTGTAACATTGAATATTTTTCCAACTTCCTCCAGTGTTTTTTGAGAACCGTCATCCAACCCATATCTATATCTGAGTACCATTTCCTCACGCTCATTTAATGTTTTTAGAACTTCGTCAAGCTGTTCCTTTAACAGAACCCTTGTTGTTGCATCATAAGGATTTGCAAATTTGTCATCTTCCACAAAATCTCCAAGTTCGCTGTCTTCTTCACTTCCAACGGGCGTTTCAAGCGAAATTGGATCCTGATTCATTTCAAGGATGCTTTTTACCTTTTCCACTGGCAATTCTAACTTTTCGGCTAATTCCTCCGCTGTCGGCTCTTTTCCAGTTTCCTGTAAAATAATACGGCTTTCCTTTTTGATTTTGTTAATTGTTTCAATCATATGAACAGGTATTCTTATTGTTCTTCCCTGATCTGCAATCGCACGTGTTATTGCCTGTCTAATCCACCAAGTTGCATAAGTGGAAAATTTAAACCCTTTTTCATATTCAAATTTTTCTACGGCTTTCATAAGCCCCATATTTCCCTCCTGAATCAAATCGAGCATTTTTAAGCCACGATTTGTATGCTTTTTAGCGATACTTACAACAAGTCTTAAATTTGACTCGATTAATTTCTGTTTCGCTTCCTCTTCTCCGTTTAAAACCCTTTGAGCATAGTCAATTTCCTCTTCATAGCTAAGCAATGGAATTTGTCCGATTTCACGCAGGTACATTTTTATTGGTTCGTCCACATCCATACTTTCCGCCATTTTCAATAGATCTGTCTGTAATAATTTATCCACTTCCGAATCGTCGATTTCATTCTCTACAAATTCATCATGGGAATCTTCAAAATCTGATATTTCCATCTTTTCAATGTCCGCTAAAGAATCAGGAACTTTCAGCAAGTCCTCTTTTTCTTTTTTCGTATTTACAATTTGAACACCGTCATCAGTCAGTTTTTTTATTAATTGATCAATTTTTTCAGTTGAAAATCCAATAGATAAAACAGAATTTATTTCTTCGTAACTTACAACTTTTTGCTCTCGTGCCTGTTTTATAAAATTTGCGAGACTATTTTTTAAATTTTGTTTTTTATCAGACATAACCCGGTCTCCTTATCAATATAAATTCATCATATAATTTTTCAATTTCATCAATTTTACTAATATTTTCTAACTTTGTTAATATCCTTTTCAATTTAAATTTCCTTATTTTATCATTCTTTTCATCACTTTTTCTTCTCTCATCATCTATTTCACGTTTAAGCCATCCAGAATAAACCGCCTTGAAGTAGCTTTCCTCATCTTTAATGCCGTTATCCCCTCGTAATTTCAGCTTCGTAATAATTTCCCTGCTTTCCTCAGAAATATCTGTTTTATCAAGCTGCATTATGTCAAAATTTATTACCGTTAATTTTTCTACAAGTTCATTAAATATTGGATAACTAAACTTTTTGTTTAGCAATTCCTCGCACTTTTCCCTTTCAGAATTGTAAAATTCCAAAATATAAGTGAGCGTCTGTTCTTCCAGCTCGATATTTAAGTCTTTTTTTTCCTTTTTACATTGAACTTTCCAGTTTTCATAGCTTATTCTTTTTTTTCGCTTTAAAACTTCTTTCGATAAATCCTTCAACTCTTCCTTTACAATAAATTCATTAATATTAAAATTAGTTGCCAATTTTTGTAAATAGAGATTTTTAGTAAGATTGTTTGTAACGTTGGAAAAAAACGGTTTTAACCTTTCTATAAATTTTCTCTCTCCGCTTATATCTTCCAGATTCAAATCCTTTGAAGCCTCTCTAGTCAAAAAATCAAACACTTCCTCTGATTTTTTTACAACTTCTATAAACGCCTTTTTCCCATTTTTTCTCAAAAATTCGTCAGGATCTTTTTCTGCGCCATCCATAACAAGGCATTTTACATCAAAATCATATTTTTTCAAAATATAACTTGCCTTTATTACCGCATTTTTCCCAGCCTCGTCATTATCATATGAAATTAATATCTTATCTGTATATTTTTTCAAAAGCTGAGCCTGTTCCTCGGTAAATGCCGTTCCAAGACTTGCCACCGCATTTTCAAAGCCATTCTTCTGTGCCGTCAATACATCCAAGTAACCTTCCATTAACATTGCAAAGCCCTTTTTCCTAACATTTTCCCCTTGATACTTTATTCCAAAAAGTTCATTTCCTTTTTTAAAAATAGGCGAGTCTGGTGAATTAAGATATTTTGGCAAATTGGTATTCTTCTCAATTATACGCCCTCCAAATGCCACTATTTTACCTTCAATATTATAAATCGGAAAAATTATCCTGTTTCTAAAGCTGTCATAAATTTCTCCATTTTCATTTCTTTTAGCAAGTCCCAGCTTTATTATTTTTTCTTCTGGAAAGTTTTCTTCTACCAAATACTGAAATAATCCATCTCGTACGTTAGAAGCAAATCCAATTTTAAATTTTTTCATATTTTCTAAAGAAAAATCCCGATTTTTCATATATTCTAATGCTTCGTTATATTTTTCCACATTATTTTCAAAAAAAATTTGAGCTTTGTTCATTATTTCAAAATATTCTTTGTTTTCGGCTTGTTTCTCATTTATTTTCTGATTAATCAGCTGAAACTTTTCATTTTTCTTTAACGGAATATTATATTTTCGTGATAATTCTTCCACTGCTTGAATAAATCCAATGTCGTTAATTTTCATATAAAATGAAATTACATTTCCGCCAATCTGTGTACTAAAGTCTTTAAAAATATTTTTCACTGGACTGACTGTAAAGGATGGGGTTTTTTCATCTTTAAAAGGAGATAATCCTTTATAATCTGAACCTGCCTTTTTTAAATTTACATATTCTCCAATCACTTGCACAATATCCAGATTATCAATTAATTTTTGTATCTCTTTTTCATCATAAATCATTATTTTTTATTCCTCCATCAAAAAACAGTTCCATAAAAAATATTCACACTATTAGTATAATTTATTTTTCAAAATAGTCAATACTTTTTAAATAAAATTTTTTAATTTTCTTCATTATTTTCACGAATAACTTCCACTTCGTCGTCCATTATGTCCTTAAAAACTTCATCCATTATTTCTGATTTCTGTTTTCCTTTAGCAAATTCCTTTTTTGCAATTTTTCCCGAAATAATCGCAAGTTCATATTTATTAGGTATTTTAGTCAATAGCTCATCTATTGTTATTTTTTCTTTTTTCATTTTTATAATTCTCCTCTTATATAGTAAAGCCGCTTTAAAATCAATCTTAAAAATTATAGCCGTTTTAATCGGACTCTAAGATTATTTGGGTATCAGTTAGATTTTTAAAGGGACTTAGGAATTAATAATATTTATCAGTTCTTTGCAAGACTGCTCAATATCGTTATTTATTATGGTATAGTCGTATTTTGGCTCATATTCCAGCTCCTTTGCCGCATTTTTTAAACGCAGCTGAATGACTTCCTCACTGTCAGTTTTTCTATTACGAAGCCTATTTTCCAGCGTTTCCATATCCTTTGTCCTAAAGAATACAAGAATAGCGTCTTTTTTCTTTTCCTTCACAATTAATGCACCTTGAACATCAATTTCCAGAATTACATTTAAGCCTTTATTTAAATTTCTTTCCACTACTTCCTTCAATGTTCCGTAATAATTACCATGGACGTTTGCATATTCATAAAATTCATCATTTCTTATTTTTTGTTCAAATATTTCCTTAGTTAAAAAAAAGTAGTCTTTTCTGTCGATTTCTCCGACTCTTGGCTGTCGAGTTGTAGCTGATATTGATAATGGGATATTCAGTCTATCCTTTACTAATTTTGTGACTGTTGATTTTCCTGAGCCTGATGGCCCTGAAACGATAATTAGTTTTCCTTTCATTAAAACCACCTTTTACTTTTTTATATGAATAAGGGAAATTCATATTCATAAATCTCCCTATTCACAATATTTATAACGATAATTCATGCTGCCGGAATATTAAGCCGGACATTTATTTAATCCAAACATAATTTCTTATATCAAGTTTAAGGCTGACTTGATTATTTAAGTTCCGTTGTTTCTTCAGTATTTTCTATAGCTTCATTTAGACTATCCTTCAATGTTCCCAAAGTTTGCGTAATTTCCGCTGTTTGTCCATCCGCTCCAGCTTCCATCGCTTCTTCTTCCACAATGTCATTTTTTAAGACTGCATCCAGATATTTATAATCTTTGAATCCAGTTCCTCCTGGTATTTTCTTACCAATAATTACATTTTCCTTCAATCCTTCAAGCCTGTCTGTTTTCCCTTCAACAGCGGCATTTGCAAGAACTTTTGTTGTTTCCTGGAATGATGATGCCGAAATGAAACTTTCTGTATTTACTGCGGCTTTTGTAATACCTTGAATTACTGGCTCATAAGTTGCTGGACGTTTTCCCTTTGAAATCAACATGTCATTCTCACGTTCCACAATTTTCTTGTCAATTAATTCATCTTCAAGGAACAGTGAATCTCCAGCTTCCTTAATCTTGATTTTCTGGAACATTTGCTTTACGATTATCTCAATATGCTTGTCATTAACCGCAACTCCTTGTTCCCTGTACACCTGCTGCACTGACTCAAGAATAAATTGCTGTGCTTCTACAAGCCCTTTTATTTTCAGAATATCGTGTGGCGAAACAGGCCCGTCAGTAATTTTAGCACCTTTTTCGATTAACATTTCATTAGTTACAACTAGATGTTCTCCCACTGGAACTGTATATTCCTGAATTAATTCACCTGACTCAGGATCTTCCACAAGAATTAAACGCATACCTTTCTTCTTTTTATCCGAAAACACAATTCTACCAGATACTTCTGACAATATCGCTTTTCCTTTAGGATTTCTTGCTTCAAACAATTCCTGCACACGAGGAAGCCCTCCTGTAATATCTTTATTTCCTTCTCCAGTTTTAAGGATTTTTGTAATAACTTGCCCTTTTTTAACTATATCCCCTCATTTACCATCAAATACGCACCATATGGAACTGCATATTCCACTTTTTTGCCATCGTCTGTATAAATGATAATTCTAGGGTTTACATCATTACTTTCAACCGGTTTGATTGCAACTTTTTCAGTAACGCCATATTTAACATCAATATTTTCTCTCACATAAATATCTCTGAATTCCACCTTACCTTCTTCAGATGTAATAATCGGTGTCTGATAAGGATCAAATTCCACAAGCACTTGTCCTTTTTTGACAGCGTCTCCGTCTTTTACGTGTAAAATTGAGCCAGACTGAATTTCATATCTATGTTTTCCTATTATTATACGTCCATTTTGCGAAACAACGATTTCTTTTCCTTCGTCATTTACAAGTGTAGAAATATTTCTAAGCTTAATTTTCCCAGAAACATCAGCCTTATAATCTGACTGAACAGATGCTGCCGTTGCTACCCCTCCAGTATGGAAAGTACGCATTGTAAGCTGTGTACCTGGCTCTCCAATTGACTGCGCTGCAATTACTCCGACTGCTTCTCCCTTCAGGATTTCCTTGTGATTAGAAAGATCTAGTCCATAACACTTTTTACAAACCCCTTTGTCCAATTTACAAGTTAAAGGTGTTCTTATTTCTACTTCACGGATATCCAGTTCTTCAATCTTTTTAATCAAGTCATCTGTTATTAACGCATTTCTCTTAGCAATAACCTTTCCATCGTGAATCAAGTCCGTTGCCAAGTTTCTTCCATAAATTCTTTCGCTTAATTTTTCAATTACTTCTCCAGCATCCATCAAGTCTGATACGACAATTCCATGTTCACATCCACAGTCATCGTGGTTTACGATAACTTCGTGCGAGATATCAACAAGCCTTCTTGTCAAATATCCCGAATCCGCCGTTCTTAACGCTGTGTCAGCAAGCCCTTTTCTTGCTCCATGTGATGACATGAAGAACTCAAGAATGTTAAGTCCTTCCCTAAAGTTAGCTTTAATTGGCATTTCTATAATACGTCCCTGCGTATCTGCCATAAGTCCACGCATTCCACCAAGCTGACGCATCTGTGCAATAGATCCTCTGGCTCCAGAATTCGCCATCATATAAACTGGGTTAAATTCATCCAGATTGTCCATCATATCCTTAGTCACTTTTGAAACTGCCTCATCCCAAATTGCAACCGTTCTTCTGTATCTTTCCGCATCAATAATTTCTCCAGCCTTATACTGCTCTTCAATTTCAGCCACTTCATTTTCAGCTTTTTCCAAAATAGTCTTCTTGCTTTCTGGAATTTCCAGATCCTCAATTCCAACAGTAATTCCAGCAAGTGTTCCATAATGGAATCCAAATTCTTTAATTTTATCCAGCAATGCCGATGTTTTTTCAAATCTAAATTTCTTATATAATTCAGCGATTAGCTTTGCCAGCTCACCTTTACCAAAAGTTTTTGTGTAATCTCGCACTTCTTTTGGAAGCATTGTGTTAAACATAAGACGTCCCGGTGTAGTCCTGATTGTTTCCCCGTCAATTCTTACATTTACAAGTGCGTGAACTGAAACTTGCCCATTTTGATAAGCTGTAATTAACTGATTTTTGTTAGAAAAAGATTTCCCTTCCCCTTTTACACCTTTTCTTTCCTTTGTCATATAATAGCATCCCATTACCATATCCTGTGACGGAACTGCTATCGGCCTACCGTTTGACGGTGCGATAATATTATTTGTTGCAAGCATCAGTAATTTTGCTTCCATTTGAGCTTCCTGTGACAATACCAAGTGTACCGCCATTTGATCCCCGTCAAAATCCGCATTGAATGCAGAACATACGAGCGGGTGAAGTCTTATCGCCTTTCCTTCTATTAATATTGGCTCAAATGCCTGAATTGAAAGTCTATGCAATGTTGGAGCACGATTTAGAAGAACAGGGTGATTTTTAATAATTTCTTCAATCAATTCCCATACATTTTCATCTTCCTCTTCAACCATTTTCTTAGCCACTTTAATATTTGAAGCTAGTTCTCTTTTTACAAGCTCTCTCATTAAAAATGGCTTATACAGCTCAAGCGCCATTTTTTTAGGAAGCCCACATTGATTCATTTTCAGACTTGGCCCGACTACGATAACCGATCTTCCTGAATAATCCACACGTTTTCCCAACAGATTTTGTCTAAAACGTCCTTGTTTCCCTTTTAACATATCAGAAAGCGATTTTAACTCCCTGTTATTTTGAGTAACAACAGGTTTTCCACGTCTACCATTGTCAATTAGTGCGTCAACAGCCTCCTGCAGCATTCTTTTTTCATTTTTTATTACAATCTCAGGAGCTTTTATTGACATCAATTTTTTAAGTCTTATATTTCTGTTAATTACTCTTCTGTACAAGTCATTCAAGTCAGAAGTGGCAAACCTTCCACCGTCTAATTGAACCATTGGACGTAAATCTGCAGGAATTACAGGCAGCACAGTCATAATCATCCATTCTGGCCTATTCCCGGCTTCTATCAAATCTCTTACTACTTTTAATCTTTTTATAACTTTTCTTCTTTTTTGTGCAGAATGTTCTGTATCCATTTCACCTTGCAATTTTTTCTCCAAATCAAACAAGTCAATTTCCTCAAGCAAGGCTAGAACTCCCTCAGCACCCATTTTCGCTGTAAATTCATTTTTAAACTGATTTTCATATAGTTTATATTCACGTTCAGTCAAAATTTCACCTTTTTGAAGCCCAGTTTCTCCTGGATCAGTTACAATGTATCTCGAAAAATACAGAACTGACTCCAATTCCTTTGTACTGATTCCCAATAAAAGGCTCATCTTGTTAGGAGTACCTTTAGAATACCAGATATGTGCAATTGGTGTAGCAAGTTTTATATGTCCCATTCTTTCACGTCTAACTTTTGAAGTTGTCACTTCAACACCACATTTTTCACACACCATGCCCTTGTAACGCATTCTCTTGTACTTCCCGCAGGCACACTCATAATCCTTCGATGGCCCAAATATTCTCTCACAGAATAATCCGTCCATTTCAGGTTTTAAAGTTCTATAATTTATTGTTTCGGCTTTTGTAATTTCACCATACGACCATTCTAATATTTTTTCTGGTGATGCCAATTTTATTTGAATACTGTCAAAATCTCTTATACTCATTCGTTAAGAGCCTCCTCTATTCTTTAATTCCACTTTTTTAAAGAAAGCGGGAAAACTTTTTTGTATTCTTGTTTTTAATTTATCATGATAACTTAATATTTTTGCACATAATCATCAATAATCCATTTTCCATTAACTTGTTTCACTTGTAATTTTATTTCTTCAATTTCGCTATCATATCCAGCATATACTGGCTTAACTACTACCATCCCGGTATTTGGATTATATGAAATAAGTTTATAATTTTCTGAAGGATTTTGTCCTCCTACAATTGGAACATAATCTATAATGCCATTTTCTTCAATATATTTTGCTTTTTCTTTATAATACTTAGTTCTAAATTTATCTGAAATCAAGTTTGTATTGTCAATATAACCAGGTCCTAAATTTGCATATTCCTTAAGAAATCTAAGAACCACCCTTACAGGTTCTGTTTGTGTCTGTCCTGATGGACTTTTTTTACTCGCACTTGATTTTTTAGTTACAGAAAATGTATTAACATTTACAAAAACTGTTAAAATAAATGCTAAACAAAATAATTTTTTCATATATACCATCTCCCAAAATTATTTTTTATTTTTATTAATTTTGGACAAGGAACTTAACCCCTTGCTGCAACTACATAAACTAAGCATCTACATTTTTATCTAATTCAATTTGTTCCCCGTCCTTATCATAAAGGGCCACATCTAGTCCAAGTGACTGGAATTCCTTAATTAATACTCTAAATGATTCTGGAGCGTCTGCTTCTGGCATTTCTTGTCCTTTTACGATGGCTTCATAAGTTTTCGTTCTTCCACTGATATCATCTGATTTAACTGTAAGCATTTCTTGAAGGATATTTGACGCACCGTAGGCTTCCAATGCCCAAACTTCCATTTCTCCAAGTCTTTGTCCACCAAATTGGGCTTTTCCTCCAAGCGGCTGCTGAGTAACAAGTGAATATGGTCCAATTGCTCTGGCGTGCATTTTGTCTTCTACCAGGTGGTGAAGTTTTAACATATACATACGTCCAACTGTTACCGGGTTGTCAAATGGCTGTCCAGTTCTTCCATCAATTAGTTTTACTTTACCAGTTCTACTGTATCCAGCTTCTTCCAAGTAATTTTTAACATCTTCTTCACTTGCCCCATCAAATACTGGCGTTGCAATATATTTGTCAATATCTCCGATTGCAAGTCCCAAATGCACTTCCAATACCTGTCCGATATTCATACGTGATGGCACACCAAGCGGATTAAGACAAACATCAATTGGCGTTCCATCTTCCAAATGTGGCATATCTTCAATTGGCAATACTCTTGAAATTACCCCTTTGTTTCCATGACGTCCAGACATTTTATCCCCAACCATTATTTTCCTTTTTTCTGCAATGTAAATTCTGATTAATTTATTTACTCCAGCCTTTAAGTCATCCCCATTTTCCTTAGACAACTCAAGCACATCCACAACAGTACCTTTTACCCCATGCGGAAGTCTAAGCGAAGTATCTCTTACATCTTTTGCCTTTTCCCCAAAGATTGCACGTAATAATTTTTCTTCTGCTGGCGGTTCAGTTTCTCCTTTAGGAGTTACTTTTCCGACGAGAATGTCATCAGGAGTTACATGAGCCCCTATTCTTATAATTCCATTTTCATCAAGGTTTCTCAAGGCTTCTTCAGAAACGTTAGGAATTTCCCTTGTAATTTCCTCATCACCTAGTTTTGTAGTTCTCGCCTCAATATCAAATTCCTCAATATGAATTGACGTGAACACATCGTCTTTTCTAAGTCTTTCAGAAATAAGGATTCCATCCTCAAAGTTATACCCTTCCCACGGCATAAACGCCAATAGGATATTTTTACCTAATGCCAGATCTCCACCTGCAGTAGATGGCCCATCTGCAATAATATCACCTTTTTTAACTTTATCTCCCAGATCAGTGATTGGTTTTTGATGTAAGCACATTGACTGGTTAGATTTTTCAAAATTTAACAATCTGTGAGAATATTCTTTTCCTTCATCATCTGTTACAATAATTTTTCTTGCATCTACAAAAGTTACAGTTCCAGTCGCCTTTGAAGTAATAACTGCCCCCGAATCCACGGCAACTTTTCTTTCAAGTCCAGTCCCAACATAAGGCGCTTCTGTTTTTAACAGAGGTACAGCTTGACGCTGCATATTTGATCCCATTAACGCACGGTTGGCATCATCGTGTTCCAGGAACGGAATTAATCCCGCTGAAACAGATACCAGCTGTTTAGGAGACACATCCAGAATATCAACTTTTGATTTGTCAATATGCACAATTTCATCTCCATAACGGCACACAACTTCATCAGTCAGGAAGTTTCCGTCTTTATCAATAGGAGTATCAGCCTGTGCGATAAACAGTCCTTCCTCTTCATCAGCCGCTAAATATCTAATATCATTAAAATCAGCTTTTCCATCATTTATTTTTACAAACGGAGTTTCAATAAATCCGTATTTATTAACTTTTCCATAAGTTGAAAGAGAAGCGATAAGTCCGATATTTGGCCCTTCCGGAGTTTCTATTGGACAAATCCTTCCATAATGCGAGTTATGAACGTCCCGAACCTCAAATCCTGCTCTATCTCTTGAAAGTCCTCCCGGTCCTAACGCTGAAATTCTTCTTTTGTGAGTCAATTCTGACAATGGATTAGACTGATCCATAAATTGTGACAGCTGTCCACTTCCAAAAAACTCAAGAATTAACGCATTTAATGGTTTTGTATTTAACAAGCTTTGTGGAGTCAATGTTGTAATGTCTTGAATTGTCATTTTTTCCTTCACCATTTTAGACATTTTAAGCATTCCGCCTTTTATTTGGATGGAAAGCAGCTCCCCGACACCTCTTACACGTCTATTTGACAAATTGTCAATATCATCAGTAAATCCTTCTCCGCTTACAAGATTTTTCACATATTCGATAGTCTGTAAGACATCTTCCTTCGTTAATACGATTACATCCGCCGGAACATCCAACTTCAATCTTTTGTTGACTTTATATCTTCCGACATCTGCCAAGTCATATCTTTGCGGATTAAAGAACATCTGCTTAACAAGCGATCTGGCACTGTCCACAGTTACCAAATCCCCTGGACGCAATTTTCTAAACACTTCGATAACAGCTTCATCATTGGTTTTTGTATTATCATGGACTAAAGCGTTAGCAATAATTCTGCCTTCAGGCCTCACTTCCCAAATACTCAACTTTTCAACTTTAGCATCTATTATCTTTTGAATAACTGGCATATCAATAATTTCTTCGGCTTCTGCTACAAATTCCCCAGTTTCTTCATCCAGAATGTCTTCTCTTATAAAGCTTCCTTCTAATCTCGAACGTAAAACTTCTTCCAGTTCGGTATCTCTATATTTTGAATAAAGTTCTGACAGCTCCGCTTCCTTTTCCTCAAAGAAATGGTTCATAATTTCCGTATTATTTTGGAAAAAATCCACTGCTTTTAAAAATACAGGCAATAAAACTTTCTTTCTTCTATCAATTTTTACATTTAAGATGTCATTTTTATCAGTTTCAAATTCAAGCCATGTCCCTTTATAAGGGATAATCTTCCCAATAAACACATCTTTTCCTGTCTGAATATTCAATTCTTTGTTAAAAGTAATTCCCGGCGATCTGTGCAATTGAGAAATAACAACCCTTTCAGCACCATTTATAATAAATGTGGCTTTATCAGTCATCAGTGGTATATCTCCAAAATGAACTAATGTTTCCTGAATTTCCCCTGTTCTCTTATTAGTTAATTTTAGTCTAACTTTTAATTGGCCAGAATATGTTTTACCTCTTTTTTTACATTCTAATTCATCATTTAAAGGTTCGTCATTATCGTGAATTTCATACCATAAATATTCTAACTTCAACAATCCGTTGCTTGATTCGATTGGAAAAATTTCATTAAAGATTGCTTCAAAACCTTTATTTTCACGCTTTTGAGGTGGCACTTTTGTCTGCAAAAAATCTTCATATGAATTTAACTGAAATTCCAAGAAATGCGGCATTTCCCCTCTATCTACTATTTTTCCGAAACTATATCTTTCAATAAGTTTGTTCATTTAAAAAATTCCTCCCTACAAAGAACATATTCTTTCTTTAATTTAAAAATTAAACTTTCATCAAAAAATGTTCTCATAATTTCGATTTGTTATTACATAATTACCCAAACAATAATCCAATTACAAAAAATTTAATTATCCAATAAGCAATCTAAAAATATAAGATTATTCATATTCACATTATACTTAAAAGCTGTCTAATACTAAATCCCATAAAAAAGAGAAATTATATTTTGTTATTTACTAACAAAAAGTTCATAACTCTGCCATTCAAATGGAAAATAATATAAAATCCCGCAATAAAACTAGTAAAACAATATTTGAACAAAATCGCTATTACAGCAATTCCAGTTTAAAACGAGAGCAGAAAGTTAATTTCTACTCCAATTTTAAGTGAACTGACTACGTTTTTAAAACAGCGCTTCTGTATAGCTGTATAAAAGACTAAAAAATAGACTAAAAATACCGTTTTCAAAAATTTAAACTTTCATATTTAGTCTTAAAATGAATTATTATATGCCCGAACTTCCTTCAAACAAGTTATAAAATCAGCTTTTGCAGCACGCAAGCATGCAATATTTTAATTTTATCTCTAATTTAAAGTGTTTTACTATAATTATGAATAATCTTTAATTGACTTTTTATAAAAATTAATACAAAAAAGAAAAAACCTTTTCTTTCAAGTTTTATAGTGGAAAAAGACACTCTCTGTATTTTAAGAGTGCCTTCACTATTGATTCATTTCTTGCTATTTTAATTCTACAGTTGCTCCTGCACCTTCTAATTGAGCTTTTAAAGCTTCAGCTTCGTCTTTAGAAACTCCTTCTTTAACTGCTTTTCCACCAGCTTCAACTAATTCTTTAGCTTCTTTAAGTCCTAATCCTGTAATTCCTCTTACTTCCTTAATTACTGCTAATTTAGCTCCTCCTGGAGATACCAGTATTACGTCGAATTCAGTTTTTTCTTCTGCCGCTGCACCTCCTGCCGCTGCACCTCCTGCAACTGCTACTGGTTGAGCTGATACTCCAAATGTTTCTTCAATAGCTTCAACTAATTCTTTTAATTCTAATACAGACATAGCTTTTAAATCTTCTATAAATTGTTCTTTATTAAATGCCATTATTTTATTTCCTCCTAATTTTTCTTGATTTTATTTTTATTATTTTAGTTTATTTATAATTTTAAAAATTACTCTGCTACTGGTTCTCCAGTTTCTTTTTGTCCTGCAACATTTGTCAATGCAACAGCCAACATTCTAACTGGCGACAGCAATCCGTAAGCAATTTGTCCAAGTAACTCATCTCTCGATGGTAATTTAGCTAGCGCTTCCACAGTTGGCACGTCAACTCTTTCAGATTCTAGCAATCCACCTTTAATTAATATTTTGTCTTTTAATTTTTTTCCAAAATCAAAGATTAATTTAGATGGCGCAACTCCGTCTTCATATCCTAATGCAAACGACGTAGTCCCTTCTAATAGATCATCAACGTTTGTATCAAATCCTGCTTCCTTCAACGCTATTTTAAACAATCTGTTTTTAGCAACGAAGTATTCTACTCCTGATTCTCTTGCTGTTTTACGAAGTTCAGTATCTTCATTAACGCTGATTCCTTTGTAATCAACAAATACTACTGCTTTAGCATCCTTTAGTTTTTCAACTAAGCCTTTTACCGCTTCTAATTTTGCTTGTGCTGGCAATTTGTTTCACCTCCTTATAATAAAAACCTCTGAAACAAAAACAATAAGCCCAGAGGTATCATACTATATAAAATATCTATTATTTAATTTTAATATCTATTTGTAATAATATTTACCTCGGTAGGGTTTAAAAAACTTCCGTTCTACCTACTGTCTTTGGTTATATTCCATATGATTTATACTTAATAAACCAATATATAGTATTATACTATAATTTTGTCAAAATTGCAAGTATCTTTCAAAAAAATTATTTTTTTTGCTGGATTCATTACTTCAAACTTCTTAAGACTAAATTTAAAAATCTCAGCTATCCTTCCTAAACTTAATTTTTACTTGTTCTATCAGTTCGATTTAAAAAAAATCCAAGCATCTTTAATTTTTAGTAATTTAATTTTTGAAAAATATAAAACATATAGTATAAATTACCGAATAGAAAAAATCTACCCGGTAACAAAAAATTATTATTAAGATTACTTAACTTACTACTATTCAGCCACAAATACTCCAGCCAATAATGGATCAACTTTAATTCCAGGCCCCATAGTTAATGAAATTGCAACTGTTCTTAAATATTGCCCTTTTGAAGCAGCTGGCTTTAATTTGATAATTTGATTTAGTGCAACTTTAAAGTTTTCTACGATAGCTTCTTTTGTAAAATCAACTTTACCGATTGGTAAATGAATTGATCCTAATTTGTCAACTTTAAATGCAACTTTTCCTTTTTTAAATTCCTGAACTGTTTGTTCAACATTTGTTGTAACTGTTCCTGATTTAGGGTTAGGCATTAATCCCTTAGTTCCTAAAATTCTTCCTAATCTTCCTAATTTAGGCATCATGTCAGGTGTAGCAATTACTAAATCAAAATCTAGCCATCCATTCTGAATTTTGTTAATGTATTCGTCATCTCCAGCAAAATCCGCTCCTGCAGCTAATGCCCTATCAATGTTTTCTCCGCTTGTGATAACTAAAATTCTTACAGTCTTACCTGTACCATTTGGTAATGAAACTGTACCCCTTACTTGCTGATCAGCATGTCTAGGATCTACTCCCAGTCTTACTGCTAATTCTACTGTTTCCACAAATTTAGCACTTTTAGTATCGAAAATTAATTCTAGCGCTTCTTCTGGTGTGTAAACTTTCATTTTATCTACTTTTTGAGAAATGCTGTTATATCTTTTTCCTCTTTTTGCCATTTATTATTTCCTCCTCTGTGGTAATTGAATTTACTAAATCTCCCACTTGTTCTAAATCATTTAAATTTTATTTTTAATTTATCCAATTTTTAAAATTTGAATAACTTTAATTATTCAGAAATTTTAATTCCCATGCTTCTTGCAGTTCCTGCAATAACGTTCATAGCCGCTTCAACTGATCCAGCATTTAAATCTGGCAATTTAGTTTCTGCGATTTCTTGCAGCTGAGCTTTAGTTATAGTTCCAGCAACTTCTTTTATAGAGTTTCCAGCGCCCTTTTTAACCTTAGCCGCTTTTTTCAGCAAGTCTGATGCAGGCGGTGTCTTTAAAACGAATGTAAAACTTCTATCTGCATAAACAGTAATTTCTACCGGAATTACAAATCCCATTTTATCTTGTGTTTGTGCATTAAATGATTTACAGAATTCTGCAATATTTACCCCATGCTGTCCTAGCGCAGGCCCTACTGGTGGTGCAGGATTTGCTTTCCCCGCTTCTAATTGTAATTTAATCTTTCCGATTACTTCTTTAGCCATTTTTCCTCCTTTGTGGTAATTGAATTTGTTAAATCTCCCACTTTTTCTTCAAATTAAAATTTCGCTAATTATTATTCTTTAATAATACTTCTTCTCTATTTTGATTGTTATTTTTTAGACTACTATTTAAACTGCTAATAGTCTATTTTTGCTATCTCGGTATATTCAACTTCTACTGGAGTCAAACGTCCCAAAACTTCAAGCATTACTTTTACTTTTCCATGTTCATGGTCAATTTCTGCAATTTCACCTTGCTGCCCGTCAAAGGATCCGCCTTTTACTTCAACAACTTCACCAATTCTAAAATCTATATCAAGTCTAGGAGTATTTCCTTCTCCGTCAACATCAATTCCAATTTTAGCCAGCAAATTTGAAGCCTCTTCATCAGATAAAGGTATAGGATCGCTCCCAATTCCGACAAATCCAGTTACCCCATTTGTATTTCTAATTACATACCAGGCGTCACTGTCAACACGGTATCCTAATCCCAGTTCATTTTCTTCCTTAACAGAAAGCATTTCTATCATTACATAACTTGGAAACAGTTTTCTTGAAACCTTTACTTGTTTTCCACGTTTTTCCTCCAAAACTTCTTCCTCTGGAACCAAAATTCTAAAAACCCTGTCTGTTAAATCCAGCGACTCAATCCTTTTCTCAAGATCCGCCGCCACTTTTTTTTCATAACCAGAATAAGTGTGAATTATATACCATTTTTTTTCGTATACAACTTCATCTTCAACTTTTTCTTTTGCTTCAGTCACTTTACGCGCCTCCTATAAGATTTCTCAAAACTTCACTTATTTTCGCCAGCACAAAATTAAATGCTGTATCAAAAAGAAGTGTATATATAGCAATAAACGCTGTCATCAAAATCACAATTACAGTAACATGATAAACTTCGATTTTATCAGGCCAATATATTTTTTTATATTCTTCACGCAAATTTCCGAAAGTCTCTTTTAAATTAAATTTACTCATGATTTTCTCCTAGAATCCTTCAAGATTTTTTATTCATTTTATTATTCCTCTGATTAAAAAATCTCAAACTTCTATTTATTTTTTTAGCTGCATAATCACAAAAAATTTACTTGTCTACTTAATGATTTCAACAAAACTAAATTTTTTAAAAAAAAATTCCCATAAAATAAAATGGCAGGCCAGGCAGGAATCGAACCCGCAACTTTCGGTTTTGGAGACCGACGCTCTACCAATTGAACTACTGACCTATCTATTTTTATGAGACTATTTAACTTCTCTATAAAGAGAATGTCTTCTAAGCACTGGATTATATTTTCTCATTTCTAATCTTTCAGGATGAGTTTTTTTGTTTTTAGTTGTAACATAGTGTCTTAACTTAGTTTCAGTGCATTCTAAAATAACTTGTACTCTCATTGTTTTCTATCCCTCCCAATAAAATATTGGTATTACCAGAATAAACTAGCTTATTTATATTATCATATTCCCCTTTTTTTGTCAATACTATTTTCTTTACTTTTTTTAAAGTTTTCTAAAACTATTAAAAATTAAACTTTCACTTTACCATAACAAAATAAAAACGAGGATATTAAATCCTCGCCTTATAAAATTTATTTAGTTTTCCAGATTTCATTTTCATATTGTGCAATTGTTCTGTCTGATGAGAAGAATCCTGCTTTTGCTATGTTATTTATTACTTTTTTGTACCACAAGTCTTTATTTTCATAATCTTTAAACATTCTTTCTTTTGTGTTGTAGTAATCTTCAAAGTCGATTAATGTCATAAACCAGTCTTTGTTTATAAGTTCATTTTGAAGTCTTTCTAATCTTTCTTTGTTTCCTACTTTTATTAATTCATCAGAAGTTATGAAATCAACTACTTCTTTTATTCCATCTTGCTTGTAGTAATCTTTTGAAACATAACCTGATGTTTCGTATAATTTAATTATATCATCACTATTTTTTCCAAAAATGTAGATATTGTCATCGCCTACAAGGTCATGAATTTCCACATTTGCTCCATCCATTGTTCCAAGAGTCAATGCTCCATTTAGCATAAATTTCATATTTCCAGTTCCACTGGCTTCTTTTGAGGCAAGCGAGATTTGCTCAGAAATATCTGTTGCTGGAATAATTTTTTCAGCTAATCCTACGTTGTAGTTTTCAACTAGGTAAACATTTAAGTATTTGTTTACTTTCGGATCGTTGTTTATTATTTCTGATAGACAAAGTATTAAGTGAATGATGTCTTGGGCAATGATGTAGGCTGGTGCAGCCTTTCCACCGAATAATACTGTTATCTTTCTTTCTGGTAATTTTCCATTTTTGATGTCTAAATATTTTTTAATTATATACAAAGCGTTCATTTGTTGACGTTTGTATTCGTGGAATCTTTTAATTTGAGTGTCAATGATACTGTTTTCGTCAATAACGATTCCTTGTGTATGCTGTAAATATTTTTTCAATTTAATTTTATTTCCATGTTTAATTTGTGCTAATTTTTCATAAACATTTTTATCGTCAACATATTTTAAAAGTTCTTTTAGATTTTCAGCATCTGTTAGGTATCCTGTACCAATTAATTCTTTCAAGTAGTCTGCCAGGTCTTCGTTACAGCTTTCAAGCCATCTTCTAAATGTAATTCCATTTGTCTTGTTATTAAATTTCTCAGGATAAATTTCATAAAATTCCTTAAGTTCACTATTTTTCAAGATTTCAGTATGCAAATGAGCAACTCCATTTACGCTTGAAGAAAAGTGAATATCCATATTTGCCATGTGAACTCTGTTCTGTTTGTCGATAATTTGTACTTTTTCATCTGAATATTTAGCTTTTATAACCTTATCCAGTTTTTTTATAATTTCAACAATATTTGGCACAACTTCTTCCAAATAGTCTAGAGGCCATTTTTCCAATGCTTCTGCCAAAATTGTGTGATTTGTATATCCTGTCATTTTTGTTACAATTTCTGTTGCTTCTTCAAAAGAAATACCATGCTCTTCCGTCATAATACGGATCAATTCAGGAATTATCATACTTGGGTGTGTATCGTTAATTTGAACAAACGCATAATCTGCTAAATCATGAACGTTGCTTCCTTTTTCAGTTGCTTCAGCAATAATCAACCTTGCCGCATTTGATACCATGAAATATTGTTGGTAAATACGTAACAATTCTCCTTTTTTTGTACTGTCGTCAGGATATAGGAATAATGTCAGATTTTTTTCAATATTTTCTTCATCAAATGATATGCCATTTTTTATCAAATTGTAGTCAACTCTTTCAATATCAAATAAATTCAAGTAATTTTTTGTATCTTTTTCATATCCTAAAATGTCAATTCTTTTTAACTTTGAATGTAAACTGAAGTTTTTGAATTTTACTTCATATCCAATGTTTGTATCTCTTAACCAGCTTTGATCTTCTATCCAGTAATTTGGCTCAGCTTTTTGCTCATTATTCTTAAAAATCTGCTTAAACAGTCCGCAGTGATAGTTAAGCCCGACTCCTTCTCCATTGATTCCTAAAGTTGACATTGAATCAATAAAGCATGAGGCAAGTCTTCCAAGCCCACCATTTCCTAATGAAGGTTCTGTTTCCACTTCTTCAATATGGCTCAAGTTTTTCCCTGCTGCCTTCAATTCTTCCCTTACTTCCTTATAAATTCCCAAATTAATCAAATTATTTGACAATAATTTCCCAATTAAGAATTCTGCAGAAATATAATATATTTTCTTTTTAGATTTGTTTGTAGTTTTTTCATCTGCTCTTTCTTTAACATATTCAAGTAATTTATAGTAAATTTCCTGATTTGTCATTTCACTTATTTGTTTTTCGTTTCTTTTTTGTAAAAAATCTGTAAAATTGTAGTTCACTATTTTAATTGTTTCCTTTCAAATTTGTTTTATAATTTTCGTTATTAAACACTTCAAAATTGGAATACTAAAAGCATTAAACTTAATAACTTCAATAGAATAGCTTTAATTTTTTGTATCCAATTTTAAAGTTGTTTTACTATGCGGGCATATTATATACCTATTTTTTTAATTTGTCAAGACATTTACGTAAATGCTTTTAAAACCTATAAACCTTGAATTAAACAACTATTTTATTTGACTTTTATAGTCTAATTAAATTTAAATTGTTCGAGCAATTGCTAAAAAACTGCCAATCAAAATTTTATTAAAATAAAAATATAATTTTCAAGCCAGAAATAAAAAAGAAAAACCCAGAAAATTTCTGAGTTTCACAGGCTTTGGTATAAGCCGGATTCTGTATTCGTTAATCATTTATCTAAATCAATAATTACTTACAGATTTTAGCGAGCTACCAATCAAGCCAAGACGGGCCGCCTCTTAACAGCTTTCTGCTTGCTCTTGCTTTGGGAGGGGTTTACCTAGCTAATTTAATTCCTTAAATTACTGGTAGTCCCTTACACTACCTTTTCACCCTTACCTGAAAGGACAGGCGGTTTATTTTCTGTGGCACTTTCCTTAAGATTTCTCCCAGCAGCTGTTAGCTGCCTCCCTTGCCCTGCAAAGTCCAGACTTTCCTCTTAAAAATAAATTTTCAAGCGACTAACTCCAAAACCTGAATTTATAGTAACATTTTTTCTCTATTTTTGTCAATTTAATTTATATATTTTTCAAAACTATTTCTACAATATCCTTCGCTCTAAGCCCATAATTCGTAAGCATAGTTTCTCCATCTGCACTTTGTCCAAAAATATCCTGTATTCCGTGTTTTATCACTTTTGTAGGGTGAACTTCTGACAAGTATTCTGAAACTGCGCTTCCAAGCCCTCCAATTACAGAATGTTCTTCACTTGTTACAATAAATTTACATTCTTTCGCAGCTTTTAGGACTATTTCCGTATCTAGCGGCTTTATCGTAGAAACATTAACCACTCTTGCTTTCACTCCTTTTTCTTCCAGTAATTTCGCCGCCTCAAGAGCTTCTGAAACCATAAGTCCTGTCGCTAAAATTGCCACATCGTTTCCTTCTGTCAAAGTTGCGGCTTTCCCTATTTCAAATTTATAGTTTTCATCAAATAATACTGGTATATTCAGTCTTCCCAATCTTACGTAAACAGGCCCCTTGTATTCAGCTGCTGCAAAAATCATTTTTTCTGTTTCAACCGCATCTGCTGGCGATAGCACCACCATTCCTGGAATTGCACGCATTAAAGCCATATCCTCAACTGACTGATGCGAACCTCCATCCTCTCCTAGCGAAACTCCTGCGTGAGTCGGACAAATCTTAACATTTAATTGCGGATATGCCACCGAGTTTCTAATCTGATCAAATGCACGTCCTGCCCCAAAATGTGCAAAAGTTGAGGCAAACGGTATTTTCCCAGTCGTTGCAATACCTGCCGCCGTTCCAATCATATCAGCTTCTGCAATCCCGACATTTATATGTCTTTCTGGAAACTCTTTTTTAAAATATGCAGTCATTGTTGATTTTGACAAGTCCGCTTCCAGCACTACCACATCTTTATTTACTTTTCCCAATTTAACTAACGCTTCTCCATAAGCCACTCTAGTTGATTTTTTTCCCATTCTCATATTCTCCTATTTTTTATTTCATTATTTTTAAAAACTTTCTAATACTATTCTCTAATTAAAGTAACAATTTAATAGACTTATTCAGCAACCCTTAAAGTATTCCTTAGTTAAATTTTATCACTAAGCATTCGTATAAAGGATTCTTTCATTACAAATTATTTTAATTAATAAATATTTTTTCTTTCAACGAAATTTTTCTTAATATTCGGTTTAATCAAATTAATTAATACTATTATTTTATTTTAACTCAATTCTTCCATTGCCTTCTTGTATTCTTCATCATTTGGAGCAGCTCCGTGGAATCCAGCATTATTTTCCATAAATGAAACACCTTTTCCTTTTACAGTATTTACAACAATAACTGTTGGCTGTCCTTTCACAGTTCTTGCTGTGTCAAGAGCATTTATGATTTCTTCATAATTGTGTCCGTCAATCTCAATTACATTCCATTTGAAAGCCTTGAACTTTTCCCCAACTGGAGCGACATCCATTACATCCGAAACTTTTCCGTCAATCTGCAAGTTGTTATAGTCAACTATCGCAACTAAATTGTCAAGCTTGTAATGTGCAGCTGTCATAGCCGCTTCCCAAACTTGCCCTTCCTGCAATTCTCCATCTCCTAAGATTGTATAAACTCTGTAATCGTTATTGTAAATTTTTGCGCTCAAAGCCATTCCATTTGCTGCTGAAAGTCCTTGCCCAAGTGAACCTGTTGACATTTCAACTCCAGCCAGCTTTTTCATATCAGGATGCCCCTGAAGCGGAGAGTGCCATTTTCTAAGTGTCGGAATAAGATTCTTCCCTTCATCTCCTAAAAATCCTTTTTCAATCAAAGCCGCATACAGTGCAGGAGCAGCATGCCCTTTACTAAGAACTAATCTATCTCTATTTTCCATTTTTGGATTTTTTGGGTCAATGTTCATTTCCTTCCAGTAAAGCACAGCCAGAATATCAGCAATCGAAAGTGAACCTCCTGGATGTCCTGATTTTGCCCTGTAAATCATTTCAATAATGTCTTTTCTCAATGTTTTCGCCTTTTTTTGCAAATCTTCAATTTTCATAAAAACCTCCATTTTTTATTTATAAATATTAATAATTAGCTAAAATTAATCCTCTTTTTTCAAATTATAGAAGAACAGCGAAACGCCAAACAGCACTAACGCCACGACAAGTGTCACTTTAACTCCAATTTCAGTTGCACCTTTCACGCCATTCTGAACATTCTGATTTCCCACAACAAGTAAAGTTGACTGTACAACTTGCTGCACTAGAAATGCCAATTTTAAAAACATTCCCTGTATTCCAAACATAAAGCCTTCTAAACTTACTTTTTTGGTTTCTGACAGTTTTGCAGAAATTTCACTAAGCATTGCCTGTGGGAAAATAAACGCTGCACCGCTTAATCCTGTTCCACAAATCACAAAAAGCAAATATGCAAAAATTGAATTATTTTTATTAATAAACAATAGACCAAAAGTACCAATTATTAAAAGCAGCATATCCACAATCAATATTTTCTTATAAGAATATTTTTTCCCAAACTTGTTTGTAATCGGAAAAAACAGCCCCGCCATTCCAAACAGCACGACTGATATTACAGTCAGATATTTAATATCCTTCTGCATTACAGCGCTCAAATAATATGTCAAATCTCCACGAAGTATGTTAAATCCGCAAAAGAAAAAGAAATATCCTAAAAAATATAAAATAATTTCCTTATCCTTCAAATGTGAAATTGATTTCATAAATCCTAACGATTCAGTCTTAGGACGATTTTGTGTAAGTTTCTTTTCCTTTAGAAAAAATACACATGCATAAATTCCTAAAACTGACAGTATTGTAATCAAAATTACTGTTTTACGTATTCCAACTTCTGTATTCAGCACTCCATTTACTCTTCCCAATTTTGAAATCAGAATCCCTGGAAGAACCATCGCAACCCCAGTAAATATAAGTCTAAAAGTCGACTGCATTGTAGACAGGTTAAGCCTTTCTTCCTTAGTTGAAGCCAAATCTGGAATTAGAGCATTATACGGTGCTGCAACTAAAGTATATGCCGTAAAATACAGTCCTCCAACGACTGATAAATAAATAAGTGTTGCCATCTGCGAACTTTTAATCGGATAAAAATACATAATCGTAAGAAGCCCAAGTGGCAATCCTCCAACTAGCATAAATATTGATCTTTTTCCAAAACGTGATTTCGAATTGTCAGATAAAAATCCTACAACAGGATCTGACACTGCGTCAATAATCCTCGCAAAAATAAATGCTAGAACTAAATACTGCGGCTTTAACAACGGAACTAAATTTTTTTCCGTTTCAGGTGGCAAATAATAATATGACAACCATTGATTATAAATCTGGTCAATCATAAAATATGAAACCCCAAGCCCGTAAATTATGTAACTTTTTTTCGTTAATCTTGAACTCATTAAATCTTCTACCTTTCTGTTTTTTATATTGCTTAAAACAAACCTAAAAGTTATAACTTGTATCTTCAAACTTTATATTTATTCAGTTTTTATCACTTTAATTTGTTAAAAACTCTTTTACTGCCTCAGCATATTCATCTTTACATTCAGGATCAGCATAAATTCTTGTGTGTGAACCTTTTTCAAAAACTTTTAGCTTGATATTTTCATTCTGTGCAAGTTCGTTATACTCTTCCATAAGCATTCCATAAGTTGTAGCCTTATCATTTTTAGACTGAATTATCAATGTAGGTATTCTTTTTAGCAAATACGATAATCTCAGTTTATCAAGATGGCTTCCAACTCTTAAATTAAAAATTCTTACAATAACACTTACAATAAATTTTGGAACACGGCGTTTTCTTGCATCTTCCTTAATTCTCTTTCTTATATTTGAAATTGAGCTGTCCAGTATAAGCTTATCAATGACTATCCCTTTTTTTCGGAGCGTTTTTACATACATTTTAGACGCAATGGCAGATCCTATTCCCCCTTGCGAAAACCCGTACAGCGTAAAATTATTCTTCCCAAACTTTTCATTCAACATTTCCATCGTATGAAAAATATCCTGCCCAAAACAGTATCCCATCTTAGTTCTGGCTATGTCAGACTTCCCAGAATTTCTCAAATCTGGAATAAAAAAACTATACTCCTTGTCAAGCCCAATATCCTTAAACATTCCTAGATATTGTAACGACGACAATCTATTCACACCACGTCCATGCGAGATAATCATAGTTTTTGTAGCTTCCTTGTTTTCAATAAGCCACCCATAAAGCTGTATTTTCCCTGACTTATACTCAACTTCCTTAAAATTATACCCGTAATCATAAGGGTTTGCCTTGTTATCCTCAATATTATATTTTTGTCTTAATTTTTTGCTGTTGTATACTTCCTCAAATGTAATTCTCGGATATTTCTCAATCTGATTAATAAAATACCGTATCGACATATACGCTATCACAAAGAAAAATATCATAAACAGCACATTAATTATTATTAACAATCCCATTCCTATAATCCCTTCCTATTCTTTTTATTTTTTATTTATAAAATTCATTAATATAATATTTTTAAACTTTCATCTTTGTCTTATTTCTGACAAGCTGTATTTACTCTTCGCTGTATAAAAACTGTTGTTATTTACTTTTATAACTTTTCACTTTTCCAATTTCTTATATTTTATTTATTAAAATAATTCAATCCAAACAAACTATGGGATTTAATTTCTCTTTTTTTCCTAAAATTAATTCCTTTATCAAAAATCCATTTTTCTCAACTTTTATTTTTTCTAAAAAGTTTTCTTGAATTTCTGAATTTTTATTATTTTTATCAGAATTTCCAAATTTTTCAATATCCTTCCAATTTACAAAGACATTTTTTTTCTGAAACTCATTTTCCACATTAAAGTTTTCAATTTTATTATTTTCTCGAATTTTTTTCAAATACTCCTGCCCCTTTTTATTAAAGCCTAAAATTCTTACATAATTTATTTCAAAATCCATCATTTTAGCTTTTATATTTAGTAAAATATTCAAAATAATCCGTTCTACACGTCTATTCGATAAATTTCTAGATTTTGTATTTTTCAAAAATTCCAAATAACTTTGTGAAATTATCATTGCTCCACATATTCTAGCATAAATTTCTTCAGTTATATCATATATTTCCATTATTTTTTCTTTTTTTCCCGTTAAAATCTTATATTTCACAATTTTAAAGATTTCTTCCTTTATTTTATCCCCATTAATTCCCTTATTTACCTTCCATTCTAAATTTTTAAAAATAATCTCAAATGATTTTTCTGGTACAAATTTCTGAATTTCTTCTAATTTTCGTATAATTTTTTTTTCAGTATTTTGATTTTTCTCAAAATTATAATTTTTTTCAACAATTTCTTTTGAATTTTCTACTTTTCCATTTTTTAAAAAATTAAATTTCTTTTTGGTAATAGAATTTTTTATTTTACCAATTTTTTTATTTCCTTTAAAGTCAAAATTCCCATCATAATCCGTTTTATTTTTACAAAAATTTTCCTTACTTTCAATAAATAATCTTTTTATTTTTGCAAATTCCTTTTGAGAAAATTCATCCAAAATCTTCTCCAATTCATTTCTCAAAAACGAAGCACTTGCAAATTCTTCTCTATCCTCAGACACTTTTTCTTCATTATATTCTGAAACCTCTCTTTTTATAACATATGGCTTTATTCTAAGATTATTATTCTCTATTTCACGCATATATTCCAGAGCCAGAATATTATTCGACTTCACAATTCCATCTAGATTATATTCCTTTAATGCCAGTCTTTGAGAAGTGCTGTAACTGTTGCCTTTTTTCATATACTCCATAAGATTGTCCTTATAATCCTGTTTTTTCTGCAGTTCAAGCACCTTTTGCAAAATCTCAATATTTTCCTCTTCCGCTCCAAAAACCTGAACATCCATCCCCAGATAATCCAAAATTCGTGTCGCCATTCTTGAAAAAATCTCAGCATTCTGAATCGAATAATAAAGTGGCAGTTCCACAACCAAACCAACTCCACACTCTAAATTAACCTGTGTTTTCTCCCACTTATCCAAAAACGAAATTTCCCCCCGCTGAACAAAATCTCCACTTATCACAACCACAACCAAAACATCTTCACCAAATATCTCCTTAATTTTCCTGATTTGATACAAATGTCCATTGTGAAACGGATTATATTCAGCTACAATTCCTATTTTCAACAATTTTCTCTCCTAAAAATTTTTCTCACATTACAAATATTATACCATATATCAAGATGATTTTTATAAGTTTTTTCAATTTTATTATAAAATTTCTATTTGTACTTCAAAATTTCTCTATTGAAATATCTGACGAAAAATTATATAATAAATCCAAAAATTAAAGGAGAACAACAATGAAAATACACTTCATATTACACGAAACATTTGAAGCACCAGGAGCTTACCTTGCTTGGGCGGCACTTTCTGGACACGATATTTCTACAACAAAAGTATATCAATATGAAAAGTTACCTGAAAATGCAGATTCATTTGATTTTTTAATTGTGATGGGCGGACCGCAGAGTCCTATTGGAGATAATAGCGAATTTCCCTATTTTGATGCAAAAACTGAAATTGAATTAATTAGAAAAGCTATAAAGGCAGATAAATTTGTAGTTGGAGTATGTCTTGGAGCTCAATTGCTGGGAGAGGCATTTGGTGGAAAAACAGAAAAAAGCCCTTTCCGTGAAATAGGAAATTTTCCAATTGAACTGACAAAAGATGGACTAGAAGATGATAACATAAAACATTTTGGAAAACAGGCTATTGTAGGGCATTGGCATAGTGATATGCCAGGATTAACAGATACTGCAAAAGTCTTGGCAACAAGTAAAGGGTGTCCACGACAGATTATAAAATATAGCGAAAAACATTATGGCTTTCAATGTCATCTCGAATTTACAAAAGCTCTAACTGAATTATTAATAGATTCAGATAAAACTCTTGAGCAGGATAGCCAAACTTTACCTTTTGTTCAATCTCCTCAAACAATACGTAGCAATAACTATGATGGAATGAATAGTCTTCTTTACAAATTTTTAGACAAATTTACCAAAAAATAAAATAAACATATTGAAATCAGTCAAATTTGAACTAAAATATTTTTTAAATCTTGTTTTTAAAATATTTTAAGGTATAATTGTAGTAAAAGTAATCTGAAACAAAAAATTTAGGAGGTTTTATTATGAAAAAATTATTTTTTTCAATTTTTTTAATGTTTTGTATCAATGTTTTTTCCAATGTAAATTATAATGTTTTTGTAATTATGGATAACAATGCAACTAAAAATGTGGAAAACATTTCAAAAGGACTTAAAGACGTAGGAATCGAAAGCCTTTATTCCAAAGGATATGCCGTTCATCTGACACTTTATCTTACAGAATACAAGCCTGAAACACTAAAAACAATAAAGAATACTGTCAACAAAATTGCAAATCAGACAAAGCCTTTTGATATAGAATTTTACAGATTAAGAAAAACTGGCGGAAACTGGTTTATGCTTGATGCTCAAAACAATGAAGCTATACAGCAGCTTGCAGATGAAATAACAGTCAGCTTAAACAAATATCGTGCAAAGGACGCAAAAGTTCCCGACTGGGCAAAATCTATTCCTGAAAAAGTAAAATCTTTCAATTTGTACGGCTCTCCAAACGTATTTACAAGTTTTGATCCGCACATAACTTTACTTACTCCAGAAGATTCAGCTAAAATAGACGCATTTACTTCAAAATATGATTTTAAACCCTTCAAATCTAAAGTTATTGGTATCGGAATCGCTCAAGTTGATGATTTAGGACAAGCAAAAAATATAATTTATTCAGTAAAATTTAAAAAATAAAAAATTTAAAAGGGAACTGATTCTAATAAAACTAGAACTAATTCCCTTAATTTTATTTATCCAGCATTTTTAGACCATAAGATCTAAAAATCCCTTCTGCCTTATCAATCAATTCTCGATCTGGAGTTGGCGTATCTTTTAATTTGTATTCCTTTCCAACCTTTTCCCATTTATACTGCCCCATCTGGTGAAATGGCAAAATATCCACTCTTTCCACATTTTTCAACTGCGAAGTAAACTTAGCCCAGTCGCGCAAATCTTGCTCATCATCTGAATATCCAGGAACCAGCACATATCTTAACCAAGTCGGCTTATTAATTTCATTTAAGTATTTTGCAAATTTTAGTGTGTTGTCAAGCTCTACTCCTGTCAATATTTTATATCTTTCAGGATTTATCTGCTTAATGTCAAGAAGCACCATATCTACAAGTTCCAGCACTCTTTTTGCCTTTTCATTAAAGATGTATCCCGATGTATCAAGTGCCGTCTGAATCCCATTTTCACGACAAAGTTTAAATAATTCCATCAAAAATTCAGGCTGCATTAAAGGCTCGCCTCCAGATACAGTAACTCCTCCAGTCTTTATAAATCCCCTTACTTTCAGAATTTCCTTCATAACTTCCTGTGCAGTCATCACCATTTTTTTGTCTTTAATCTCCCACGTGTCAACATTATGGCAATACAGACATCTGAGCGGACATCCCTGTAAAAACAGCACAAATCTAATTCCCGGCCCATCCTTAGTTCCAAATGATTCAAACGAATGTATATATCCTTTCACTTCCATATTAATTTCTCTCTTTCCTTTTTTCAATAACTTAAATTTTATTTTAAATTTATTGATTAATAACCGTTTGCTTATTCAAAAAAATTATTAAACAGATTTACTGTAAACTAAAAATTAGCTGTCAAACAAATAATAGAAAAGAATGCCGCATAACTCATATTTTATGAAACTATGCGACATTTTTCGTATTTTTGGCAAATTATTAAAAATTTACTTTAGATTTTTATAATTAATTTTCTAAATTCTTCAAATATTACATTTTATTTGAAATTGTTCTGTTAATTACATCTAATTGTTGTTCCCTAGTCAATTTAACAAAGTTTACTGCATATCCAGAAACTCTTATTGTCAATTGAGGATAATTTTCAGGATGTTCCATCGCATCTTCCAACAAATCTCTTCCAAATACGTTTACATTCAAGTGATGCCCTGTTTGATTGAAGTATCCATCCATTAATCCAACTAGGTTAGTTTGTTTTTCATTTGCATTTTTACCTAATGTTTCTGGTGTAATTGCAAATGTGTAAGAAATTCCGTCATTTGCATCTTCAAATGGGATTTTAGCTACTGAGGCAAGTGAAGCAACAGCTCCTCTTGTATCTCTTCCATGCATAGGGTTTGCTCCTGGTCCAAATGGTGCTCCAGCTCTTCTTCCATCAGGAGTATTTCCTGTTTTCTTACCGTATACAACATTTGAAGTAATTGTCAATACAGATTGTGTAGGGGTTGCATCTCTGTACATTTTGTGAGTTCTTAATTTGTTCATAAATCTTCTTGTAATGTCTACTGCAAACTGATCTGTCGCATCGTCATTATTTCCGAATGGAACATAGTCTTTTTCATTGATATAATCAACTGCATCACCGTCTTCATCTCTTACAACTTTTACTTTACCATATTTAATAGCTGCAAGTGAATCTGCAATAATTGAAAGTCCAGCAATTCCAAATGCTTCTGTTCTTCTGATGTTGATGTCATGCAATGACATTTCCAATGCTTCATAAGAATATTTGTCGTGCATATAGTGAATGATATTTAGTGCTTTAACATAAGTTGAAGCTAACCAGTCTAATACTTTGTCTAATTTTTCCCAAACTTCATCAAATTCCAAGTATTCACCTTTAATTGGTTCAAATTGACCTTCTGGAGTAACTTGGATTTTTGATTTTTCATCTTTTCCACCATTAATTGCATATAGTAACGCTTTTGGCAAGTTTACTCTTGCTCCGAAGAACTGCATTTGGTGTCCAATTGTCATTGGTGATACACAACATGCGATTCCGTAATCGTTACCAAACTGTGGACGCATAATGTCGTCATTTTCATATTGTACTGATGATGTATCAATTGATACTTTAGCACAGAATTTTTTCCAAGTTTCAGGTAATTTTTCACTCCATAATACTGTTAAGTTTGGTTCAGGCGAAGTTCCCATGTTGTACAATGTGTGTAAAATTCTAAATGAATTTTTTGTAACCATTGATCTTCCATCTGCTCCCATTCCTCCAATTGATTCAGTTACCCAAACTGGATCTCCTGAGAACAATGCATCATATTCAGGTGTTCTTAGGAATCTGATTATTCTTAATTTCATAACGAAGTGGTCCATTATTTCCTGAGCTTCTTTTTCAGTTAAAGTTCCTTCCTGCAAATCTCTTTCCAAGAAAATGTCTAGGAATGTAGAAGTTCTACCAATACTCATTGCAGCTCCGTTTTGATCTTTTGTAGCGGCTAAGTATGCGAAGTACAGCCATTGTACAGCTTCCCTACCATTAGTAGCAGGTCCTGAAATGTCAAATCCATAAGCTTCGGCCATTCTCTTTAATGCTTTTAATGCTTTAATTTGTTCAAAAACTTCTTCTCTAAGTCTAATTACGTCTTCAGTCATTTCAGCTGGATCTAAATTTTTGTATTGTTCTTCTCTATCTGCAATCAATCTGTCCACTCCGTAAAGTGCAACTCTTCTGTAATCTCCAATAATTCTTCCACGTCCGTAAGCGTCTGGAAGTCCTGTAATAATTCCTGTATGTCTGGCTTTTCTTATTTGTTCAGTATAAGCTGAAAAAACTCCGTCATTATGAGTTTTTCTATATTTAGTATAAATTTCTTCAGTTTCTGGATCTAGTTTATACCCATAGGCATTTAAGCTGTTTTTTACCATTCTTAGTCCACCATTTGGGAAAATTGCTCTTTTTAAAGGTGCGTCAGTTTGCAGTCCTACGATCTTTTCCAAATCTTTATTAATGTATCCTGCTCCATAAGCGTCAATTTGAGAAGGTATTTTAGTTTCTGCATCATAAATACCCTTTTCTCTTTCTACTTTAAATTTTTCTGAAAGACTTTTCCACAATTCAGTAGTAGCTTCCGTCGGTCCTTCCAAAAAGCTGTCATCTCCTAAATATTCAGTGTAATTCAATCTGATAAATTCTGTAACATCAATGTTGTCTTTCCAATTTCCTTCTTTAAATCCTCTCCATGCATCCATTATTTAACAACACATCCTTTCAAATTATTTTTTTTAATTTATTTGTTTCATTTTGTAATGATTATAATATTGTTTTCACTGTATAATCATTATACCTCAAAAATTTTACAAAAGCAAACATATTTTAAAAAATTTTTATTTTTTTTTTGATAATAAAAATCTACACAAGTATCGATAAATAGTGAAAAAAATAACTTATGAAACTTAAAGACTTTTATAAGTCTATTTTTATTTTTTATGTTCATAAATTGCAATATTAATTGCGACATTTTACTAAATTTTTTTACTTTTTTGTAAAAAACCAATTCATCTTCCACTTGTAGCAGCAGTAGTCTTCTTGCTAAATTTATTAAAACTTTTATTTTCTGGAAAATATTCTTCTGTCTGTCTTAAATTCCAAATACTGTAACATCATTGCTCTTAAATATATCATCTGTTTTAAGAATTTAACCCGATTTTTTAAAGCCCCCTTTTCTTTCTCAATTTCAAATTGATATATTGGCGTATATGAAAAATTTTTTATTACATTTACAAATTTTGAACTTGAAACTAGTAATATCTGTTCAAAATCATTGCTATTTTTAGAAATTATCTTCTTAAAGTCTGTCAAATGCTCCACTTTTACTATGTTTATAAAATTAAAGATTTTCTTTATCTTATTATAATTTTTCAAAATATCTTTTTCTTCCAGATCTATTAACACTAATGTCGAGATTTCAGGAACTTTGTCCTGTTGGACATATTGCTTCACTATTTGCTTGTTTAGTAAATTTTCATTTTCAAAATTTACTGATGATTCAGCAATGCTATAAATTTTTATTTTATCCTGACTGTTTGCTTTTTCAATATTTCTTATTTCTAAATCCGCATCCGTATCTTTTACATTTTTAGTGCCACTTAATGTTAACCCATTATTAATTTCATTTATTATTTTTTTATAATTTTCACGCTTTTTATGCAGCTTTTTGTAAAATATTGTTACAAATTTAAAATTTACTTCCAGTCTTTCTTTTTTAAAAATTTTTTCTATCATTAAGAAATATTCTTCATTTTCAGTATTTCTTTTAACATTAAATCTACTTTTTATATCGCTGTTTTTTATATTTGAAATTAAATATGTCAACATAGCATATTTTTCATCTAATGAAATTATGTTAGTAAATTCTTCAATATATGAAAAAAGTATCTTTTTTATGTACTTAATATTCTGCATTTCCAAAATTCTGTGCAGCAGTTTAAAATAAAAGTTTTCCTGATATGTTGCTCTTCCCAGATAAATTCTTTCCAGTCTTTTTGATAGTGCTTCCTTTAGGTACTCCTCACCTAATTCTTTTAAATTGTAATTTTTTTCTCTAAACAGTTTTTCAACGCTTTCGCACTTCATATACTCTGAATATTTTATATTAAAATTTTTTAATATCTGTTTCAGATCGTTTTGAATATTTCTTGTATTTTCCTGAGTTCTATTTATTTGCTTATTAAACTGGTAAATGTTCAACTTTTCTTTCCTAAATAGCAAGATAAGCGAAATAAGCTCCCTTCTAAATGACATTTTCATATTTATGCTTCTGTCTTCTACTTTGAATATCTTTTCGTCATACTTTCCAAAATAGTATAAATAATTTTTACTTTTATGAATTATCCCATTATTATTTTCCCGTAAAAAATCATTTACATTTTCAATCGTATAGTCTAATTTTTTAAATCCATATTTCTCTTCCAGATACTTTCTGCTAACAATTTTAAAATTTAAAACCTCTTTTAACAAATCGCTCTCATTAAAATCAATTTCCACTGCCTGTTTCACCCCATAATTATTATCTATGCAGCAATATTCCTGCAAACATTTTCATAATAACAATTATAGGTTTATTTTTTTAGACGAGATTTTTTACTTTCTCATTTTCCCAAAATCTCCCATAAATATTGGCTTTACTCAACTTTATATTAATTAATTTAAAATTAAATTAGATAAAATTATACTTTCCATTATCATCTGATTTCTTCGATTTTATTTATAAAATATTCACTAATGTTTTTCAAATTTTTTTGATTATTTTATGTAAAAAGATTTAAAAAGAATTTATTTATGTAAATACGAACTGATAAAATTAAGTAATTTCAAGATTTGAACAGAATAGTTATGTAATTTAAAATTGATTTTAAATTTTTAGTTTTATTATTTTTCTCCATTCCCTGACAAGGGGTTTTAACCCCTTGTGATTATAAGCAGTGATGTTACTTAATCTTTATTACTTTTACAATCGCCTAAAAATTTATTTTTCAAATAATTTCTGAATTGCAGCCTTTTTATGTTCCAACCGATCTTCCAGCTCATTCATCCACACCAGTGGATCTTTGGGATTTACAAGCCTTTTTATATTATCCCGATTTTTTTCTTTGTCAAACCAGATAAGTTTCGTAATCGCACCAGCCCCAATTCCAATGATTGTCTTATTTTCCTCAATCATTTCAATGTTATAAATCGACTCACTTCCGTTTAAAGAATATCCAAGATTTTCTCCCCATTGAAAGCTATTTTTCTGGCGATACATATAATATGGAAAAAGTTCTTTATTTTTAGTCACATTTTCGATTTTTTCGTAAATTTTTTCATAATCCAATATGTCTTTGTGAGCATAATTTTCTTTGTTAAGACGGCTAGCATTTTTTATTGCCAGGTTATGAATTGTCAGATTTTCCATATCATATTTGGAAATCTCATTCATTGTGTACAAAATATCGTCCGTAATTTCACGTGGCAATCCTAAAATTAAGTCCATATTTATTTCCAATCCCAGATTTTTGGCAAGCCTATAAACATTGTCAAACTGCTTCCTGTCGTGATAACGATTTACAAGTTTTAGAGTCTTTTCATTAAAAGATTGCGGATTTATGCTGATTTTATTTATTCCATAGCTTTTAATAATAGCTAGTTTTTCCTCATCCAGCGTGTCAATTCTTCCAGCCTCAAATGTAAATTCCTTTAAATAATCCAAATTATAGTTTTCTTTTACTGTTTTTAGCAATTTATCAATTTCTTCTGCCGTTAAGATTGAAGGTGTTCCTCCACCTATATAAATTGTGTTAATTTTTAAATCTAATTCCTGTGTTAATTGTCCGATTTCACGGACTTCGTGGTAAATTGATTCTATGTATTCGTCATATCGCTCTGCATATTTTCCACGTAGCAGATAGGCTGGAAATGAGCAGTACGAACATTTTGTGGGACAAAAGGCGATTCCAATATAAATTCCGATTGTTTCCTTGTCTAGATATGGCTCCTGACGCTTTACAATATCTAGCAGAAGTTTTCTCTTTTCATCGCTTACAAAATATATTTTTTCTAATATTTCATCAATTTCATTGTAAGTTAGTCCCATTTTTAAAAATCGCCCTACAATTTTTGTAGGACGCACACCTATTAAAATCCCCCATTTATACTCATTTTTTTTATTAAACAGTTCCATCAAGGAACTTTTTGCCATAACTTCTGCCTGATCAAAATATTCTTCATTTACTTTCTTATGTGAAAATGTTACTTCTTTCAAGATTTTTCCATTTTTATTATCAATTAACACTGTATTTACAATGATTGTTTCTGTATTCTTACTTTCTAAATCTTTCAGTTTTCCACATTTTTTGTCAAAGTTTTCCACACTCTGATTTTTTTCAAAATCCACACTAATTTCCACATTATTTTCACTATTTTCAGAAATAATATCATAATGCTCAGGTAAAAGCACACGCATAAATTCCTCAAGTTTATTCTGATTAATCTCAATATTTGCTCTTATCATCTATTTTATAACTCCTACAAAGTATAGCACCAGCACAACTACCCCAAGGACAATCCGATAATATCCAAACACCTTGAAATCATGCTTTTTAATATAATCCATAAAAACTTTTATCACAGCATACGCAAATACAAATGATAAAGCGAACCCTAAAGCAATCAGGAACCATTCATATCCGCTTAAAGCCGTACCAAGTTTCACTAGTTTTAAAAGTGTCGCCCCAAGCATTGTCGGAATCGCCAGAAAAAATGAAAATTCCGTTGCTAAAACTCTGTTTAACCCAAGCAAAACTCCACCAATAATCGTAGCGGCCGATCTCGAAGTTCCCGGAATCATCGCAAGACATTGAAACAGCCCTACTCCAATCGCAGTTTTTACTGACATTTGGGTAATTGAATTAATTCCACCTTCCTTTTTCTCCCTCGACTCAAGCCAGATAAGTATAACTCCATAAACAACCAGCATTACTGCCACAACTATCGAATTAAACAGCACTTTATCAATAATATCGTCAAACAGAAGTCCCAGCACAACCGCAGGAAGCACCGCAATCACTATTTTTATCCACATTTGAACAATATCCATCCGCTGACTTTGACTAAGCCCCTTCGCAAACGGAAAAATTCTTTTCCAATAATACACGACTACTGATAAAATCGCCCCCAGCTGTATAATTATCTTAAATGCATTGGCAAACTCCTCATTTTGTGAAAGCTGCAAAAACTGATCCACAATAATCATATGCCCTGTACTACTGACAGGTATAAACTCTGTAAGCCCTTCCACAAGGCTTAAAATAAACACTTTAATAATATCTGCAAACATAATATTTTCCTTTCTTTTTTATTTTTTCATTAATCTTATTCTTTAAATCATCATTTATTATATCACATATTTCCGACTTTATTAATAGTCATAAAATTTTCTTGTTTATTTATTTTAAATATGATATTCTAAAATCATAAATATTTAAAGAGGAAAAACAAATGAAAAAAAATAAAATTCTTTATACTATAGATTATGATAAAATTGTGAATTTTAAGGAAAGAGTTACTCGATTTACAGTCAGATTTGAATTTAAGCGTTCAGAAAATGAAAAATATTTTGAAGAAGATTTTGCTCATTTGCATGATACAGGGAGATTGACGGAATTATTGATTGATGGAGCAGAATTGTTGATAAAAAGTGCTGATAATGAAAAAAGAAAAACTAAATGGGATGTTATCGCAGTAAAGGTTCACGGGGAAATTATACTTATAAACACAGCTTTTCATCGGTATATTACAGAGTCTATATTTAACAATACAGAAATTTCGCCATTTGGAAAGCCTTCATATATAAAGCCTGAAATTAAACATAATAATAGTAAACTCGATTTTTATCTGGAAACTGAAAAGGATAAAATTTATGTTGAGGTAAAAGGCTGTACTTTGGTAAATGGAAAAACTGCCCAATTTCCTGGCTCTCCTTCCGTGCGTGCCTTAAAACATCTGAAAGAATTGATGGAACTCAAAAAGGAAGGATTTAGAACAGCTGTCTTTATTCTCATATTTAGAAAGTCTGAAATTTTTGCACCTGAACATATTATCGACAGGAAATTTTCAGAAACTTTTTATGAAGCAATGGAAAATGGAGTGGAAATTTATCCAATGCTTTTGGAGTATAGGGAAGATGGAAAGGTGTGTTTTGTGAAAAATATAGAAGTTATGGAAAAGAATTTTTAAAAAGATAAATTTGAAATACAAAAAATAAGAACATTCAATTATTATAAAAGAACGCTCTTTTTTATTATTTATTTAGAAGCATACAAAGGATTGGCTTTTCTAACTTTATCGCCATAAATTTGCTTTAATATCAAAAAGGCATTTTTAACATCTTCTGGAATATCAATGTGAGCTATATAGCCAGCTCCTTTAGGTCCGTATCCATCTTCATCATCTGTAAGCCTTGGAATTTCACCCATTAACAAAGTTATATATCTATCAATATCCCACATTCCAAATATATCATTTTCAAAGCATAATTTTTCATCTTTAACACAAACTTTGACTGAATAGGTTGCAAAATTAATAATTTTTATATTTTCTGAAAGGTATTTTTTTAAAGTAGCTTCCATTCGCAGCTGCATTGTTGCATCTTGGGAAATTATTATATTTTTAAAAGCTATATTTTTTTCTTTTAGTAATTTTAGTAAGTTTGTAATGTTGTTTCCACAGTTTGTGGAATAAATTTCAAGAAAATTAGGCTGTAAATTATACTTATATTTTAAATAATTTCTAAAAATTTCAGCTTCGGAAATTTCTGATAAAATGGAACTTTTATCAGAATCTGGATATAATTTATAAAACTGTTTTTCTAATGAAGCCGTTGTATGTCCTTTTCCCCCAACAATAACATATTTTCTAGCAACATCATTTTTTATAGCATTTGCCAAAATATCCCCGCCAGCCAAAATAGAACCGCCAAAAAGCACCATCACATCCGCTTTTTCAACTCCATATTTTTTTATCAGTTCAAAAGCTGTTAATTCATCAATATCTCTCTTTCCACAAAAATTTCCTAATACATTGATACAATTTGCAATTTCATATTTGCTAATTTTCTTATCCATTACAATTTTACCCTTTCTTTTCTGCTTTTAAACCAAATTAATTAAACAATTATAAAGTTATCTGGTAATTCTTCTTCGTTCAAATTTTCAGAATTATTACATATTATCGCGTCAAAATCGAATGTGTTTACAAATGTGTAAAAACCTCGTATTGACAATTTTGAATCGTCTAGCAGCAAATATTTTTTTACAGCCAGCCCCATTGCTTTTTCCTTTATAAGCATTGTTTCCATCTCGGTTGTATAAACAACCTGTCTTTCAATATCCAGTCCTGCACAGCCTAAAATCGCATAATCAAAATTGAAATTTGACAAATTATTTAAGGCAATTGAGCCAACAGACATATCATACTCTTTTATATATTTCCCACCTATCACAAACAATTCAGAATCGCTGTCATTAAAGGCTTTGACAACAAGCATACTGTTTGTTACAATTTTTACGTTTTTTCCTTTCAGATACTTTACTATGGGAGCTACTGTAGTTCCACCGTCAAGAAAAATACAGTCGCCATTCTTTATAAATGATGCCACTTTTTTACACACTTCATCTTTTTTTTCATAATTTTCTGTACGATCCTTCATATCCTTTTCATCTTGATTGGACATAACCGTTTTTTGATTTATGCTTTTTGCACCGCCGTGGACTCTAATAATTTTCCCCTGTTTTTCCAGAAATTCTGTATCCCTACGAATAGTAGTTTCTGTAACATTCAAAATCTGAGCCAGCTCTTTTGTATTTGCAATACCCTTTTCATTTACCATTTCTACAATTTTTTCAAATCTTTCGCTTGCAAGCATTTAACTTTTCACACTCCTAATTTTTCTTTTTTGTGTTTAATTTTATGAAAATTAATGTTTAAATTATATTTCCTATCTTATTTTTTTAATATAACATAATTTTTTTCAAAAATCAAACAAAAAAACTAAATAAAAGGATATTTTTTATTACGCATAATTAGCAGTATACAATGGCATTTCTTTCTTTTCAAATATTATTTTAGTTTTTATTTTTTCTCTTTTAAACATTTCTGAAATTTCTTTTACTGTATCAACTCCTTTTATATTTTCAATAACTGGAGAAATATAATCTGCTCCTGCTCGTGCTGCAAGTAATGCCTGTGCTGAATAAGAGATTGATGTTATATTTACTTTTATTCCTTCTCCCGAGAGAACTTTACACGCCTTTAAGCCTTGAAGAGACATTGGTATTTCAACTATTTTGTCTAAATCAATGTTTGCTAGTTTTCGTCCTTTTTTTACCATTTTTTTCCAAGTATCATTAGTTTTTATATTTTTTCCGATTAATTGATTTATAAAGAATTTCATAATTTTATCCTCCATTTTTATATTTGTATTTATATATTTGTTTTTTATCAAATAATATTAATATTCGTCTGTACTATTATCATTTTCACCCTTCAAATTCAAAACAACTGGAACAGATTTATAACCAATCCCCATTCTATCTATTCCCATATCTATCAATTCGAGGAAATGCTCTCTTGTCCGTATTGCTCCACTTCCCTTTACTTTACATTTATTTCCAACTTCTTCTTGCATTATTTTTATAACTTTAGGAATCGCCCCTTTATTTTCGTGTCCAGTCAAAAAACCTGTACTCGTCTTTACAAAATCAGCTCCTGCTTCAATACAGCATTTGCAAGTTTTTCTAATTTGCTCCTCATTCAAGGCATCCGTTTCAAAAATAATTTTTATTTCCTTTCCAAACTTGTGTGCCGCTTCAACACATGCTTTTATATCTTTTGTAACTTCCTCATATTTTCCACTTCTTATCAGCCCAAAATTCGCAACTATGTCGATTTCCTTAACCGTATCATATTTCGCAACTGCTTCAATTTGCTTAACTCGTGATTCAGTAGAACTTGTTCCAAATGGAAAATCCGTTACAGGACACAACATTGTGTCACTTCCTTTTACATATGGCTCGCATAATTCAATATACGCTGGATTAATACAAATCGTAGCACACTCCAATTTCACCCCATCTTTTGTCAATTCAACAATTTCTTTTTCTGTAAATTCAGGCTTTAAAACTGAATAATCAATATACGCTGCCAATTCCTTTAAATTCATTTCATTTGCTTTTTTAGTCAATTTTTTCATAATATTTTCCGATAACACTTTTCAATTTTGTTTTATTATGTGTGTCATCTTTCCTCCTAAAAACATAATAACACATAAACAAACATTTGTCAACAACATTTTTTCATTTTTGTTTGAATTTTTATAAAAATAGTAAAAATTAACAATGAAATGAATATAAAACATAAATTTTAGTACATTTTACAAAAAAATCGGAACAATCTTTAAAGATTCATCCCGACTTATTAATTTAATTTTCGTTATTTACTAATTTCTTTAACTTTTCTTTTGCCTTTTCCACAACATATAATTTGTTCCCATTCTCAATAACTTCTTCATATAATTCTTTTGCCTCTTCTACCTCTCCTACTTTTACTTTATAATTTGCTAATAAATTTTTAATTACTAGAATCTGACGTTTATTACTTAATTTTTTTAATGATTCCGATAAAATTTCAATCATTTTTGTATTGTCATTTTCATAAAATAAAATACCATTTAAAAATTCAATAAGAGGATTTATTCCTTCTAATTCCTTATTAGTTTTAAATTTCTCTTTAAGTTGTAAAATTTTTTCTTTGTAAATAACTATCGCTTCTTCTTTTCTGTCAAGTTCCTGCAATAATAAAGCCTCATTATAATAATACAATATTTTATCCTGTTCTCTAAATAATGATTTTTTAGATAAATCTATATCTTTTAAATTTTGATACGCTTCTTCTACTTTTCCTAATGAAGAATATCCAGCACAAAGATTCAGTTTCATATAATTTCTATAACGCTTATTATTATTTCTGTTATATTCATTTTGCGTAATTTCTATAAATTTTTCAGGATCAAGTTCTTTATCTAAAATATTTATATATTTTTTATAATAATACATGAGCAATTTTTTATCTAATCTCAATACTTGAATCAATATTAATATGGTAATTAAAATATAACTATAAACAGTGTATTGGAAATATAATAAAAAAACAAATATAATTAATAATACAAATGTTATAAAAGAAATGTTTATTAACATAAGTTTTCTTCTTATTGTCATTTTTCTCCTTTCACAAAAAAATCGGAATAAATCCACAAGCAATAACAAACTTGGTTTAAAGCTAAATGCCAAATTTCTGACTGCAATTTTTAAAATTTTGGAAAGTCAAAATATAGCTGGAAAAATCCCGATTTTTTATTGTTCTTCTATTAAATTTAACTACTTTATATTGAAAATATATTTTATATAATTTTCAGCATTTTCTGACAACTTTTCATCGCTCAAATTTTCAGTGTCAAAAACAAAATAATGGGGAATTAAATTTGCCTTAATGTATTTGACAGTGGCTTCAAAAGGAACTAAAATTTCATTCATCGAAAATCTAACGGAACCCTCTTTTGAATATTCCTGCTCCGGCCCTCCGACAGATACGGCAAAACCTATGTTTTTAACTTTAAGCCTGTATTCATTTCCGTAAGCCCAGTTATATGAAAGAACTTCATCAAACCATTTTTTTAATATTGGCGGACTGCTGTACCAGTAGAGCGGGAATTCAAAAATTATATTATCGTGTTTTGAAAGCAATTCCTGCTCCTTTTCAATGTTTATGTTCCAATCTGGATATTCCTTGTAAAGTTCATGGATTGTGATTTTATCAGGATATTTTCCAAGTTCTTCTTTCCATCTTTTGTTAATTCTCGAATTTTCCATATCGGGATGTGCCAAGATAATTAAAGTTTTCATAATTTAATTTTTCCTTTCATTTTTATTCATAGTAACATTTTTTAAAATCAAACTCAAGAGTTTTGGCTGTTTTAAGATTATTTCAAAAACTATTTCTTTTCAGAAAACATAAAATCAAACTCATCATAATACAAATCCTTTGGTTTTCCATCTACTGTCTCTTCGTTAATGCTTCTTAAAGAAATTTTATAATTAATTTTTCCTATTGTTCCAATATATTCTAAATCTTTTTGTGAAACCTCATACACTGCATCATTTGCATCCTGTAATTTTAAAGTTTTTAATTTGGACACTATTTGCTTTACTGCATCTTCGTAATTTATTTTGGCAAGTTCTGTTCCATCTTTGCTGTTTATTGTGATTATTTTATTTTTTAAAATAATTTTATATTTTTCAGATTCATTTTCCTGATTTATCGAATCTTCATTATAAACATTTTTATAAGATATAAAGTTATCGTAACCTGCTATATCAGATATAACTTCAGCATTTTCAATATTTTTTACTTTATATGTGACAACTTTCCGTTCTTCGTAATTTTCACCATCATAACTTCTGTAATAATAATCTTTCCAAGATTCTTTCACATCCAGTCCTTTTTCCAAATCTCCAAGAGTCGAATAAACTTCACCTTTTTCATTTTTGAAATTTAATTTCGCAATAGTGCTGTTATCAGATATGTATTGAATCGTTGTATGAATCTGGCTACCTTCTTCATCAGTCAGTTTTTGTGTAATTTTGGAAATTTTTCCATCTTTTAAAGCTCCATATTTTACAAGCATTCTTTTCAATCTTTGACTTTGGCTAAAATTACTAACATTTTTGGCACTAAGCGGAGTGTAAACTGAAATTATAAAACAGACAATTAAACTTATGAAAACTCCTGTAACATTCATTCTTCTTATGTATAAAATCATGCAGAAAAACAGCCAAAATATTGAAATTAGTACATAATAACGATTTTCAGTAATTCCATATTGATACGTTCTTTGAAAAACTGCAAATAGTGAAGCAAAAATTAAAGGTATCGAAAAATATGGAAAATATTTTTTAAAGTTCTCAAAAAATTTATCTTTCTGTGTAAATGGTGTTATTAAAATCATAACAGCGACACTAAGTGCTGTGTACCAAAGAACAAGGTGAGAAATTAATCCTTTTGGCAAATGCATGGATATAAGAACCTTCGCCATATAAATATATAAAACACCTGTGTAAATAATAATTAACGGAATAATTACAAATTTAATCAATAAATTAAAAATAAACGGAAATTCATAATTTTCAAGATTATCATCAGATTTTTTCAATAAAGATAGAAACAATGATTCTCCAAATACTTCAACTATAAACCAGAAAAAGTACATAGATAATCTTAAAAACAAACTATCTTTATCATAAAAATTAAAAAATAAATAATTAACTGTTATCAGTATTATTTCAATTCCACCCCAGAGAACCGCAGCAAAAATTCCTGTTATAATAAAACTTGAAAATACTGACTGCAAATATTTTTCCTTATTTTCCTTTTTTAAAATAGGGATTAATAAAAATAAAATTATAGAAATCGGAATTAATGTAAAATAATAAATATTGTAATAATCATTAGTTCGTAAATATTCTACATAAAAAATAATTGATATAACAAGTGTTATAAGCGAATAAATTCCTCTTACTAGCCATCTATTTTTTTTATAAAAATATTTTTCTCGAACCATTTCAAACATCGCTGTAATAAAAACACTTCCAAACAAAAGCAAATTAATTTCAATAAAATAATCAGACTCAAAACTTCTAATTTCAGCTATATACACCCCTGTAATAAAATGCAAAAAAGTTAAAATAATCGTTATCGGAAATCTCTCAAATCCACTTTTAAAATGCAAAAGCAATTTTTTCACATTTTCTCTAATTTTTTTCATAAAAATCACCTCTTATCATATTTCAATCTCTTCTCAAAAATTAAATAATTAGAGCAAATTATTTATTTCATAATAATAATAGCACCTTTTTATTAAAGTAAAATGAGAAAATTATTTTATTTTCTTGTTTTCTACCTCAAAAAATTCAACAAAGTTATTTTCTAAATTTTTATTTTAGTATTATTTTTGTTAATAAATATTTTTTTTAATTTTATGTTTTTTCTTTATTTATTTTCGCAGGATTGCTCATTGCCGCAAATCCTTATCTTGCAGTAAAGGTTTATTCTAATAATTAAACTTGTGGCAAGATTGCTACGCAATACCTATGGCTAGACTACGACTTTTATTTGCCCAACTCCGAAACTCTTCCTTACAGTCGTCAAACAGTCGTAGTTGAACAAATAAAAGCTCCGTCAATTTATGAAACTAAAAAATTATATTTTGATTATTTGAAAATACTAGATCTTATCCTTTGTTGGAAAAGTTTATAATAAATCCGTTATTTAAATAGGGTTTATTATGACTAAAACTTGGGATCAATGACGAAATATTCTATGAACTATTTCAATTAATGCAAAACTTTTTTATTATTTATCTTAATCAATTAAATATTGTAATTGAATTAAAAATGCTTAGACGAGCCAGGGATAGTGCATAGCACTTTCGCTATTATCTTGAGCATGCCATTATTTAAATATGTTAAAATAACTGTTATTGCGAAATAAAGGGAAATGGCGATTGATTTCCCTTGCTTAAAAAAATGATAAAATTTAAATTTTAATTTTTTTATCTATCAAATAACAAATCAATGTGGTATAATTTGTCATAAAATATAAGTTATTTTATTTAAGTGGCAGATTTTCAAAAATTGTTAAATAAAATGATCAAAAGGGGGATTATTTATGAAAATAAAATATGTCATTATTTTTATAATGCTGTTAATTGGGGGAAATTTTTTAAGACTTTTAATTGAGGATAAAAATATTCCTGAAATTGAGATTAGTAAGGAAAAAAATTATAAAAAAAATAAGGCTAAAAAAGATGCTGATTTGACAAAAAGTAACGTAAAATTCGATATTAATAATGTTGAGTACAAGGATTTGCTAAAATTGGGGATTAATAAGAATAAGGCTGAAAAATTTGTGAAATATCGGGATGAAGTTGGGATTATTAAAGATATTAACGAAGTGAAAAATATTTCAGGATTTGGAAAAACTGGATTAGAAACTGCACAAAAATTTTTATTTGTGGATAATGAAAAAATCCAAAATCCAAACCAAAATTATGGACGTGAAATTACAAAATACAGCATTAACAAGTTAAATGGAAAAGAATTAAAAAAAATAGGATTTACAAATAAGGAAATAAAAAAATTACTTCCTGAAATTGAAAAAAGTAACATAAGATCAAATGTGGATTTGGAAAAGATTATTGGAAAAGAGCGTTATGCAGAAATTGAAGATAAAATAAAATTTATGGAATAAAAATAATGTATTAAATTTTTTAAAATCTGCTGCTTAAATAATCTAATTTATTAAAAAAATCACTTTAAAAAAAAGAGAAAGAGGATTAATTTATGATAAAAAAAGTATTGATTGCAAATCGTGGGGAAATTGCAGTTAGAATTATTAGAGCCTGTAGAAATATGGGGATTATGAGTGTTGCGATTTACTCAAAGGAGGATAAGGAGAGTCTTCATATAAAACTGGCGGATCAAAGTATCTGCATTGGGGAAGGGCCTGCAAGAAATAGCTACTTGAATAAGGAAAGCATCATTACGGCCGCCTTGAATGTGGGAGCAGATGCGATTCATCCTGGATACGGCTTTTTGTCGGAAAATTCAGAGTTTGTAAAAATGTGCGAGGAAAATGGGATAAACTTTATTGGGCCAACAGCTAAAGTTATTGATAGAATGGGAAATAAATCTCAGGCTAGAAAAACGATGATGGAGGCTGGTGTTCCAGTTGTGCCGGGAACAAAGGAGCCTGTTTATGACGTGGAGGCTGGAATGAAAGCCGCTGAAAATATCGGATATCCTGTCATGGTAAAGGCTTCTTCTGGCGGGGGCGGAAAAGGAATGCGTGTTGTAAAGGATAGGGACGGATTTGAATTTTTATTTAATGTGGCTCAGCGGGAATCAATTAATGCGTTTGGTGACGACACTATGTACATTGAAAAATTTATAGAAGATCCGAGACACATTGAAATTCAGGTAATTGCTGATAATTTTGGCAATGTAGTGGCTCTTGGTGAAAGGGACTGCTCTGTTCAGAGAAATCATCAAAAATTAGTGGAAGAATCTCCATCTCCTGCAATTTCTGAAAAAACAAGGGAAGCTCTAAACAAATATGCGATTCTGGCGGCAAAAGCAGTAAATTACACAAACGCTGGAACAATAGAATTTATAATGGGTGCGGATGGCTCATATTATTTTATGGAAATGAATACCCGAATTCAAGTGGAGCATGGAGTTACTGAAATGGTAACAGGAACAGATTTAATCATTGAACAGATTAGGGTGGCAATGAATGAAAAATTGAGTTTCACGCAGGAAGACATCCAGCTGCGGGGACATGCGATAGAATGCCGTATAAATGCAGAAATTCCTGAAAAAAACTTTATGCCAAGTCCTGGCAAGATAACAAACATGCACTTGCCAGATGGCAATGGAATAAGAGTTGACACTGCTATTTACACAGGCTACACAATACCAACAGAATACGACTCAATGATTGCCAAAATTATAGTTCACGCTCCAACCCGTGAAATGGCACTCCAAAAAATGCGTTCAGCACTCAACGAAACTGTAATTTTAGGTGTGGAAACTAATCTGGACTTTCAGTATCAGATTATGAAAAACGAGGTTTTCTGTAAAGGAAAGGCAACTACAAGTTTTATTGAAAATGTGCTGCTTTATTAAAAATTTAAATTATAGCAATTCCAGTCTAAAACAAGATTAGATGGCTAACTCCGCTTAGTGGATTGTGACTATAATTTATGAATTAAACTTAAAAAATGAAAAGAGGTAAAATATGGCTTTCAAGGTAGATTTGAACTGTGATTTGGGAGAAAGTTTTGGAAATTATAAAATTGGAGGGGATGATAAGATTATTCCACTTATTTCCAGTGCTAATGTCGCCTGCGGATTTCATGCGGGAGATCCAGTCGTTATGAAAAAAACGATAGAAATCGCTAAAAAAAATAATATTGCAATAGGAGCCCATCCTGGATTTCTGGACCTGATGGGATTTGGACGGCGTGAAATGAAAATTTCATTAGATGAAGCAAAAGCCTACGTGCTGTATCAATTAGGAGCTTTAGGGGCTTTTCGTAAAAGTGAAGGTATAAAATTGCAGCATGTGAAGCCTCATGGAGCATTGTACAATATGGCTGCAAAAGATTATGATTTGTCAAGGGCTATTTGTGAGGCTATTGCTGATTTTGACAGTTCTCTCATAATTCTTGGACTTTCTGGAAGTGAAACTTTAAGAGCCGCAAAAGACTTGGGATTAAAATATGCAAGTGAAGTTTTTGCAGACAGGGCTTATGAGGAGGATGGAAGCCTTGTCGCACGTTCAAAAGAAGGGGCAATGATTCACGATGAAAATGAAGCGATAGAACGTGTAATAAAAATGATAAAAGAGCAAAAGGTAACTTCAATAACAGGAAAAGAAATACCAATAAAGGCTGATTCAATTTGTGTTCACGGCGATGGTGAAAAGGCTTTGCTTTTTGTAAGAAAAATACGTGAAAAATTAGAAAGTGAAGGAATTTTAATTCAAAAATTATCAGAAATTGTATAATAAATTTTAGATTTTTTTTAATTCAATTGATTAAAACTGCAAATTTAAAAAATCAGAAAGGAGTTTAATTATTTTTTTGAAAAATAAAATAAAAAATGAGTTTATTATCAGATATTGCAGTACCGATTGCAAAATTGGTAAATATGAAAAAATATAAGGAAAAGGATTTTTTGAATCCGAGGAGAGATACGGATTTTTTGAATAAAAAAAACTTTGACAAGTCGCTTATTACTGATGAGCAGTTTATTGACAAATACCAAGTCTTGACGGTTTTTTCAGAAGAAAGTCATAGCAGGCATATTATTTTCCTGCATGGTGGCGCTTATGTCATGCGTGCCGTCAGGGCTCATAAAAATATTATTGAAAAGTTAGTAAAAAAATTTCATTTGAAAGTTACATTCATTGACTACCCGCTTGCTCCCGAGAATACTGTTGATAAAGCACACAACACAGTAATGGACGCCTATAAGCAGATAACCGGCAAATACAAAACTGATGAATTTTATTTGTTTGGGGATTCTTCTGGCGGAGGACTTGCTCTTGCATTTTTACAAATATTGAAAAATGAGAAAGACTTGCCATTCCCAAAGAAAACTGTTCTAATGTCCCCTTGGACAGATGTTTCGATGACAAATGAGGAAATAGAGGAATTTGCAGAAAAAGATCCTCTTTTGCCGTTAAATGGGCTAATTGTAACAGGAAAACAGTTTGCAGGGGAACTGGACGTGAAAAATCCTATGATTTCACCAATTTATGGAAATATGGACAATCTTGGGGAAATTTTTCTAATTTTTGGGACAAATGAAATTTTGTATCCAGATTGCCTAAAATTAAGCGATATGCTGGAAGTTGCAGTTGGTACAAGCGTAAAAATAAAAATTGGGGAAAATTTGTGTCATGACTGGATTTTAGCCCCGCTCAAGGAATCAGAGGAAACTATTGATGAAATTGGAAAATTTTTTCTGAAATAAAAGAATATTAATAAAATAAGGAATTTTAACTATGTCTGAAAAAAACAAAAAAAAGAATATTGAAAATAATGAAATCAATGAAAAAATTAACAAGGAAAAACATGATGAAATCTTGAAAATTCACAAAGAAATAAAAAAGGGAATTGAAAAAGCAATAAAAGGTTACAAAAAGGCGTGGGAAGGTACGGAAAAAGAAGTATTTGCAGAAATGGCATTTTGTATCCTGACACCTCAGTCAAAAGCAAAAAATGCGTGGCAAGCTATTTCAAATTTAGTGGAAAATGGGCTGCTTTACGAAGGAGAACCCGAAGAAATCGTTGACTTTTTAAACATTGTCAGATTTAAGAATAACAAATCCCGGTATCTGGTAGAATTACGGGAATTAATGACAAAAGATGGAAAATTGCAGCCAAAGAAAATTTTATCAGAAATTGGAGATACTTTTGAAAAAAGAAAATGGATTTTAAAAAATATTAAAGGAATGGGATTAAAAGAGGCAAATCACGTGTTGCGAAATCTTGGATTTGGAGAAAATATTGCAATTTTAGACAGACATGTTCTAAGGAATCTCAAAGCACTTAATGTAATTGATGAAATCCCTAAAACAGTAACAGAAAAAAAATACTATGAAATCGAGGAAAAAATACGGGAATATTCAGAATTTTCAAAAATAAAAATGGACGAGCTGGACTTAGTTTTATGGTATAAGGAAGCGGGAGAAATTTTTAAATAAATTTGTAAATTTATAGTGATATTCTAATAAAAATGTGGTAAAATAGTATAGGAAAATTATCGTAGAACTTAATTTTATTTAAATTTTTTCAAAGGAAAATAAGAAATAATTCAAATAAAACAATTTTTAAAAGATATATTGAAGGGAGATAGATAATTATGACTTCTAATTTAAAAAAATTTAATGAAGATATAAAAAAAGGAACTAAAAAATATAACTTCACTAAAAAATCAATCCTTATCGCATTATCCGCTTTATTAATCAGTTGCGGTGGCGGTGGCGGTGGTGGAGGTGGTTCTGCATCAACAACACCAACCCCTACGCCATCACCATCACCTGATACAGGTACAAAACCTACAGCGCCGGTAACAACTAAACCAACTGTAACTGCAACAAGTTCAGTAGTAGCATGGAATGACACCACTCTTTCGTACAACAAAGATAATCCGCACAATAATTCAAATTCAACACTTACAGGTTCTGGTGTCAAAGTAGGAATTATTGATGTAGGATACCAGAATTCAGCATTTGATGGGGATTTAACAGCAAAATTTGGAACCCGTCTGACAAAACTTACAGTTTCTGACTTCACAGCCGAATCTACTGCAAATGACGATCATGGTGTAGTCGTAGCCGATCTTGCAGCAGGTTCTTCTGAGGGAATCGCAAAAGGTGCAACTGTTTATGCCATTGATTCAGGTAAACGTGGTGATAAGGGAACATACCCTAAAGTAACGCTGGCAATGTATCAAGCATTGAAAGATCACGGAGTTACTATTTACAATCAGTCATTTGGAATTGACGGGGTGGTAACAGATTTTAACAGCGACTCAACTTCAAGCCACTATTATGGATATCAAATAGGAAGCGATATGCTCAATTTCTATAAAAGCGAAGTAAATAACGGTTCATTATTTGTATGGGCAGCCGGAAATGATTCTTCTGACAAGCAGTCTACACTTGAAGGGGCATTGCCTTATTTTGAAACTGAACTTGAAAAAGGATGGATAAATGTAGTTGCGTTGACTTCAAAGGAAGAATCAAAATTAGGAGATACAAGCTGGGGCAACTTGACGCCACTTTCGCCTGCAGGAGTTGCAAAAAACTGGACTGTAACCGCAGTCGGAGATCAGACATTCTCAATAAACGGAAAAAATTATGTCGGTGGAGGTTCTTCATTTGCAGCACCACTTGTAACAGGAACAGCAGCATTGCTTAAAGAAAAGTACCCTTGGATGGATGCAAGCCTAATCCGTCAAACTATTTTATCAACAGCAACTGACATTGGAGCTTCGGGAGTTGACGATGTCTACGGATGGGGACTTTTGAATATTGACAAAGCTCTTAAAGGGCCTGCGTTATTTAGTAAACAGCTTGCGCTTGGAGATAACGTTACTATTAACATTCCAAATGGAACTTATACTTTCTCGAATGATATTTCAGGAGATGCAGGTGTAATTAAAGATGGAGCCGGAGATTTAATTTTATCTGGAAATTCTACATTTACAGGGCCTACAACAGTAAATGCCGGAAGATTGCAAGTAAATGGTGTCTACACTTCATCCATCAGCGTAAGAAGACAAGCTACTCTTTCTACAAATAATGCTGTAATAAAAAATGATATTACAAATAATGGAACTCTGGAAAACTCTGGTTCAACACAAATTAGTGGAAATTATCAGGCTTTGGAAAATTCAAGAGTTGTATCAGATTTAAATTCTAATATTCACGTAAAAGGAAAAGTTAATTTAAATAATTCAAGACTTGAAATAAAGCCAGAAGAAAATGGAGAAAGAAAATATGTGACAGCTAACGGAACTACACAAAATGTAATTACATCAGACAGTAAAATCGAAGGAAACTTTGAAAATGTAAACACTGATGAAATGTTAAATGCTAAAATCAACCAAAACGAAAATGCTGTTTCTGCAAAAGTAAGCAGAAAAAATGTATTAGACTATGTAGAAAAAATTGCAGAATCTGACGAAATGCAAAAAAATACTGCCGAAAACTTGGAAACTGCATTCCAAAAATTAGATCAAAACATTGAAAATGGAACGGCTGGAAATGTAGCCCAATTTGAAAGAAAAGCCGCAAAACTTCAAGCACTTACTTCTTCAAACAGGGCAGCAGTTTTAGACAGTCTATCTGGACAAATTTACGCTTCTGCACAGGCACTTACATTCCAACATTCACATACTGTAAACAAGGACTTGTCAAACAGATTGGTTATGCTGGGAACACTTGACAACGTTGGAGATAATTTCGGATTGTGGATTTCTGGATTTGGTGCCAATGGTAAGTTAAAACAGGATGGATATGGTAAGGGAGATACTAAAGTTGCTGGTGGACAAGTCGGAGTTGATAAGCAGTTTGGTGAAAACTTGATTTTAGGTACTGCATTATCATACTCAAAAGCTGACGTTAAATTTGACAGATACGGTGGAAAATCTGATGCAAACAACTTTGGCGTTTCACTATATGGAAGATTAGGCAACAAAAATGTTCCGTTCTACTTGCAAGGACGTTTCGGAATAGGATTTGTTGACAGTGATGTTGAAAGAGATATTATTTTAAGTAACAATGACTTTACAAGAGCAAAAATTAATCATAATGACAAAGTATATTCTGGATATTTGGAAACAGGATACGACATTAAGAACAGTAATGGCGACTTTGTTGTAACACCATTTGTGGGATTAACTCACGATACAGTTGTAAGAGGTTCATTCTCAGAAGAAAAGAGCCAGTTTGGATTGACTGCTGATAAGAAGAACTACAATCAGACAGCGGCATTACTTGGGCTTAGAGTTGGAAAAGCTGTAAACTGGAACGGTGGAAGCAAGACTACATTCCAAGGTTACGTAACACATCAGAGAGCCTTCAATGATCAGGACCTAAGCTTTGATGCAAGATATACTGGACTACCGGGAGCAACATTCAAGGTTAAAGGTATAGGACTTTCTAAAAATAAAACTTGGGTAGGAGTTGGAGCATTGACAGAAGTAAATTCTGGATTTGGCTGGTATGTAAACTATGACGGCTCTATTGACAGCGGAAAAGGTAAAGGAAATAACAATGTGTTTACGACTGGAGTTAGATTTAACTTCTAGTATAGTTTTACTGTAATTATTTTAAATAAATAAAAAATAAGAAGAGTTGTAGCTTTTAACTTTAGTTGCAACTTTTCTTATTTATAAATTTTTTATTTTTAAAATCAAAAATTATCTTTTAAAAACTAATTCAATAATTCTCAAAATACAAAAAGTAATTCCGCTGGCAATGACAGGCCCTGCAGCAATTCCTTTGAAAAACACAACTCCCATTATTGTTCCAATTACTAGAGCGACTGTGATTTCAGGCTGTCCCGAAAGTAGTCCTACGCCTTTTGAGGAAAGGATGGAAACAGTAATTCCACTTATAATCGCAACCCATCCAATTGGAGATTTAAAAGCATTTAATAAGTGTGAAAATCCAATTTCCCCTGTGGCAATAGGAATTAAAATAGCGACTGTAATTATCAGAACACCCCAATTTATACCCTCTTTTCTAAATTGAGTCATAAAATTCTCAATGTCAATTCCCTTTAATTTGCAACTTTCTGTGATATTAAATAAAACTTTTAAAATTAGTACAAAAATTGTTGCATAAACTATGGATTTATTCTGTGTAACTGCACCAACTAACAAAATTAATCCTAAAAAAATAAAACTTTCCAAAATTCTTCCTTTCTATTTTTTTCTTTTTTCCATTTTTTCCTATTTTATCTGTTCCAAAATAAACGGATCCTTTATTTTAGCGTCTTCCGCAAATAAAATAATTTTACTCATAATTTCGGCTGTTTTGGGATCTTCGTCAACAAATGGCAGGAATATTCTTCCTCTTTGCTGAGAATGTACTGGAAGCACGTTTATTTCAGCTCCTGCTCTCTGATGAACCACTCCACTTCCCAAATGAACTGTGTATTCTGCACGTTCGCCTTTTATTATAGCATGTTTTTCAGTAAATGTAATATTTTCAAGTTTGAATAATTTAAGATTGAACTCAACAATTGCTTTTCTCATTTCAATAGTCGAATGGCTGGCTTCAGGATCGACACCGCCAATGTGAGCCACACTTACAGCTAAATCCACATCCCGCATTACTTCCGTAAAGATTAAATCAGGAACATTGTCTATAAGTAAAGGCTTAAACGTTTTTCTGTCATAAAAGCAAACCCATTCAAGTGTTGGAGCTTCAATATCAGATGGAGAGAACCAGTCCGCCATTGCATAAATTTTGGCTATGATATTTTCCTTGTAGTAAACTTTTTGCAGCCCTTCCTCATAATCAGCAACCCATCTTCGATTTTTCAACACAGCAACAGTTTTATTCGGCTGAATCTGATGTCCAGCATATCTCAGTGAATTTTCCTTACCTTTTTCGTCCGCAGTTTTTACATAAATTTCTCTAAATACTTGCTTAAACGGCTGTTTTATCTGTTTTGTGAACAAATCCTGCTGATACTCGCTCCATTTTCCACTGTTATATAAATCAAGAGCATGAGCAATTTTTAACACCTGATTTTCTTCAAGTTCAATAATATCGCCATTTACAGTTACAAGGCCGCCTTCGCTGTAATAACCAAGATTGTTTTCAGATTTGAAAACAAGAGTATCTAGCAGTGGTGAAATTACAGGATTTTCCATCAGATTTTTTATTTCATAGTTGTAAAATTCTGTGCCATCTTCCATTGCTTCTTCCAGCATTTTTTTAGAACGTCTATACTGCTCCTTCAAATTCTTATTAACTTCCTTAATTTCTTCAATATACTTATTTTTCTTTAGTTTTGCCGGCATTGTTTTCAAAATTTTTCCATTTTTTTCAAAAACTGTTTTAGTTTGTCCAAATTCATCAATTTTTATAAACACCGAAATTTCATCAATTTTTTTTGGCTCAAAATATTTTTGCATTTCATTAATTAAAGCTGTTTCCATACTCCAGATTAAACGGATTACATCTGAATATCCAGCATTTCTTGATAAATTTTCAAGAGATATTTCAAATGCCTTTGCCTCGCTTGCCCGACGCTGAGCCCCAAACTGCTTGCTTTCCTTCAGAAACTTCTGCAAAAATTTATATCTATGAAGCAAATCCTTGTCACGAGCTTTTTTAAGTGGAATTAAGGAATAACTGGCAACCAGGTCTTTATTTCTCTTATCTTGAATCTTTGTTTCCGTTTCCTTTAATTTCAGTTTCCCTTGCACAGCATCCGCAAACATTCTTGCCCGTGAGTGCTTTGCTCCATCTGATACATATTTTGCCGCCTCATAAAGCATCTCAAACCGTTTTTTCCCAAGCTCCTTATAAGCAGACTTGAACCAGTCAATGTCAAAAGCTCCCACAGCCAAGTCTTCCACAGAAATAGGAGTATATTTGGCAAACAGGCTTTCCATATTTTTAGATACATCACTTATATGAGCGTGGAAATAGTAACAGGCACTTTCCATTCCCTTCCAGCCCAAATATTCCTGAATAAGCGGTATCCATCGTGGTGCATACATTGCCACTTCTATAAGCCGCTGCTGACTGATTTTGCTTCCTTTTATTTTTTTTGCAAAAAGTTCACTGGTGTCGTTTTTATCAGGCTGGCTATTTTTCAGAAGATGGCTCAAATTTGATTTTTTGGAATCATCGCTGTAATAGTAGGAATAATAGCCTCCTCTTTCCAGCTTTTCATTCCCCAGTGCCATCAAAATCTTGATAAGATTGTCAACACCTTTTACAATCGGTATCTGATGAATCGTATTTGAATATTCCACAGGATTTTCCCCTCTTTTAAACTCAGCTTCCAAAATGTAGTCTATTATTTTTTGCCCTTCCACTTTAAAAAATTCCACAACTTTCTGTTCATCTTCACCCCTGTCAGAATCTTCATCACCATAAATAAAATTGCACAAAGTTCTTATATTGTCCTTCGCATTTCCACGATTAAGCACTTCGATGTAAAACTCATCTTTTGCGATAATTCCTTTTGTTACAGCGAAAGCAAATTCATAAAGCGAAATTAGTTTCCCGCTTAAATCACCATTTTTCTTTTTCACATAATTGTACATTTTTTTATAAATTTCATATTTTAAGATAAACTGCTCACAAAATTCCTTGTCATCTGAATAATATTTCATATCATCTTTAGCAGCCTGAAAAATGAGATTACTTTCAAAGATACTTTGATATGTTTCTTTAGCGTTATTCCTGCTCCAGTAATTATTTTCCTGTTTTGTCAAAATTTTACTTTCATCTGAATGGTTATAGACATAAGAAAATATAACTTTTCCAAAATTGTAACGATATTCTTTGTTTTTGCTTTCATTCTTGTATTCATTCACAAGTATACATATAATCTGGTTTATCTTTCCAATTGAATAATAATATCCGTTATTCATCTCAAAATATTTTAAATTATTATTTTTGCTTTTTTCAAGCATTATTTGTTCAATCAGATTATTTGCATCAAATCCAATCATTTCATTTGTATAGTCTAAATATTTCTTTGCTAAAAATTTTTCCTTCGTAAATAAATAAAGCTGATACAATGTTTCAAAATCTTTAATTTTTGTTTCATAAAATTTCCGCCATACTTCCTTAAGCGGATAATCCTCCAGTTTCTGATTTTTATAATCATATTTTCTATCTGAAGAAAAAATAGGAGAAAATGCATTAGAAAGCACAGCTTCCTCGCCCCAGACCGTTTTATACTCATAATTTTCATATTTTACATACAAGTCATTCAGTTTTTTTACAATTTCCAGAAGCTCATCCGCAGACTTTGTAAATACTTGTTTTACATCTAATTTTTCTTCCAAAAATTCTTTGTTTTCAAAACTTGGCTCATAATTAATGTTATATTCCAGTTCCTCATTAATGGCCTTTTTCTCTTCCCTGTTAATTTCACTGATTAGCACTATTTCACTTGAAGTAGGCTCTTTCACAAGTTTTACATACTTCTGCAATGTTTTCACGTCGTCCTTTTTCTCATTCTTAGCCTTCAAAATCAAGTCAAACGCAGCCAGCCGTCTATTTACATCCTTTGTCTTTATAAGATTTTCAACAGTTTCATAAAATGCCGTCTTTTTCTGCAAGTAAAGCAAATTAATCAGATTTTTACGCACTTCTGGAGTTTTTAACCTTAACATTCCTTCCATTTCTTTAGAATATTTTTGGACTAAATTATGTTTTTTGGCTATTTCAAAGGCTTTATTAGTTATTGCAGAATCCTTTAGTCCTTCAACTATAAATTTTTCATGATTTTCATTTTCAAATTTTTCAGAAACCAGCTGTAAAATATCCTCTTTTGTATAATAATTAAGAAATTTTGCATAATCCAAAATTTTATCAATATATTCGCCCTTCAAAAATAGTGCAATTATAGCCATTTTATCAGCAATCGCCACTTTATACAGCGTAACTGAATACCACGGGAAAATACAAGGAGAAAAATCCTTTCTGACTTTTGTCATTTGTTTAATCAAATTTTCAAGTATTCCAAAAAATTCCTTTGCCTCATTTTCATCCACAAAATAATCTGTCAGCTTAACTTTACCACTATTTATTCTCTGAAAAATCTGATAAGTGTTTACATTTCCCACAAAATTACCTGAATAGCAAGCATAAATTTCCAAGTCATCTGGATTTTGCCGAATAACTTTTTTTGCAATTTTTTGAGATAATTCTGGATTTTGGATAATGTCAAGATAATATGAAGCAAGCAGAATAGTGTGGCGTTTCCCGATATTTATAAGTTTTTCAATTGCTTTTACAGCTACCGAAACATCTTCTCTTCCCTTTTGCCAAAGCCCTAGCAGCACCTCCACATTGTCATCACTTTCCAAAAGTTCATCAGCATATCCTGAATTTTCCACAAGTTTATTAATAACCTCAATTTCCTTTTTACTAACCCTGTCAGCATACATTTCCCCAATGCCAGTCCACGTTGCCAATGCCCTTTTTACCGATGAAAAACGTAACAAGTCATTCTCATGTATAATTTTAAACATATAGTTAAAGTTTTCCACAGTTCCGCCGTCCATCGTTTCACAGATAGCCTGCCGCAGCCCCTCCTGAAGCTTTGCAGCCAACAGCAATTTCCCCACTAATTCTACAAGTTCACGATTGTTTGAAGCAAAAATTGCCCTAAATGTTGTATAATCCAATACAAATGTATTATTTTCACTTAAAATTAAATCTTTCAGAAACTCTATAACCTCTTCATTCCCCCTGTCAATTTCAGCCGAGAGGTAATGCTCCGCACAAGCATAAACATTTGAATACTGTTTCGTGTCGTATTCCCTTTTCAAAATTTTCATAATATCCAAGTCCAAAATGTGAAATTTCACAAAATGTGTCAATGTATTCCACATATCCTGCAAATGATCCCTATAATTTGAGCTTAGTATCATCTTTCTATAATATCCTTTTGTATAAGGAGTTAATACGGTTTTTTCACAAATTTCAATAAAAAGTTCCCTAAAACGCTTTCCAATCATCACATCAAAGGCAGGATAGATTTCTTTTGGAAAAATATCCTCAAGCCTAACATTTTCAATATCTTTAATTTTCTTTTTTATTTCTGCAATCGCAAAAATTTCATGCTCATACTTTCCAGTTTTGACAGTCCCTTCCAGCACATTTTCAATAAATTTTCGGCTTTCTGGATTTAATTTTTCCTTTTCCTTTGACAATTTTTCTCTGTAGCTCTTTTTCAATTCGTCAGGAATACTGTAATCTAGTACCATAATAATATCTCCTTATAAATTATTTTTTAAATTTGTTAATTACCACATTCTCCCAGCCAACATTGTAAGCCTGACAAACGTCAGCTCATCATTCTCTTTTAAAGTCGCCTTGTCATTTATTTTCCCCAGCTCCTCATCATTCACAAAAACCCTGTAAATTCCATCTTCATAACTTTGCAGTGCATTTTCAATCGCCTTTTCCAAATCCTGCTTTTGTCCATTATAATCCACCCCAAATGAAATCTTCCCAGCATCGGACAAATCACTAATTTTTTCATCAGTCAAATATGGAACAACATCTTCTTCTATAAGCCCTTCATTAAATTTTTTCACATTTATCGTAACAAATTCTCTCAAAAGTTCCTTTACAGTCTTTATTTCCCCGCTAATTTTATATTCCTTCCTATCAATTTTATTTTTTTTCTTCCCAATTTGTTTTACATTCACATAAACTTTCATTTTTCCTCATTCACTTTCATTAATTTTTTATATTTTATCATATATTTCTGTTATTTTACAGTATGAAAAGTTTTAAAAAATTGAAAAATATTCAAAAAAACAAGATTTGACATAGAAAAAGTTAGGAAACACTAAAATAAAGGAAAAAATACAGAAAGAAAAAAATAACCGCTGTCTTTTACAACAACGATTATTTGAAAATTTTATAAATTTAAATTCCACCTGTTTTTCCATTCTTTCCATTCTTTCGGAGTTACTGTTGCCAAGTCAAAAAATTTTCAGTATTTTCTACATTTAATAAAATATTTTTTTTCTGGGAATTAAATCAACATCTATATACTTGTCAGTCTTAAAATTTTTAAAATAAATATTGTTCTTATCTTTTGAATAATATTTATTAATTATTTCAAAGCTGTCTAAATCTACTTGCGGTATTTTTTTATACATGTAATAAACATTTTCTTCATCTGTATAATAATAATTTGTAATTTTCTTAAATTTTCTACTATTTTTTACATTTATAAAATGAACTCCTGCAAAATCTTCATATAAAATTGTGTTATTATCAAAAGAAAAAAAATAATCATCTATTTTTGTTAATTTGATATTACTATTTATTTTTATCTTTTTAAAATCTTCAACCAAAGTATCATTAAAAAAAACTCTTCTTAAATATAAATATTTATCATCTCTAAAAAAATGTCTATTATAAATTTCTAAATTTTTGATAGAATAATTCAAAAAAATATTTTCTTCATAATATATATTATTTTTATCTCTTGAATATCCATAAGATAAGATTTCAAAGCTCTTTAAATCTACATCTTTTATTTTTTCTCCATGATAGTAAATATTATTTTTATCTCTTGAAAAATTTTCATCTAATATTTTAAAACTATTTTTATCCACATTTTCAATAATATTATTTGCATAATATATATTATTTTTATCAGAAATATAATTTTTTCCTAATACTTTCATTGTTGAAATATCAATCTTCACTTCTCTTAATGTATTAAAATTAATTTCTAAAATTCTAGCTTTCTCCTCAAAAAAAAGAACATAAACTTTATCATTAATAAGAAAAAAATTTTCTCCTAAAATTTTAAATTTTTCTATATTTTCTAAAATCTTTTCTCCTTCAAAATATAAATTATTCTTATCTTTTGAAAAACCATAAGGTAAAATTTCAAAACTTTTTAAATCTACATCTTTTATTTTTTCCCCACAATAATAAATATTATTTTTTGAAAAAAAGTATTCTTTTATTATTTTAATTGGAATATCATCTATCTCAAAAATTTCCTCCAAATCTTTCTCACCAATTATTAATTTATTTACATCTGAAATATCAGCTAATAAAACCTTTTTTTTAGTTCCATAATAATTATGAGAGTCCTTTAAATAATAGCTATTTATTTTATTAAATCTATTTTTTTGAGTTTTAAAATCTTTATCACTGGCATAAAGCATATTTAAAATTATTAAAAAAATCAAACATTTTATGATTAGAGTTTTTATAAATATTTTTTTTATCATTCTTTTTCTCCCCATTTTTTCATTCTAATAGTAAATTATATTCTATTTCTTTGATATATCTCTCTAAACTCTTTATCCCATTTAAATATTTCTTCTAAAATATTCATTTTTTTTAATGTATCTACAAGAAATCATAAATTTGTACCTCAATAGAAAACTTATTTTTTCAATAATGACTGATTTAAAGGATAACTTGGATTCTGCTTATTCCAATCTCTATTCCTTATTCCAAGATTTCGGATATATTTTAAATTTAATTAACATTAAAATAATAGGAGTAAAAAGCAAAGTTTTTATAAATTTAGCAGCTAACATTTCATCAAAGATATTAAATTCATCTTTACCATATTTATTTATATATTTTTTAGATTTTTCCAATTTAATTTTTTGAGAAAAAATTTTTTCTATCTCTTCTTTTGTTAAATTAAATTTCTTTTTATTATTATCTGAATAATTAATATAAAAATATTGGTTATTTCCCATTTTTCCTATTAAATAATCTTTATTTTGATTTGAAATTTCTTCTACAACAAAACAATCTAAATTACCTTTTGACTCACATATGTTTACTGAATAAAAAGGACTGGGTCCACTTTCAAGATAATAGTATTCATTTATATCCATAGAAGTTTTTTGTATAATTTCTCCTTTAAAATAACTTTCAAAACAAAAAATAACTAGCAGTACTACAAATAGTTTAACAAAAATCTCAAATTTTTTCATTTTAATCTCCCTAACTGTCACAGTTTACTTTTTTTGATAAAATATACATACACTCTTTTGTAATATTTTTACATCAAATTCAAGATGATTTGTATTTAGAATTCTTCCTGTTGACTCATAGCTGTTACCTTTAATAAAAGTTAAGCCATTTTTAGAAATTCATAATTTCATCATCGATTGTCTTTTATTTGTCCTTATAATGAGAGCCACATTGAACGATTTTTATAAATCCATCTTCAATTTTATAAATAATCCTGTTTCCAGCGTCTATTCTTCTGCTCCAATAACCACTCAAATCATATTTCAGAGCTTCTGGCTTACCAATTCCTGTATATCCATTTCTATCAATATCTTTTATGAGTTCTAATATTCTCTTAAAAATCCTCTTATCATTTTTTGCCCAATATTCAAATTCTTCCCATGCTTCATCAGTCCATGATTTAATCATAGTCAACTTCATGAACAGTTCCACCAGTTTTTTCCATCTGCTCAATAGATTTTTTTAATCTTTCAATGTTTTCTTTGCTGTAAAAAGGATCTGAATCTAACTCAAATGGTATTCTTCTTTCACGAACCAATTTTTTTGCAAAAATATTAAATGCTGTCCCTATAGAAATTCCTATATCTTCACAAATTTCTTCCATTTCTTTCTTAGTAGTCTTATCCATTCTGAAATTAACAACTGCTTTTTCCATATTACATCAATTCCTTTCATTTAATATAATAATTATATCATTTCAAAATGTTTTGTCAATGTTTTTAGGATTAATTATTAATTATTGACTTTTAAAATTTTTTATTTAAAATATTTTTTTTAGTTCCTTTTTATTATACCATTTTTATATTTATATCTTTTACATACTCTGTAACCCTTATGAATACTAGCTTTGAATATTATTAAAAATAAATTTTACATTTTACAATCAGAATAAAATAATCCAATTTGCCTTATTCAAGTCTTTTGTAATTGATACGGGTCTTCAGACTTTGGAAGTTTCCGTCAATGATGAATTCTTGTTTTTGTTAAATGAATTGACTTCCAATTTTACGAGATTTGAATTAGATGAGTTTGTAAACTTTAAATCAACCTATACAAAAGAATTTTATCGAAGAATAAAGCAATTTAGGCACACTGGAGTCTGGAAAATTTCCATAGATGAGTTTAACAGACTTCTAGGGATTTCTGAAAGCTATAAAATATCAGATATTGACAAAAGGATTTTTCAGCCTATTTTAAGTGAACTTGGAGAAAAATACAATTTAAAAATAATAAAAAAATATTCAAAAAAACAGGACGTGGAAGAAGCAGTGTCAGTGGATTTGAATTGCATTTAAAAAAAGAAAGTAGACAAGTTGCTGAACAGGAAAATCTTAAAGGGATTAAACAGGCAGGATTTGACATAGAAAAAGTTAAGGAGCATAAAATAAAAGAAAAAATACAGAAGGAAGAAAAAAATAGGATAAATAAGGTATCTGATTTTTATTTGTACAGAAAAGTTAAAATGTACGACAGTTTTTATGAACAGTACAACTATCTTGAAATTCTGGCATTCAATCAAAAGAATGATAAACTGAATGTAAAAATCAAAAATGTAGATGATGGCTATGTTCAGGACTTTACTTTTGACAGTTTCAAAAATTTTGAAAACTGGTTTAGAAAATATGCTATCTAACCTATTCAAAAATATCATTTAAAAATCCCATATAATGCCCATAAAGCTTAAAAAATCAATTTTTGGTAATAAAACTATGCCTCAAATGAAAATTTTGGCTTATAGGGGTTATATGGGCGAATTTGATATAACTAAAATTTTTGTATTAATTATTTGGATGTATAAAAATGAGAGAAAAAATAACCGCTGTCTTTTACAACAACGATTATTTGAAAATTGGAGTGTCCCCCAAAATTTAGACTATTTTTAAGCAATTTCTTTGTTTCCTTTCTTCATGCTTTCTTCGTATTCATCCGGACTTGTAAATCCTATTTTACTGTGTATTCTGCTGTTATTATACCATATTTCTATATACTCGTACATTCCGCTTCTTAAACTTTCTAGATTTTCAAAGTTTTCATTATGTACATATTCTTTTTTCAATGTTGCATGGAATGATTCTATACAGGCATTGTCATAAGGATTTCCTTTTCTGCTGTAAGATATGCTTATGCCTTTTTTTGCACAAAATTTACGATATTCTTTACTCATATACTGGCTTCCTCTATCTGTTGTAACTTGTTTAGATTTTATTTGTTTATCGTTTAGTTCATATTTAGTTTACACAAAATTCTGGACACTCTCATTTTAAATAAAGCTGCTACTTTACTAAATATTTTTTTACTTCATAGATGGAAATTTTGAGACTTTATTATCATTTTTTTATTACTGAAATTGTATTCAAAATCGCCGCTTTTATATCCAAATTATCCTCCCCTTTTAATTGCTCTTCCAAATCAGGCAACGCTTCAAAAAGCCCTTTTATTCCCAAAAATCTAATTAAATTTGCTTTATCATATATATTATTCGTCAATTTTATATATTTTAAAATAATAGGCACTATTATTCTATCTTTTTCCGTCATATGAATTAATTCATAAACTGTTTTTAAATTATAATTTACATTTTTCAATTCTTCCAACATTTGATCTTCAAATTCCATTTCGGTATCATAATTTCTTTTAGCAGAAATTTTTTTACCATTTATTACTACAAGATCTAATTTTTGTTCCACAATTTCTCTTCTCTCAAACATTATTTCTATAAATTTTAAAACTTCTTCTTCAAAAAGTTTCTTTGAGATATAATAAACACCTTTTCTGTTTTTAAATTCTTTATCACTTTCCCATGTAATTTCAATTTTGTTTCCTGTTACAGAAAAAAAAACTCTTGGATATATTTCTCCACTCGCTTGAGGTAATTGATGATTGTATGCCCACTCGTACAAAAGCCAAAATTCCGTGCTATCTAAATTAAACGCTACATCTTTATAAAGTTCATTAGCTTTCTTTACTAATTCGATTGCAGTATCTTTTCTGTCCTTTTTTATTTTCAATTCTTTATCTGGAAAAGGCTCATTTAAGATTTTATCCAGTTTATCTTTAAGTAAATATGCTGTGAAATATATATCTCCCAATTTATCATATTTATATTTTTCATTTTTTAATTCACATAAATCTTTCCCATCTACATAAAATTTCAAAATATAACTTTCATACGAAATCTCTGGGAAGTATTCAAAATCAAAATAAAATTTTATATTTTTCATTTTTAAACTCTCCTTTAATGCCATTTATTATATTGTGCTTTTGTTATAACACCATCTTTTAGCATTTGTTTTAATACATCTAGTGTAACTTGTTGACTTTTTATTTGTTTATCCGTTAGTTCATACGCGTGCCATTCATTATTAGTGCCAGTTGGTTGAAATTTTATCATTTTCCCTTTATATATAGCAAACCTCTGTTTTTTGGTCGCCGAATTATAAGAATGATTTTTTAATAAATCATTACCTGTTTTAATATCAGGAATTGAATCGGGACTTGCATTTGGAGGCATTTTAGGTCCTTTATGTTTTGGGGATGGTTTATATTCTCCATTAAAGTGCCCTCTTCTTACAATCATTTCTGTTGAAGGTTTAGAAGAATTCCCTTTATTTTTAATTTTAGCTTCTTTAGCCTGTTTTTCAAATTTAGTAACTTCATCTAAATTCAACATTATCTCAGTACCATCTGCTAGCACTACTTGTTTTTTGCCTGCAATTTTAAATATTTTTATAAGTTTTTTTGTCCCTTTAAAGCCGGTCTTGCTATTGGAATAATACTTAAAATTCTTGTTAAAAGATTAAGGTCTTCCCCTGTTAGTATATCCTTTCCAATTATTCCTTCTATTCCACCTTTTATTGTTCCTGCTGGAGAAAGGTCTAAAAAGAAGCTTGTTATAGGCAATATTTTTTTTCTATCAACTTTTTTATAATCATCCATAAATTTTTTGTTACGTGCCAAACAATCTTGTAATAATTTTCCACCTAAACAAGCTCCTCCTGTGTCCCCCACATTCTCCCCAAAATCAACATTGGAATAATCCTTCCCGTCCGAATGGATACTAATAGGTGTATTGTCATCCTTGTATTTCTCAGCAAGTATTCATTTGAAGCTCTTCTTGTGCTTTCTAGTCCTTTCTCATCAGTTCCAGTCTTTCTCTGTCTGCCTTCAACTTTTCCTATTACATGGCTTCCTTCTTTAACTATTGTTCCAATAAGTCCAGCCTTTGTTGCATTTTTTGAATCTTGTGCATTGATTATTATTGTTTTAACTCCATAATCATCAACATATGCTGTTCCTGTTTTTGGCTTTCCTTTCTCATCTAATAATTGCGGAGAATTTTTAGGATCTGAAAATATGATGTTTATGTCATATCCTAAATTCTTGTAGGCATCCTTAAAAACACCTGCTATTTCAGTATCTACTGTCTTACCTATCAATCTTTGACTTGTTATGTTATCAATACTTCTGATAGCTGCCCAAAGAAAATTCTATTGTCATCTCCTAGATCATGAATTGAATTATCAAGTGCCTTTGTAACATCCTTTATTTCATCTTTAGCCTTACTCAAATCTTCTTTTAACTTACCAAGATTAGTAAGATATTCAATAGTCTGGCTCTCAACATCTCCAGCTACGTGAAAATTATTGCTATTTTTAGAAACAGAGTATCCTGCACTTACTCCGATGTTGGCGTAGAAGTTGCTGTTTGCCATACTGATATTTCTTTCTTTTTTTATTATTTTAACATTAATCATATATAAATGTAAATACCAATGTCTTTTACAACAACGATTATTTGAAAATTTAATTTGCTATTAAAACGAGTTTGAAATTTTTGTTTTATTTGAGATAAAACTTTTAAAAATTAGTATATTGATTATTCATATATAGTATTTTTCTAAAAAGGAATAAATTTAACAAATCATATTTTCTTGTGAAGGTATTTCTTTATTTCCAAAAAAAACTATCAATTTTATTTTTTATTTCTATAATACTTTTAATTTCATCAACGATATAATTATTAGGTAATATATCTTCATAAGGTAAACTTATCATTATACCATCAACAATTTTTTTATTTCTATATTTTTGAAAAAATATATCAATACTTTCATTATCAAATAAATATCTCCCTGTATATTTATCTTCAGAATATTTAAAATCTGATTTTTTTTGGTATTTTTTTAAAAATTTTTTTATTTTTGGAATTACAGTTTTTATTTCATCACCTATTTTTATGCTATCATCATTTAAGTGTACATATTTTACATCAAAATATAATGTTTGATATTCAGGCTTTTCGATATTTTCTGAAAAAAAATACAATATATAATTGACTTCTAATCCATCATAAATAAACTTTATATTTATTGATTTTTTTTATTAGAAAACTTTATATTTACTTCATTTGGAAATGAAAATACTTCTATTATCTTTTTTAATGATATTCTCGTTATTCCATTTATTCCATAAGTTTCATTTATAAAAGTTTCTGTCATCATCTTTTTTTATTCCCTCCTCCTCTATTTTCTTTTTTATAAATAATTTTTGGAATGTATACACTCTATTTGTATTTATTCCTTTTATTAAACTTTATCTTTTTTGCAATCATATAAAGTATTAGTTCTATTAATAATGCTAATAGTGTAATCAATATCAATATACATTTTCTTTTTTTAAAAATTTTCAATAATTGTTCATCAGTAAAATTGTACCCCTTTAAAACATAATTATATTGTTTTTTCAAATATTCATATGTAAAATCACTTTGGTTGCCATACTGCTGTAATAATTTATTTGGATTTTTAAAAATAATTCTTGGAACTTTAACGTAATGTATTACTTCTTTATAAGTTAAATTAAATTTTTCAATATTTTCTCCAATTACAAAATATCCACCATAATTTTCTAAAAATTCCTCGTGATTTTTCTTTCCAACTTCTCCTAAATAAAAAAGTTCTCTTCCTAAATAGTCTTTTTCAATAATTTTTTCATATGGTGCTAATTTTCCAACCCAAAAACCATTTATTTTTACAAGAGTTTCTATATCTCCATAATAATCAAGTGTTGCTTTATTTATATCTTTTTCTTCATAAAAAGTTATACTGTATTCTGGTCCAATTAATAAATATTCTATTTGCTCATCAAAATTATACCCTTCATATTTGGTTATACGATAATTTTTATTTAAATTTAACTGCTTATTTTCTTTTATTTTTTTTGTACTTATGAATACTAGAAAAAGGAATGTAATACAAAATACAATATAAAATATTTTTATTTTGTTCATTATTTCAAACTCCTTATATAATTATGATATTCAGGTTCATGTTTAAATTGTCTGATATTAATGTTTTTAACATATCTTTTTTTCTTAGATTTTGTTGGTTGTCTTAATCCTTATTACAGTTTTCATTTCATTAACCGTTCTTCTTTCAGGATCTCCAATATTACTGCTTTTTCTTCCATTCACAGCAGTTTCTATGAACTTTAATGCAGTTTCTCCTTTAGCTTTTCCTTCAAGTATTGCTACTTCCAAATCTTCCTTGAACTTGGATGAATCCAGAATGTATCGTGCAATAAAAAATATTATTCAATTACAACTAAATTATATAATGGAATATTTTCAGTAAGTGTCATAATTTTATTTTTAATTAACTTATACTTACCATTTTTTCTTGAAAATAAATAAACTTTATTATCAAGAATTGGTTCTGCTATAAATTGAATAAAAGTTGCATCTTCATTTTTTTCATCTGAATATGAAATTAGTAAACTAAACTCATTGTTTCTTTTAGAAAAGTATCTTCCACTTTCATATCCGATCTTTTCATTATCTAAAAAACATTGCATTATAGAATTATCTCTTAATTTCCATTCTCCATAAGGCTTGCCAAATTCATCTAAATGTCCTATAAAATTTACTCCTTCAAATTTTATAATTTTTTTATCTGGATTACATTCAAATTTTTCATTTTCAGTAATAATTTTTATTACTTCCTTTATTGTATAATTTTTTGAAAAAGATAAAATACTAAAAACTGAAAATATTAATATTTTTTTTATCATTCTTTTTCTCCCCATTTTTTCATCATTTCTTTATAAATTCTTTTCTTTATCCATTTTTTCTCTATCTTTTTTATCTGTTTCATCATTATTATCTTTTGTTACTTTTTCATACATATTCAATCGCTTAAACTAAGTTTTTTTATTATATCATCTATTAAATAATAAATCAATAAAAATACCATATTTTTTAATGTATAGTTAATTTATTAATTATTTTTTAAATTATAATTGTTTTTTAAAAAATATATGATATTTTTAAATAAAATAAAAATGAAAAAAAATCAGCCTCTATACAAAGACTGATAATTAATTATTAACTATTATTTAACTGCAAATATTTTTCTCCCTTTTCAGAAAGTTTGTAAACACTGCTGTCCACATAGATATACTTTTCCTTTTTAGCTTTTTTAATAACTTTATTCAAAAATCCTTTATTCCAACGTAAGTGATTGTCAATGGTGTCAATTCCACATTCATCTTTTTCCTGCTTAGTATTTATGTGGTTTGATAAATGGATTAGCAAAATTCTGACTGAAAATACCATTTTTTGAGTTCTTTTTCGGTTTATTGTGAAAATTAGCCCTTTCCTTGGAGAGAATATCAATGTTAAAAGAAAAATTATACCAATTGCAACTGCGATACTTCCTGCGATTGAAATGTCAAAAAGCCTTGCAAAATGAAATCCAGCCACACTTGCTACAGCTCCTAGAACAATGCTTAATCCAATCATTACTTTTAGCTTATCTGTCAATAAATACGCTGTAATTGGAGGCCCAATCATAAAGGCAACCACCAGTATTGAACCAACCGCTTCAAACGATGCCACTGCTGTCATTGATACAAGCGACATTAGCATATAGTGAATTAATACTGGCTTCATTCCAAGTGTTATTGCAAGAGCCTTGTCAAATACTGATATTTTTAACTCCTTGAAAAAAACAGTAACAAAAGATACATTTATTAAAAATATTACAAAAGTTGTAACTAGCCCTTTTGCAACACTGAAGCCAAATATCTGTACCCGATTAAATGGTGCGAATGCCAGTTCTCCCAACAATACTGAATCAACGTCCAAATGTACATTTCCAGCATACATTGAAATTAAAATTACAGCAATACTGAATAACAGCGGGAAAACCACTCCAATTGCAGAATCTTCCTTGACAAGCCTTGTCGAATTAAGAAGTTCCACAAGGTAAACGGTTAAAACACCAACTATTCCCGCACCAATGATTAGCAAAGGGGAGTTCAAATCATGAACTGCAAAAAATGCTATTACAATTCCAAGCAAAATAGTATGTGTTATCGCATCTGAAACCATCGCCATACTTTTTAAAACCAGAAATGTTCCCAAAATTGAGCAGGCACTTGCCACCATTATTGCAATTAACTGTATTTCAAATGAAAAATCCATAATTTATTTCCCCCTTTCCAAATTATTTATTTTAAAATTATTTAATCCAGCTTTTTTATTTTCAAGCTTTTCCCTAAATTCTTTTTTTCTTTTCTGATTCCTTATAATTTTAAATACAATCCCTCTTTTATTTGAAAAAAGAATACTAATAATCACGATTATGCTTATAATTATAACGATAACAGGCCCAGTAGGCAAATTGCTTTCACTTATACTTATCAAAGTTCCAAGCAGACCTGATATTCCTCCAAAAAATGCTGCCAAAATTACCATGATTGAAAGTTTGTCTGTCCATTGCCGTGCAGCAACTGCTGGAGAAATAAGCATTGCACTTATTAAAATTACTCCTGCCGCCTGAATACCGATTATTACAGTAGTTACAATCAATATGGAAATCAATATTTCAATTTTTTTACTTGGAAATCCCAATGTCTTGGCAAAATCAGAGTCAAATGAAACAATTTTAAATTCCTTCCAGAAAAGAATAATTATAATTAGGAGAACAATCCCGGTAATCAGGATAATATTTACATCTCTTTTAATAAATGTTGACGCCTGCCCAAAAATAAATTTATTTAATCCCGATTTATTCGCACCTGGCAATTTATTCAAATAAGAAAGTAAAACGAGACCAAACCCAAAAAATACCGATAAAATCAATGCCAAAGCGCTGTCAAATTTTATTTTTGTATAATTTTGAATTAACTGGATCAAACCGATACATACAATTCCTGTTATTAAGGCACCTAGCAGCAAAACTTCTGTATTTTTCACGTTTGTAAATAAAAAAGCCAAGCAAACTCCAGGAAGTGAAGCGTGAGAAACCGCATCTCCCAATAAACTTTGCTTTCGTAAAACTGCAAAGCAGCCAAGTATTCCAGAAACCATTCCAAGCAGCGAGCAGCCAAGTGCAACTGTCCTAAAAGTATGATCAGAAATAAGAAGATTTAATATGTTCATTTTAATCCCTCTTTTCGATTTCAGACTGATTTTTATTATTTTGAGTTAATTTTTTACTTTTGTATGTTTTTTCAATATTTTCAGGAGTAAAAATTTTCTCCACAGGCCCAGAAGCTATAACAGAAACATTTATAAATGTCACATAGTCAAAATAATCCTTTACTGTCTGTAAATCGTGATGAACAACAATTACAGTTTTTTTCTCATCCCGTAATTTTTTTAAAATATTTACAATAGATTTTTCAGTTTTGCTGTCAACGCCTTGAAAAGGCTCATCCATAAAGTATATCTCTGCATCCTGCACCAATGCCCGTGCCAAAAACACCCTCTGCTGCTGCCCACCAGATAACTGGCTTATCTGTCTATCTGAGAACTCATCCATTTCCACTTTGTGAATAGCTTCCTTTGTTTTTTCCTTATCAATTTTTCTAACTTTCTTTAACCATCCAACTTTTCCATAACGTCCCATTTCCACAACATCAAACACAGTAGTCGGAAAATCCCAGTCAACACTTCCTCTCTGAGGTACATAAGCAATCTTATCCCTTACTTTACCGTATTTTTCATTATAAAATTTCACCTCGCCAGTGACAGGATTTATCAAATCAAGCATCGCCTTAATCAAAGTAGATTTCCCAGCTCCATTCGGCCCCACTATCGCCATAAGAATACCTTTTTTGATACCCAGCTCAACATCCCATAAAACAGGTTTATCTTCATATGCTATTGTTAAATCTTCAACTTTTATAATAACATCATCAGAAACATTTTGATTCATTTTACTTCTCTCCTAAATTTAAAAATTATAACATAGCAAAACAACTTTAAGGAATTTTTTTATGTTTTACATAATAAAAGGGGAGTGATAATTAAAGTTATTCTGCTATGTTTTTTTGAATTATTTTATATATAATTAATAAAAATAATTACCGATTTTATTTTAATGCATTTACAATTGTATCTGCATTTGCCTTAACTGTTTTAATATAAGTTTCAGTGTTATGTGCTTCATCCCCCAATGAATCTGAGTACAATTCTCCACCTATTTTAACTTCTTTTCCTCTAGCCTTTACAGCTTCCTGCAATGCTTCTATGCTTTTTTTCGGAACAGAAGATTCTACAAATATTGCTTTTATATTTTTTTCCACAATGAAATTAGCCAAATCACTTATATTTTTTGTACCAGTTTCAGAATCTGTAGATACACCCTGTATAGCTTTTACTTCCAATCCAAATTGTTCCCCAAAGTAGTTGAATGCGTCGTGAGCAGTTACAAGAACTCTGCTTTTTTCAGGAATTTCATTAATTCTTGTTTTTACATAAGTAGTAAGTTCATTTAGTTCAGCTTTATATTTTTTTAGGTTTTCTTTGTAGTAGCCGCTATTTTTAGGATCAAATTTGCTTAATTCAGCTTCCACTGCTTCAGCTTCCTTTTCCCATAATTCTGTATTGAACCATACATGCGGATCAGGAGTATTTGCTTCGACTAAATGAATTTTACTTTTATCCAGTTTATCCCCAACATTTAATATATTTTTGTTTTGAGAAGTTAATTTTTCAAAAATTTCTGTCATTTTACCTTCCAAATGCAATCCACCATACACTATAATGTCAGCATTTCCAAGTTTTTCAATATCACCTGCACTGGCACTGTATAGATGCGGATCTACTCCTTCTCCCATAAGTCCTGTAACTTCAACTTTATCTCCACCAATTGTCTTTACAAGATCAGTAAGCATTGTCGTAGTTGTTGTAACTTTTATCTTTTTCCCTGATGCAGCTCCACCTTTTCCACAAGATATTAACAACATCATTGCCACACATACCGCAATTACCAAATTCAATTTTTTAAGTACATTATTTTTACTCATAATCTGTTTCCTCCATATCTTCATTTTTTTTATAAACTTTAATCATAGTTGCTGCATTGAAAGCTACTACTTTTTCATTATTTGCTTTACTTTTTAAATATATCGGTCCATCAAACGGATCCTTTTTTTCCACAATATATTCTTCCTTTAAATTTATATTCAAATCCCGCAGATAATCATATAATTCAATATTGTCCTCTACACTTAGTATAACAATTTCGTCATCTTCCTCAGCTTCAGACAATTTTATAATATTTTCCTCATTGAAGTTTTTTACATCATAGAAAATTGGGCTGCCATGTGGACATTCCTTAGGATAAAACAGGAATTTTTCCAGCTTTTGAAGTAACTTGTCACTTGTTACATGCTCCAGAATTTCCGCTTCTTTATGCACTTCTTCCTTATCATATCCCAACTTTTCAAATAAAAAAACTTCCCAAACCCTATGTTTACGTATAATGTCAAGTGCAAATCCATTCCCTTTTTCAGTAAGTTTTACTGTTTTTTTGTCAATAGTTAAATAATCGTCATTTACCAGCTTTTTTATCATTTCGCTGACTGAGGCTGGAGAGATATTTAAATATTCCGCAAGTTTTTTATTGGAATATTCCTTCTTTTTTTTTAAAGTATATATTCCCTTTAAATAATCTTCTATACTTCTGCTCATCTCAACTCCTTCCTATTTTAGTTTAACCTAATTCAAAAATTAGGCTTACCTAACAACAATATTATATTACCACTAAATACTTTGATTGTCAAGATACTTTTAATAATTTTTTAGTTTTAATAAGCCGACGGAGCTTTTACTTGTTCAGCTACGACTGCTTGACGACTAAAAGGAGAAGTTTCGGAGCCAGGCAGATAAAAGTCGTAGTCTAACCGTCTAACCATAGGTATTATGTAGCAATCTTGCCACAATTTTATAGTGAAACTTGTATAATATTTTTCAAAAAACTAGTGTAACTTTGGTTACATAAAAAAACTCCCGCTTAAATTTTTTCTAAAAAACGGGAATTTATAATACTCAAATATTTTTATTTTGGTTTTAACTTTTTAGATAACTCATAGATTAATTATTTGTTATCATCTTTTCTTGGAATAAATTTCCATAATGTTGGGACAAGTAATGTTACAGCAGTTGATTTTAACGCATCTCCTGGAAGGAAAGGCAGCACACCAACCATAAACGCATTTTTACCAGTTACAAATAATGATAACTGCAATGCACCTAATGTCAAGATAATCGCACTAGAAAGCATTAATGAAAGGATTGTCTTCACATAAGATTTTGTAACTCCCTTATCAGCTAAATATCCTAAAAGAATTGTAGAAACAATGTATCCTAAGATATATCCTCCTGTCGCTGAAAATAAAGAACCTGCTTTAGCACCAGCAAAAATTGGAGCACCTAAGCTACCTGCTGCAACATACGAAAGTATAGTAGCAGTTCCTAATTTTCTGCCATATAGTAATGCCATTAATGCAACTCCAAATGTTCCAAGTGTTATTGGTACCGGAGTATAAGGTAATGGAATCATAACTTGAGCCATTAAACTTAGAAATACTACTCCACCTAATACTAAGAGAACATTTTTCAAAATCTCCTTTTCTTTTGTTTCAATTTTAACAATATTGTTAATTAAAGCATTCTGTTTCATAAGAAAACCTCCATCTTTTTATTTATATTATTGTAACACTTGGAGTATAAAAAGTCAATAAAGTGATTTTTCATAATTTCAAGTAAAATTAAATTACTGTGAATTCTGATTATTACTATACAAAAAAAATACTCCAATCAGTTAAGATTAAAGTACTCTTTTCACATTTTTTTGTTTAACTTGAATATTCCATTTTTTTATTTACACAATAAATATAATATAAATTATTATTTTTTCAACTCAAGATTTTAATTTAAAAAAACTTTTTCAATTTTCAAATTTACTAAAAAATCTTTTTATTTTGTCTTTAAAAGTATTTGCCTTTTTAAAATTTTTCTTATTGTCTAACGAGCCGTCAAATTCACGTAGGATTTCTTTTTGCTTATCAGTAAGATTTGTTGGCGTTTCCACTTTTATTTCGACAATTTCATCGCCTCTGTTCTCACTTCGGCTGTACTTAATTCCCTCATTTCTCAATCTGAATATTTTTCCATTTTGAGTTCCTTCAGGAATTACTATCTTTTTCTTGCCGCTAAGTGTAGGCACTTCCACTTCTCCGCCTAAAATAGCTGTTGTCATCTTTACAGGTACTTCACAATGAATATCGTATTCGCTTATTCTTTCAAAAATATCATGTTTTTCAACTGTTATATACACGTATAAGTCCCCAAAGATTCCACCATTTTCTCCAGCGTTTCCACCTTCCCTTACAACAAGTCTTTGTCCAGTTTCAATACCCGACGGGAATCTTACTTTTCTTGTGCATGTTTCTTTTTCAAGGCCTGTTCCATGACAACTATGGCATTCCTTTTCAGGTATTTTTCCAGTTCCATGACACTTGTCACATTCCTGTATTCCACTTGTCATGCCAAACAATGTTCTTTGCTGCACTCTTACATGTCCTGATCCGTTACATTTATCACATGTTTTCATATGATGTCCAGGTTCTGCACCACTTCCATGACAAGTTTTACATTGTCCTTCTCTTTTATATTTTATTTCTTTTTCTGTACCAAAAGCCACATCTTCCAACGTCAATTTCAAGTTATATCTCAAGTCAGATCCCTGATGTACTCTTGGCCCTTGACTACGACTTCTTCCATCAAAAAAACTTCCAAAACTTCCGAAAATATCTCCCAGATCCTCAAATCCAAAGCCACCTGTGCTGCTTCTAAAGCCTCCAAAGCCTTGTTCACCAAAGCCGCCTGCGCCAGCACCAGCTCCTCCATTTTCAAACGCCGCATGTCCATACTGATCATAAGCTGCCCTTTTTTGCGGATCGCTTAATACTTCATGTGCTTCCTGTACTTCCTTAAATTTGGCTTCAGCTTCAGGATTATCCTTGTTTCTATCTGGATGATATTTTTTTGCCATACTCCTATACGCCTTTTTTATATCCTGTTCCGAAGCGTTTTTGGGTACGCCAAGCACTTCATAATAATCTTTTTTTGCCATTTCCTATTTCTATCCTTTCCACTTCTGCAAATTTTTATTTCTCTAATTTTTCTTATTTTCACAAATTATAGTAAAATCACTCTAAAATACAACTCAAAAACTATAATAATTCTACTAAAATTTTATATTATTTAATCTTATGGTTAAATCACAAATTATTGTATTTTAAAACTTAAATACTTCTAAGCAGGCTTATTAAACTAAATAATAACAACATTCCAAACGATACTGAACCTACAAAAATTATAAATTTTTCAAATTATTTTTTAGTACGTCCAACATTTTCACTTCCTTCTATTATAATTCCATAAAAATATTTTCAACTAATGGAATTTATAATTTTTTAGTTTACATTAAACCTTAAATATCATACTAAAAATATAATCATTTAATAATCAGTTTTAAAAATTAATTGAGTATATTATAACCTAAATTTTCAATAAAACCAATATAAATTTGAAATTTTTCGTTATTTTTTTCCTTCCACAACTAATTTTGCAAAAAATTCTTCTCCATCTTTCAATTTCAAAATTCCAATTTTTTCTTCCAATTTCCCGCTCGCACTTTCAAAGTCAGAAATTCCATACCAAGGCTCTATACACACATAAGGAGCTTTCGGCTTGCTCCAGAATGCAATATAAGGAAACCCTTTATACTCAACACTAAGCTCTTTAGAATTTTTACTATTTTTTATCGTAACTTTCTCTGATTTCAAATCATCAAATACTATTGCATCATCATCAAACACTGTTTCAGTTATCTGCAATTTATTCTCATTATTCAAGCAATCAACTTTTTCATCAAAAACTAACCCATTATCAGTAAGTTTATATTTCTGCGAAGTTTCATTTTTCTCAAATTCCAAATAATAATCACTCAATTTTATATCATCATTTACATCAAGTGCAAATGCAGGATGTGTCCCAAGCGAAAAATACATATCAGAATTATTTTTATTAACAACATTATACCCAATTTCCAAAGTATTTCCAACAATTGTATAAGTTATAAACAATTCAAACTCAAACGGATACTTCTGTAAGGTTTCTTTATTAGAAGAAAATCTAAACTTCAAAGAAGTTTCATTTTTCTCAACCAGTTCAAAATCCTCAGTTCGAGCAAATCCATGCCGTGTAGAAATTTTATATTCTTTTCCGTTGTAACTATAAGCCCCATTTTTTATAGTCCCAACAAACGGAAACAGCACAGGTGAACTGGCAGCCCAAAACTCAGGCTTTCTGTCCCACATAAACTCTTCTCCATTCACTTTATAACTTCGTAATTCCGCTCCTCTATCCGCAACTGCAATTTCAACATTCCCATATTTTAAAGTATTTATTGTACTTTCCATCTTTAACACATCCTCTATAAAGAATTTATTTCTATACAACCTCAATCTCAAACCCAATAACTTCAGATACCTTTTTTAACAGATCTTTTGGTAATTTTTCTATATATTTGTATCCTCTTTCATAAATATCCATTGCACGAACATGTTCACAGAGTATTACACCAGTTATATCTACTCTTTCATCTAATTCTACATGTAGTGGAAATTCTTTCGATGTGTTAGTTATTGGACAAACAATTGCCATTTTAGTTTGATTATTATATGTGTTGTTACTAATAACTAAAGCTGGTCTATATCCTGCCTGCTCATGCCCTTTATTTGGATTAAAGTTTATTTTTATTATATCCCCTTGTTTTACCATATTTCTTTACCAACCTCATTATCCCAGTCTAAATCTATTTTTTCATATTCACCATCATAATTTAAAAATAATTTCTCAATATTGCTCAATTTTTCTTCTACTTTTTTTATTTTCAAGCAATTTTCCCCTTCTTCAATTGAAATACTGTCATTTACTTTTAAATCTAACATTTCTAACATTTTTTTAGGTATTCTGATACCTTGACTATTTCCCCATTTTTTTATTTTTGAAACCTCTGTCATAACAATTTCTCCTTTTCAAAAGTATATCCATAGTATATACTTTTTTCGTAAAAAAAACAATTATTTTTTACAAAAGAAGGAGAACTAATTCCCCTTCCTCCACAATATTTTCTTTTACTTCAATTTTTTATATTTCTTAATTAATCCACAACTTCCGCATCTTCCACATCGTCAGCACCAGAGTTATTATTTTCTCCAGCTGTTTCTCCGCCTTGTGCTGCTTGTTGTGCTTGAGCTGCTTCTTGGTACATTCTTGTTGCGAAACCTTGAGAAACTTTTGATAATTCTTCAATTGATTTTCTGATTGCTTCTACATCGTCGCCATCTTTTACTTTTTTCAATTCTTCTATTGCTTTTTCGATGTCTTCTTTTTCAGTTCCTTGAAGTTTAGCTTCATTTTCTTTTATTGTTTTTTCTGTTGCAATTACCAATTGATCAGCTTGGTTTCTAACTTCAACTAATTCTTGGAATTTTTTATCTTCAGCTTCGTGTGCTTCGGCATCTTTTTTCATTTTTTCGATGTCGTCTTTAGACAAGTTAGAACTTCCAGAAATTGTTACTGTGTTTTCTTTTCCAGTTCCCAAGTCTTTTGCAGAAACGTGTACAATTCCATTTGCGTCAATGTCGAATGTTACTTCAATTTGAGGAATTCCTCTTGGAGCTGCTGGGATTCCTTCCAAGTTAAATTCTCCTAATTTGTGGTTGTCTGCAGCTTTTGCTCTTTCTCCTTGCAATACGTTGATTGATACTGCTGGTTGATTATCAGCCGCTGTTGAGAACACTTGTGATTTTTTAACTGGCACAGTTGTGTTTCTTTCAATTATTTTAGTAAATACTCCACCTAAAGTTTCAATTCCTAATGATAATGGAGTTACGTCTAATAACAATACGTCTTTAACGTCTCCCATTAATACTCCACCTTGAATTGCCGCTCCTGCCGCAACTACTTCATCAGGATTGATTGATTTGTTAGGTTCTTTTCCTAAGAAAGATTTTACCCATTCTTGAACCGCTGGAATTCTTGTAGAACCTCCAACCAGCAATACTTCATTAATTTCGTTAGGGCTTAAATCAGCATCTTCCAACGCTTGTTTTACTGGCCCTTTAGTTGCTTCAACCAAGTCTTTTGTCAATTCATCAAATGCCGCACGAGTTAATTTCTTTTCCAAATGTTTTGGTCCACTTGCATCCATTGTAATAAATGGTAATGAAATTTGTGTTTCTAATGTAGTTGATAATTTTTTCTTGGCATCTTCTGCTGCATCTTTCAATCTTTGAACTGCCATTTTATCGTTTCTCAAATCAATTCCAGTTTCTTTTTTAAACTCATCAGCCAACCAGTCAATGATTTTTTGGTCAAAATTGTCTCCACCTAAGTGGTTATTTCCAGAAGTTGAAATAACTTCCACAACTCCATCCCCAATTTCAAGCACAGATACGTCAAATGTACCTCCACCCAAGTCAAATACTAATACTTTTTCTTCTTTTTTCTTGTCTAGTCCATAAGATAATGCAGCCGCTGTTGGCTCATTTATAATTCTTTGAACTTTAAGTCCTGCAATTTCTCCAGCATCCTTTGTTGCTTGTCTTTGTGCATCTGTAAAGTATGCAGGCACTGTAATTACAGCTTCTGTTACAGATTCTCCCAAGTAAGATTCAGCATCTTTTTTCAATTTTTTCAATATCATGGCTGAAATTTCTTGTGGTGTATAGTCTTTTCCATGAATATTTACTTTATAGTCTGATCCCATTTGTGTCTTTATTGAAATTACAGTCGAATCAGGATTTGTAATAGCCTGTCTTTTTGCAATTTCCCCTACAATAATTTCTCCATTATCCTTAATATTTACAACTGACGGAGTAGTTCTCCCACCATCAGAATTTGGTATAATTGAAAAGTTTCCACCTTCCATAACTGCCACGCAGCTGTTTGTTGTCCCTAAATCTATTCCTATTATTTTACTCATATCTATCATTCTCCTTAATTATCAAATATTTTATTATAATTTTTTTCAAATTTATTTATTTTTAAATTTCATTTTTTACTATTTCTTATTAACTGTTACCATCGCAGGCCTTACAACCTTCCCTTTCATCTTGTACCCTTTCTGGAAAACTTGCACAACCATGTTGTCATCCAGTTCTTCTTTGTTTTCAGTAATCATTGCTTTATGTTCGTAAGGATTGTACTCTTTTCCAGCCGCTTCAATTTCTTCCACGCCTTCTTCAGTCAATAAATGCTTCAAATTATTCAAAATCATATTAACTCCTTCGATTAATGAATCAAAGTTTTGACTTTCCTTCGAGGCGTCAACCGCTCTTTCCAGATTATCTATATTGTCCAGCAATTTAACGACAATTTCTTCAGAAGCGTATTTTCTCATTTCAGCAACTTCATTTTCTTTCCTTTTTGCAAAGTTTTGAAATTCAGCTAACTTTCTTGTGTATGAATTTTTCCATTCCTGAAGTTCAGCTTCCAATTTTTTTACCTTATTGCCACAATCATCAGAAGTTTCCTCCATACTTTTTTCAGCGGCTTTATTTTCTGCATTTTCATTTTGTTCCTCAACCGCCTCATTTTGTACAGCTTCACCTTCCAAATTTTCCTTTTCCAAATCTTTTTCCGACATTTAAAAAACCCACTCTCCTTCTTATTTATTTTTTTGATTTAATAACTGATTTACTTCTTCTGCCACATATTCAACGAGTCCAACCGTCTTTGAATATTCCATCCTCTTTGGCCCAATCACACCAATAATCCCCTTCGCATTATTAAGTGTGTAAACCGAAAACACAAACGAAAAATCCTCAAGTCCTGCGATTTTCAAATCTTCTCCAAAAATCACATTCACTTCTCCATCCTTAAATTCCTCCATCTGCAAAAACTGTGAAAACACATTCCGCAAATCATTCGGATTATTAAACAGTTTTACTCGGTTTATAAGGTTCATTACATCGGATGCGTTATTTTCAATTAAATTCGTTCCCCCTTCAAAAAATAATTTTCCTTCATCGGAAATTCCATTATCCTCGAAATCGCTTTGCAAAAATAAACTTGTATTTGTGAAAAAATCCTTCAAGTCAGACAATGTAAAATACTGACTATTTGCAATTTTCTCATTCAAAAAACTATTTATTGCTTCCACTTCATTTTCAGTTACAGGTTTTTCCAGAAAAATATTCAGATTTTTTGTAAGGAAAGAATTCATTACAACTACGGCAAGTACAGTCGTTTCATTAATATGCACCAGTTTTACTTTTTTTACACCTTCCTGCGTAAACGCCGGCTCTAATACAACTCCGGCATATTGACTAATTTTTGACAATAACCTGGATGTTTCCTCAAATATCATATCAATCTGATTCATCCGTCTATTGTACGCCTGCATGACTTTCGCCTTTTCCTCCTGAGAAATATCCCTGATTTTCAAAAGCTCATCGACATACAGCTTATATCCTTCACTTGTCGGAATACGCCCAGAAGATGTATGTGTTTTTGCAATCAGGCCCTTATCTTCCAAATCTGCCATTGTATTTCGAATAGTCGCCGAAGACACTCCAATATTATACTTCTTCTCAAGTGTCCGTGATCCCACACTCTCACCAAATTCCAGATAATGCTTGATAATAGCCTTTAAAATCAATTGCTCCCTATCATTCATCTCGGCACCTTCCTTTTTCTTGTTAGCACTCTCTGTGTTAGGTTGCTAACTATAGATATATAATATTACATTTTTTAAAATTTGTCAACACTTTTTTTAAAATTTTTTCATTTTTTCAGAAAATTTTTTATGATATTAAAGGAAGTGCTATAAATACTGAACTTTTTTAAGTTTATTTTTTAAATTTTTTTATTACAAAAAAATAAGGCTGTCAAAAAACAACCTTTTTTAATTTCAATTATATAATCTTTCATTTAATTTATCTGGAAAATCATAAGTATTGACATAACCTGCTCCATCTACATACCAATTACCATCTATATTTACCATTTTTACATAAGTATTGTGAACATTTCGAGATCTCAACAATACATATCCTGTATCTTCATCATAATATATTGCTTTATACCCACCATTTGTATCTGGAGCTTGTCCAGTTAATACCCAGTCGGCATCCATAGGTACTCCTAAATAATCCTCTGGTATTCCTTCACTCCAATCAGCATTATTATTATATTCAACCAACTGTCCATAAATATCTCTAAAATCTTCCGTAATATTTTGATTTTTCAAAACCCAATTATCTTTATTTTTATTTTCACTTCTAACAGCATAGCCATTAATAAAATTTTCTGCCACTTTTTGTGGTGTATTACTATTACTTGACACTTTCTTTTTTGTAGCACTATAACTTACTACATTTATTGTTAAAATTAATGTAATTATCATTAAAATTAGTTTTTTCATAATTTAATTCCTCCTAAAATTTATTTATTATTCTATAATTTTTAATAATTTACTTAATTATGTAAACTATCATACATTCTTGCAAGTTCTATAGTCCGAGCTTTTACCATATCTATTTTTGTTCCAATTTTTCTTAACTGAACTATACTTCCACATCCATTTTCTCCTTCTTCTCCACATTCTTCATATATTATTTTTTTGGTTTTATTAACCATTCCTTTTAACCAAGCTCTTTCCTCGTTTCGTAATTTTGTTTTTTGACTGTCTGGCAACTCTGACATAAGAAGTTTATAAACTTTATTCAATTCTTTATCCCATGCTTGATACGCCGCTTCAGCTTGATAATACATTTGACTATCAGAACCATCGAATCCTGTATCTTGAACTGAACTCATTCTATTCATCAATTCAGCTTCATAATTTGTCCTTTTTTTAGCAATTACTGATGCAGATGTTTCTTGTGAAGTTGTTACTTGTGCCATTTGTTGCTGTTCATTTTGATTTTTTATCATTTCCTGTTTTGTCTTTTCTTGCTCTAGTTTCACCTTTGCCTGCAGTTCTTGAGTTTTTATGTAAGAGCTGTACATCAAAAAAGCTCCTCCTAGAAAAAATGTAAATATTACAACACTTGCTATAATAACTATTATAGTAATTTTTTTATTCATAATTATTTTCCTTTCATTATTTTTATATTTTGGATAAAATAGATTTAGTCATATAAATTATATAAATATGTTGCTCCTGTAAAATATAAATTTCTGTAACCATTTCCTTCAAAATACACTCTGTAAACACTTCCATATGAAATGTCTTCAAAAACATAATTACTAAAATTAAACCTTTTCCCTGATTGTAAACTTATGCAAGTATCATCTTCTATTACTTTACATTCTTCAACATATCTTGAAAAACCAAGAACACCAAATAATAACAACATTCCTAATATTAGTTTTTTCATAAATTAATCATTCCTTTATAAATTTTATTACATTTTGAAAACAAATCATCTCATAATTTTAATTTTATGTCTAATTTTTCCTAAATAACAAAATCAGCAAATTTTTTTCCAAATTTTCAATATATGAAAACTAAGCCTTTTATATTATACCCCCCCCCGTTTGATTTTAATTTCAAAAACATTAAATAAAAATTAATTTAAAAAGAAAATCAATGTTTTTTTACATTTTTTCATATATTTTAAAACAAAATTCTAAATAAAATCACATTTTATCATAACTTTAAGTATCTTTTAAAATAAAAATACCTTAAATCTAAAGTCAAATCTTATATTTTCTAATTATTTTTCTCAAAAAAAAGACTATTTTAGCCTAATCACTAAAACAGTCCTTATCTTTACATATTATTAACTTTAATTTTTTTCTCTTATAAAATTCAGAATTTTTTATTCTATCTTTCTCTGAAATACTTATCAATTCCATTCACAATTCCTTTTACCATTACATTTTGAAATTCTGGAGAAGCGATTTTTCTATCTTCTTCAGGATTTGTCATAAATCTCATTTCTAGTAATGTATTTGTAACTGTTGACCAATTTGTGCCTATTAAATCATCTCTATAGGAAACTCCTCTGTTTTTAAATCCTGTTGATTTTGTGTATTCTAATAAAATTGTTCTTAAAAATCTGTCGTTTGATTTCTGCACTTTTTTCAGTGTATTATTATCGCTTACTGATTTCTTTTTTGTAGTACCATAACTTATCACGTTTAGTGTTAAAATAAATATAATTAACATTAAAATTAATTTTTTTATTTTTATATCTAAATTTAATTACCATGCAATTCATCATACATCTTAGCAAGTTCTATTGTCCGAGCTTTTACCATATCCAGTTTTGTTCCAATTTCAATTAATGTAGCCAATGTTCCACATGCCATTCGTGTTCCATTTTCATCTAATCCGCAAGAATCATCTAATTCTCTTTCCACTGTATCAATCATTTTTTTCAACCAAGCTCTTTCCTCATTTTGTAATCTTGTTTTTTGACTGGCTGGCAACTCTGACATAAAAAGCCTATAAATTTTATTTAATTCCTTATCCCAAGCTTTATATGCTCGGTTTGCCTGTGCGCCCATTTCTCCATTAGTCCCATCAAAACCTATATCCTGAACTGAACTCATTCTATCCATCAATTCAGCCTCATAATTTGTTCTTTTTCTAGCAGCCGCTGATGTTGAGGTTTTCTGTAAAGTTGTTACTTGTGCCATTTGCTGCTGTTCATTTTGATTTTTTATCATTTCCTGTTTTGTCTTTTCTTGCTCCAACTTTACTTTTGTCTGTAATTCCTGTGTTTTTATACCAGAACTATATGCCAAAAAAGCCCCTCCTAGAAAAAATACAAATATTGCAATACAAACTAAAGTTATTGCTTTTTTTCTATCCATATTTTCTTTCCTTTCTACTTTCCACTATCTTTAAAATAAACTTCCATTTATCCAAATTAATCTTGGATTATCTGTACTTTCTTTCCACAGTAATAATTTTTTCTTAATTCAATTTCTCCTTTATAAATTTCATCATTTTTTCCAATCAAAATATTTATTATATTTAATTTTTAGATTCATTTTTACCAAAAAATCAAAAAAAAATATTTTTCAAAATTTTGAACAAAAAAACTAAGCCTTTTATATTATATAGTATACCCTCTCCATGTTTGATTTTGGTTTCAATATAATTAAATAAAAATTGAATTATTATTATGCTTTTTTTATTTTTTGAAACAAAATTCTAGATAAAGTCATATTTTTTTATAATTTTAAATATCCTTTAGACTAAAAAAATCTTATACTAAACTCCATTTAAATAACGAATTTATTACAAACTTTTCTAGCAAAGGATAAAAACCTAATATTTTCAAATAATTAAAATATAATTTTTACTTTTTAAACAGAGTCTAGTATAAACTAATCTGTCAGAGCATTTTTTTGTGCTGACAAAACTTTTTGAGCATAACGAGTTTTTTGTCAGTGCATAAAAATGTCATAGACTAGCCATAGGTTATTGCGTAGCAATCTTGCCACAATTTTAATTATTAGGACAAACCTTTACTGCAAGATAAGGTTTTGCGACAATGAGCAATCCTACAAAAATAAAAAAGAAAAAAGTCGAATGATTATGAAATAGCTATTAAGTAACCCTGTTATAAAAATTTATTCCTATTTTCAAAAGGGGTTAGTATTAACTTATAAAATCACATCCTAACTAATTTTTCTAAAAAAAGACTGCCTTAGTTATAAAACACTAAAACAGCTCTTATTTTAACATATATTTAATTATAACACTTTTAATTTAATTTTTTTGAAATATACACAAGTATATTAGATTTATTCGACAAAACTAGAATTCTAATCTCTTATCAGTTCTTTCGGAATTAAATTGTAATCATACATAACCATTGAATTATTATCCCAAATAAGCTCTTTGCTTAACAAATTTTCTGTTGACTTTTCAATAGCGTTTCTATAAATTTTAGAACTTCTATAATATTTATCGCCTTTTTTTCTAAAATGATGATTTTCTTCAACTAATTCATATTTCAAAGGGAATTCAGCTTCGCTCCTCAATTCCGCTTTTAATTTACCAGCTTCACACCAAACAAATAATTGAATATTCTGATTGGAATTATTTTTAAATCTATAGTCAATATAGTTATAAGAAACTGATGTCCCTGAACTAAACGGTATTCGGTTTTTTTCTGCACTTGGATCTAGTGCATCCGAATGAGTATGAAGTTCTACTATTTCTAATGGACTATGCAGAACTAACCAATTTATTGTATTTCCTAAATTGCAAAGTCCTCCACCAATTCCAGGCTTCAGTTTGTTTTTAGATATTACACGTCCAGCTTTGTACCCTTTTTTCTTTGTAGCTTTTCCTACTGTTTTCCAAAAAGAAAATACTTCGCCTGGACGGATCAGTATTCCATTAATCCTGTTGCTGGCTAATTCTAAATTTATCGCTTTATTTTCTTGAAGTTTTGGATCTATTCCTTTTCCTTTTCTTATTATGTTGGAACTATGACTTGAGACAAGATTAGGTAATTTTTCTTTGCTCCTAGTTTTAGCAAATTTTTCTTTTGAAAAAAAGTCCTTTAAATTACGTTTTATAATTTCCTTATGTAAAGAAATGCTATAAAAAAGTGGATTAATATCACAAAAATTTCTCCTTTTTCGCTTTGACATACTTAAACCTCCTCTTTCACGATATTTCCAATTCTATGTTGACATGCCTTATTTCTTTTATAAAACATAAGAATTATTTTTTCAATCTGCCTTTTTTTACCTATTTTAGTTTCATTTTCCTTACGTAGATATTCTACAAGTATGCTTGGTATTCCGCTTTTATTTGCTCCCCATATATCTGTAAAAATCTGATCTCCTATAACTGCCGCTTCTTCTTTTTTTAATCCCAATTTTTCTATAGCTTTTAAATAATTAAGCGTAGCAGGCTTTTTTGCATCATATATATAAAGTGAATTAATGTTTTTAAGAAATCTTTTAACTCTCTCTTCACTGTTATTTGATAATATAATCGTTTTAAAACCTATTTGCTGTATGTATTTAAACAGCTCATCCACTTCATCTGTTGAATCATCTCCATGATGCACTAATGTATTATCTATATCAAATATTAAACCTCTATACCCTTTACCGTATAATTTATCATAGTCAATGGAAAAAACATTTTTAACATATTCATATGGATAAAAAATTTTGAACATTTACTTCTCCCTAAAAACTCATTTTTTAATTTCTTATGTATCTGCACACTTTATTAATTTGCTCTTCAAAGGTTCCGTCAAACTTATTTTCAAAGAAAGCGCTTCCAATTGTAAATGCCCATGGATTAGCATTTTTCAATTCATCAAGCCTTTCATAGCCGTTTATGCTTCCAGCTATGCACACTGGAGCCTTTATTTCCAAAACAAAAGTTTCATTAAGCTTTTGTGCATTCCCAGTATATCTGTATCCTAAAAGATCAAATCCATAAACACCCTTTTTGAGATATTCGCCGGCTTCCTTAATAATCTCTTCTATTTCTCCTTCCAAAATTGACGGACGCTCTGTAACTTTTCCGACAAATGGCATGTATTTTAAATTATTTTCCTTACAAAATTTATTAATAGAATCAAAAAATACAGTTCCCATAAGAACGTTACAACCACATTCCACTGCAATCCTGGCTCCTTCAAGCCCTCCTTTTTCTGTATATTCTACAACTTCCAAAAACGTAATTTTACCGCATTCCTTCATATATTTATATAAATTTTTCATTTTATCTAACGAAAGGGACTTTTCTTTAAGTCCCCAAAATTTCGCTTCTGAATTTTTACACTGTTCAAAAATTTCATGAGCATTGTCCACTGTTTCATCATTATAGGTGAGCATCACAATTAAATTTAATTTATTACTCATATAATTCCTTTCATACTTGCCTTGTTACTTCAAAATTTAATTATCTTTCCCTAAAATATTTTTCAATCCCGTTTACAATTCCTTTTACCATCACATTTTGAAAATCAGAAGAAGCCATTTTTCTATCTTCTTCAGGATTTGTCATGAATCCCATTTCTAGCAATGTATTAGTTACTGTTGACCAGTTTGTTCCTGTCAAATCATCTCTATAGGAAACTCCTCTGCTTTTAAATCCTGTTGCTTTTGTGTATTCTGATAAAACTGCTCTTGAAAATCTGTCGCTTGATTTCTGCACTTTTTTTGTATGTGGATTATTAGGTGATGATGTGAGTACACTTGCTCCTCTTGTGCTGCTTCCTGCCGCATCTGCATGCAATCTTATATAAACCGAGCATCCTGCCTTATTTGTCATCAATGCTCTTTCCTTGTTGCTTATATTTACATTATTCGTTTCTCTTACCATAAATACCGAGTACCCTTTAGCTTTCAAGGCATCCCTCAATTTCAATCCTACTTCCAGAGTCAGCTGGTATTCTGTCTTTTTCGTAGCAACTCCTTTTGTCCCGTAAGCCACTTTGGGTTTTCTCTTTTTTGAACCAGGCGCTATTTCTTCTGTCTGCATATTCCCTTTCGCCTGATGCCCCGGATCAATGCACACTTTTTCAGCCGCATTCATCAATCCTGCTATACTGCTTAATAAAATTGCCGCTTTAAATAACAGTTTCATAATTATCTCCTCTTTTCCAATATTTTATTATATTTGTTTTTCCAAATTTCTTAAACATCTCAATTTATCACAATAATTTAATTTTTTTGTCTGGCAAAATTGCTAAAAATTATCTAATTTTTTTATACAATTAAATTATAAAACTTTTTTAATAAAGGTAAGATGATCCTGTGAAGTATAGATTTCTGTATCCATTCCCTTCAAAGTATACTCTATAGACATCTCCAATTCTAAATCCTGAAAATGGGTATCCTCTAAAATTAAATCTTTTTCCAGATTCAAGGCTCACGCAAGTATCCCCCGATACTATTCTGCAACGTTCCACATATCTTGAAAATCCAAGTACACCAAATAATAAAAATATTCCTAATATCAATTTTTTCATAATTAATCACTCCTCTATAAGTTTTTTTGAAATGCAAAATTGAGATGCTTAAATCTATTTTATGATTGACTTTTGCCAAACATTCCAATCATAAAATTTTATCAAAATTTTCGATAAACGAAAACTAAGTTATTATAAATTATACCCTGCTATTATTTGATTTTCTTTTAAATTAAATTAAATAAAGTTTAAGCAAAAAATGATATTTAAGTATTCTTAAAGTTTTAATAGGACAACCATAATTCATTACACCATATATCTCATCAAATACCGTTCAACATTATCTCCGTACTCATTATCCAAAGTTCCCACAATTTCAAATCCCAGTTCTTCATAAATTCTTTTCGCAGTAAAATTATCCATATCGACAGTAAGCTCTATTCTTCTTATTCCCATTTCTTTCAAAGTTTCCATTACATACTGAAGCAATATTCTCGCATATCCATTTCTTTCAAACTTCGGCACAGTCGAAACCCCGTAAACATAAGCCACTTCCTTGTCAAAGCTGCTCAAAACCTCAATAACCGACATCAATTCCTCATTTTCATCATTACTCAGCATCGCAAAAACTTTTCCATACTTCGTAAATGGCTTAATATTCCAGTTCCCAACTGTCGCCTCTCCAAAAACCTCATTTTCATGCTTAACAATCCTAAACAGCAAGTCCGAATCCTTTTTCGCATCCAATATCCTAATTTTATAATTCTTTTCCATAAAAATTCTCCTTTCACATATCTAATATAAATTTTTTTAAATAAAACCTAAAATTATATTAAATAATTTGTAATTTATAATAATTTAATAATTTAAAGCCTATAACTTTTTGCTACCTATCTAAACTTCTACCAGATCAATAAGTTTATACATATTATTTTCAATTTTACTAATAATTTACCTTATACAAGTACAGCCCTTCCGAAGCCGCCAAAATTTTCTTGCCGTCAGCATTGGGATTTGCCAATTTTTTCCTAATGCAGTCTTTTCCTTCATTGCCAAAATAAACCGCAAGTGCCGAGCCAATCATAATTCTAACCATCGTTTTTAAAAACCCGTTTCCACAGATTTCCACATTCACCTGCTTTTCTCCAAATTTTTCATCATAATAGCATTTTATATAAAAAATTTCTCTCACGGGATTCCTGTAAGCCTTATCCTTTTTCATAAAACTGCTAAAATCATATTTCCCTACAAAATCATTCATTATTTCTTGAAACTTTTCTGCATCCACATTTTTTCTCAAGCCAGTAACATAATTCACCTCAAATGGCGTAATATCTTCTTCAGTTCTCATAATATACAAATAAGTCCGACTTTTTGCATCAAACCGTGCATTAAACTTTCCATCTGCCTCCTCAATGCCTAAAACTTTGACTTCCCCTTTCAAACATTTATTAATCTGCCTTTTTATCGCCTCAAGCGGAATATTCTTGTCAATCAGAAAATTAGAAACCTGTTCCATCGCATGAACTCCCTTGTCAGTCCTCCCCGACGAAATCATATTTATCTTTTGCGAAAATGTCCTGAAAATAACTTTCTCAATCTCCCCCTGTACCGTTTTCATTGTGTTTTGCCTCTGAAATCCGCAAAATTTACTCCCGTCATACTGATAAATCATCTTCACATTCCTTTTTTCCATTTTTCCCTCTTTTTTCTTTATTTAATACCATTTCCCACTTAACACTTGAAATAATGAATTTATAAGAAATTCTTTTCAGCAAAAAATCAGAACTCCTTGTCATCAAATAATTTACTGTCTAAATGGGTTTAGTCCAATAACTTATTTTAAGATACACATACATTTGCAATCTAAATTATAAAAAAAAGAGCAACTTATGCTCTTGTATCTATCGGTAATTTTTATTCTCAAATGGTGCGAAAGTACGCACTAATCTTAACCACACACTTTTAGAGCGATATTTAATTAACTTCCCTGTACCATTTTATCATAGATAACTTGAAAATACAATGGAGTCGTAAATGAAAAATTTAAAAATCAAAAACTTAGATGAAAAAGATATTGAGAATCTAGAACAAATTAAAATTATAGAGCTGGAAGAGATGAAAATTCAGGATTTAAAGATTTTGAAGATTAAGATTGAAACAGCTATTAAGAATATAGAAAAATAAGAGCCATATTAGGCTCTTTTTTAAAATACAATACCAAGATTATAGAATCCCATTTTTTATTTCTGCTTCTACTATTTTTAAAACTTCTGTAAAATTTGTCACTTTAAATTTTTTACAAATAGTGCCTTGAGAAGGGAGTGTTTTTATTTCCTTCAAATTTTTCAGAGTTAATTTTCCATTTCTTTTTTTATACTCTTTAATTAAAGTTTCAAGTACTCCTTCCTTTGTCCATTTTTCTTCCCTTTTTTTAAATTCATATCCGCAAATTTCTCTTAAATTATTGATACTGCCAAATCTTAACTCAAAACATCCTCGATTATAAATGCAATTGTCGTTTATGTCTCTTGCAGTTGCTCCTTTTACATCTTTGTCCAAATCTCTTGATAATTCTTTATAAATATCAATCAGTTCTTCGTTAGTTACATCAACTTCCGCTTTAAAATGTAAATCTAACTTCATTTCTTTAGCCATTTGTCGCCAAGTTATATTTCCAAAAATTTTCTTTAGTCTTTTATACGAATAATCATATTTGTTTAAATCATAAATTGTTCTTATAATTCCTTCTGCTACTAATTTTTGAATATCTTTAGTTATTTCTTCTTTTGTTTTTTCTGACAAAAACAGATGTTCTGTTTCTTTTTCTCTGCTAATTTTTTTGAAAACTTCTTTCATACTTTTACAATCTAATCTTGCCAAAATTCTTTCACGAGATAAAACTTTTTCCACTTCCATAATTCCTTTTATCCCTGAATCTACTATTTCTTGTAATTCTTTTATTATTTCTGATTCTGTTTTTACATTAATATGTTCTAAATCTCTATCAACCACTTTTAATATCTCACTCCAACTTGGAGCTATATAAGTTCTTAAAGTATTATAAAAACTTCCTCCCAAATCACTTGTATTTTTCACTTTGCCGCTATCAATTAAATCTTGCAGTTTAATTATCAGTTCCTCTCGTTGATATTTCTTTTTTCCCGCCATTTTATTCCCCTTGAAAATATATTTATTATAAATATTTAATATAGTGTATCATTTTTTTATGTTTTGTCAATGCTTTTTTTTGAATTATAAAAAGAGCAGATTTTAAAATCTGCTCTCTCTTTGTTAATAATCTGATTTAGACGCATATTCTTTTACATTCCAGTAGTTTAATTTTTTCATTCCTTTTCCTCCTGATTTTTAATACCTCACCCCCCTTCGATTTGATTAATCTTTTTTGCAAGCTAGTTTTACATCTGCTATTGCGTCTGCTACTGCTGCAAAACTATTTTCTCTCAGATAATTGTGTATTAGTGAAGTATCTTTTAATAATTCTTGCTTTTCTGATTCTGTTTTGTTTTCTAGATTTCTGTATTCTCTTTTTGCAAATTCATAGATAACAAAACTTAGTTCTTCAAATCTTTCTTGTATTTGCAAGTTGTTGTGCTTATCTATTACATAATTTCTTCCTTCGATGTCATTTTCATAGAACCATTTTATTTGCTTTTCTTTTTTTTGAAAAGCATTTTTTATTTCTTCAAACTTTTCTTCTGTAAAATCTTTTTCTGCAATTTTGTTTAATACTTTTTCAAACATTTTAATATATTTTAATGTTAATTCGTTCATTTTGAATTTTTCAAAAAACTTAAATATGTTTAATTTGTTTTCAAAATATTCATCTTTCAAATCGTCTAAATCTTCTCTTAAAATTGTATTTCTCACATCTTCTATTATTTTGTTTTCTAATGTTCTCATTTTTTTCCTCCATTTTTTATTCCCCTTGCCATTTTTTTAAATTTTTGCTATAATTTACATACAGAGAGCCGACAAGGTGGCTCAACTGCATATAATTTAGGTTTAAGCTCTATTTGTCTGTATCAAGTAGAGCTTTTAGTTTTTCTACTGCTTCTGCTTTATCTTTACTTGTTTCAACAAGATTGATAATTAGCTTTATCAGTATTTCATTTTCTTTAGCTGTCATTTCGCTCATCTCTTTCTCCTTTCTGTTCCTTGTCTTTTAACAATCTCCCCCTTTCTTGATATTATTATACTATACTTTTTATCAAAAGTCAACACCTTTAGATAAAAATATTTGTTATTTTTTTAAATAAATTTCTAGTATATTTTTTATAAGTTTATTTCTAGAAATCTCTTGTTTTTCTGCTCGTTCTGTTAGTTCTTCCCACATCTTTTCAGGAAGCGCAACAGAAACTTTTTTTATCTTCATTCCTGGGTCAGCTTTTTTGCGTCCGCTTGTTGCTGGTTTTGGACGTCCTTTTTTTGCTCCCCGAGTTTCTTTTTTTGTTTCCATTTTCTCCTCCTTATATTCTTTTTACAGTTATTTCGCAATAACCAACTTCTTCAAAAGCGCTGTCATCTGCTACGCTTATGATTTCAAATTTTGTACCTGCTGGAACTAACACTTCTTTTTCATAATAACTATCTTCATCAGTCCCCAATACTTCATAATATTCTTCTGCATATTTTTCATCTTCTTCTGTTTCAGCTTCACTTAGTAAATCATAGTTTACTTCGTGAACATCAACTTCATTTATACAGTTAAGAAAATATTCATATTTTCTAGTTGTTTCAACAATAAATTCTCCACCGTTTGTCCAGCTTTCGGCTTTTTCAGCTGTTAATATTTGCCCAACTTTGAACTCAGCTTTATAATCTAAAGCTATTGTTCTTCCTATCCCTTTAACTGTTTTATTTATATTTTTAGCTATTTCATTTTTTGTCATTTTAATCACTCCTCATTCATCCTTTATCTTGATATTATTATACTACACTTTTTATCAAAAGTCAACACCTTTTGATAAAAATATTTAAATTTATTTACAAAAAAAGATAGCCATTTCTGACTATCAATTTATAATCGATTTTATTTTAGCAACAAGTTCGTTTTCAATCGATTCCATATGTGTCTCCACAATCCTTGCAGCTTTTCCATACAAATCTTTTTCCTTAACCCCTTCCTTTTTCAAATCGTCCAAGATATGCAGCAATATCTCTTTTGTCTGCTCAAACTCATCTTTTATCATTTTAGATAATAGTTTATAAGTTGTTTCCTCGATAATATCGTGCATTTCGTTTTCAAAATTAATCATTTTAGAATCAAAGAAAGTTTTGATTTCCTTGCTGATAACATCCCAGTTTTCTTCTAAATGATTATTTTTTATATACTTCAATATACGTTTTTGAACTGCCCAACGCATATCCTGAATTTTTAATATCAAAGCTATTTCCAGCCCTTTGCCTTTTAGAAAATCATTGTTTAATTGATTTTCTAATTTAGCTAAAACTGTTATAGTTTTCTCTTGCTGTTCAAAAAGTTTTTTTTGTTGAGTAATATAAGTATAGCTTATGACACCCATTATCCCCAACTCCACTATAGCTTTTACTTCTTCAAAATTTATCCCCACAATTTGTCCTCTTTTCGCTGCTACAATATGTTTTTGTTACCTTTTTTCTCAAAATCAAAAATTTGTTGAATAAATTCAGACGGAACGAGCTTAGTTTTCAATTCCTTTATGCAAGCTAGAACTGTATCCTCTCCAATTTCTTCGATAAAATTCGGGATCCACTTTCTGTCAATTTCTTTTTCTTTTAAAACATAGCTTTCCAATTTTTCCCAAAATCCATTTGCGATTGCGTCAAATTTTTCTGCTCCTGTTTTTGCCTTATTTACAATTTCATTTTTGTAAATTTTACCTTTTACCATTTCAACTGCCTTGTTAATTATCCAAATTTTTACCATTTTATCCATTTTTATCTCTCCTTTTTCCTTATTTTTGTTAATATCAGTTTTAACGTAGCTAACAAGCCGTTTAATCAATTTTACCTTGCTAGCCAACCATTTATACCAAAATTATTTTTAGCGTTCAAATACAGCTTCTATTGAAGTATTTTTTCATTACTTTAGTTCAAAATGTGGCGTATCGTGCATTTTCCAGTTTCCGCCCCATTCTACGTTAATGTTTTTGGATTTTGCAACTGCCAAGATATGATTTGCAATTAATCTTAATTTCTTGTCGTCATATCCTTCGTTTGATGTAAATTTTCTGTATACTCCATTTTCGATAACTCCGCAAGGAAATATGTCAACTGCATGTCCATATCCGTCAGCTTTGATTTGATGGTTTGATTTTGCTCTTTTGCCGTCACAATTTGTTACAATTCTGCCTGGCTTGCTTCTTCCGATTTGGTATAAAGCAAACTGCTCCTCTGCTGTTCTAGCACCATCAGTGATTCTGAAATCAAATGGGCTGTTTTCGATTGCCACTTTCATAACTTCAACAAGTCTCGGATGTATTTTTTTCATTTTATCCAGACTTGATTGGGCAAAATAATATTTTCTATTTTCTGTATTTTCCTTATCCCAATCTCTTAAATATTTTTCCTTGCTTTCAATTCTATTCATCCAGCCTAAGAAAAATTTCTCTTGCGTGTTATCAGCCTCAACCAAGCCTTTGTAATAAATCCGTTGCAAATTATGATAAACTTCCAAAAATTTTTCAGGATCCACCGAATTTAATGCTTCCAATGTTTTGTTTCCGATTATTCCGTCAACATCGAGATTTGCGTTTGTCAATTGATTTATAGCAATTTGTGCGTTTTTTGTTCCATTTCTGCCGCTGTTTACAGCCCAGTCGCATATAGATAAAGCCACTTTGTCGTTTACAACTTTATCTAATTTATTCCCAAGATAGTATTTTTTTAGATATATGTTTTTTGCAAAATCAATTGTTAAATCTTGCATATCTCCCTTATATCCAAAATCTCTCGCTTCTTCTTCAATTATTCCATATTTTGTTTTTCCACCTTTGTCGTGCTTGTCATCTGAATATCCGCCCTCAACTCTCAGCAGATAGTCAAATATTCTTTCAAATCTGTCCATTTAAATCACTCCTTTTCTAATTTTGAAAAAAATCACTTACATTAAGCTCTAACATCTGATCAATAGTGTATCTTTCAAGTCCTGTAACAGCCATTTGCTCTGCTATGTCAGCAACTTCTATGATGTCCTGTATTTTTTTAGATAAAACTTTTAATTCCGTTCTATTTAGTTCTATAAATTCAACAAGCCCTTTGTCATTTTGTGCTTTCACTTTTTCTATTTTGTCCTGTTCCAGCACCCACATTAATGAAATTTTTAGAGACAATCTATTTCTGTTTTTCTCATTGTTCTCAAATGTATACTTTTTACCAGCTTTTTCAATTTCTATTGTCTGATTTAAGTAATTAGACTTTGCTTCTGCCAAGTCCTGCAAAAGCTTGTTTTTAAGTTCTTTTTTTCTTTCATTCATCAAAGTGTTATCCACTTTCCATTTTTTATTTTCTCTATCCCAGATACTCCAGTCATTTGGCTTTGCAATCCTTTTAACTGATTTAGACTTTTCATCTAAATACTCACCGTCCGCTAAAAAGAGTTTTCCAGCAACAATCTGTTCATATTCATTCATTTCCCTTAATTCGCCTGTTTCTGTATCAATAACAGGATTTACAAGGTATGATGTTGAGAAAACCATTGTTTCTGAATTCCAGTCTGGGAAAAACAAGTTAGGTTCTTCCTTAAATTTTTCGACACCAAGTGTCATCGGTTGAGCTATTAACTCTAAAGAGTTTTTGTCATAAATGTAAATTATCATTTTTTTACCTCCTAATATTTTTTATTATTTATTTATTTGTTTCCAACTCTGTGCAAATTGGAAAATTTACACACAATGGGAAATAATTATATTGAATTTCCAGATGGTCTAATAATCCAGTGGGGAGAAAACTATTTTGAAGGACTTTCAAGTACACCTGGGGCATCTATTACTAAAAATATTAATTTCCCAAAAACTTTTAAACAGAAATGTGTTAATGTCCAAATTTCAGGGATTTACAACTATTCAGATGAAAGTTTGGAAGTTACTTTTGTCTCGTCAAATATCACTAAAGAAAAATTCTTACTGCAAGTAATGCGACAACGTGGCGGCGGTGGCGAAAAAGCTGGATTTTTCTGGACTGCTATCGGGTATTAACTAATAGCAAAAGGAAAGCTAAAGCTGAAACTATATTTAATATTTGCTGTTATAGTTCCATCTCCGACGACTTTGACTTCTCCGTTTTTATTGACTGAAAATCTTTCAGCACGAAGATTATTCTGAATGATTGCTGCCGTACCTTCGAATGCTGAAATTGGAGAAACAGGAAGTTTGCAAATTGTAGTATTTCCGTTTGAACTCACGGGGGAAACGTCGTGAAAATGGAACATAGCGATTATTTCCTATAGTATACCCATTTGCATTTCCGTGATTCACGTTAGTTAAAGCTAAGTTCTTATATTCTGTAATTTTGAATAAATTTTCCACTCTATCTGAAAGTGGTTTGTTGGAGATAGCTCTGAATTTAGAACTTTCGTTATAAGTCAGGTTAGTATTTTCTATACACTCGTAATAAAATTTAGTCACACTATCAAAGTAAAATTTCCCTTTAACTTTGTTACCAGTATCTTGAATATTCCCTCCAAATTCTATTCCCAGAATTTCGGCTAATCGGTTGCCTTCGAGAGCTGTACCCGCTGTTGTGCCATACAATGTACTGTCTGATAAAACAAAAGAATTATTGCTATAATTTAATAAATATTCTTTTTTCTCTTTCAATACTCCTTTATCCAATTTTCTCGCTGAATTTTCTTTAACTCTGTAAATTGGATATTCTACACCACCCAATTTTAAAAATACATCATCGTATTGATTTTCTCTGTCTATTCTGATTAATAATTTTAATCCATCGAATACTCCAAATTCTTCGATTCCAACCAACATTACCTCATAAATATCTTTATTTGTACCTGATGTTCTTGTTGCGTTTAAAGTGTGTACCAGTCCTTTTTGTAAATCGTTCATAATTTGAGCCGTTAAAGTTGTACCGATTTGGCTCGCGGTCTCCTCGCCTTTCCAAATGTGTCTCACTAATCCTGCTCCAACATCACTTGCATTTTCAACTTTGTAAACATCTAAATTAGATCCTACCCAGTCCTTTATCTTTTTTAACATCTATCTTACCCCTTCCTGCGTGATTACATTCATTCTAGCCAAATTACTTTCATAATTTTTTTGCTGCAAAATTTCATCATAAAAACTATCTTCAATATTTAGCATTCTTTTTACTCCTATAAGTGCTCCATTTGAAATATAATTTGCTGTCTGCACTCTATATTTAAAATCAATTGTTATTTCAACTCCTTTCGCTCTTATTTCAAGTAAAATACTTAAAACGCTTTTTTTAACATATGTTGGCAATCTTTTATTCAAAACTATATAAATGCTTCCTGCCTTTTCCTTGTAAAACTGTGTTTCAGATTTTCCTTTAAAACTTCCATTTTTTATATTAAAATCAATATCTTTACTAACGTTCTTTACAATTCCTTCTTTAAAAATAAATATATTTTGTTCATAATTTTCAATTATAATTTTTAATACGCTTATTATTGTTTCAAAAGTCGCATTTCTGCTTTTCCTTGAAATTTCAGCAAGTATTCTTTTCCTGTATTCCTCATCATTTTCTCTTGCGTTTCTTTTCATATTAAATGACGTTCCGAATTTATCTAAAACATATCCAGTTGCTTTCATGATGTCCAGAGATTTTAGTAAATCGTATATTCCTCTGCTTACTTGCCTTATTTCTTCTAAATAAAGCTCAAGCAAAAAATAATTATTGCTTTCTCTATCCCTTTTATACATATGTGGAAATTTATTGATTATTTCATCTGTATATTCTTTGCTATTTTTATACATAAAGCACCTCAATATTATTTTCATTTATCTGGAATTTTTGACCCACAGGAACATTAAAAACTTTATCAAAATTTTGAATTGCAACACTCGATTCTGTTAATCCCATTTTTAGATTAATTTTTCGTATATCATCAATTCCCAAAATTTCTGAATACGTTTTTAAATAGCTGATAGATTCCCCTGTTTTAAGATTATTTATATAGTTCAATATCTCTTGCTTTATTTGTTGTGTCCAACGGTTATCTTTTTCATCAGAGTTCTTCACTTCCAGAACTTCCACTTTAATTAATAATGTGCTGTATTTGATAATGTTATAGATTATTTTTCTCTCAAACACATCTCTTTTCAGTTTCTTTTCAAAAGTCTGTGCATTAGAATCCGCAAGCGTCAATATTCCGTCCGCCTTCAAATCTAATATAGTTTCAAAAATTTTGTCATCAGGAGTTCCTTCGAGAAATATTTTAATAGTTCCAGCTTCTGTTGCTGGCTCTGTTTCAGGATCTAGTATTAATACGTTTTTTACATTCTCCAACGCCATAAGTCCGTTATACAGTGCTGAATGTGTTGCAGTCTGTTCAATTGTTTGCTTTCTTTTTAACCTTGCTCTGTAAAGGCTATCACTTTCTTCATCTGCTCCACCAATTACATCAACATCATTTGTAATCTTAGCAACCCCACCGTATTCGGTTGTAAATGAAACATCACTTGTGATATTACTCTCGTCTCCAATTTCAACTGCCCGAATAAACCCTACTCCGTAATATTCGTTATTATCTAATTTATCCAATGTAACGTTAGATAATAATCTGTATTCTTTTTCAGCATATTTTATAATAGTTTGTGCTGGTATAACTCTATTCTTTTCTCCTGTTATTTTTACCTGTCCAGTTGCATATGCCCCTGGGTTTCGTGGAGTTCTTAATAAAGTTCCAAAGTAATCCAAATATACACCTGTTGACGTATTTAAATTCGTTTGATTATTGAGTTCCAAAAGTTCTTCCCATAATTTTGATAACTCGAACCCTATCGCCTCTGAATGAATCCCCTCAGGAGTGTTAAAATCCAAAGTATACTCATTATCCTGCAATCTTGATTTGTACCGTTTTTCTATATCTTTCATAATATCTGAAAAACTTTTTAACACAAATCCTGTATTTGTTACTCCAAAATCCATTGCTCCCCCTTTCCTAAATTGTCAAAGTTTTTCCATTTTTCAACAATATTTCTACATCGAAATTATAATTTCCAGTTCCATTTTTAAAATCACTTTCAAATTTTATTATTTCTGCCACATCTTCATCTGCCAAAATCGTTTCTTTTACTTGAGTTTCAATATTAAACTTTTCCAGTAAGTTTCCTATCTGCCCGTTATTCTCTTTTCTTTTAATCCAGTAAATGCCTTCACTCCTATGTAAAAACCATTCATTGAAGAATAATCTTAACTTATTCTCAAGCCTTAGCCTTATTTTTTCTATTTCGGAACTTAATACTATGTTTTTGCCCATTACAACATCAATTTCTTTGTTGTCATCTTTTTCAGTTTGCCAACTTTGAATGCTTTTCATTTTTACCTCCTAATCCAACGGCATTCCACCGTTAGTATGAGTCAAGAATGATTTACCGCCAATCGTAGCATCTCCGCTCACTTCCAAATCCCCTTCAATGCTTACTGCTCCGCTTATGTTTATAGAATTGCCTTTTATGGTAACTTCACTATCATTTATTGTTACAAGCGTTCCACCGTAAGCAATGTAGAAGTCATTAGATACATTCTTTTCTGCATCACTTGTTATCTGTCCGACTACGATAGCGTTATTTATGTCAAATTTAGCACTGGAGTTCGGCTCACAAGGTTCAGAAGCGTTACGAGCATTGAATGTATCATGCTGACAAAATGCCACTAAAACTTTATCATTTGCAGACAACGGAGCATTTATTTTACATTTGCTACTCCAAAATATTGGAGCAACCGGCACATTTTCAATCACTTCAACTTCATCACGAGTTCCAAAAAGTTCAGGAATATCAAGCATTTGAATGCTGCAACTCATATTCGAGTTATCCATCTCTACAATTTTGGCTATTGCAAAAGTATTTAAATTATCAAAACTTCCGTTTATCATACTTTCGATATGATCACCTACTGTTTTTTTTCTCATTTGTTGCCTCCTACTCCATAAGTTCTTACAATTCCATCCCAATCTTTTTCTTTTTTCTTTCCACCACTTTTTGTGCTAGTTTTCTTATTATTCTTTTTAGAATCTTTAGAGTTTTTTCCTTTTTCTTTTTTGTTTTTATCATCTTTATCTTTCTTATCTTTTTTCTTAGATGATTTTTCATTTTTACCTTTTTTGCCTGTAACAATCTCAATTTCATTAGCTTTTTTAGTTTCTTCGTCATCAAATTTAGTTTTAATTTCCAATTCTGTGTACGCCTCTGTTTTAAAGTTCATCACGTGCTTGCCTTTTGTAATAAGATACTCCCCTTTAATTTCAAGCTGTTCAAAAGTCTTTTTCAAATCAAGGTTAATTTTGAATCCTTCCTGGAATCTATGGTCAAATATCGCTTTCAAAGTATAAGTTCCGTCATTTTCCTTGACATCTTGAAATCTGTTTGGATCGAACTCTAAAACACCTCTGTTTATCTTATCTCTTGGCTGAAACGTTACAACTCCGTTTGTTATAAAAAATACACTTTTTGTATCTTTTGCAAGTTCCTTGAAAATATGCTTGACATTGTTGTGTAAAGTTTTTCCGTCCTTATAATCAATATCTTTACCAAGTTCTATTGTTCCAGCCTTTAATTTATCCAGCTTTGATAAAATAAGTTTTATAATCGTGCTTGCCTTAGTTCCTTTTCCAGCCTTTAAATTAATTTTTGTGTCCTTGTATTCATCATTATAAGTGTTGCAAATTATCTCAAATTTCTTGTCAGCATTGTTCCAGCTCCCTTTCAAACTTTCGATAATTCCTTTGTAAATAACTCCAATATCCTTGTTTTTTCCATCGTTCCAGTATCCTGCTTCAATAACTACTTCCACGCCTTTTTTTAGTTTCTTAATCATTTCATCTGTTAGGTTGTAGATAACTATTTTGGCAATATTCGTACTCTCGGTAATATCAAACTCTGTTTCTATCTCGAAGTCAGGCGATGAATCGATACCATTTTCAATCTGAAACCTTTCAAACTCAATTTCTTCTATTTCACTTCCGTTTTTCACTTTAAAAGTTACTTTTGCGTATCTATCCCATAAAATATAATAATTATTGTTATTTTGTGTATTTTCAGCCATTAAACCACCACCATAATATCTTGCAACACTCCAGCCGTTTCCGTTGTAAACTCAACATCAAAGCCATTTAAATTGATTGGTAAGGCTATCATCTTAACATTTGGAAATTCCTTATATCTTCTCCTGCATATCAAAAACAAATCTTCATAAGTATTAATTCTCTGTCCAATATGCAAATCCTCGTTATCGCTCTTTATATCCAAATACCAAAGCTCCCTGATGTTATAAATATCCAACGTTGCTACAAGCGTCTTTTCCCCATCATCAAGCAATATTTTATAACTGCTTTTGCCATTTTCTTTGTACGTAATATCAAAGCTATATAATTTTTTCATTCTATAACATCTCCCGCTCTAGGATCAATTTCAAATTCATTTTGCATTGATTCATTCAAATTGACTTCCGTAACTTCCTTGTTCTGTGTACTTGTTTCAGGAACGTATGCTTCCGTTGTTGTTTTTCCGTCAGCTGTAGTAAATTTAAGCAAATTTATTTCTTTCAGATTTATTGAAACCTTAATGTTTGTATAACTTTCGTAATTTTCTGAATAACTTACACTTGTGATTGCGAGCGGTGCGTAAATCTTGTCGAATTTAGTATACATAAACATCGTATAATTTCTTTTCCTTGATTCCTTTACTAATTTTTCAAGTTCATCTTTCCATTCTTTGCCATGCAAAATAACTTCAATTTTCAAAGTATATGGATTTATAAACATATTTTCATTGAAATTATCCTTTAAATAAGATTTATACCCTGTTATCTCATTATCTTGGCTATAATCAGTTGAAAGAACTAAAAGGGGTATAGTGCCTAAAAATCCATTAGGCTTAATACCAAAATATTTCAAATACAGTTTTTCAAGTTTATCTTTCTGAACTTCAAATTCAGCAAACTTTGTCTTCAAAAAATCTAATACTTGCATCCTATCCCCCTTTACACTATCCCTAATTTTTCAAGTTCACGTTTCAATTCCTGCAATGTTTCATCGGTTCCATTAACATTGAATACAAAATGATTATTATTTGTAACGACTGTTCCTGTTTCTTTTGCACCGCCACGTGTATTTTTCTTGATGGATTTTAAATTGTTCAACATATCAAGAGTTGTAGTGTTTCTTGCAACCATACTTCCATTTGGCAACCAAATAGCTTCATCTCCGTGTTCATCAATAGTGGTCATTCCACCACCGCCTTGAGCCTGGAAGTTGTTAGTTCCAACCGCTTTGTGTTGCCCTGTTACAACACCTTTAACTCCGTTTACAAATTGTGCTCCGCCAGCTTTGATTCCGCCCCAATCTAATCTTCCTGCTGATTGAAAAGCGTTTATTAATCCGTGTACCGCAGAAATTGCTGCTTGAATCCTACTTATTATTGCAGATATAGCTGATGACACAGCTGATTTGATTGCGTTCCAAGCAGCATTTATTATATTTCTTGCCGTTTGATTATGAGTATATAAACTTACTAATGCTCCGATAAACATTCCAAATGGTCCACCAACTATCATTCCAATAACAGCTGGAATTACTACACCTATAGCATTCCAAGCAGCTGTTACAATTGCACGAAATGTTGAATTTGTGTTATAAAGATTTACTATCCCATTAACAAGAATTGATACAACATTAACAATTGCCATTACAATACCGCTAATTATCGCTCCAACTAATTGAAATACCGAGGCTATAAAATTCCAAACGGTAGTCACGAATTGCCTAAATGTCTCATTTTGTGTCCATAATTGCAATAAGCCTCCGATTATTGCTCCGACAACCCCTCCAAAAATAAAACCTACTATAGCCCAACATTGACTGATTGTGTTCCAAATAGACATCATCGCATTTCTAAAACCTTCATTTGTATCCCAAAAATATTTAACGACTGCCACTACTGCTATTATCGCTGCAATTATAGCTGCCGCAATTAAAACATACGGATTCAACGCTGCCACTGCATTAAACGCAGATTGTGCTGTAACCAATGCCCACAAAATTCCAACTCCTGCAGCTAAAACTAAAAATACTGTTCCAAATAATCTTATTTTTTCTTTGTTTTCTTCTACCCATCTTCTCATTTCTTGAAGCTTTATAGTTAAGTCAAAAATATTTTTTTGAAAATCTTTTAATTTCCTTGCAACTTCTTCGGCAGTCATTCCCATAAATTTAGTTTTATCCGCTGCATCCTGTTGTCTTGTATTAAATCCAAATAAAGCACCTAGAATTGACATTATTACATCACCTAAAGCACTTAGGGCATAAGTTAAATTTAATAGCACACCTTCCCACTCTTTACTGACTGCTTCATTTTCCTGCAAATAATCCTGCCATTGCTTAAACAGATTAAATATCACAACTAATCCAACTGCCAGCAATCCATATAGAACTAATTTAAATAAACTTACTTTCGCAATTGCTTCTTTTATTCCAGTTATAAACGGTCCAATGCTCGCTTTCAGCTTCTGAAAAACTAATTCTCCAACAACCAAAGCTCCTAAAACAGAAACTAATTGTAATAACCAAGGAGCTTTTTCAGCAACTTGTCCTATCGCCTCAGCAATTCCCATAAATAGTCCTGCAACTGGGACTAATAAAGGCTCTAATGAATCAAATACCGACGCAAACGTACTTGACATTGTTCCCATTAAAGTTTCAACTGCTCCAGCACTTCCTTGCATCATAAACTTGCTTAATTTTTCAGCCGCTCCACTACTATTTTTTATTTCGTTTTGAAGTTTTTTTAAGTCTTCGATGCTTCCATTTAATAAAGTGTTTACTGCTCTTCCACCTTGTACTCCAAAAATAGATTTTAAAACTCCAGCTTTGTCAGCGTTTCCCATTTTGTCAGTTACACCTTTTAGCCTTTCCAGAATAGAAGTCATATCCTGTAAATTTCCTTTTTCATCAGTAACTTTACCAATTAAACCTTCCAGTTTTCCACGCTTTTTAAAATCTTTCATACTTTCAAACATTTGATTCAATCCTGTTCCAGCTGTAGAACCCAACAACCCGTTATCATTCATTTTACCAAGCATTGCATAAACTGTTTCCATTGGGACTCCTAATGCTTTTCCAGAAGCCCCAACATATTTAAACCCTTCGGCAAGTCTTGGCAAATCTGCGGCAGTATTTTTAGATGTAACAGCTATCATGTCAGTTACTTTCTGTGCCTCTTTTGCGGATAATTGATAAGAATTCATGTGCATTTTTACCATTTCGAGTGCTGGCGTGATGTCTGAATTAAATGCTTGTGCCAAATTTGAAGCAGCGGGGATAATTTCTTTCATTTCATCTTTTTTTATCCCTAAAGTTGCCCCTGCATTTATAGCTTGTGCAACATCCAGATTATTAAATTTGGTTGCTCCACCAACTTGCTTTGCAAGTTTTCTGTACTCTTTTAAGTCAGTTCCATACCCACCTGTTTTGGCAGAAGCCCCACGTAACTCATAATCAGTCTGTCCATATTCCTGTAACGCTTCCATTCCAGCCTGTGTAATAAAACTCCCAGCCTTATACAATGCTCCATCACGAACTTTATTCAAAAGCCCTTTAACTCTTTTCATTGCATTGTCAGCACCTTTTGCAACATTTTTTAAAGGATCTTTGACTGATTTTCCGACAGCTTCCTTTGCCTTGTTCAATTCATCCATTTTCTTTTTAGCCGCCTGTGTATCTTTTTTGACGTTATCCAGTCCACTTTTTATATTTTTACCTGTTCCAAGAGACTTCATCATTTCTTGTGCCATTTTAAGTTGTGATTTTAATTGATTCCCTTGAGATTGTAAATGTTTCTGCATGTGCTGAATCTGTTTGTTAAAATTATTTAAAGTAACTTTATCTAATGCTTTGGCTAACCTTTCGGCTTCTTTTCGCATAGATTCTATCCAACGTTTTGCATTCTTGTCTTTTATGACAAACTCTAACTCGTATGTAACTCCTACTCCGCTAGCCATTTTATCTTCCTTTCCTCATTTTCTTCTGTTCTCGCTCTTTTATTTTCTGTATTTCCGTATCGTAGAAACACATTTTTAAAAATGTTTCAAATTCCTTTTCAGGAATATCATTTTTGTTATATCTTTCTAAAAATTCAAATGAATTAAAACTTTTAAAGTTATCATTTAATTCAAGCTGAAATGCCAAGTTTTCGATTTCTGTTATATTTCTTAGCATTTCATCTTTGTTAATATACAACTTACCTTCGTAAAAAAAAGCTGGACTTTTATTTAAAGAAGGGATTTCTTACCACTTCCGATAGGAAAGCAGCTAATTCTGCAATTTCACTCGAAGGAAAATCTTCAATTTCAAATTTTGGAAGTAATTCATCATTATAAAAATCGTTGACTACATCAGCAAATAAAAATACTCCTTTACCAGTTCCTGGATCAAGTTCCATTTTAGAATATTTCGATGCTTTTTTTGTTGTCGGATATTTACAAATCACTTCTTGGGTTTTCCTGTCCCAGTTAATCAAAGTATAACTAAATAATTGGTTAGGTCTTAATCCGCCTTGCTGTTTAAGTCTATTTCTTTCAGCTTCATTTTTTCTTTCTTTTATTTCCTCCACCGTTTCTTCTGTTGTGATAGCTTCAACCGCTTTCATTTCATTCTTAACTTCTTTATTTTGAACTGTTATATTCTCATTTTCTTGTGCGATAGGCGGCAACCCAGCCATTTCCCTTGACATATTAATCGCCTCTAGCTCTTCTTCTGTATATTTTCTTTTTTCTAAATTCATTTTATTTTCTCCTTGTCTTTTGATATATCAATTTAATAACTGTGATAGTTTTTTACCACAGTTATTTTTGTTTTAATTATCCTACAAATTCTCTACTCTCTGCCTCAAATTCCCAAGCTCTGGCTTCAGTACCGCTCTCATTTGCATACTTCAATCCAGCCTTTTTCTTGAATGAAACACTGTTATAAATGTAAGTTTCGTTTGTATTTGTGTCACTAATTACCATAAACATCGGAAACAACCCTTTATTCGCTTTCCAAAGTTTGTGCAGTCTTTCCATTGTTTTGTGTTCATCACTTCCATAAAGCAAACTCAACGTAATAGAGACGCTTTCGTCTACTGATACATTTACTACTTTCTGCCCACAGCTCGCAATCGTAGAGCTTGAACTTTCTGTATTCGGATCATCTTCAAAACCATCTTCGTGTCTGCAAGTAATCGCATAAGGAATTCCTGCTGCAGTTAGTATGATTTTGACATTATCTACATTGTATTGTTTCGTTGCCATATTTCTTTACCTCCTTATTTATTAAAAATAATTTCTCCATCTGTTGTAACGGCTCCAGTCAAATTCACTTTTCTGGCACCATTTAAATAAGTGACTCTTAAATCGAAATCAAATTTTCCTTCTATAAGTGATTCTTGGGTAAAATCGCTCACTGTTAAATGTCCCAAACTAATCTCTAGTTCGTTGCCGTTTTTATCCTTTTGCGTTATCGTTCCAAAATAGCTTCCAGCACTATCTACCATGAACATTCCAGCACTAGCACCTTGTCTGCAACGTTCCTTAATGATTGAGTAAACCATCATTTTCCCTGTATCGTTTCCTGGTATTTTGTCTTTTCTCACTTGGAAAATTGTCAAATCTTTCTTTAATCCGTCTCTTAACCAAATTTCGATTAATTTCAATTCAATGAATTTTTTATTATCTGAATTAATCCCGTTCACAATATGATAATATCCTCTTGTTGGTTTAGATAAATAATTCAATCCAGCGTCCCAAAATGCCTTTTGTTCCGTCTTTGTGAAATTCTCTTGCACAAATCCATTAATCTGTGTAGAATGCACAATATAACTCCCTAAACCCTTGTAACCTATCGTTCCACCAGCTAATGCCCCAGTAAGCCAGTTTCCTTTTGCCAAGTTCTTAGCCCCTTCAATAACAAACGCTACATTATCAATATTATTATCCGTCTGTAGTGCTACGGCTTTGGCTGAATTTCCTAATTTTTCATAATTTACAGCTATAAAGAACTGTTTATCCTTATCAGTTTTTGCATAAGTTATAATGCTGTCTATATAATTTTTCTCTGCAACTATATCCATATTAGTAATCCAGTTAGTAACCTCGAAAGCATCCTCATGATCCACGTAAGTTTTCATAAGTTCTGTAAATGTAGTTGCCGTGTTATTTCCATACACTACAACGTTTAATGGAGTGTATGATTGTGAATAAGCACTTGCGATTAACTTATAAAAAATATGATTTTCATCTAGTCCACTCACATTCAGCTCCAATAAATCCTGTGGCTCTGTAATATAAGTTGGCGATATTGCGAAGTCTTTTGTAAAAAACATTAAACTTCTGACATCGGCATAAAATGCTCTGTTATTTTCTGACTTAATTTGTACATTATTCAAAGTATTTAAATCATTTCTCTGTATTGCCATTATTCCTCCTTAATTTTTTTGTATAAACTTATTTGTCTTAACAATTCCTTTTTTATCTTTAATCTATTATTCGTATTTATTTTATACTGTGCGTCAATGTTTTTTTTGTTTGCTCCTTTGCGCCTGTAAATCTTAGAAAGTGAATTTTTTATAAAATTTTTACCGCCAATCCATACTTAACAGCACATTCATATTCAATTTTACACCCTCTAGCATATTCATAGCCTTGTGCAAAAACTACTATATCTGCATTGCACATTAATTCCAGCGACTTTGCTAAATATCGTAAAGAAATATTTCTTTTATTTGCTATTACCGGAAAAACTGAGTCTATAATCTCTATTTCCCCATATTCTTCTTTCAAACGGCTAACTATCTCTTCTCTTTCCTGCTCTATGTTAGCGTGGCTCTTATTTCTCATTGGTTGGCTTATAAATATTTTCATTATTCCTCCCTAAAATCTTTATTTATATAATGCTCTGCAAAATAGCTAAATTGCAGAACTTGTTTGTAATATTTTCTGCCCATAAAATTAAAAGGCGTTTCCTGTATCTTGTATACTTTCCGTATCTTCCTTTGATGTTTTCTGTCATCAAAGTAATCATTTGTTGCGTTTGTATTTGCCAAAAACATATAAAGCATATCAAAATCATTATGTTTCTCTCGTGATTCCAAAGTCAAAAGTGCCTGTATTTCCTCATCATAACAATATTTATCGTTTCCAAAAGGAATAGGACTTCCCGCATCTTCAATATACAGATTATAGAAAACAAGTGGAAATTTAAGTTTTTCATACTGTTCAGCCGAAATTTCATCACGTTTTTCTTCATTGATAACTTGATTTATGCCAAACTTTTTACAAAATTCTTTAATATCATTCACGACTTCTTTTCTAATTTCGCTTGTCATCTATATTCAGCTCCATTCTTAAAAACTCTCCATAATTTTCTTCAATATTGACTATTCTATAAATCACGCCGTTGTGTTTCAGTTTCATATTTTCCGAAATTTTGAAGCCGTCTGTATCATTCAGAATATAGTATCCTTCTTTTTTATCTGATAAAAAACTTCCGTCCATACTTTGTGGAAACGATGAATTATGTTTTGGTGTTAATACAGCCATTTTTATAGTCTTTTCTATTTTGTTTTGAATTGGATTTCCTAAATCATCAAATTCAGCTTCAGAATCTTCCAAATACACAGTTACATCATCGGAAAACTTCCTTATAACTTTCAAAACTTTTCTAATAGCTACCTGAACTTTTCTATCCACTATCCACCACCTCTCCCGACAATTCTTCCTTTATTAATTTTGGCAGCAATATTGCTTTTAAAATGTCCAGTTTCAATCATTGGATTATCAAATCCTTTTTTCTTGATTGTTGCAGGGCTATTCGCAGGGCTTTTAATTTTTTCAATCATTTCTTTGTATTCCGTACTCGCTTCAATTCCAATTTTATTTATCATAGCGTCAATTGTAAGATTCCCATTTATTATCCCTGATATTCCTTGCAAAAATTTTTTCTTCGTTTTTCTTTTGGCTTTTTTAAAAGCTTTATCATTATATTTCCATCCTGGAATCTTTGATTCTTTATCTTTTCCTGCGTTTGCTCCAAATTCTAGTACATTTGATAATTCGTTAGCATCAAATTCGCCTTTAATGCCATAATTAGTTACTGTCCCCACTTCTATCTTCTGTGGATTCATTGCTAGTACTGTCTCTAGATTTTTTGTCTTTGGTTTTTGTTTTATCGTCAACTTGCACGGCATTTTCATCACCTAATTCTATAATTTCAATATTAAGTTTTCTTTTCTCAATTTCCTCTTTTGCAATATTCAGCCTTCGAGGCGTCAAATCTAATTCATTATCGCCTTCTTTAAGCAATATATGATTTAATTCAACAAGCAGGATCTTTCCCTTTTCCTTGTTTTTTAAAATAACCATTACTTCCTCCCTAAATTATTGATACAGTTGTTTCATTCTCATCAATTCCAAATGCTTTTAACAATTGTTTATACATCATTAAATACTGATTATTCCCACCTGTTTCTTCGATTACAATATTAGATACTTGAACTTTCGTAAAATCAAAATCATCTAATGAAGTGAGTAAATATCCAAAAAGATATATTTTGAGCAATTTTTCTTTTTCGCTGCTATGTTTTTCTTCAGCGACTTTATAAAACTGCTCAACAACCTCTACATCAAAATCTGAAGTTTCAGGAATATATTTTTTCAGTTCTTCCAAAGTTTCATCCGTCATTACTCATCAACTCTTTCGCCGACAAGTTTATTTTCTGACAAAACTTCAAATTCTTCCTCAGTTAATTCCAGCTTATCGCCAATTTCATATCTAACATCGTTGTGTCTCAAAGGCGTTAAAGCTACTGCTTCAACAATAGCTTTCACCTCTTCCTTTTTATTCTCTTTTGCCATTCAATTCACCTACCCAACTGTCGCTATGAACATACTGTTTATTATTGATGGATTTGGAGCAACTAAATCCTCGATTACAACGTTTACATTATTCACAACTCCCGCTGATTTTGATTCAGGCACAACTTCCACAGTTGCAAATGTTCCTGCTATATCTACAACTTCTCTATCTCCTAAATATCCAAGTAATTCATCAGTTTTGGTTGGAGTTGGCCCATATTCCATTGTTCCTAATTGTCCATTCGGAATTAGTGTAACAACATTATCTGGAAATACATTTTTAGTCGTTTTTCCAGCTTTTATTTTTTCATCCCAGATCAATATTGTCATTCCGATTACGTCTTCAATAGTAGATTTAATAAGTGCTGGAGTAACCGTAACAATGATATTCTTAAACAATGCTTTTACAGTATCGTGTTTTTTTAGCGTATTATATGTGGATTTTGACATTAAAGCTATTTCTACGTTTCCACCACCTTCTTCAACGGTTTCTTTCCATCTTTCTAAATCTTCAAGCGGTTTTGCTGTTGCGGTACTCCAAATATTAGTTCCCGCTAACGTTTCTTTATATTTATCAGCAAGTTTATAATTAATTGTCTGTCCTCCGCCATTTTCATCGACAAACGTTACCTTGGCTGTTGACAAAAATTGTGAAGCTGTATAAGCTGCAATTGCTCTTGCACTTCCTAAAAAACCGTTTTTCCCTGCGAATTTATTAAAAATATTTTCTGAATAACTAGCAATTATTGACTGATTATTTGTATTCAAAATTTCTAGTAATTCTTTTCTACGTTTTTCATCAAGCTTCATACCTTCCCTAAAAAATTGTTTATCCCCTTTTGTTGTTGTTTTCAAATCCCAGTCTCTAAACATTACATCCGCATCCAGTTGGCTGCTTTGTAATACCTCAACTGCTCCACCGTCTAGACTTCCAAATGTATTTATGTCAAACGTGTTTGAAAATACAGCTGGAAACATTGCTTCTACTAACGTAGTTCCTTTTACTCCTGCATAATACTTATTTAAACTCTTTGCATTTAATAAATCTGTTAAATTCATTGGCATTTCTTAACCTCCTATTTTCTATCCTTATAAATGTAAGTTATCCCTGCTGGTAACTCCGCTTTTGTAACTGTAATTGGTGTAGGATGTTCTTTCCCTACTGCAATTAATTTATCTAAATATGCAACTCCTTCAAGTGAGACTGTTGCTTGTTCGTTGTCGTTATAATATTTAAACTCAACGTCATGCAACAATACAGCTTCCGCCTGTGTTCCTGTCCCTATTGGAGTTACAAATGCTCCTGTTTCTCTTAAATCTTCTCCATTTTTTGCTTTAACCAGCGTTCCGGCTAACAAATACTCTTTATTGGTATTTTTGTCTTTGTAAATGTAATTAGCAAAATCTGATTTTAATATTTTCACTTGCACATTTAGTTTTTCTTTGTGCATTACTGTTCTTTTTAACATTTCAACCTCCTAAAATTTTGTAAGATCTGTTTCGTTGTTTTTGTTTTTCTCAATCATTCTGTCAACAAAATCTTTTTCATCTTTCTTTTTATCCTTTGGATTGAATCCTCCGTTTGTTATAGAGTTCTTTTTCAAGAAATCTGTTGTGAACTCTTTTTCTTTAGCTGCTACATTCTTAACCGCCAACTCAAGACTTTCAATTGTCATTTCTGGTGTAATTTGTACTAAATCAGCAAACTGTGGACTAATTTTTAACTCTGTTATTAAAGAGTTTTTCTTAGTTTCCAGTGTTGTCAAATTATATTTATTCTTTATTTCAGCTAACTCTTTTTCTAACTTTTCTTTTTCCATATTTGCCAGCTCTTCTGCACTTTTCCCATTTTTCTGAAGCTCTTCAAGCTGTTTATTGCTATGTCCAAGCTGTGATTTTAAAGAATTAATTTCCTTATCTTTTTCAGCCTGTGCCTTTTTAAAATTCTCGATTTCAGCTTTTAAGTCGTCAAGCGTTGGCTCGTTTCTGCCTGTACCAACTCCTTCTCCGTTACCTTTCCCTTCTCCAGGCTCATCGTAATACAATTCCATTTGTTTAAAATTTCTCATTTTTATTTCTCCTTGCTTTTTAGATTATTTGCTGTAACTCATAAATGATTTACAGTATTGATACTCTATAAATTTTTGAGATTTGACATCAAACAACTCATGAATGATTTGTAATCTTTCAACTCTCAAGAATTTTGATTTATGTCGTTGATTTCCTCTTGTGAATCGGGGAAATAAACAGTAGCCCAACATCTGCAACCTGGTTCTTCTCCAGGGACTATCTCGGCATTATCCCAGTTATAAATTTGTCCATCTCTTGCTTCGTGTGTTGGTCTAACACGTTCATCCCCCATCGTGTTCCACTCAAAATATTCACTTTCGCTTGCAATTATTTCTTTCAAAAAATCCTTATAATAATTGCCTAGCATGTTTCTAGATCTGAATTTAGCGTTATTTCTCAATTTATCTTTTAAATTATCTTTTTCTTTATTTTCTTCAACATAATTATTTAGATTGTTTTGCCATTCTTTTATCTCTTTTATTTGTTTTATTGCTATTTCTATATGCTTTTTTACATCTATATTCTTTATTTTCTTAAATTTTTTCTCACAAGAAATGCTATAATTAACAAATATTTTCGTTAAATTTGAATAATCAATATCTGTTTTTTTGCCGCTAAATATCGAAAATGCTGTTCTTCTAAAAAAATTAAACAACCTTTTCTCCACTTTATGTTCCCATTTAAAATCTATCTTAATCATACAAACCACTCAAATCTTGCAAAGTGTCATCTGTCACTTTTTCTATTAATTTTTTAAGTTTATATTCTTCATCAATATCTTTCGCCTTGCTTATTACATCAAGAGCTAATGATAAAGTTGTTAATTTAGAGCTCTTTTCATTTTCCATAAATGTATCAAAATATGTATAATCATTTTCAGTTAATTCATCTGAACTTCCTGACAATTCCAATGCAATTTTATCTGTTTCTAACAAACTTTTTATAAAATCCTCTCTAAAACTTGCCACTTTCGTTTTAAGTCCATTATTCTTTAATAAATAAGTTTCCTCACTAACATTTTGCGTCGCTGTATCTACGAGTAAATATTCAGGAAATAAATTTGATAATCTTTTTTCTAATCTCGCTATATCATTTTGCATTTCGCTAATTAACGGATTTGTTAATTCAATATATTTGAAACTAGCTTCCATTTCTTTCGAATTCTGAGTATTGATAATTCTTTTGTTTTTGTATCTAGCCTCTTCCAAAAGCTGTGCGTTCTTTTTAATTTTTGAATTACTAGAATTAACATCTGCAAATTGTTTTACTCCGTTTGCGTGCAGCCAAGGGTCTCCGTGTATTCCAAATATTCTCCCGATATAACATTCGGTTTCGTTAATTTTATCTATAATATTTAATGCCTCAATTATATTACTGTCGTTTTTAAATTTTGAAACAGGGATTTTATCCAAAATAAAAGGACTTTCAACTGTATCGTCATCTATTTTTTCAATTCTTTTAACAGTTCCAGTATCAAGTTTTATATATTCCCTCGAATACTCTCTGCCTTGTTCTTCTCCGTTATCATCAAAATAAACTTGCTCCCCTTCAACTTTGAACTTCTTAATCTCTCCAAACACTTCTGTGTATTCAACATCATCCACATTATGTAAAATATATCTAATTTGATCATCAGGAGTTAATATAACTTCAACAAATACTTCTTCATTCAAATACATCTCTTTAGCAATTTTTTTGCTGAAAGTAGTCATTTGGTTAATTTCCCAAATTTCTTTTAATTTCTCATTTTCTATTCCTAAATCTTTTAAAGCTGTATTTGATAGAGCCTTTACAATATCTCGAATCGGATTAAATATTTCCACAGTTCCGTCAAACAGTCCTGGCATATTCTTACTTAAATTTGATTTACTATATTGTTCCCTATCATAATAAGTTTTAATTCTTGTTCTTTCTTCTCTAGTCATTAACCCTCCTTCCTAATATAAATAAGCAATTCCACCTTCATCTTTTTTTAAGCTATATAAAACATATCTTATCGCATCCATTACATCATCATTTTCCTTAACTGGCTCATCATTCTTCCCCCAGACATAAGAATAAATCTCATCTTCAAATTTCCCTTTAAACGCTTTTTCTGTAATTTTTAAAGCATTTCTTTTATACATTGCACCAACCAAATCAATTCCTTCTTTTACATCTTTTTTTGCGTTTTCAGCATTTATTCCAAAATCTAATAACCCTTGTACATATTCAGTTCTAGCACTATCGCAAAATACTCTTGATACTTGATGTTCCTTATATTTTTGTAAAATCAGCATTTTCCAGTAATCAAAATACTTATGCTGTTTCGCTATAACTTCAACGATATAATAATTATCTTCAAAATCCACTCCAATAACTACCAATGTCCCATAATGCTCAAATCCCCAGTCAACTCCGATGTAATACTCTTTTATTTCGATATTTTCTATATTATTAATCACATTTTCTTTTTCAGAAAAATCAGCAAACACAACACCTTCCTGCGCAACCCACAATCCTAAAACATCTCTATCGTAAGTTGCTCCTCGTGGAGTTGTCTTTTTGATAGAATCCACATACTCTTTATTGAGAAAAACGTTATCATCTAACTTGAAATTACTGACTAAAATATTTAATCTGCCATTTTCTAATCTATCTCCAGCATTGTCGATATAATCTTTTTTTACAAAATGAGCTGGATTATCAGGATTGGTATCAATAAATATTTTTGCACCTTCTCCTGATGTTCTTGAAAACGCTTCTGTTATAAAAGTTTGATGCAATGCTGTTGCCTCATTTATATAAGTACCGTGAGAAGTCATCCCTCTCATCTTCCTCCAACTGTCTGCCTTTTCTCCACCGAATAAATAAACATTGTTTCCAAATAACTTAAAACTTCCGTCTTTTTTGGGCTTAAATTGCTTTCCTAACATTGTTTCCCAGTCGTTTAAAACGTTCCTCCAAATACTTCCGCTAGTTGCTCCAATTATGATGAAGTTAAGATTTTGATTGGCTAATTTTGCAATATGTGATAGCATCAGAAAATTATTTAAAAACGTTTTTCCGCTTCTTTTTGCTCCTGTTAAAATTGTTATTCTTGGCTGTTCTTTATTAAATATTTTCAATACTTCATACTGTTTTGGAGTTAAATCATTCATTATTTTCCACCTTTTTAGTTATGTTTCTTAACAGCTGAATCACTTCTTTTTCTTTTTCTGAATCCTTGGCATCATCTTTTTTGATTTTAGCCTTTTCGATTTCTAATTTTTCTTTTTGTAACGCTTCCTCGGCAAGCTGTTTATCAATTTCAAGCACCTCATAAGCAGTAAGCATTTTTCCAGTCCTCATTAAATCATTTCCCATTTTTTTAATAGTTGTGTATGCTTTGTCATATTCTTGTACTTTTTTAGTATCCATTTCTTGCGAATTTATCTCTTTAGTTGCTCTTACTACTAAATTTGCTTTTGCAGTTTCTGTCCCTTTTAGTATCCTGTATAATTCGCCTTTGTAAACTTCTTCGACGATTTTTTCAAGATATTTTTCTGTACGTTCTTTTCTCAAATCTCTTGCATTTTTTGTTTTTCTGCTATAAGTACGTTCTGAAATGCCATACTCGGACATTATTTCTTGTTTGCTTTTGCCTTCCAAAATATCCTTTTGTATTTGTATTTCTTTATTGTCTACAGCCTTTTGCAACTGGTTGCAATTAGTGGTTGCATTTTTTCTCTTGCTGGTTGCAGTATTTTCTTTTTTTTTAATCCATTTTTCTCTGCTGATCCAGCTCTTAATAGTTCCTACTTTTTGATTATATTTTTCTGACAAAACTCTTATACTTGTTCCATTCTCATATTTGTATCTGATTAATTCTTTTATGTTTTCATTCATTTCCACCTTTTCCTTTAACTTTTATTTCTATTATGCAGATTTTCATAACAGCCTGTTCTGTAAATTGTTCTGGTATCACTTCCTACACATTTGATTCCTCTCAATTCCATACACATATGCTTTGCGATTATTTCAACTTCTACACCTAAACAATCTAAATTTTGCTGTATCGCATCTGCTATTTCTTTTGTTAATTTTTCTTGAATTTGCAATCTTTTTGCAAACACTTCAACAACTCTAGGTATTTTAGATAATCCAACAACTCTACCATTTTTAGGTTTGTATTTGATATTTACAGTTCCATAAAAAGGCAACATATGGTGTTCGCACAAAGAATTGAAAGGTATGGATTCTATCGCTATTTCGTTTGAGTTATTGCTTTCAAAAGTAACTTTTAAAATTTCTGAAACTTCTTCATTATATCCTTTCGTCATTTCTTTAAATGCTTTCACAACTCTTTTCGGAGTATCTAATAAACCTTCTCTATTTGCATCTTCACCTAAAAAAAGTAATAATTTTTTTATTCCTTCTTTCGCTTCTATTTCACTTTCATCAATTTGTGCAATTGTATCGACACTTGCCATTCTTTTTCCTCTCTTTCGTTTAACTGTTGCCTAACTTTTGCTAAAGTTTCTAAATTTAAAAAATTAGCAGTTTCTGATTCTTCGACAGGAGATAGAAAAAATCTATCTGCTTCTATTTCATTCTCTATTTTTTTACAAAACTTAACGTATTCTTCAACATCATCATTGTCTACTACAATTCTTATTTCGTTAGCTTTTTTCAAATTTAATTTTACTAAATCTTTATAAAAGAATTTGGGACTTGTTGCTATATAATCTATAAATTCGTAACCAACATCATTTGTTCCGTTTGTTTCGATTCCTATCCAAAATCCTTTTTCTTTGAGCTTTTTACATAAAGGTTTTAAATCCTGCATCGTAGGTTCTCCACCTGTTATAATCACACTTTTACAATTTTCTTTTTCTATCTCATAAATTATATTTTCCAATTCTATTTTTTTATATTTATTCCAATCTGTATCACACCAAGGGCATTTTAAATTGCATTTCCCTAATCTTAAAAACACAACTTCTTTCCCAAAGTTAAATCCTTCTCCTTGAATACTTTTGAATATTTCTACTACTTTCATTTACTCCTCCGCATATCTTACAAACGATGTTTCTGTTTCATATAACGTAACTTCTATAAGTTTTATATTCTTTTTCAATAAAACTTCTTTTAATTTTTTAAAAATATATTTACTTATATTTTCAGCAGTGCTCCTGTTTTTTAATTCTAATATTTTTAAATTGTGTTTTTTTAATACTCTTAATATATCTTTCTCTGTCTCTGAATCTGTCCCTACTATAAAGGCGTGATCGAATTTTTTTATGATTTCATCTTCTATTATCTTTTTTAAATCAGAAAAATCCATTATCATTCCTTCTGATGTTCCTATATTTTGCATTGTACCTTTACAAGTTACTATTAATTTGTATGTATGTCCGTGCAAATTTTTGCATTGCCCTTTATGATTCGGCAATAAATGTGCTGCATCAAATTTAAACTTTTTATTTATTAACATTTTTACCTCCGTTGTTATATAATTTATAAATATGTATGATTATTAATATCGAATTTAATAACCAAACACTCAAAGCATTTGTTACCAAACCGTAAACAACAAATAATAAAGCTCCTATCACATTAATTATCCTTATGTGTTTTTCTTCAGAAAACGAAAAAGAAAGCAATACAAACAAAGTTGCAAGTATTCCTATAATTTCAATCATTTTCAACTCCTTTCGATGTAATCTACGTACTTATTCCATTCTTTTAAAGAATGTTTTATTACTACTCTTGTATCTATTTTTTTATTCAATTTATTTTTTGGTTTTTTAACTTCAACAATTTCTTTTCCGTTAAATTTGATTATCTGTCCTGTTCTTCCTGGAACTTTCCAACTAGTGCTGTCAGTTGTGTCAAAACGATATTTCAATATATCTTTAGGAGTAAAACCTAATCCGTGAACTTTACAATTATTGCTGTGTGCTATTTTTATCAAAGGATTAAGATATTTGTATTCTGTTTTTTTTATGTGTTTTATCGCTAAACCTCCGATAGCAATAAAATCATATCCTTTAGATAAATTCACAAATTCTTCAAGCCCTCTGCTCTTGTGCCAAACAGGTATGCTTTTTTTATTTGTGCTTTTTTCTATATATTCCCTTATTTCTTTTACTTTTTCGTATCCTAAAATACTGTCCACATCTAGTTCAAAAAAATATTTGACATTCCATTTTTTAATAAATTCTATATACTCATTAATATATGTTTCAAAATTTATTTTCGTTTTTTTAGAATTCATAAAAGTGAATGCGCCTGAATCTAACAAAAAATTTTCTAATTTTATTTTTTGTTCAACAAATTTCATATAATCATTTTTATTTCCTCTCAAATAAAAATAACTTTCAAGGAGTCTTTTAGGCTTGACTCCTTCTTTTTCATATCCTTTTAACGCAGCTAAAAATATTTTTGCTCCCATTTTTATATTTCCTTCCCACAATGTGGACAAAGTTTTTTCTTTTCTTCTTTTTGCTCTTTTTCTTCTTCTGCAAAAAAATCGTTAATGTCTACATTTTCAATTTCTAAAATATTTTCTAATTCCGCTTCATTAAAACCTAATAAATCTAAATCAAAGCCGTTTACCTCCAACTTATTCAATTCATACTGTAACTTTTCAATATCAAATTCAGTATTCATTGTAAGTTTATTATGAGCAATAGCATAAGCTGTTTTCTGCTCCTCTGTTAAATGATTTAACCTGATTACTTCAACTTCTGCATATCCAAGTTCTTTTAATGCTAAATATCTTCCGTGCCCTTCGATTATTATGCCTTTTTCATCAATTGCAATCGGATCATTGAATCCAAATTCTCGAATACTGTTTTTAATCTGTTCAATTTGCCATTCAGGATGTTCTTTTGCATTTCCTGAATACTCAATTATTTCATTGATATTTATTTTCTCAATCTTCATTTTTGCCCCCTTTCTTTGATTTTTAGACAAAAAAAGACCGTATGTATAAAATCAAGGCTTTTCAGTTCCTTAAATTTATAAATACGGTCATCATTTTGTGTACGTCGATATTTATACTTTATTCAATTGTTGTTTGAAACTTTTGAAATCAGGTTACTTTTTTGCATACTCTGCTTTGATATTTCTTAGTTTCTGTTGTTTCTATTAATATAATCCCGTTGGGTCTTTTGTCAATAAAGATTTTTCCTATTTTTTCACTTTCTAAAAAATCTTTAATTTCTTTGAGTTCTTTTTTTGTGTTCAATTTTACCTCCTAATTATACCTTATTTTATTGTTTTTTTCAAGTGTTTGAGCTTTGTTTTTTCTTGAAAAAATTTAAAATTTTAAACAATAATTTTTTTTGATTTTTCCATTACTTCCTTTATGCCTTTCAAACAACTTTTCACATGTTTCAAATTATGATAGACTATATTACTTGCTCTTCGTTCAAATTGAAATCGTGCTTGCATAAAATACGACATATAAACTTTATGATTATTTAAAGTATCATTTGATAAAAATCCAATAAAATCTAATAACTCTTCTATATTTTCACCCTTTTTAAATAATTTAATTGCTTTAGTTATTTCGTTTTGTAATTCATCCAAACCTTTTTCAACGCTTTTATGTTTTGAATAATAATTTCCTAATCGACCATAATTAAGAACTCCACCATAGGTTTTATGTTCCTTTTTCGCTTTTTCTATATATGATCTCGTATTGTCTAGAGTGTTTTCTATCATTTGTTTAGTCTTTTGTTCTTTGTATCCTTTAACAAACCAGAAGTCTGCCCGTTCTTTAGGTGGAATAATTTTTCTAAAAGCTCCCAAAGAATCGCTTTCTATTTCGCACTTTTCACAACAAAAAAAGTACTCATAGTCAGGCATTTTCTTTTTAAAAATTCTAAATTCTAAACATCCGTCATCAATAATTTTCATACCATTGTATTGTCTTATCGCTTTGATATAGTTCCCACACTTGCCACATCGAAAAAGTGTTTCGACAACTTTAAATTTCTTTTCCATTTTTGTCTCCTTTTTTAAATATGATTAATTATACCATTTTACACTCTAATTGCAAAAAATACAATCAAATTTATTGTTGCATAAATCAGCAGGATATTTAAAAACCAAAATACTAAAAAATACGCTACATTGTAATGTGTGTAATCAATTTTAGTTATTCCTCTTAATTTCTTCTTTACATCTTCAACTAAAGCATACAGATAGCTGACTAAAAAGAAAACTAAAAATATTGTAACTGCTGCACTTAAAATTCTCATTATTATTTCTAGCATTTAATCCTCCTTAATCTTGAACAATCCGAATACAAAAGTTAAAATCTGAACTCCTACACCCCAAAAAACATATAATATAAAATCTATTAACATTAATTTTGCAAATTCTAATAATGTTTTTACATTTGAAATATCATTTATTGTTTTATATACTAATAATCCTAAACTTCCTAAAATAATTGTTACATATAATATCGTTATTATTGCTGATACTACTTTTCTCATACTGATTCCTCCTATTTCTTTTTATAACTTTTCATCCAATCTTGAACAAACCACAATTGCCCGCAACCGCCACCAATTGTATCTTGTCCTGCTGGATCAAATATTCTAGTATTGTAACCTTTTATTTCTTCATCTGAAATATTATTACCGTCTATGCAATAATTCAAATAAACTGGACGTCCTGTATTTTCAGACCATTCGATTCCGTAATCCCTAATTTCTCTTAATGTTAATTTATTTTTATATGGTATTAATTTGTTTCTTTTTTCTTCATTTGCTTGATGTATAGAAAATTGTAAACCAATTTTATTAATTTCTATTGATAATTTCATAAAATCATTTAATTCTTTATATTTTCTTAAACCTACTGTTGAAATTAATAATTGAGCATTTGGAAATAATTTATTTAATTTAACAATAGCTTCTTTAACTTGATAATAATTATCGAAAGGCTCTCCCATACTCATAAACATAATTTGAAATTTTTCAATTTCATTTGTATTTTTAATTTCATTTAATACTTTATTATTTATAACTATTTTTACTTGTTCAACAATTTCATCTGATGTTAAACTTCTAATAAATCTTTTTCCTGTTCCACAAAAAGTACAGCCCACCTTGCAACCACTTTGGACAGAGCAACAAATTACTGTTCTTTTTTTATAACTTTCATATTTGTACAAAACACTTTCTGCTACCATGTCTTGTTTAGTAAAAACAAATTTACATACATTATGATCTTCTAAAATTCTATATTCCATTTCTACTCCTAACCTTTCTCTAATAAAAAGACTTTCTGCGACTGAACTTTATTTTTCCTCGTAAATTTCCAAAGTTCCTTGAATTTCGTCATCTTCGATTACAAACATTCTACTATTTGTAGTTTTGTAATAGAATAATGTAAATCCATCGCTATCTTCTTTTTTCTCATCTGATTCAAGCAGTTGACACATTTCAATCAGAAGTCCTTTTTCCAACAAATTATTATCCCAAACTTCTAAAAAAATTCTTTCATAATCTTGTCTTTCTTTATCAGTCATTCTTTATCCTCCTTAAACGCCTTAAAATGATTTTTGTAAATCTTTTTCAATTCTTTTATCTGTTCATAATCCAAATAAATACCCCTCACATTATACTTTCTTTCAAATGCTTCCACTCCAATATCGTGCTTTTCAGTATGATGTTGTCTACAAAGTGAAATATATCTTCCTTGTCCTTTATCATTCGCATAACCTCCCAAACTTCCAGCCGACTGCCAATGTTCAAAGTCAACTGGAGTTCTATTGCATACCGCACAACGTTTATATTTTAATTTCGCATAAATATATTTTTCTTCATTCTGCTGTTTATATAGCATTTGCATTTCTTCCCACATTGCTATATCATTTTGGAGAAAATAATCAAATAAATAATTAGTAAAGGCTATTGCTCCATTATTACTCATCATATCAAGTTTTAGACTGAATGTGCCTGTAAGAGTTAATAAAAATCTTTGCATTTCTTCCCGGACAAAATCTATTAAATCATTTGTTACAATATTCACCTTAGTTTCCTTAGTATAATTTTTATCTAAAACTTCACTCAGCCTGATTCTTAATTTTTCTTCTATATTTTTAAAAGGCTTGTACCCTTTCAAATTAATTCCACTATGCCTGATATAAAGTTTTTTCAAATCTTCTTTTGCCTTATAAAGAAAATAATCAGAAATATTTGGTTTTTCCTTGCTACTTTTCCAGTTAATGTCTACTCCTTTCAAATGATAGGCGTAGCAGTCTATAAACCAGTAAATTAATTTTTGGTTTTCTCTGCTCATCCTCTTTGCCATTTCTTTTTAGCCTTCCTTTTCTTAATAAATTTAATATCCTTGAACAAATTAGCATTAAGTTTTGCAAACTCAAAATCACGTCTACTCATTTCTGTATTGCATAATATACTTGCTTTTATTCTTTTGACTGTTTTCTCTTGCTCATCCATATCAGTTCCTCAATTCTGCTTTTTCTATCCAGTTCTGTACATACGCCAATGCTTCAGTTAAGTCCTTTCTCTTAATATCACGATAGCTTGCAACTCCAAACCTGTCCTTTAAATCCCTGTAAATTGCAGGGAACATTAAATTTCTGTCAGCGTCTATCACATCCAGCCTTTGGTAAACTCTTATCGAAACCGCTTTTTGTAATTTTCTTTGTTCTGTGTGGTCTATTCTTATCTCGTTGTCAACTTTGTTTTCTACGATGTCAATTCTATGCTTGACACTTTTCATTTCATTTGCCTGCAATATGATCATGTCTTCGATTGCCATTGGCTTTTTTAATTCTTCTATTTTTTCAATAAGTTTAAATCTAGTTTCAGCACTGTATCTTGCTCCAAGCTGCAAGACACCTTTGTAATTCAAAAGAAACATTGGTTGACTTCTGTTAAAATTATCTATATAGGTGGTTGGCTGAAAAATTAGCCGACCTCTTTCTTCTCCTAATTTACTGATTTCATCCCTAATATCAGCTAAAATATTTTTGTGTTCTTTTTCTGCTATTTGTGCCACTTCCAAACTTGTCAATGTGTCTCTGCTTTTTACATTTATTAATTCGTTCATTAATATTCCTCCTAGTTTTTTCTTATGCATTTTTACTTGTGTATGCATAAGTTAATAATTTTCTTTCGTTCTCTCGTTCATATTTTTAAGCCATTTTTCGTGATGAACTTGTAAAAATTCCTTTTCAGTTGCTCCTACGTATTCAGCCACAATTAAAATTGCTGCTATTATTTTGTTTTCTCTTTCTTGAGAAAATTTTGATAAAAATATTAAAGCAATCTCTAAGTTCTCTATACACCTTTTATAAAATTTAACATTTTTGCCTCCAGAATTTCTAAACAATCCTTGATTAATAAAACTCAAGTAAAAATGAAGGCAATCTGACAACTCTTCCAAAACTTTCCTTTTGTTTATTTTTTCTGTGTTATTTTTCCAATAATTCCATTCACTTTTGAGTTCTTGAGTTAGTTCTCCTAATTCAGCAATAAAAGCGACAAACGTTCTTATTTGTGTTCTTTCCCTTAAAGTTTTCTTTTCATCAAATTTCTTATCCAACATCGCTTGTCTTTTTAGTAGTTCATCCATATCAAACTTTTTCAATGCTTCCATCTATTTCAACTCCTCCTGCTTATAAAATTTCTATTCTTACTCCTGCATTTTCCTTATCCACTTCATATCCTAGAAATACAGGTATTATGTTTTCCATATTGTCATTCTCTATCCATCCGTTTTCCTGCATTAAATCTAATGGAAGCTGTGCAACGTTCACATAGTCAAATGACCTTTTGCTATCACGTATAAAATAAAATCCAATCTTGTAAGGCTTTTCTTTGCCTTTTAGTATTTCCTTGAATTTTATGCCTTCCTGCCACCATTCATCAGCCGTATTTTTCTTGTATTTCATTACAGTTTCTGAATTTATCAGCCTTTTCCCTGTCCAGCGTTTGCTGTTTTTGGAACTTGGCACATTTCCAGATATAAAAATTCTCATTTTTACTTTTTTCTCCCTTCTTCCAGCTTAAATTTATAAAGTTCATCAAATGAATATTCCAAAGCCTTCTGCAATTTATTTTGTGGAATCTCCCAATTAAATTGTTCTATGCTTTTTACATTACCACGATGCCTTTTTATGAATTTAAGCCATTCGTTTTTATCTGTTGTTTTTAGTTCGTTGTTGTCTATCCTTATACAAATGAGTTTTATTTTCATTTAATCTGTTCCATTCCTCGCTTTGCAAAGAAGTTGTTGTTTCGTTCCAACTCCTGCAGAAGTTCGCTGTCTTCTTGTTGCAACTCTGTTAATTTCTTTTCAATAACCTTTCTTCTTTTTAAGATTTGTTTGTTTCTTTTTACTAGATCATTTATTCTTACTGTTTTCATTCGTCCTCCTAAAATATTCTAATCTGTTCCGCTATAATCCTTTGTTTTCTTCTATGCTTCTTGAAAAATAAGTTTCTGAATATAGCTTCCAAAACTGTTGCCACTATGCTGTTTCCTGCCTGCTTGTATAATTGCGTATCCGAAATCCCCACAGACTTTGCGGCATAATAGTCCGTATCTCTGAATCCCATTAATCGCCAACATTCAAGTGGAGTTAATTTTCTTATTCTCGTGTTGTTGCTTAAAAAATTATTTTCCTGCCACGAACTCTTGGTTAAGACTGGAACTATATTTTCTTTTATTCCACCTTTGTTAAAACCGTGTCCTTTTTGAATTATGAAATTGTCAGTTGCCCTTTGCCCTGCTCTTGTTGTTATAGCAAACGCAGTATTACAATCTTCAAATTTTCTAGGATTAAATTTTTCGCCCCTTGTAAATCCGTTTCTATTTTTCAAGTCAGAAAAACATTTCAGATATTTCTCAGATAAATAATACTTGTCATCTACCTTTTCCTCTAGCAAGTCTTTCATTTTAGATTTCAGTTCAACTGGCTTTGGAAATTTATAGTGCATATTCTCAAGACTACTTACCACAAATACTCTTTCCCTATTCTGTGGTATCCCGTAGTCTTTCGCATTCAACACTTCCCAGTTGCTGTAATATCCTAGACTGTTTAGAAAATTCAGCCATCTTTCAAAATCTTTGATGAACTTCTTGCCTACTAAATTCTTGACATTCTCTAATAGCAAGTGCTTTGGCAATGTTCCGTTTTCTTTTGCTTTCAGAAGCAATCTTTCAACTTCCAGTAAAAGTCCGCTTCTTGTATCCTTGCTTATCCCCTTCTGCTGCCCGGCAATGCTTAAATCCTGGCAAGGAAACGAATACGTGAGCAGGTCGCAGTATGGAAGTTTATCGATTTTGGTTATATCTCCGAAATTTTTAACTTTTCCGTGTATTGCTTCATAAGACTTGTAAGCAAACTTGTCTATTTCGGAAATTCCTATGATTTCATAATCGATTCCGATATTCCGTAAAGCCATAGCTTGACTTCCTATGCCGGCAAAAAGTTCTATGACTTTGATTTTTTGCATTTATCCTCCTAATATAATTCCTCAAAATCTTTTTTATATAAATCTTTTCTTCGGCTTTCCCAGTTAAAAATATATGTTTTGCATTTGCTGCGGATTCTGTCTAATAATTTATCACTGCCGTTTATGTTGAAAAAACTTGATAATTGCTCAGCATCTAAATTTGTGTTTATTATTAACGGCTTATTGTTCTCATAAATAAAATTCAGGATCATAAACATTTTTTCTTTTCCCCAGTCACTTAAAAATTCGTTTCCCAGGTCATCAAAAATTATCAATTCTGCTTTAGATAATCTTCTGAATAAAAAATCATCATTTTCGTTTTCAAAACTTTTATAGCTTTTTCTGATTTCTTCCAGCAAATCGGATAAAGTTGTCTTGTAAACAAGGTATTTTTGATTCAAAGCATTCATTATGCAGGTTGTATAATAAGTCTTCCCAGTTCCAGGATTACCGCTCATTAATATTCCAAGTCCTTTTTGTTTGATTACTTCAAAGTTTTTGCAATATTTCTCAAACGACTTTTTATATTTAATTTCTTCAGGCGTTTTAGCTTCTGCATTCTCAAATCTTTTGTGCCAATCCTGTTCCGTCAATTTTGATAAACTCATATATTTTTCAATATCTTGTTCTTTAAAAATACTAGCTGACACAGTTGGGGCACTAATTCCAGTCATCGAATCCCTTTGAGTAGTCCGGCTTATAATCATTGTGCTTGTCAAACCCCTTTTTCTCAGCATTTCCTGTATAGCTTCTCTTATTCCCTGTGTTTCCATTTTTATTTCCTCCCTGTTTTTTATCTAGCGGAAAAATATCTTTCCAGCTGTTTATAGTCGATTTGTTTAATATTTCTATTGCTAATTGCTCATTATTCCCTGCTAATCTATGCAGCTTCATAAGAATTAAATCCTCTGCTGGTTTCGATAATGGCTCTTTTTTACCAATTCTCATGATTTTAAAATCTGAAAATGCTTTTTGAAATTCCTTGCCCTTATATAAATATATAGAATCTATATTATTATATTCTATATTAGTATTATCTATATTATTATGGTGGGGAAAATCCAAGTTTGGGTTTTCCATATCAGGCTTTTCCAGATTTGGGTTATCCAAGTTTGGGTTTTCGGTATCAGGCTCCTTTTCTTCATTCTCTTTTCCCTCAATTTCTTCCTTATCCTGATAATCTCTTATATTGTTTTCTGACTTGTCCTCAAAAATATAATAATTTATTGTTCCGTCAGCGTTTTTCTTTCTGCTTACATATCTTTCTTTTACCAATTCTTTTAGCCCTGAATAAACTGAATCCAGCCCGTCTTTAGAGTTTTTGGCAATTTCCTTTGCATTGTATCTCCAGTTGCTCGGTCTCGAAAGCATATAAAGTAGTATTCCTTTTGCCTTCCAGCTGATACTCTCGTCAAATATCAGATTATTATGTACCATTGTAAAGTTTTCTGTCTTTTTTATTACAGTTTTCATTTCTACACCTCTTTACTTAACTAATTAAATTTGATATAATCAAATTATGAAAATATTTGTATGCACTTCATTGGAAGTGCTTTTTTGTTTACTTTTTTAACTTTTTTTAATATTTTCAATTAAATTGGATAAATTCTTTATATTAAAATTTGGCACAAAATTTCCAGTCATCGTATTGTATGCCCAGTTTATCTCTTCCTGCATATATCCCATTTTCCGTAACTCAAGAAAAGATCCGAGCAATTGTGCAAAACAATTTATCCCTTCTTCAAATTTTTTCTCATCCATTTTGTATATCTCCTACTTTTTAACTTGATAATTTTTATATCTAAACGTTTTCACTTTTTTTTATTTCTATCTGAATAAAAATCTTCTAATTCTGCTTGAACTTTTAGACTAAATATATCTTCCTTCAATTCCTTATTCTCTTTTGTTAGTTTTGCAATAAAACGTATAAGTAAAAATATTATTAACGTTTCTGAAATAATAAATACCATTTCGCACCTCCCTTATTTCATTTTTACCCCCTTTTGAGTTATAATAATATCGCCAAACATATTAAAATCGAAAGGAGGTATACCCTATGGATCCAAAAGATTTTTTAAAAGATTTCCCTAACTTCAAAATATCTTCTAAATTAGCCGACGGAATGTATGTTCAAGTGCTTCAACACACAAGTCAACTAAATCTTTGTCTAATAGCTTCAAAACGTCCACACCCTGAGAAACCAAGACGTAAGATTGGATTTTTAGTTGATTCTCAAGAAGATTAATCAACTTACCAATCTTGATGTCCAACAAATTTGTTTGGCTTTGTTGGGCATTTTTTTCTTTTGTTTCTAAATCCATTTTATTCACTCCTTTTTTTATCTTAACTTTATTTTTTTCCAATTTATTTTCATCTCACACCTCCTTCCTTTTCTTTTCAGGTTTTGTTTTTTTTGTAATTTTAATTTAGTTACGCTTGACTTCAAAAAAAAATGAAAAAGGCACATTTAAAGCATCTGCCCATTTCTCGAGAGTTTTAGTATTTATGGTTTTGCCATTTTTTAATCTATTTAAAACAAAAGATAGTGCCGACTTTGAAATTCCTATTTCTTCGGCTAATTCTCCTTTTGTTAATCCTTTTCTATTTCTTGCGAGTTCTATATTGGCATAAACGTTTCTATGATATTCACTCATTGTCATTATCCTCACCTCCTATACATTGTAATTTATTTTTAGTTACAAGTCAAGTATTTTTTTGAAATTTTTACAAAAAACTCAATAAAAAAAGAAGCCTTTTACAGCTTCCTCTTTTTATTGCTTTAAAATCCTGAGACTTCTAATTTGTTCACATCGCAACTTGCTGGAGTTTCACTACCCATATATATGGCTTTGAATTTCCATTTTCCATTAGCTTCAATGTCGTTGACATTTGCTAAAGCGTCCCCTAACTTAGCACCATTTTTATCGTAACAAGGAACTGTTATTTGGACATATCCTTTTTTACCACCGTTATTTTTTAGAACTCCTGTTACATAAGTTGAAAATTCATCTTTTTCAATATCGACATTTTCAATTTCGTATTCTTTTTTTGCCTCTTTTGCATTTTCCTTTGTTTCTTGCTTAGTTGCATTCCCTTTTTCAGAAACGCTCGCATTGTCTTTCTTATCTCCTGATACACTTCCTACAGCTGAAATAACAAACAAGACACACCCTAAAATCAATCCTACTCTCTTTTTCATAATTTCTTTTCCTCCTCAAATTTTTTTATAAAGTACATTGCAATTAAATACAACGCAAACATATATATAACATCATATATATCAAAAGTTCCAACCACAAACCAAAGTTGTGATATTTCAGTTATTATACTTCCAATAAAAATTACTGATAGAAGTATTCTATTTTTAAAATAAATGCTCAAAAACATTGTGAAAGAATATACCCACAATGCATCAGGCAATGAAAATAATATACTTTTTGAAATATACATTCTATACCCATAAAAATTATTTCTCAAAAAATCTATTATAAAATCCAATTTTAAATAACTGAACCAATCAAACATTAATAAAGTCTTTTCTCTGAATAATATGTATATCATTGACCCAATAAAAATTGGTAAAATTACATGCAAAATCACTTTTTTCAATTTCTTTTTACCTCTTATAAAATTTTACTAAATTATAGCATATTTCAAAGAAAAATAAAAGTATAAAAAAAGAACCATTTCAATTATGAAACAACTCTATGTTAAGTTTATTTACTTTCACAGGCTATACCGTCTTTATCTCTATCCAAATGTTTAGCATATCCAGGCTCGCCTTTCTTAATATTTTTATACCCTTTCGCACGTGCTTCTTTACAGTTTTTGAAATACAACGTTTCTGAAAATGTGTTAACACTAACAAATACTAATGTCAAAATCATAAAAATTTTTTTCATTTTGGTTTCCTCCGTTTTTTTTATATTTTTAAACCAAAATTAACCCTATAAATTCATAATTTTTATTCTTTTTTGATTATTACTTTCTTTTCAGTTTTCTTATGCGATCATTTCTTTAATCCATTTTTCTTTTTGTGTCCAGTTTAATAATTCTATTTTTTTATTCTTTAAAACATTTTCTAATTCACTGCTTAATTTTCGCTCGGTGTTATTAAAAATTATTATATTTTCTGAATTTCTTTCTTCTAAATCTTCAAAAGCAAATATTGCAGAAATAATTTTATCTCTGTTGTTAGAATTAATAATTCTTATCAATTTTTCTTTTTTAGTTTTCGTTCTATTAATAATGTAATCAATATTATATTCTAAATTATTTTTCCCGATCAATTTTATATCAGGACTAGGAAAAAAATCATTTTTTTCAAAAAATAAAGCAACATCTTCTTTAAAAAAATGTTTTACATTAATGGAAGATGTTAGAAACATATCATCTATTGATAATATACCTTGTATAAAATCATTAATATCTCTACCTATGTTTTGATAACTGCTTTTTCTGATTATCTCGTCTTTAGATGTTCTACTCAATCCATAAGATCTTAAAAATTTTTCGAAAATTTTTTTTCTTTTGGTAATATTCACTCCTGAAATTTCTAGATTAAACAAAGTTTCCCCGTCGTCAGATAAAATGATTTCGTTCTCAGTTTTTTTTACAATTATATCAATCAAATCATTATTTGAAAGTGCAAAAGGGGTAGTAATTATATTTACGCCATTTTTATTTTTTATTTTAGTATTACTCTTTATCCATTTGAAATATTCGTCAACTATATTATTTATTTCCATCATTTTACCTCCTTTGTTCAAAATAAACTTTGATTTTTGTATTCTTGTGTTTTGTTTTTTTTATAAAAAGTTATATTGCTTTTTAAATTTATTTTGTTTTTAAAAAAAGCGGCAACCTTTTCAATTTTATTTATATCCTCTTTATTAAAAATTCTTTCTAAAGGAATTGCCCAATTTTCTACTTTTTTATCTCCAACTTGTGCTATGTGAATATGGCTTTCTGAAATTATAGCACCCTTATATTCGTCTAGCAATGGATTACCTGTAAAGTAATTAGGATTTTTGTGTTCAAATCCATTTATATCTATTCTGCATAAATTAAGTCCGTATAGAGAATAATTTAAATTCAACGTATATTTATCTTTTATATTTTCAGAAAAAAATGTATTTAGCTTAAATTTTATTTTATTATTTTCTGATGATTTCAATTCAAACGTCTGTTTTCTAATACACGTTATTATTAAATCTTTATTGTCTTTTTCGATTTTTTCAATCTCCAAAAGTTTTGCTATTTCTTCTTGCGTTATATCCATATTTTACCTTATCTTTCTTAAAATTTCAAATAATATTATATTTGTTTTTTCTCTTTATTTCTCAAACCTACTTCTCAACTCCACCAGCCTCATCAATGCTTTTTTGCACAAATATCCTAATATTTTATATATCTTTTCATTTCTTCTAATACTTGCAATCCTAAATCACAATTTCTAGCAACTTCATAACTAACTTCTTCCTGATACTTCATTAATTCTGCCGCAAATTCGTTGGCTTCATTTTCCAATTCTAAACTATAATTAAAAAAATTTGTTTTCATAAGAAGTTTATTTTTTGAACTATGATAAAGAGCATGTCCTAATTCGTGACACAAAACAACTAATTGCGAATATTCGTCTAATTTCTCGTTTATAACTATATATTTTCTTTTTAACACTCTACTAAAAAAACCTTTTACATCTTTGTAATAAACGTATTTAATCTCAATGCCCAATCTTTCGCACAACACATATGGATTACTCGTATTGTATTTTTCTATCAAGTTTTTTACTCTGAGTTTCATATTTCTGCATTTTCTCATATAAACCTCTATTTTCTTTTATTTTTCATTTTAGCGTCAAAAAAAAGTTCTTGCAAAGTATCATGTAACCTTTTCTTGTCTTCATCACTCACGCTGGCATCATTAAAAAAATAAGCTGCACTATTCATAACTTCATCCAATTGAACTCTTTCGCGCTTGTTTAGACGTGAAATCCTGTCAAGTTCTTCATTTTTTCCGATAGTTTCTCTTCTTTGTTTTTCTAACTTCTTTAACTTTTCAATTTTTTTATCTTTTTCCAACATTCCCATTAATTCTGATTCTTTTTTGGCACATTCTGGAAATTTTTTTACCAAATTTTCGACAAATTTTTTGGAAGCTGTCTTTTTTCCATTTTTTATATTAGATACATAAACGTGTGTAACTTCCATCTTTTTGGAAAAATCTGTTAATGTCATATTCTTTTTATTCAAAAATTCTGTTAAGAATTTCTCTATTTGATAACTCATGGATTTAACTTCCTTTCATTTATTTACACTATATTTTACCACATTTTTTCACACTTTTTAGAAAAAGTTTAAAAAATTTCAAAAAAACACTTGACTTGTAACTAAAAATAAGTTACAATATGTTTGTAAATGAGAAAAATATATATTCCTTTATTTTTTTTACACAATTATGTAACCAAAATATAGATACAGAACCAATTTAAAGTTACAAAAGATCAATAAATAGGAGTTGAATAAAATGAGAAAAGAATTAATTAACAAAATGAAAAAAAGAGGATATGAATTAAAAGATGAGTTTAACTTGAGAAATGAAACAAGTTTTATTTTTGACAAAGAATTTAAAAAGAACACATTGAGCATAATGTTCACATACAATAACGCAGAGAAAAAATTTAACAGAAATTTCGGAAAATTAAAAATTGAAAAAGATGACGGAAGCATAGAAATATTTTAGGAGATGATAAAAAATGGTTGAAAAACAAAAGATAATAAGAGAATGGACAAAAGAAAATTGCTTTGGTTACCCACAACAAGGCATTGCAAAAATGGAATACTACGATTGGGGATTTGAAAAATTAAAAAAGAAAATTCCCAGTATAACAGAAAAAGAAATAAAGGGCTTTGAATATGATGGAATATATGATGAATATGAAATGACACCTTCCGAATACGGAAACGAAGATTTGGCAAAGATTATGAAAAAATCGGATATGATTCACAACGTATCAAAAATAAAATGTGTAATCATAGGAAAAAAAGAAAATTTAATTTAGGAGGAATGTAAAATGAAATTTGAAGCATTAACAATTGTAAATGAAAACAACAAAAAGGTTTTAAAAGAAAGAGAAGCTAAGAAATTAGTAAATAGAATCAAAAAATTATTCAAAAAATAAACTTTTAAGGAGATGATTGGAATGTCAAAGGTTACAAAAATGATTACAGAAGTATTTAACGATAAGGAATTAGAAAAAAGAATTGAATATTCTCTGAATAACAGATATAGAGAATTCTATCCAAATGGATATGGGGTTTCAATCATTCCTGATATTGATAACTCCAGTTTTTACGAAGTTGCTGTGCTGAAAGGTACAGAAGACAACTTTGAATGGTGTGATGAAACACCTATCACCAATGATGTTATCAAAGGCTTAACAATCCTAGAAGCTCACGAAATTGCAAAACAGATTTCAGAGCTTGAGGCGAACTTCTCTGGAACGTTGAATTGATGTTTTACCAAGCTCATTGTAAATATTGCAGTGGGTTTGGATAAGATATTAATTATCTTAAATAAATTTCGGGAGGAAAAATTATGGATATTCAAAAAATTGTTGAAAAACGAAAAAGCAAATTCTTAGAAGATATGAGCTTTAACGAATTAAAAGAATATATTGAAACTTTGGAAAAAGCTATTTTCAACATTTCAAGTGTAAAACAATCGCTTGAACTTGTCGATGAATTACAAAAATTAATTAAATAATATAACGTGGGCTTATTAACTAATTTTATAAATACATTACTGCTTTAGCAAATAATTCGTTATAAGCTGTTTGCAGATCTTCAGACGAAGAAAGCACTCTTAAATTTTCAATTTCGAGAGACAAAACAAATATTTCGTCTGCTGGATTATTAAGAATTTTTATATCAACATTTGATATTTCTTTCTTTTCAATAAGCCCACACTATATTGTAACTTAAATAACCCAAAGTGTTAATTTAATCGTGCTATCTATTACCCTGCATATCGTACACACAGTACACTACTTGAGGTATGCAGAAAAAAACTGGTATTTTTCATTACCAGCTCCTTTCCTAGTTTATTAATTTTTATATATTTCTTTACAGATAGATAGCACAATTAAGTTAATACAAAAATTTAAAATTTTATTTTAGGAGGAATATGGATAATAAAAATAAATATGTCAAGAAAATAAAATGCGAGTTATTTAACGATAACTTTCAGAACTACAAAAAGTATCACATACCTAAAAAAGCGCAGCTTGTAATTGCAGATATTCCTTACAATTTGGGGAACAATGCCTTTGCAAGCAGTCCAGAATGGTATGTGGATGGCGACAACAGAAAAGGCGAAAGCAAAAAGGCAAACTCAAGTTTTTTCAAGACTGATGTAAACTTCAACCTTGCCGAATATATGCACTTCTGCTCAAAACTATTAATAAAAGAGCCGAAAGAAAAAGGCAAAGCACCAGCAATGATAATATTCTGTGCATTCCAGCAAATTGAAACATTAGTGAAGTACGCTAAAAAGCACGGATTTAATAATTATTATCCACTAGTTTTCATAAAACATAGCAGCTCACAAGTGTTAAAAGCTAATATGAAAATAGTAGGGGCGACAGAATATGCTTTAGTATTTTACAGGGATAAATTACCGAAATTCAATAACAATGGCAAAATGATTAAGAACTGGTTTGAGTGGAAGCCGGATTCAAAATCAATATATCCAAAAGTGCACCCAACACAAAAGCCGATAAACTTGTTAAAAACATTAATAAGAATATTTACAGATCCTGGAGATACTGTAATTGATCCAGTCGCCGGAAGTGGAAGCACATTAAGAGCAGCGAGAGAACTGAATAGAAATAGCTACGGATTTGAAGTAGAAAAAGAGTTTTATAAAAAAGCAACTACAGAAATGTTAAGAGAGGACGAATTAAAGCAATTAAATTTATTTTAGGAGGATGATTGAAATGGACGAAAAAATAACAAAAGAATTGAACAGCTTGGAATCAGCTGAATTAATACAGATTGCAAAAAAGTAAAATCAATTTTCAGAAAATATTATTCTGTTGAGTCTTATACACTTGACAGGAATAAAAGAATATTAGAGCTGGAAACAAAAGGTAGAAATATAATCAAAGTTAAATTTAAAAAGGTAACAAATAAAAATAAATTTAAAATAGTAAATTATGAAATTAAGGAGGAATAATGACAATAAGAGAACAGCTTGAAGCTGAAATGGATCAAGAAGAAATTAAGGAACTGGAGGAAAACAGCATTGATGACAACAAAGGATATGATGAAATGGATGATTTTGATACTGACATCAATTTGGATTCAGATTGAAGCAATCAGAGTTAAAGGGCATTGGATAGCAGGAGGTAATATAGCTTTTCCGTTTTTAATGGCATTGCTATTATGGTATGTGCCAAACAGAATTAGAGATTTTAAGGATATTTTAAAACCAAGAAAGGATTGATTTAAAATGTTTGATGATTATATAAAAAAGCAAAATGCAAGTCTTAACTTTTTTAAGAACGCTGTTAAGAGTTTGCAGGAACTTAACAAGGAATTGAAACAAGACAATGATAAATGGGAGGAAAAGAACGATGAATATTTACGAAAAATTACAAAAGGCTAGAGTTGAATTGCAAAGTTTAGGATTAAAAATGGGAGGATATAATAAATTTGTTGACTTTAAATATTTTGAACTAAAAGACTTCTTGCCAAAAGTGAATGAAATATTTGAAAACTTAAAACTTTTTTCAAAATTTGATTTGCTAGAAAACGAAGGTGTATTAACTGTAATTAATACAGAGAAAACAGACGAAACAATCACTTTTGTAACTCCAAAGGCTGAAATAGTTTTAAAAGGACAGAATGGATTACAAATGATAGGAAGTACACACACTTATTTAAAACGTTACTGTTATCTAAACGCTTTAGAAATAGTGGAAGACGATATGATTAATGCAACAATTGACAAAGATAAGCAACAAAATAAACCTAAAGAATATTTGACAGAAGAGGAGAAAATCCAAAAAGCAGTTAAATATATAAATGAACATTTAAAAGGAAATGAAAAAGAAATAGACAAATATTTACTCGCTAATTCGACAGACAATTTAAGCAAAGTTCCAATTAAAGATTTAGAAAAATTATGTAACTATATAAAAAACAATAAGCAAAAGAAAGGAGCATAGATTATGAATATAGCAATATTAATGGGAAGACTAACACGAGATCCTGAATTAAAATACACAACAGGAGGGAAAGCATATGCCAATTTCACGTTAGCTGTACAGAAAACAAGAGATGAAGCTGAATTTATCGACTGTGTGGCTTGGGAAAAGACGGCTGAGAATATAGCTGAATATTTTAGAAAAGGCAACAGAATATTGATACAGGGACGTCTGAATGTAAGCAGTTACGAACAGAACGGAGAAAAAAGGAAATTTACAAGAGTTTTAGTGAATAGTTTTGAATTTGTTGATAGTAAAAATTCTGGAAACAGTCAAAACAGCAACAGAAATAATTATGATTCTGATGAGGACGAAGGATTTCCTTTTTGATAAAAAATAATTGTAGAAAAATATAAAACAAAAAAATATTAAAAATGAGATAGGAGAAAATAAAATGAGTAAAGAATTAAATTTATATCCGTTGAGTGCAGCAGGAAAAAATATTGAAAGAGCATTTTTAGAAGACGAAATTGACGAGCAGACATTAAAAGATACAAGAGAGATGTTGGTAACGGAAATTGAGGACGAAGGAGAGGCAATTGTTCAAATTTATAATAAATTTATAAATTATCTAGGACAAGGAACAGGAGAAAACAAGATTGTTGGAGCAATTGACAAGGAAATTGAAAGGCTGAAAAATTTAAAACAATTTTATATAAAAGGGTTTGAAAGATTTTCAAAAAATGTCGTCGACGTAATGCGAAGCTGTGGGATTGAATCAGGACAGTCGAATGGAGTACAAACAGAAAGCGGAAGAATAATTTTTTTAAGAAAAAGTACCAGGGAAATAAAACCAAATCCAGAGGATGTGCCTAGCGAATATCAAATATATAAATTTAAGCCTTTTCAGCTTAGTTTTGAAGAATATTCCCAACTGCCTGATAACTTAAAGAAAAAATTGCAAATAAGTGAAGTGAGCATTGATAAAAATCCTTTTCAGGAAGTGTTTGGGGATTTTGAAAAAGAAGAATGTTATAAATTAAAAATAAAATAAGGGAGAATAAAAATGGAAAGAGAAAGTGTGTTAAAAATAGAATTTAAGCCTGTTTGGGATAAATGGGCTTGGAAAATTACAAAACAGAACGAAGAAATATTGAGAAGAAATGAATTCATAGATAAAGAATTGAATGTTGAATCTTTTCGTTCTCCAGAATTTTATACAATTCAGGATAAATTATTTATAAGAGGTTCTTCTAAAAAAGAAGATGAGGATATTCAGTTTTGTACATCAGAAGAAAAAGAATTAATAGAAGAAAAAGTAAGAGCGATAAACGAAAAATACGGTATTAAGAAACGTTGGAGAGCTGAAAAAAGCGGAAAACAATTGATAAAGTACGCCGAAATACACAAAATTAAAATTGAAAATGAAATAAGATATATAGCAAAAATGTATATTGAAAGAGAAGAAATAGAAGATGAGAGTTTCAGCAGTCCAACTTTTGAAGAGACTGCTAAACACGTTTTGAAAGATTGTGTTATATCAAGTTATGTTGATATGACGGAAATGGAGGAATAGTGATGAAAAACAAAGAAGAAATATTAAAACTATTATACAAAATCAAAGCAGAACAGGACAAAAGGAGAGCATAGATGAAAGCGATTATATATGCAAGAGTTAGTACAGAAATGCAAGAAGAGGGGCGTTCACTTGAGTTCCAGATAAAAAAATGTGAAGACTTTTGTAAAATGAGCGGTTATAAGTTAAAAGAAGTTATACAGGACGTAGAAAGCGGAGGTAATGACAACCGTGAGGGCTTTCTTAAATTACAGCAGGAAATCAAAAAGAAATCATTTGATGTACTTGTAGTTTATGAGAGTTCCCGTATCTCCCGTATAACTTTAACTATGCTGAATTTTGTTTTAGAATTACAAAAAAGCAATATAAAGTTTGTATCTATTTCACAATCTGAAATAAACACAACAACCCCTACCGGTATGTTATTCTTTCAAATATTTGCCGTGCTAGCAGATTACGAAAGAAAACAAATATCAATGAGGGTAAAATCAAATAAATGGGCTAGAGCTAAAGCTGGAATATGGCAAGGTGGAAATATTCCAATTGGCTATAAAAAAGACGAACACAATAATATTGTAATAGATCCTGAAACTTCTGAAGATGTAATAAGTATTTTCAATACATACTTAAATACTAAAAGTTTGTCCGAAACTGCAAATATCTTTAATAGAAATATATCATCCATTAAATGGATTCTACAAAATGAGTTTTATATCGGCAATCTTATGTATGGTAGAAAAGAAAACAATATTAATACTGGAGAAGTTAAGATAAACAAAGAAATAACAATATTCAAAGGAAATCACGAAGCATTAATAAGCGAAGAAGTGTTTAGGGAAGCGCAACGGCAAATGTTATTTAAGCAACGTGTAATACGCAAAGAAGGCAAATTTTTATTCACAGGCATATTAGAGTGTACCTGTGGCGGTAAAATGTTTAAAAATGGCGTTAATTACAGATGTGATAAATGTAAAAAGGCAATCTCTATGAAAAAGGCTGAAAAATTTATAATACATAAACTGTTAAATTTAAAAGAATTAGAATTTTTAAATGAAAAGCCTAATTTAGAAAAGTATAAAAAAGATAGAGAAAATATAGACAAGCAAATCAAAAAAATAGATAGAGAAAGAACTAAGTATTTAGAATTATTTACTAAAGAATTGATAAATGAATTTGAATTAAATGATAAACTTGAGGAACTGAAAAATAGAAAACGAGTATTTGAAGATTCCTTGAATGATATTGATAGAATAATAAAAGATAAAACAATAAGCGAAGAAAAATTGGACAATATAAAAATCTTAAAAGAAGTGTTAGAAAATATGGATGAAACAGATAGATATAATTTGTTTTTGATGTTCAGAATGCTAATAAAAAGGGTGAAAATAAAAAAATATCAACCTTTAGAAGTGCTGATATTACTGAACTAATCCACCATTTCGTGTGGGCTTTTATGGTGCGAAAGGTGGGACTCGAACCCACATGTCGAAGACGCTAGATCCTAAGTCTAGTGCGTATACCAATTTCGCCACTCTCGCAAATTTATATTAAATTTTCAAATGGTGAGCCATACTGGGATCGAACCAGTGACACCTTGATTAAAAGTCAAGTGCTCTACCGACTGAGCTAATGGCTCAATGGGGTGACCGACGGGATTTGAACCCGCGACAACCAGTGCCACAAACTGGCGCTCTACCAACTGAACTACGGTCACCATATATCTATAAAAAATTTATCCTTATAAATAAAATGGAGCGGGAGACGAGGGTCGAACTCGCGACATTCAGCTTGGAAGGCTGACGCTCTACCAACTGAGCTACTCCCGCAAAATCTATAAATGGTCGGTGTAGTAGGATTTGAACCTACGACCCCCTGCTCCCAAGGCAGGTGCGCTACCGAACTGCGCTATACACCGTTCTAAAGAACAATTTTTATCTTTCAATTACTCTCAGACAAGAAATATAATATCATAAATCAAAATAAATGTCAACACTTTTTTTCCGATAATTTCAATTTTTCTTGGATTTTTGCCCAAATACAGTCTTTTGGTTTTGTTTATACATATTTTCAGCTAAAATAAGGGTATATTAAACATACCCCTATTTGTCTTATTATTTTTTTACTAATTTAAAATATTCTTAAGTAAACAGCAATCCTGCCTCATTTTTTATATTTCCAAGCATTTTTCACCCATTTATATTTTACTTAGCTTTTTTGATTTTATATAAATTTTCTAACAGTTCATCATTGCTTCTGTATCTTTTTATAAGCTCAATTAAGTTTCTCATCCCTTCAACTTCTGACATTTCACTCAGTTCTCTTCGTAACTTCCAGATTTTTTCCAGCTTTTCTTTAGGGATTAAAAGATCTTCACGTCTTGTGCCACTTTTTAGTACGTCAATTGCTGGAAATATTCTTAGCTGCTCAAGCGTACGGCTTAAAATAATTTCCATATTTCCTGTTCCTTTAAATTCTTCAAAAATTACTTCATCCATTCTGCTTCCTGTTTCAATAAGAGCAGTTGCGATAATTGTCAAGCTTCCGCCTTTTTTTATATTTCTGGCCGCTCCTAAAAATCTTTTTGGATAATAAAGGGCATTCGGATCAATTCCCCCTGAAATCAATTTTCCACTTGATGGAATAGTTATGTTGTATGAACGTGCCAATCTTGTCAGGCTGTCCATCAAAATCAGTATGTCTTTTCCTCGTTCCACTTGTCTTTTTGCCATTTGCAGCACATTTTCAGTAACTTCCGTGTGTACTCTCGGATCTTCATCAAAAGTCGCTGAATATACTTCTGCATCCTTTACATTTTCCTTAATGTCTGTAACTTCCTCAGGACGCTCGTCAATCAGCAGTATCCACACATCAATTTCTGGGTTATATTTTATAATATCATTTGCGAGTGTTGAAAGAAGTACGGTTTTCCCAGCCTTTGGCGGTGCAACTATAAGCCCTCTCTGCCCTTTTCCAATCGGTGAAATCAGATCAATAATTCTTGAAGAGATTTCCCCACCTCCTAAATTTAACTTTTCATCTGGATACGATGGAATCAAATCGTCAAAATATGGACGCTCCAATGATTTTTCAGGCAAATCCCCATTTACTAGCAAAACTTTTAAAATTCCGTAATTTTTTTCTGTCCCAATCGGAATTCTTAGTTCTCCAAATACAATATCTTCATTTCTTAAAAAAAATCTTTTTATTTGTGAAATTGAAACGTAAACATCAGGGCCAATCGAAGTATCTCTCAAAAATCCATAATTTCCGTCGCCGATTACATCCAGTTTCCCAAACCCATAAGTTTTCCCTCTTTCTTTCCCTTTTTCAATCAAAATTGCATTTATTAATTCAAGTTTTGACATTCCCGAAAAATTTTCAATTTTATATTCTTTTGCCATTTTTTTTAATTTAGTCACATTTTGGGAAAGAATATCCTTTATCATCTCCTCTTCAGCGCTTAAATTTTCTACATTATTTTTTTTCTCTGTTTCCTCTTCCTTTTCACTTTGTTTTTTTTCGTCTAAATTTTTGCTAATTTCCAGAACCTCCTTTGATTCAGACGCTTTTGGACGTCCCCTTTTCTTTTTTGCAGGCTCTGTCTGCTCCTGCTGTTTTTTTCCCATTTCTATTTCTGCATCCTTTTCTTTCTTCTCCATTTATTCCTCCACCAACTCTCCATATAATGTCCATGTTTTTGCATCATAAATTTTTGTATTTACAAATTGTCCTTTCAAATCTTTTCTGTCACTTTTAAATAAAACTATTTTATGTGTAGAACTTCTTCCAGTCAGCATTTCAGGATTTTTTCTGCTGGGCCCTTCAACAAGCACCTTGACAATCTTTCCAAGATATTTCTGACTTTCCTCTTTCGCCTTCATATTCTGCAATCTCATAAGTTGCTGCAATCTCTCGTTTTTTACCTGCTCGTCAACTTGCTCACCCATTGCGGCCGCAGGAGTTCCTGCCCGTTTAGAATACATAAACATAAACGCATTTTCAAATCCAACTTCGTTTACAACATCCATCGTATCTTGAAAATCTTCATCTGTTTCTCCTGGAAAGCCTACGATAATATCCGTTGTAAGTCCAATATCAGGCACTCTTTCCTTAATTTTTCTAGCAAGCGCTATAAACTCCTCTTTTGTGTATCCTCTGTTCATTGCGTCCAGAATTTTTGTAGAACCAGATTGCAACGGCAAATGAAGCATTCTAGCTATTTTAGGATTTCTTGCGATTGTATCTATTACTTCATCACTAAAGTCCTTTGGATGAGGCGAAACGTATTTTATCCAGAAATCCCCTTCCACATTTGCACTCTTTTCTAATAATTCTGCAAAATTATCCTGCCCGTTTGCAAAATCGCTTCCGTATGAATTTACATTCTGCCCTAAAAACAATATTTCCTTATATCCTTTTTTTGTATACTGCTCAACATCCCTAACCACTTCATTAAGCGGTACAGAACGCTCCATTCCTCGTACATATGGCACAATGCAGAATGTACAGTAATTATTGCACCCATAAGTTATAGAAATCGAAGCCACAATATCATCCCCAAAGTCAGCATCAACTCTAGCTGGCAATTCATCCTCATCATCCACCATGACAATATGCGTTTCTTCCCCTCCTTCAATTCTTTCCAAAATGTCAGGTATTCTCCCAATGTTCTGATTTCCGAGCACCAAATCCACATAAGGTGTCTTTTTAATAAACTCATCCCGTACTTCCTGAGCAAGACATCCTGTAACTCCAATAATCATTTTCCCATCTTTTTCTTCCTTTATCCTTTTCAAATCTCCAAGTTTTCCATAAACTTTAACAGCTGCACCTTCTCTTACTGTACATGTATTCAAAAACACTAAATCCGCTTTTTCAATATCTTCCGTCATGCTGTATCCCATTGTCTGCAACATATGTTTCATTTTTGCACTTTCATTTACATTCATCTGACATCCATAAGTTATTATTGCTGCTCTCTTTTCCAATGTTTTTCCTCCAAATTCTGTTCTACTTTTTTTAAAATTTATTATTTCCTCTCGAATAGCTTTTGAATTGCCTAAATTGATATTTCCTGCCACTTAAATAGCCCTCACTATCCAAGTATAAATCCTTAGTTTTCAAGTTTATTTTTTCTTATCATAATAGTATCATTTCTATTTTGGAATTTCAAGAATTTTTTATTCTTTTTTTTATTGACAGTTATTCTATAATAGCTTTTTTCATTAACTTATTTTAAAAATTTATCCTTAATTGTCCACCTTAAAGACTTTTATAATTTTATTTATAAGCGTTATGATTAATAATAGTTTTTTCTATTTTTTATTGAAATTTTTTTAAATAGAAATAGTATTAAACTTAAGGAAAAATTTAATATAATAAAAAACACCCTAAAAATGTAGAGTGCAATTTATTATGAAAAAATTTAATTATATTATTGGTGCCCGAGGCCGGAGTCGAACCGGCACGATATAAAATCGACGGATTTTGAGTCCGTTGCGTCTACCAATTTCACCACTCGGGCGCATTTTTTAAATTACTTACTTAGTATAATATATTTTTTTGATTTTGTCAACTCATTTTAAAAAATTTTTTTGATACTTTTTTGTTAATTTATATTATAGAAAAAAGTTAAAAAAGAGATGAAAAAATCTCCCATCTCTTTTTGTTATAAAAACAGAATAATTAAAAACTATTTAACTTCTAAACCAACGTTTAATCCTGCTCTTAATTCATTATATTCTCTTGTATATTTATCAGAATTTTTATAACGTCCATCATTAGCATATCCTTTAACAGTTTCTTTATGAACAACTTTATATTTAACTACAGGATTTAATGTCAATGTTCCTACTGGCAAGTCGATTCCTGCCTTATATCCTAATCCAGTCCACACTGAGAAGTTATTTGAGAATCCATGTCTAGCTGTTTGTTTTTCCCATTCATTTTCAGTATTTACTAATCCGTAGAATCCACCAAATTCAGGTGTTTTATAAGTTGCTCCTACTACGTAGTCTAAGTATACGCTAGATTTAGCATCTTTTCCAGTTTCAGTTAATTCACCTTTTGCATCTCTTAAATGGTTGTTTAATGTAACATAGTATCCTAAGTTTCCTGCTCCATTATCAAAAACTTTACCATCAGTTGCTAAATCAAAGTTAGCTCCTACACCACTTGTTTTTCCTCTTCTGAATTCTTTTCCAGACCATGCATTATCAGCATCTTTGTTTCCTGATTCATCAAAATATACGAATTGAGCTTTTCCTTTGAAGCTTTGTCCAAAGAAATCAATTCCAAATGTAGGTCCTACATAAATTTCATTTGATGTTCCTCTGTGTCCAGAATATCTTCCTCTTCCACTTGTAGATTTATATTTCCATCCTAAATCCCATTTATTAGTCCAAGAACCTAATGTAATATCTCTGTATAATGCAATATCATTTTCCCAAGTTTGAGCTTTGTCATAAGTTCCTTTTGTTCCTACTTTATTTTCATAATCAAATTTATTTTTAGATCTGTCTTGATCATTTTGGAACTCAAATCTTAATCCTAAGTCTCCTTCATCTACTAAATGTAAATCTCCACCAAAAATGTTTCTCCATCTAGTTCTTTCTTTGTTGTCCCCTTTGAATCCTGCAATTCCTAATCCATTTCCTGTATTTGATTTTTTGTCTGTATAACTTTGTCTAAGTTCACTAGAGAAATGAATTTCTTTTAATGTATCTTGATCTTGATCAGCTAAGGCAAGATTAGATACGCTTAATGCTAATGCTAATACTCCTAATACTTTTTTCATTGTTTTTCCTCCTAAAAATAATTTTAACAAATATATCTTAACAATTCACAGTTAATTTTAGCACAATAATATGAATTTGTAAAGTTTTTTTTAAAAAAAGGCAATTTATTCAATAATAAAGTCAAAAAAAATTTAAAAATCAAATTAAATACTTTGGTATCACAGTATATCTACTTTAAATTAAGCAAAAATTTCAATAAAAACAAATACAACTTTAGTACTGAAACACTTCTTTCAAAATGCACCTTAATCTAAGATATATAAATATTTTCAATATCAAATATTTATAGATAACATAAAGCGTAATATTTCTATAAATTCTCATAAATATTATACCTTATAAACTGAAAAAAAACAATAGCACCATAAATAAATCCAAAAAAAATTTTAATAATTTAATTAAGTGCTATCATTAGTTATATTTTAATTATAAACATCTTATTTTTTTAAAAAATTATAAAACTATAAAATATATATTTTTACTTTTATATTTCAGGAAAGTTTTTTACAGAAAACTATTTAATAATAGTTGCTACTACTCCTGAAGCTACTGTTCTTCCACCTTCTCTTATCGCAAATCTCAATCCTTCTTCCATTGCGATTGGGTGAATTAATTCCACTGTCATTTCAATGTTATCTCCAGGCATTACCATTTCCACACCTTCTGGCAAGTTTACTTCTCCTGTGATGTCAGTAGTTCTGAAATAGAATTGTGGCTTGTATCCTGTAAAGAATGGTGTATGTCTTCCTCCTTCATCTTTTGTAAGCACGTATACTTCTGACTTGAATCCTGTATGTGGAGTGATTGTTCCTGGTTTAGCAAGCACTTGTCCTCTTTCTACTTCTTCTTTCTTAGTTCCTCTTAACAATGCTCCAATATTGTCTCCAGCCTGTCCTGAATCCAACAGTTTTCTGAACATTTCCACTCCTGTTACAGTTGTTCTTGAAGTCGGCTTGATTCCTACGATTTCCACTTCTTCACCAACCTTGATTACTCCTCTTTCCACTCTTCCTGTTACTACTGTCCCTCTTCCTGTAATTGTAAATACATCTTCAATTGGCATAAGGAATGGTTGGTCAACCGGTCTTTCTGGTGTCGGGATATATTCGTCAACTGCATCCATCAATTCCATAATCTTTTCTACCCATTTTGCTTCACCATTTAATGCCCCTAATGCTGATCCAGCTATTATTGGAACGTCATCTCCTGGGAAATCATATTCATTAAGCAGTTCCCTTACTTCCATTTCAACCAGCTCTAATAACTCGTCATCGTCTACCATGTCAACTTTGTTTAAGAATACTACAATGTAAGGCACCCCTACTTGTCTTGCAAGCAGGATATGTTCTCTTGTTTGAGGCATTGGCCCGTCAGCCGCTGATACTACCAGGATTGCTCCGTCCATTTGCGCCGCCCCTGTAATCATGTTCTTTACATAGTCCGCATGGCCTGGGCAGTCAACGTGGGCATAGTGTCTTTTATCTGTTTCGTACTCAATGTGCGCTGTGTTGATTGTAATTCCTCTTTCTCTTTCTTCAGGAGCCTGATCGATATTTTCAAAATCAACTTTTTCAGCCAGCCCCTTGTCAGACAGCACTTTTGAGATCGCCGCTGTCAAAGTAGTTTTTCCGTGATCTACGTGTCCGATTGTTCCTACGTTTACGTGTGGTTTGCTTCTTTCAAATTTAGCTTTTGCCATTTTAATTTTTCCTCCATTATTTTATTTTTTTATTTTTTATATGAATTTTTATCATTTTGATTATAACATATTTAAAAAATAATTGCAAGCACTGAAATTATAGCCATTAACTCCTTAAAAACCAAACTAAACAAGGACAAAATCACTTACTATAACTTTTAAGCCCTATTTTATGTATTATTACTATGGGAAAAAATTTTATAGTTGAAAAATAGCCTGAAAATAGTGTATAATTTGTAAATAAAGAAATAAAGAAATGAGGAGGGGCTATTGAAATATATATTATAGAACAGAATATCATATAAATTAAGGAGTTGATGGAAGATGATATTGTCCAAAAAAATTAGAATTTATCCGACAGAAACTCAAGAGAAAAAACTAAAGCAAGCAATAAATACGAAAAAAATAAAATTGTGAAAGGAGGAAGTTGCCAATATATAAAAACTAAGAATATAGAAAAACTTGAAAACATGTTTTTATAGATTTTTGGCAACGGCGTTATGGTTGCAACAATACAAGTAAATAAGCAAAGTATAAAGCAGCTGCTCGAAAGCGGTAAAGATCAGACGTTCTTAATACCTGAATATCAAAGGCCATATTCCTGGACTGAAAATGAAACTAAGACGTTATTTTATGATTTACTGGAATTTACAGAAAGTGAAACTAAAAAAAGCAATAACATAGAAGGAACATATTTTTTGGGAAGTATTGTTTCTTATGAAAATGAAGATGGGGAGCAGGAAATTATTGACGGGCAGCAGAGAATAACTTCCCTCTTCCTGCTTTTGCGGGCAATTTATACAAAATTGACTTCCTATGAGAAAAAAACTGTGGAACAGGAAAATTTTATAAGACAGATTCAGCCAGCATTATGGAAGCAGGAAAAACTTACTGGAGAAGTTGACTACACAAGTGTACTAATTAATTCAAGAGTTATTGACAATGAAGGGAATAAAATTTTACAGAATATTTTGGAAACAGGCGCTGCTGATCCTAAAGCCACTGACAATTATTCCAAAAACTACATTTTATTTCAAAAGCTATTCGACAAGCTTTGTGAATTAAGTCCGACATTAATGCTGGAGTTTATTTACTACACTTTAAACAGGGCAGTTATTTTCCCGATAAAGACAGATTCGCAGGACGATGCCTTAAGTGTATTTTCAACATTGAATGACAGAGGGCTGCCTCTTTCTGAAGCCGACATTTTTAAGGCAAAAATGTATAACCGAATAAAAAAAGAATACAAGAAAATGTTTATAAAGCAATGGAAAAATCTGAGTGAACGGGCAATTTATGCCAAAGAAAATGTAAAGCAGCTGTTTTATTATTACATGTTCTATTTAAGGGCTGCGGAAAAGGATATGGCGACTATGACTCTTGGACTGAGGCGTTTTTATTCGAAAGGCGGATTTGCACGACTTTATAAATCAAATTTATTAAAAAATTTGGATCAAATTCTGGATTTATGGGTTGTTATGAACAGACGTGAGTCAATTGACGAAAAACCTTGGACGGAAAATATCCAGATTATTAAAATTTTAGACACTTTGTCGGCTTATCCGAATGAATCTTGGAAATATCCTGTTGTTGTATACTATCTGGCTCATGGCGATAAAGAAAACTTTGAAACATATTTCTTGAAATTTTTGCGAAAGCTGTTTTTGGAATTAACTGCAAATTATCTTGTAACACCAAGCGTTTCAGCTGTAAAATCTGATATTCTAAAATTAAATGTAGACATAATCGATAATATTTCACCAAAAATCGCATTCAAAAACATTCCAATTTCTGTACTTCAGGAAAAAGTAAAAACGCCTAACAAAAATCTTGTGCGTATGATCTTGAAAATGGTTGTCTATAATAATCAGGATGAACTTTTGCCTGAAAAATGGGAAATTGAATACATTTTACCACAAAAATGGAGCAACCGTTTCTCAGAAAGCATAGAAAACAAGCAGGTTAAAGAGTATATAAACTACATTGGAAATAAGATTCCTTTTGAGAAAAAACTGTCAATTAAGGCTTCAGAAAACTTTTTTGACAAAAAGAAAGCAAGTTATAAAAAATCTAAAATTAAATATGTAAGGGAATTGATTCCAGCAGATAAGACTGACTGGACTTTTGAAGACATTAACATTAGAAACAAAAAAGTAGCGGAAGAGCTTGTTAAACTGTTCATTACGTGGAACGGGGAATATGAATTTTAAAATTTCCATTTTTCATAAAATAAGGGCGTGCCAAAATGCCCTTATTTTTTTGGTAAAACTATTTTTTAACATTCATTTTATTTAATTTGATTATATTCTTGTAATTTAAAATAAAAAGGTATATAATAAATTATAAAAATATTTAAGGAGTCAGTTATGCTGCAAAATTTTTATGGCGTTATTCAGGTAAAGCATTACCAGAATGGACGTTTGAGGCTTCAAACAGATGCGTTAAAGGAGAACCTGGAACTGGAGCAGGAATTTTTAAATAATACACGGCAATTACCTGGGATATATTCAGTGAAAGTCAATACTATTACTGGAAGCATCTTGATTTATTTTGATGAAAAAATTATCGAGAGTTCGTTTTTATATTTAATTGTTATAAAATTACTCCATCTGGAAAAAGAAGCTTTAAAAAATAAACCTGGAAAAATAAAAATATTGTTAAAACAAACATTTGAAGCGGTGGATATGGCTATTTACAATAAAAGTAAAGGTTATCTGGACTTAAAGACAGCAGTTGCAGGGATTTTTGCTTTTTATGGAATTAAAAAATTAAGAAAAATTCCAGAATTGCCTGCAGGAGCCACTTTATTGTGGTGGGCTTTTATTTTTTTATCAGAAGGGAAAAGAAAATAATGTTGGAAAATTTATTTAAGGCTACATATCTGATGTTTAACCAAATAAAGGTTGTACACAGTATTCCTGGCAGATTAAGGCTTTCTGTCCCAAATTTATCAGATATTCCGGAAGAATTAAAAAAATATGATTATCAGGTTACAGAACTTATTTTATCAAAAAAAGGTATAAAAAGTATTGAGTATTCATATATAACAAATAAAATTCTGCTTTATTATGATATAAGGCTGATTTCAGAAAAACAGATACTGGACTGGCTGAATAAAGTCTGGAAAACGGTGATTAATCATTCCGAATTATATGAAAATAAATCCTTGAAGGAAATAGAAGATAACTTGGATACTTTTTATAACATAATTAAAGAACTTTAATTATTGCAAAAATAAAAGAAAAGAAAGGGAATTCTATGTTAAATAAGAACTATTTGCTGGATTGCGAGATTCTACACGAAATTCGTGGAAGAATCAGAATAAAATCAAGGGCTTTGAAATATCTTGGAGTTCATAAGGAAGAAATAACAAAGCAGCTGATGCAGGTTCATTATATCCAAAGTGTCGAAATTTCAAATATCACAGGTACTATTCTTGTTTATTTTGACAATTTCTCATTAACTGGCGAAAATCTGATATCCTTGATTCAAAATACATTAAATACATATCTGGTAGACATATATAAAAATGAGAAAAGACAGGTATCAAACAAATACGTGATTGAAAGACGCCTGCAGGAAGAATCTCCAAGGAAAATTATAAAAAACATTGGCGCCGCTGCGCTGTTACTTCTGCTGCCAAATCCAAAGACAAAATTAACAGGAATTAGAAGGCTATTCAACTACAAGACTTTGTCAACAGTTTCCTTAGCCCTGCCTGTTTTAAAAAATGGAATTTACTCCTTGATTCAGAATAAGCGTCCTAATGCAGATACACTAAGCTCCACAGCTATTGTCAGCAGCATTATCTTAGGAAGCGAACGCACAGCTTTGACAATTATGATTTTAGAAAGATTTGCGGAACTGCTGACTGTTTATACAATGAAAAAAACACGTGGCGTAATTAAAGATATGTTAAGCGTTGGGGAAAGCTATGTCTGGAAACAGTCTGATGATGCGGAAACAGCCAGAAAAGTTCCAATTGAAGAAATTAGCAAGGGAGATTTGATACTTGTTCAGACTGGGGAAAAAATAAGTGTAGACGGAATAATTGAAAAAGGCGAGGCAATAATTGATCAGTCACCAATTACAGGGGAATATATGCCTGTCACCAAAAGGATTGGGGAAGAAGTTTTTGCAGGAACACTTTTAAAAAACGGAAATATTACTGTAAAAGCTGAAAAAGTCGGAGATGACAGGACAGCTTCCAGAATTATAAAATTAGTGGAAGATGCCTCCTTTAATAAAGCTGACATTCAATCTTATGCCGATACATTTTCCGCACAGTTAATCCCGCTAAACTTCTTACTTGCTGGAATTGTCTACGTTTCAACCAGAAACTTGCAAAAAGCCCTCAGCATGCTTGTGATCGACTATTCATGCGGAATAAGGCTATCAACGGCAACAGCATTTTCAGCTTCAATTAATACAGCGGCTAAAAATGGTATCCTAATCAAAGGAAGCAACTATCTGGAAGAACTTTCAAAATCTGACACAGTGATATTTGACAAAACAGGTACAATTACAGAAGGAAAACCTAAAATTCAAACGTTAAAAACTTTTGGAAAAAATATGAAGGATAACAGAATGCTCGCACTGGCTTCCGCAGCTGAAGAAACTTCATCACATCCATTGGCAAGCGCAATTTTGAATGAAATTAAAAATAGAGGATTAAAAATCCCAAAACATAAGGAATCCGTTGTCAAAGTGGCAAGAGGAATAGAAACTTTTGTAAATAAGGATATTATCCGTGTGGGAAGCCAGAAATATATGGAAGAAAATGATATTTCACTTAAAATGGCAGGTGATATAGTCAAAGGAATGCAAAATCGCGGGGAAATTGTAATTTATGTGGCTAAAAACAGTGATTTAATAGGTGTTATCGGCGTTTCAGATCCTCCTAGGGAAAATATAAAAAAGGCAATGAATCGACTAAGAAATCAAGGAATAGACGATATTGTGCTGCTAACAGGAGATTTAAGACAGCAGGCTGAAACCATTGCTTCAAGAATGTCGATGGACAGATACGAATCTGAACTGCTGCCTGAGGACAAGGCTAAAGATATTTTAAAATTCCGTTCAATCGGTTCAAAAGTTATTATGATAGGTGACGGAATAAACGATGCTCCTGCCCTTTCCTACGCAAATGTGGGAATAGCTCTGGGAAGTTCACGAACAGATATTGCAATGGAAGCTGCCGATGTTACAATAACTTCTGATGATCCGCTACTAATACCGGGTGTGGTAGGTTTAGCCAAAAGCACTGTAAAAATAATAAAACAGAATTTTGCAATGGCAATAGGGATAAACAGCTTTGCCCTTGTGTTAGGCGCAACAGGGCTTCTGCCTGCAATATACAGCTCAATCTTACATAATTCAATAACGATTTTAGTAGTTGGAAATTCATTGCGTCTATTAAAATATGATGTTAATAAATAGGAATTTTTGTATTTTTTAGTATAATTTTGAAGGAGTTTGAATAAATTATGAAAAAACTAACCTTAACAATACTGCATAAATTACCAAACCGTGTCAGATTCAAAATCTCACATGGCATTATTAACCAGAAAAAATTTTTTGAAACGATAGAAGTAGAAACAAAAAATACAGCCTTGCGATATAACAAAATTATAAATACTTTACTTATTACATTTGAACCCGAGGAAATTTCAATAGATGAAATAATTTACCGAACTGCAACCGCCCTGTCGGTTGAGCATAATATGATTTCAGTAAGACTTGTCGAAGATTTTGAGGAAAAATCAGTAGATTCACTGTCTGTTTATTCTGGAGCCGCAATATTGCTCTCTTTCCTGTATGGGCTTGGCAAAAGCAAAGTTGAAAAATTACAGATAGACATAAACAACTTTACAGCAGGACTGACAACCGCAGCAATTATAGAGCATGCTTACAGGGAAACACAGCGCAAAGGATTTTTTGACATTGAAATACTGCCTGCATTGTACTTGCTCAAATCTTACATGGCAAACAGATCGGTTACAGCGATAGCGCTTATGTGGCTTACAACTTTTGGACGGCATCTCGTACTGAATAACTTTTCAAACAAGGAAGTGAGAATTTATCGTCTAAAAGCCAATAATGGAAAATTTCATTATGTCGTTGACGTAAAAAACGATAATTCTATTGAAAACTTAAGCGACTTGATAGATCATATATTTTTTAACAACAGGATGGGTAATGAATCGGATGATAAATATATAGATTTACAGTAAATAAAAATAATAATAAATGAAAATTTGGAGGTATAAAAAAATGATAAAATTCGGAAACATTAAAAAGGAACACTTGGTAGGCGCAGCAATTGGAGTAGGAACTGTGGCAGCAGGCTACTACCTGTATAAAAAAAATCAAAATAAAGTTGACAGTTTTTTAAGAAAACAAGGGATAAACATAAAAACATCTTCGGAAGCGACTTATGATAACATGAATCTTGAAGAATTAATGGCAACAAAAGAACATCTTGAAGATTTAATCGCTGAAAAAGAGCTATCTACAACTACAGCTGTTACAGAAACAGTTATAGAAACTGAAACAAAATAGTAAAATAAAGCCGCTTTTTATTAGTTCAACTGGGGCTTTATCAGGAGGAGGAAACAATGAAACTAGTATTAATTCGACATGGTGAAAGCCAATGGAATCTAGAAAACAAATTTACAGGATGGAAAGATGTGGATTTAAGTCCAAAAGGAATTGAAGAGGCAAAGGCTGGCGGTAAAGCATTAAAGGAAATGGGATTAGTTTTTGATGTCGCCTATACGTCTTATTTAAAGAGAGCTATTAAAACTTTAAACTATGTTCTGGAAGAACTGGATGAGCTGTACATTCCAGTCTACAAATCTTGGAGATTGAATGAGCGTCATTATGGAGCATTACAAGGCTTAAACAAAGCTGAAACTGCCAAGAAATACGGTGACGAGCAAGTCCTTATCTGGAGAAGAAGTTTTGACGTTGCTCCGCCTGCAATAGACAAATCAAGTGAATATTATCCAAAGGCGGACAGAAGATATGCTGGCTTGTCTGATTCCGAAGCGCCGCTAGGAGAAAGCCTGAAAGATACAATTGCAAGAGTTTTACCATATTGGCATTCACATATTTCTAAAAGTTTGCAGGAAGGAAAGAACGTTATTGTGGCAGCTCACGGAAACAGTTTACGAGCTTTGATAAAATATTTATTAAATATTTCCGATGATGATATTTTAAAACTGAACTTAACAACAGGAAAACCTTTAATATTTGAAATAGACAAGGACTTAAATGTATTATCGTCACCAGATTCCTTTTAATCTTAATAAATAAAATTATTTTAAGCAAGGGCAGACTTACAGTCCTTGCGTTTTTATTTTACATTTTTTAATAATTTCAATTATAATTAAAATAAAACACAATATTGAAATTTTAATTATTAAACAAATTTACTATAAAAATTTAAAAGGATGGTGAAAAATATGACTTTGGAAATAACTACGCCTGCAGTTCTTTTTCCTACGGTATCTCTTCTTTTGCTGGCATACACTAACAGATTTCTGGCTCTTACAGCGATTGTAAGACAGATGGATTCGAGTGGGGAAGTGGAGCATGAATTTTATCAGGTTAAAAATTTGAGAAAAAGATTGAATTATATTAAGAAGATGCAGTATTTCGGAGTTTCAAGTTTATTAATGTGTGCTATTTCGATGTTATTTCTATTTTTTCAGGTAGATTTTGTTGGGAAAATCAGTTTTGCAGCAAGTCTGGTGTTGCTTATAATTTCACTGCTGTTTTCTCTTCTGGAAATACAGATTTCTCTCGAGGCTTTAAGGATTCATTTGAATTATAATGAGAGTGATACTGAAATTGAGGAAAAAAATAAATAATTGATTTGTCTAAAAACTGTATGTATTTAAAATTACAATAAAATAAATAAAAAACTCAAATTATTGAACATATATAAATAATAAATATTTTGATGGAGAAAAAATGAAAGAATTTTTATTAAATTTAAAAAATAAAGATAAAATTGGAATTTACAGATTTGATACTGATGGATTTTCTGTTGGAAATATTCTAAAAATTTGGGACAATTACTTGCTTTTAAAGTCTTATGATACTCAAAATAATGAAGATGGAATGAAAATTTATCAAATTAATAAAATTCAAAGAATTATTTTTGATTCAGACTATATAAAAAATTTAGGAACTAACTTATTAGATAAGACAGAAAGCAGCTATAAATGGTTGTATAAAGAGAATTTAAACTTCATTGATGATATTTTAGAAAATATTATAAAAAATAAAACATTAGTTTTTCTGCATTTAAAAGATGAAACAACAGAAATTTGCTATATTACTAAAAAAGTTGGCGAAAAATATTTTTTGGAAATATTGGATTACAATTTGAATGTAACTTCTAAAGAAATTATTTTTAAAGACTATATTCGGCTGATAAAATTTTTTGATAGAAAAAAGATAAATAAAAATTTTGAGATTCATAAAATTAAATTATTTGCTGGAAAAACTTATATTGGAAATATTGTTATGGAAAACGAAAATTTTTTAGTTTTAAAAGAAATTCCTGATTTTGCAGCTGAAAAATTTGTAACAGTTATCCAAAAAGAATTTATTGAAGAAATATCTAAACCATTTACTGAGATTAAGTATATTGAAAAAATAAACTTAAATAAATATTTTGAAAACATTAACAAACTAGATTATCTTTCAATTTTAAAAATTTGTCAGAAAAATAAGTTATTTATTTTTATTGACAATGAAGATTTTGAAGACAGTAAAGTTGGGATAGTAACAAAATTGGAAAATAAAAGACTACAATTAAAAGTATTGGATAAAAATTTACAATTTATTAAAACGTTGAATATAAATTATTTAGATATTCATATTTTATATATAACAGATTATTGTTATGCATAAGGTTACATCTCGTTAAATTTAAAGTTTTTTGCAATACATTTTAACAAATAAAAAACTTTTCCATAATATTTGAATAAATCAGAAAAAATTGATATAATTAACTTGTAAAATAATTTTAATGTTAGGCTCAAAAATTTGAGTTTTTTTAAACACTATATTTTTTTATAGCTTGAGTAAATTAAAGACAAATGTTTTATTGTTGATTATTGAATTGAAGGAGGAATGATGATTTCGTTAATTTTGGCGGCGGGAAAAGGGACTCGTATGAAGTCCGATCAATCAAAGGTTTTACACAAGGTGAATGGTATTCCGATGATTAAAAGAGTTGTGAGCGTGCTTGAAAATATTGGGAATGAAAAAAATATTTTTATTCTAGGGCATAAAAAAGAGGATGTTCTGGCTGAAATGGGAAATATCGCTTATGTTACGCAGGAACAGCAACTTGGGACAGGTCATGCAATTTTGATTGCAAAGGATAAAATTAAGGAATATGATGAAGATGTCCTTATCACTTATGGTGATACACCATTATTAAAAGAAAAAACATTGGAAGAACTGAAAAAAGTATTTAAGGAAAAAAATCTTGACTGCATTGTGCTTTCATGTAAAGTTAAAAACCCATTCGGATACGGACGAATTGTTAAAGAAAATGGCACAATTTCAAATATTGTCGAAGAAAAGGAAGCGAATGAAGACGAGAGAAAGATAGATGAAATTAATACAGGCGTATATATCTTTAAGAAAGAAAGTTTGCTCTATGCAATTGAAAAAATTGACAATAATAACTCAAAAGGTGAGTATTATTTAACAGACGCCATAAAAATTTTATCAACAGAAGGCTATAAAGTTGACAGCTTTCAAATTGAAGATGAAGATGAAATCTTAGGAGTAAACTCAAAAGCCCAGTTGGCACAGGCAAGTAAAATTTCAAGAAATAGAAAAAATACTGAACTTATGGACAATGGCGTAATTCTAATTGATCCAGATGCAACTTATATTGAAGATAGCGTTGAAATTGGGCAAGATACTATAATTTATCCAAATGTTACAATTCAAGGAAATACAAAAATCGGAAAAAACTGTGAAATCCTGGGAAATACAAGAATTGAAAATTCTGTAATTGCTGATAATGTGAAAATAGAGGCTTCTGTTGTCGAAAAATCTACTCTTGAAGAAGGAGTAACTGTTGGGCCGTTTGCACATTTACGTCCAAAGGCGCATTTAAAACAGACTGTACATGTGGGAAACTTTGTGGAAATAAAAAATGCTACGCTTGAAAAAGGTGTAAAAACAGGGCATTTGACTTATATCGGAGATGCTGAAATCGGGGAAGATACAAATATTGGCGCAGGGACAATTACTTGCAACTATGACGGAAAAAATAAACATAAGACAAAAATTGGAAAAAATGCCTTTATTGGAAGCAATTCAATAATTGTAGCACCTGTGGAAATCGGGGCTAAAGTCTTAACAGCTGCAGGTTCTGTCATCACAAAGGATATTCCTGATGAAACGCTTGCATTTGGAAGGGCAAGACAAGTAAATAAAGAAAAAAACAAGTAAAACATTTGGAAAAATGTCAAAAAATCAGAAAATGTTATAAAACATTTATTATGTAAATTTAATACCTTATAATTTAATGGAAAATAAAAATGCTTTAATAAAAATTCAAAATATAGAGAGAAAGGGAAATGAAATGATAACATTAACCAAGGAAGACAAGAGCAGAATAAGAATATTTGCAGGAACATCAAGTGAAGTTTTAGCGCAAAAAATTGCAAAATATTTGGATATGGATTTATCATCTGCTGAAATTGTAAGATTTGCTGATGGAGAAACTTTTGCAAAGTCAAATGAAAGTGTACGTGGATGCAAGGTGTTTATCATCCAATCTACTTCAAAACCTGTAAATGAAAGTATTATGGAGCTTTTAGTTTTTATTGATGCGATTAAAAGATCATCAGCCAGAGAAATTATTGCGATAATTCCTTATTACGGATATGCAAGGCAGGACAGAAAGGCAAGTCCGCGTGAGCCAATCACATCAAAACTTGTTGCAAACCTGCTTACTGTTGCAGGAGCTACAAGAGTAGTTACAATGGATTTACATGCAAGACAAATTCAAGGATTTTTTGACATTCCAGTGGATCATATGGAAGCATTGCCAATTTTGGCTAAACACTTTATAAAATATGGATTCCACCCGGAAGATACTGTTGTTGTTTCACCTGACGTTGGAGGCGTAAAAAGAGCAAGAGGGCTTGCAAACTGGCTTCATACACCGCTTGCAATAATTGACAAAAGACGTGCGAAGGCAAATGTTTCGGAAGTTATGAACATTATTGGAGATATAAAAGGGAAAAAAGCCATTTTAATTGACGACATGATTGACACGGCAGGAACAATTTGCAATGCGGCGCAGGCTCTGATTGACAAAGGAGCATCGGAAGTTTACGCATGTGCTACACACGCCGTATTCTCAGATCCTGCAATCGAAAGATTAAAAAACTCAGCCTTTACAGAAGTTGTGGTAACTGACACAATCCAATTGCCTGAAGACAGAAAATTCGACAAATTGAAAATTTTATCAACAAGTAAAATGTTGGCGGAAATAATAAAAAGAATTGCTACAAATAATCCAATAAGCGACTTATTTGAAATGCCGGTTGATGATGGTAACGATGACTAAAATTCAAAATGCAGTAAATATTTTAAAAAAGGGAGGAGTTGCCATATTTCCAACGGACACTGTTTACGGGATAGGCACTCTTCCAGAAAAAAAATATGTGGAAAAAATTTATAAAATAAAAAAAAGGGATTTTTCAAAAAAAATAATTGCATTAATCAGCGATAAAAAAATTTTGTCAGAATTAATAGATGAAACCGATGAAAATATGAAAAAAATTGAAAATATCCTTGAAAAATACTGGCCAGGAGAACTAACTGTCATCTTTCAGGCAAATCAGAATTTCACAAAAAATTTTGACAAAAATATGGAAACAATCGGAATTCGCATTCCAAAAAACAAAACTGCCCTGGAAATAATAAAAAAATCTGGAGGCGTTTTATTAACCACAAGTGCAAATATCTCAGGTGAAAATGCTGTTACCAAGGCTAAAAGCCTGAGTAAAGAACTGTTAAAAAATGTGGATGCCGTCGTTCAAAATGAAAATACGGAATTGACAGGCAACCCCTCTACAATTGTGAAATATGAAAATGGAAAATTCTCGTTATTGAGGGAAGGTAATGTTTCATTTACAGAAATAATGGAAAATTTTAAATAACTACACTGAATTAAACTATTAAAGTTAAACAATTTTAATATGAGCAAGTAAAAAATAGTTTTTTATTTTAGTTTTAAGATAAATTGCTATAAATATAGAAATAATAAAACAGAAAGGAGCTTTTATGGCAAAAATGGTAAATCCTAACACAGTAAGCAACATGGATTTAATAAATGCAAAATCGCAGGCTAAAATGCAGCAGATTGTACAGAAAATTGGAAAGGGAAAAAGAAAAGTCAATGTTACATTTTCTAAAATGTCAAGAAGTTATTTGACAAGAATGATCGAGGAAATGAGAAAAATGATGATCCAGTATGAAAAACAGCTGCCAAATGTATTTAGTTTCTTCAAATATTTGGAAAATGAAGTAAAAATAACAAAGGCAAATAAAAAGGAAAAAACTAAAAACGTAAAACTTTCTTATGAAGAAGTTGACTTTTTTAAATTGCAGCTAAAGGAAACATTAAAGGGGATTGACGCTCAACGTGCCACTTTGAAATGGTACAATTTAATTAAGAAGGCATTGTTTAAAACATTGAAAAAACAGACAGAATTAGTGCTGGAAGAATTTAATGCCGGAAGCGTAAAAAAGAAATAATTAAAAATAAATACACTAAAAAATATAAAATTGGGAAGGAAAATTGAGGACAATGAATGAAAAAATAACTGAAAAAGTAAAACTGAAGGATATTTCTGATAATAAAAAAAATAATATGTTATCAAACGACACAGTTTCTTATCTAAATGAAATTGTAAAAACAGGATTTAGGGAGCGTGCCAGCGATATTCACATAAAATTTGACTTGCTGGAAGGAATGGAAATAAAATACCGTGTTGACGGATACCTTAAAGAAAGCCAGAAATTATATGAATCTGTAAATAAAAAGATTCTTGAAAAAAATATTACAGAAATTATTGCCAGAATAAAAATTTTGGCGGGAATGAATGTTGCAGAGAAAAGAAAGCCGCAAGATGGCAGCTTTTCTTTTTTATTGAATATAAAAAATCTTAACAAGCGTTACGACATAAGAGCCGCCTATATGCCGACAATTGGTGGAGAAAGCGTAGTTTTACGTATTCTGGAAAACTATCTGGAAGATATAAGCCTTGAAACACTGGGATTTTCAAATCAAAGCATAGCAATGTTAGATGAAATTTTAACTAGGAAATACGGAATGATACTCGTGAGCGGACCAACAGGCTCTGGAAAATCTACGACTTTAAAATCCTTAATAAATATGTTAAATGACGGAAGAAAAAAAATTATAACTGTGGAAGATCCTGTTGAAAGCAAAATCGACGGAATTGTTCAGATACAGGTAAACCAGAATATCGGAGTAACATTTGCCGAAGTGCTGAAAGCCACATTAAGAAATGATCCTGATATTATCGTAATTTCAGAAATCAGGGACGAAGTTACTGCAGAAATCGCTGTAAGGGCAGCATTAACAGGACATCTCGTAATTTCCACAATTCACACAAACGATGCAGTTTCCACATTAATTAGGCTAATGGATATGGGCATTCCGAAATATTTGATACTAGATTCATTAATTGGGGTAATTGGACAGCGGCTCGTTGGTAAAAAATGCCAGAAATGTATGGGAAAAGGCTGTGATGAATGTTCCAGCGGATACAGCGGCAGAATTTCAATAAATGAAGTGCTTGTGCTGAATCAGGATGTACGGAATATTTTAAAGGAGGACAACCATCTTGGATCTGAAACTAAGGATAAATTGAAAATATTGAATCATAAATATGAAAATCAGAAATGCTTTATTGATTTTATGGAAGATGCGGATGAGAAAATTGAAAAAAATTTGATTTTTGAAAAGGAAAAGACAAGTATTATTTTTTAAAAAAATGCAAGGATTTTTATTTTTATTATCCTTGCACAAATTTATTTTTCAGGAAATTAAGCCAGTTATTTGACTAATTTCCTTTTTTTATTTGAATTTTCTGTTTTTATTTCTGTCGTTTCTTATTAATCTCAGTGTTAATACTAAAATATATAAATAAACTAGATATGGAATAGCTCCTATTTTATGTAATCCTATAAAAATTAGTGCAAAAGCAAGTATTCCCAGCGTAAGCAATATTCCTTTTCCAATCTGTTTCCCCGCTTCTTCTTTCACATCGTACCCAAATACAACTGGACGGAACACCTTATTTATAAATCTCGTAAATGGATTTAGGATTAACAGTACATACGATAACGTTTCATTTTTTATTCCAAGCACTGACAGAAGCGCAATTACAATACCCATCATTATTCCATAATAAATCTTTCCGCCTGCAAATGCTGGACTTGTCGGCATATCAGTCGCCATAAATATTCCTGTTAGCAAAAGTCCTCCCGTTGAAACAGAAATTCCACCTTTTAAAAACATTGTAGCAATAAACGATGTAACAAGCAAAGTTACTGGAATGTGCCATGAAATGCGGTTCTTTAGTAATAAGTACAACCCTCCCAGAACTAATGCAAATACAGAATATGAACCTAACGAACCTGAAGAAGTTAGCAATAGTTCATCTAAATAGCTCATAAGCGGTGTTTTCTGAAAATTTACAAAGAAATTTATTTTTGATAATCTTAGTGCTTCCTGACTAAACCAGATTGTTCCAGAGGACATTACCGCTGGAAAAAAAACTATCATAAATTCACGTCCTACTACCGCCGGATTAAGCACATTTTTCCCAATCCCCCCATACATCAGCTTCCCAAAAATTATAGCCATGCTCGCCCCAAAAGCGGCAACTGGCAATGGAGTCAGCGGCGCTAACGTCAAAGCCAGCAAAATTCCAGTTATAACTGCCGATAAATCGTGTGTGGAATTCTTGTCATTCAAAAATATTCCTGAAAACAGCTTTTCAGTTACTGCTGCTGATAAAACCGAAACCGCTATTACTAGGAGGGCTGTTAGCCCATAAACGATCCCAGCCGCAATTATAGCTGGAAATAAGGCTATAATTACATCTTTCATAACGTCTCTCACTTCAACATCTGTTCGCACGAATGGAGTAAATGAAATTTTTGTCTTTTGTCTTTTTTTAAAAAAGTTTCTTATTATTTTTTTTCGTTTAAGCTTTTCATCCTGTTTCTCTAAATTTTTTTCATTCGTTGCATTTGATTTTTCCTGTAATTTTGATTTACTTGTATTTGCACTTACGATTGCCTTTATATTTTGCTTTTCCTCATTTTTTACTTTTTTATTTTCTTCTTTTTCAATTGTTCCTCTTTTTAATTTCTCATTCCGTGTTTTTTCCAGTTTTATTATTTTTCCGCTATTATTCAAACTTGACTGGCTAATCTTTCTTTTTCCCCATAATCTTTCATTTTCTGAATTTGAAACTGTATCATCACTCTCTAAAAGCCCATTTTTAATTTTCTTGTTTTTTACATCCAGTATTTCTTCCAGCAACGATTTTTCATCTGTCATCACTTACTCTCCTCCATTTCCGACAAGATTGCTTTTCCTGTTTTTATGCTTTCTATTAGCGGAACTCTGGACGGACACACAAATTCGCACGCTCCGCATTCAATGCAGTTCTGAATATTTGCTGCGACCATCTGTTCGTATTTCCCCTTTTCATAATAATCTGCAAACTCAAAAGGCATAAGGTTCATTGGACAGGCTTCCACACAATAACCACAAGAAATACAGTTTTTCCTTTCAATTTCTTCTGCGCTTAAAAACAATATTCCAGAAGTCCCTTTAATCACAGGCACTCGTGAATCAAAAATTTCCATTCCCATCATAGGCCCGCCAAAAATAACCTTTTCTTCATTCCGAATATCCAATTCTTTTACAATATGATAAAGCGGCGTCCCGAATTTTATTTTGTAATTACCTATATTTCTCGCTTCTTCCCCAGAAACTGTAACAACTCTCTCTATAAGCGGTTTACCTTCAAAAAACGCATCATAAATCGCTTTTACTGTACTTACATTGCTCACAACTACGCCTTTTTCCAGCGGCAGTTCTCCTTTTCGGATTTTTTTGCCTGTAACGGTGTTTATCAGCTGCAGTTCGCTCCCCTGTGGATAAATTGTCGGTAACAGCTGAATTTTCAAGTCAAATTCTTCCTCTTCTCCCATTTCTTCAAATACTTTGACTAACTCGCTATTTTCCTCTTCTATTCCAATTACTATTTCCTTCGGGCTCAGCAATTTCTGTATAACTTTCAGCCCACGGAAAATTTCCTTCGTGTAATTTTTCATAACTGAATAATCAGAAGTCAGATACGGCTCACATTCCGCCCCATTTATTATAAGCGTTTCCACTTTCCTAAATTTTATATCATATTTTATATGGGTTGGAAACTGTACCCCTCCAAGCCCGACTATTCCAGCCTCTTTTATTATCTTAAAAATTTCATCTTTTTTTATTAGCTTCAAATCTCTAAGTTCCCTTTTTACAAGGCTTTCTTCACTATTCTTAAAATCATTTGCAATAATAACGGTTTTTACTTTATTTCCATTTGCAATAAAATGCTCAACAACATCAACAACATCCCCAGACACTGGCGAATGTATATTAGCCGATATGCTGCCTGAAATTTCTCCTATTTTCTCATATTTTTTTACGTAATCACCAATTTCCACTACTGGAATCGACGGGCTTCCTATATGCTGTAAAAGCGGAACATACAAAAGACTTGAATCGTTAAGTTCCTTTAATTTAGTATTTTTTGTCATCGGCTTCATTGACTGATGCTTTTTTGCTGACTTTTTCTTCTTTTTCTCTGTTTCATCGACATTTTTATCCAGGAGAATATCTATTACTCTCCTTATGCTTATATTTCTAGCCATTTCTCTCTCCATTTTTTATTCTCAATTTTTTAATTTATAATCTCAATTCTTTAATAAAAGACAATTTTTCCTATAATAAATTTTGACTTTTACTAAAAAACTTAAATTTAACAATTAAAACATTTCGATTGCCTTATTTAAACTTTAATTTCCTTTTTAATCTTAGAATGCAAATAAAAGTAGAAAACAAGGGGACTTGAATTTACCCCTTGTTCCTGATCATCCACTGTAATCCTAACTAATTCCTGCCATAAGTTCATCTATTAAATCCTTTACAGGCACAAGTTCTTTCAATCTCCAGCCGTTGGCTCCCGAGAAAAACAATCCGCTTTGAAGTCTGCCTAAATAAGCATCTCCAAGACTGTCGGCAATACAATATCCTACTGCTCTTGCACCTTTTCCACGTTCACACGGGAATATGCAGTTGCTTATACATTGTATTTTTTTTGTATTAGGCTCCAATGTTTGAATTAAGTTTGTTTTTACGGCACGCCCCGGATAGCCGACTGGCGAACTTACAATTACAATATCCTCTTCCTTTGAGTCAAGCAGGACTTGTTTCAGCACATCACTTGCATCACATTCGTAAGTACCGATAAACCTTGTTCCCATCTGAACAGCATCCGCTCCAAGCGCCATAACATTTTTTATATCGTTACTATCCCAGATTCCTCCTGCCGCAATAATGGGAAAATCCCCCCATTTATCACGTTCCTCTTTAATAGGCGGTAAAATTGCTTCCAGCTGATGCTCTGGAGCAAACAGTTCTTCGTATTTGGCACCTTGGTGTCCTCCGCTTTTTGGTCCTTCCACAATTACTGCTCCCGGCATTTTCCCAGCCGCCTTCCATTTTTTACAGATTATTTTCAAGGCTCTGGCTGATGAAACTATTGGCACGATTTCCACATCTGGGTAATCTTTTACAAGTTTCGGAAGTTCCAGCGGAAGTCCCGCTCCTGTAACAATAATATTTGCCCCTGCTTCAAGTGCATCCTGCACCACTCTTCCATAATCATTTATCGCATGCAGAATATTGCAAGCAAGCGGCTTGTCCCCACAAATTTTTCTTGCATTTTTAAATATTTCAAAAAGTGCTTCACGGCTATAGGTGTTTTCCGTTCCAAGAGGCCGCCCATTTACAGCCTTTTTAACAAATTTCATATTTTGGTAGTACCCAGTGCAAATTGCACTTATTGTTCCAAGACATCCGTTTTTTGCGACATTCCCAGCAAGCCTGTCCCAGCTTATTCCAACACCCATTCCGCCTTGAACTATTGGTTTTTCAATAAAATATTTCCCTATTTTTATCCCTTTTACCTCTATTTTGTTTTTTTTATTTGAAATTTCTGAATTTTCCTCTTTAATTTCCTTTATTTCATTCACTTTAATTTCCTCCGATTTTATAATTTTTATAAATAATTAACTGCGATTATCTTTAAAAATTATACGGCGGAGCCCTGCTAATCTTCTTTTTTTCACTTACCGAAGTATAATTCAGAATTACATTGCAAAAATGTAACTTCGGCAATATATATATCAATTTTGTTATTTTTTCAATTATTTTTTTTCTAATATCATTTTCAATAAAATTTATGTACCCGTTGGCACAAAGCCGCTCAAAATTTTCTACCAGCCTTTTTAAATCAACATTTTCCAAAAATGATAAATCAATCCCCGAATTTGAAATATGTCTATCCAGCATTTTCAAAAATTCATCACTTTTATTTATTACAATTTTTTTATTTTTCTCATATAATAAAGCAACGTTTTCAATATTCAAAAAACTTATTTTAGAAAAAGTTGAAAAATAATCTTTTTTTGTAACTTGCTCAAAAAAGTGTGTAACAACTGTTTGCACAACTTTCGATAACTTCTTCACCCGAAATTTTTCAAACATAAAACCTCCTTTATTAATTCATATATTAGCCATTTATAAAAATATAAAAATTCCAGTAAACACAGCATTTTTAAATTTTTAGCTTGATTTTTTTAATTAAAAAAATATTCCAAAAACTTGTAACACACGTTATTTTTATTTAATTATATAATGTTTTTGAACTTTTTACAATTAAATATTTTTATTTTGATAACCAAAATATTTTTATGATTAATTTTTTCAATTTTCTTCCCAAGAATACCTTATCAAATAATGAAAATCAATTTTTTATTCTATTTTTATGTTAATACTAAATCTCGTTTAAATAACGAATTTATTACAAACTTTTCCAACAAAGGATAAAAATCTGGTATTTCCAAATAATTAAAATTGCAGAAATGAACTAAAATTGGTATAATATTAGAAAATATAAATTTAAAAATCGAGGTGAAGTTATATGAGCAATATCATCAATTATGCTGGAGAAGACTTTGAAAATGAAACAGTTTCACAAACCGGGCTTACTCTTGTGGATTTTTATGCTATCTGGTGCGGACCTTGTCAAATGCTTGAAAAGGTTCTTGCTGAAGTGGCTAATAGTTCAGATTGCAAGATTGTCAGAGTTGATGTTGATGATTATCCAGAGTTTGGGGCAAAATTTAAAATACGGGGTCTGCCTATGCTTTTACTTTTTAAAGACGGTAAAATTGCAGAAACTTTGAACGGGTTTCAAACTTTTGATGAAATTATGGAAAAAATTAATTTACACAGTTAGTTTGATAATTTTAAAATTTGCTTAAATATGAAAACAGAAAATTTTAGAAGGGAAGGATGTCTTTATGAAAACAATTTTAGTGCCTGGAGGAGCGGGATATATCGGCTCTCACACAGTTTTAGACTTGATAAAGAAAGGATTTCATCCAATTATAGTTGATGATTTCAGCAATTCAAGCAGAAAGGTTATTCCAATTTTAGAAGAACTTTCTGGAACAAAAATATCTTTTTATGAGCTTGATGTGAAAAATAAGGAAGGCTTGAGAAAAATCTTCAGCGAAAATAAAATTGATGCTGTAATTAATTTTGCAGGATTCAAGGCAGTTGGGGAATCCGTGGAAAAACCTCTTATGTACTATGAGAATAATCTATTTGGAATGATTACTTTGCTTGAAGTGATGAAGGAATTTGATATAAAAAACATTGTGTTCAGTTCTTCTGCCACTGTTTATGGAATTTCTGATAAAGTGCCTTTTGTGGAAACTGATCCAATGGGAGAAGCTACAAATCCTTACGGACGCACAAAAGTAATAATCGAACATATTTTAATGGACTTGGCAAAATCCGACAAGACTTGGAACATCATCGCACTTAGATACTTTAATCCATTAGGTGCCCATGAAAGTGGAAGAATCGGGGAAGATCCAAATGGAATCCCAAACAATCTTTCACCTTACATAACTCAAGTTGCAGTAGGAAAACTGGAAAAGCTGCACGTTTTTGGAAATGACTACGACACTCCTGACGGAACTTGCATAAGAGATTTTATTCATATAAACGATTTAGCTGCAGGACATTCAGCCGCAATAAATTACTTATTTAACGGAAATGTAGGATTTGAGGCAATAAATCTGGGAAGTGAAAAAGGTTACAGCGTTCTTGAAATCCTGCATAATTTTGAAAAGGCTGTCGGAAAACCAATCCCTTATGTAATTGAAGGCCGAAGAGCGGGAGATATTGCCATCTGCTATGCCGATGCCTCAAAAGCCAAAAAATTATTAAACTGGGAAGCAAAATACACTATTGAGGATATGTGCAGAGATTCCTGGAACTGGCAGAAAAAAAATCCAAATGGATTTGAAGATTAATTTCTTCTTACGGAGGCACTATGAAAAAAATTTTTTTGTTAATTTTGACTATTATTCTTATTTTTAGCTGTAATAATGGTTCTAATTTAAAAGAAACGCAATCTGATAAAATGACTAAAGAAGAAAAAATAAAATTTGAAAAATTTCAAAATATGCCGTTAAATGAATTAAGAACTTTAAGTTCATTAAAAGATGTTAGGCAATTTGAAGATCTATTTTTTGAATATGAATTAAGATATGACATGTATTTTAGGATAAAAAAAGGGAAAAAAGAAGAATTTTTTATTCCTTCAGAAATGAACATACGGGAATTTGTAGCAAAATATCCAGTAAATCCAATAGAAAAAGAATATTTAAAAACAAAGAAATATTTCAAAAATATGATTCAAAATAATAGTGTTTTAAAAGATTTTGAAAAACCATTAAATGAATATTTTGAATATGCTGAAAAGAAAATTTCAAAAATGAAAGAAATTGAGAATTATTATAAAAGTAACGAATATAAGAAAGATAATTTTCAAAAAGGCAGAATTTTAGATAAAGAATACGAAGAAATCTGTATATCATACGATTCTTATGACATTGAATCAAAATTTCAAAATTTAGAGTCCCTATCAGCTAAATATTTACTAAATAATTTAAAAACTAGCGGGCAAATCGCCGCATACAATATTTATCGAATAAAATTCATTATTTCTCTAATTAATAAAAAATTTTATGATATTGACTTTGCAGATGAAAAAAACGATAATTTTTTAAATCAACTGGAAATACTGGGAAAAGATTTTAAATTAGCAATTTCTCAAGCCGAGAAAGTAAAAAATTCAGAAATTGAAAAAGAAAAAATGGATGTTGAGAAATATAGAACTTATGTAAAAGAAGCCAAAAAATCTGTAAAAAAATTTTGCAAAGGACTTAAAAAATTAAAAAAGAAGAATTCAAATTCTGACGATGATGAACTTGTTATTTTTGAAAATGAAAAATACAATGATTTGCAGTTTTATCAAGATAATGAAAAAAATGAGAAAATGAAAGTATTTTACCAGTAATAAAGGAAACATTCTAGCCCTACTAAAAAATACAAAGATACATTTTCAGATACTCTAATATCATTTGAATTTGAGTATGCTCTTAAACATGAATAATAACAAATTTTGAAAGGAAAAAATAAAATGAACAACTTTGAAGAAAAATTAAGTAAATACGCAGAAGTAATTGTAAAAATTGGGGCAAATGTACAGAAAGGACAGAAAGTTTGGGTAAACTGTACAACCGATGCTTTGCCGCTAGTCTATAAAGTTACAGAATTAGCTTATCAAGTGGGAGCAAGTGATGTTCACGTAAAATTGACTGATGACAAATTATCAAGATTTCACGCTGAATATCAGTCAAAAGAAATCTATTCACACATCCCGCAATGGGTAATTGACGAAAGAAATGACTATCTTGACAACAATGTCGTATTTATCCATATTTTAAGCAGTTCCCCAAATTTATTTGCTGGAATTGACGCTGAAAAATTGGGAGCATTGACAAAAAATGCTGGAGAAGCCTATAAACATTACAGAACATGCATTATGACAGATGTAAATTCCTGGACAATCGCAAGCTATCCTTCGGCAGACTGGGCAAAACTTGTATTCCCAGATGAAACAGATGCTGACATTGCACAGGAAAAGCTGCTTGACGCAATATTAAAGACTGTAAGAGTCGATAAAGCCGATCCTGTAAAAGCTTGGGAAGAACATAGAAAGAACTTGACTGAAAAAGCTGATTTTTTGAATGATAAAAAATTTGTAGCACTTCACTATACTTCAAAGGGTACTGACTTGACAGTGGGACTTCCTAAAAATCACATCTGGGTGGCAGCTGGAAGTAAAAATGCAAAAGGAGTAGATTTCTTGCCAAATATGCCGACAGAAGAAGTGTTTACAGCTGGAGACAGGGATCGTGTCGATGGATATGTTTCAAATAAAAAACCGCTTTCTTATCAAGGAAATATTATTGACAACTTTAAATTGACTTTTGAGGACGGAAAAGTTGTGGATTTTGAAGCGGAGCAAGGATATGAAATTTTGAAACAGCTGCTTGATACTGATGAAGGTTCAAGAAGAATAGGAGAAGTTGCTCTTGTGCCGAATGACTCGCCTATTTCCAACTCAGGACTTCTTTACTATCAAACATTATTTGACGAAAACGCCTCAAACCATCTGGCATTGGGTGCCGCATATCCAACTAACGTAAAAAACGGTACCAAAATGACTGAAAAAGAATTGGAAAAAGCTCATATTAACCAGTCAATTTCACACGTTGACTTTATGATTGGTGACGCAGAAATGGATATTGACGGGATTCTGGAGGATGGGACAAGAGTTCCCGTATTTAGAAAGGGCAATTGGGCTTTTTAAAATAATTAAAAATTTATAAAATTGACTGTCTTGAATTAAGGCAGTTTTTTTTTATAAAAAAATAAATATAAACAAAAGAAAAACAGCAAACCCTTTTGATTTACTGTTCAATAAATTTCTGTGTTATTCTTTTTCCTGTTAATCCACTTGAAAATTTTTATTTATGAATTATCCAATAATCTTTGTATGAGTATCCATCATGTGTTCCTATCAAAAGATTATCCGATTTTGTAAATCTATTAAATATAATACCATTTTCAATGCTTTCTGCTGCCAAAATTTCTACTTATCTTCAAATCTGCCATAAAAATTGATAAGATAGAAAAAAAAATAATAATCACTGGCCACATCAACTTTAATCCGTAAAAATTACAATTTCAAATAGTTTATAATAACCATAAAAATAATAATCACAAAAAAGAAAAACAATATTTTTTTAGTAATTTTTATAAGTATCTTCAATAAAAATATAAATACGATTAAACCAATTATTACTTTTAGTTCCATTTTCAACTCTCCCTTTTAAAATTAATTTTTTATTTCTTTATGACATCTATCACTTCCGGCATTGATTTTAGGCTGTTTGCCAATCTGTCAAAATCTTCCCTGCTTCGGATAGTTATTCTTAGATGGATAAAAATCCGCTTGTTTCCATTTTCTTTAAAGTTATTTGTATTTACAGTTATCAAGTTCATTTTGTATTCGTTTAAGATTCGGATAATGTCAAGTAGCAGTCCATTTCTGTCTGAGGCTTTTACTGTGAAATTAAATTCGTATGAACTGTTGGCTGAGATTGCAGATTCATCCCAATAGACATCAACTTCCCTTTCTGGCTCTTTTTCCATGAGGGAGATAAAATTATCACAGTCAGCACGGTGAATTGCGATTCCACGTCCACGTGTCACATAGCCACATATTTCATCGCCGGGAAGCGGACTGCAGCATTTTGCAAAACGGTACATTGTGTTTTCTGTTCCAGAAATTTTTACACCGCCCTGATTCCGTTCCTTTTGACGATTCCCTTTTTCAGTTTCCTCTTCAAGCACCTTTTCCAATGCCTTTTCTTCTTTTTTCTCAAACTTGTTCAAAAAGCCGTCAAGCGACAAATCTCCGTTTCCAAATCTATAAAATAATGTTTTATCATCAGCAATATTGTACTTTTTCATATAAAGGAAAACACGCTCATCTTCCATCATATCCTTCAATTTAAGGCCAAGCCGCTCAAATTCCTTTTCTAAAATCTGTTCCCCTTCCTTCGACTTTTCCTCAAATTCCTTGTCCTTGAACCATTTTCTTATCTTCACACGGGAACTATGGTTATTTACCATTTCAATCCAGTCTTTTCCAGGCCCTTTCATATTCTTGGAAGTTATCACTTCGACTTTATCCCCAGTTTTTAATACCTGATTAAGCTGAGTAATCCGTCCATTGACTTTTGCCCCAATCGTTCTGTACCCAATTTGAGTATGAACCTGAAATGCAAAGTCAAGTGCAGTAGAATTTCGCGGCATTTCTACAATATCATCCTTTGGTGTAAACACAAATATCGTCTGTTTTAATACATCTCCTGTAACTTCCTGCGCAAATTCCATCTGTTTTTCATTATCTTTCTTATTTTGAACAGAATCTTTCAGTTTTTTTACGTCTGCATAAAATTTTTCATTTTTGGATTTTGATTTCTTTTCTTTGTATTTCCAGTGCGCCGCAACCCCTTCTTCCGCTATTTCGTGCATTTTCTGCGTTCTGATTTGAATTTCCACATTCTGATTATTAGGGCCCTTTACTGTTGTATGAATTGACTGGTAGCCATTCGGCTTCGGCTGTGAAATATAATCCTTGAACCTGTTAAAAACAGGCACGAACAAATCGTGAATTATTCCCAGCACATTGTAGCATTCATTCTTTTTACCGACAATAATCCTTATTGCAATCAAATCATACAGATCTATAAATCTTTTTTCTTTTTCAATCATTTTACGATAAATGCTGTACAGATGTTTTGGACGTCCTGTAACTTCACCCTTTATATTATTTTTTTCAAGTTCCGCCTTTATTTTTTCAATAAATTTTGCCGTATATTCCTCACGCTCACGTCTTTTTGAATTTACAAGCTCTTTAATCTCATAATAATCCTTTGGATACAAAAATCTGAAACTTATGTCTTCCAGTTCCCATTTTATCCTAGCCATTCCTATCCTATGAGCAATCGGCGCATAAATTTCAATTGTTTCCTTTGATTTTTCCTGCTGCTTCTCAGGTTTCATATACTTTAGTGTCCGCATATTGTGAAGCCTGTCCGCCAGCTTTATAATTACAACCCGAATGTCCTCCGACATTGCCACTACCATTTTTCTTATATTTTCCAATTTTTTACTGTCCGTTCTTGGCAAATTTCTAAGCTTTGTAACCCCATCTACAAGCTTTTTTGCATCTTCTCCAAAACTGTACTCTATATCCGGCAAAGTTATAAGCGTATCTTCCACCACATCGTGCAAAAGCCCAGCCACAATCGTATCCGTATCCATTTTCATGTCAGCCAGTATTTCCGCCACTTCCACAGGATGTAAAATATAATCCTCCCCGCTTTTTCTCTTCTGTCCCACATGCGACTCATAAGCAAGCATAAAAGCATGTGCAATCTTCTCCATATCCACATCCAGTTTATTTTCTCTAATCCTGTCCGCCAGCTGCTTAAACAGTTCGTCATAACTTTTATTTACAATTACAGGCACTCTCATATCTTCAATTTCATCATCCGTCATCTTCCAGTCATTTTTCAGCACTTTTCTCTCTTCCATCTCGCATCCCATCCTCTCAGTATCAAATAAAACCTTCCCCAATTTTTTTATTCAATCACTTTTTCTTAAAATTATTTTACTATACATTTAAAAAAAAATCCATTATAAAGTGTGAATATTATTAATTATTTTTCTTTTGAGCGGCTAAATTGCCAAAAAAAATCTATTTATTTTAATTTTACGACTTTTTCCTCCTGTCTAAATATAGCAGATTTGTTGTTTTTTTCTTTGTCGTGTAGTATAATAATATTAATATGCATATTTATGTATAAAATTATTTGCAAGCGAGGGGATAAGATATGATAGATATAAATAAAATCAAAAAAAATGTGAAAAAGTATTTGGATGAAAAAAGATACAATCATGTGGAAAGAGTTGCAAAATGTGCTGTGAAACTGGCAAAAATTTATAATGCCGATGTGGAAAAAACAGAAGCTTCAGCCTGGCTGCATGATGTGGCAAAATTTTTTGACTTGTCGGTTATGATTGACTTGACAAGGGGAAAATATCCTGAGATTGAGGATAAGTTGTCGAAATCTACGGCTGTACTGCATGGATTTGCAGGAGCTGAGTTTGTACGGCAAAATTATGAACTGTTTGGAATTGACGACGAGGAAATTTTGGATGGAATAAAATATCATACAATTGGAAAGGAAAATATGAATACGCTTGCCAAGATTATTTATCTTTCAGATGCAATTGAGGAAGGCAGAAGCTGGGAAGGTGTGGAAACAGCTAGAGAACTCGCAAAAACTGATTTAGATAAGGCAATAAAATTTGAAATAGAAGAAAAATTAAAATATTTACTTTCAAAGGATTCGATTATTCATCCCAATATTATAAAATTTAGAAATTCAATAATAGCGAATCAGCTCTAAAATTAAAAAAAATCAGATTTAATCTAAAAAATAAAAATTACTTTAGAATACATCTGAAAATTCATTGCTTTGTCAATTTATAGGTATATTTTACTAGAATTTTATAATTTAGATTAATACTAAACTTCATTAAAAATAATAAATTATAATAATCACAAGAAATTTCAAATACTTGTTATTTAAATGAGAAATAGTACAATTTGATACATTGAACAAGACAGAGGGAAAATATGGGAAATAAAAAAAAGAAAGAAAAACATAAAAATAAAAATATTGAAAATAATGAGAAAAATTTTCATAAGGGGAATAAATTTAATAATAAAAAAGAAAATCAGAAAACTCATAAGATGGAACTTAGGGAAGAGCGTGAATTAAAATATTTGCGACAAGTGCTGGCAGAATATGAGTTTACTTTTCAGGAAATATTGCAGCTGTTGGAATGGAGCCAGAAAAAGCGGAAAATGTATAAGCAGCTCTTGAATGCGTGGGAAGAAAGCGGCGATATTTATTTAAAAAGAAATGGAAAATATACCTTGCCTGAGAAGGAAGGTTTTGTGAAGGGAGAAATTTCCATTTCTAGCGGGAATTTTGGATTTCTTGATATTGACGGAGAAACCAGCGTTTTTATCCCTGGATCTTACCTAAATACGGCTATGAATAGCGATACTGTTTTAGTGCGTATTTTGAAGGAAAGTTCTGATGGAAAGAAGCGTGAAGGTGAAGTTTGCAAGGTTGTAAAAAGAAATCGCAATGTCATTGTTGGAGTTTTTGAACATAGTTTAAGTTTTGGCTTTGTACGTCCAAGAAACTCACCAAAGGACATTTACATTCCGAAAAAATTGATAAAAGGCGCAAAAACTGGAGATTTAGTGGCTGTAAAGGTGGATTTCTGGGGAGATGAAGAAAGAAAGCCTGAAGGAGAGATTGTAAGTGTACTGGGGAGCCCAAAAGATACGGAAGCATTAATTTCATCGTTGCTTTTAAATGAAGGGATTGAGGAGAAATTTCCAAATGAAGTCTTGCAGGAACTGGATAAAATTGATGAGGATATTTCAGATGAACTAAAAAATCGTAAAGATTTGCGGCACCTTGATATTATTACAATTGACGGCTCTGATGCAAAAGATTTGGATGATGCGGTTTATGTAGAAAAAACAGAAGAAGGGTATAAACTTTTTGTAAGCATTGCCGATGTATCTTACTATGTGCGGGAAAATACCGAACTTGATACAGAAGCATTAAAACGTGGAAACTCAATTTATCTTGTAGACAGGGTAATCCCTATGCTGCCACAAAAATTATCAAACAATCTTTGTTCACTTAATCCGAACGAGGATAAACTAACTTTTACAGTAGAAATGGATTTGGACAAAAGAGGTAAAGTTGTGAAAAATGATTTTTATAAATCAGTTATAAGATCAAAATACAGAATGACTTATGAAAATGTAAATACAATTCTGGAAAAAGATGAAGAATCGGAAGAATACAGAAACCTTTACGATAAATACAGAAAAGTTGATGAAATGCTAAAAAACATGCTGGAACTTTCTAAAATCATCAGAAACAACAAAAAGAGGCGTGGGAGCATTGATTTTGAATTGCCTGAGATAAAGGTAGACTTAGATGAAAATAAAGCCGTGAAGGACATTGTATTGCGTTCTAGAGGGGAAGCTGAAAGAATTATCGAAGACTTTATGGTTATCGCAAATGAAACTGTGGCTGAAAAATTATTTTGGGAAGAAATTCCTGCAATTTACAGAGTCCATGAAGACCCTGACAAGGCAAAGGTTCAGGCATTGAATGAAACTCTTATAAAATTTGGATATTCCCTAAAGGGACTGGAAGAAATACATCCCGGAAAATTCCAGAACATAATAGAAAGAACGACAGGACTGCCAGAAGGCTACCTGATTCATAAATTAATTTTACGGGCAATGCAGCGTGCAAGATACGCCAACAAAAATCTAGGACATTTTGGTCTAGCTTCCAAATACTATTTGCACTTTACATCACCGATACGTCGTTATTCTGACTTAATTGTTCACAGAATGCTTGGACGTTCAATTGAAAAGTTTATGAGTGAAAAGGAAAAAGCAAAATATGCATCCAATTTTGAAGCAATCGCCTCAAGTATTTCAAGAACTGAAAGAGTAGCGGATAAACTGGAAGAAGACAGCGTAAAAATCAAGTTAATTGAATATATGCAAGATAAAATTGGACAAGTTTATACTGCCAGACTTAGCGGGATGAATAAAAATAAAATATTTATGGAGCTGGAAAATCACGTGGAAGTGATTTACAATGTTACAACAGCACGTGATAACTTTATTTATGATGAGGAAAACTTTAAAATCGTGGATAAAAGAAATAACGAGTCGTACACCATGGGAAGCACAATGAAAGTAAGCATTGTAAGTGCAAGTTATGCAAAAATGGAAATTGAGGTTATACCTTATGTGGAAGAGAAAGTAAAAATTGACGAAACCGAAGAAGAATAAAAAACAAAATAGCAAAAGGAGGGAAGATGCCAGTATTAGCTAGGAATAAAAAGGCTTTTCACGATTATTTCATAGAAGATAAGCTAGAAGCTGGAATTGAGCTTGTGGGAACGGAAGTAAAATCGGTAAAAGCTGGAAAAGTCAGCATAAAAGAAAGTTTTATAAGAATTATACGGGATGAGGTTTTCGTAATGAATATGCACATTACGCCTTATGAATTTGGAAATATCAACAATGTAGCAGAATCTCGTGTGAGAAAATTGCTTTTGAATAGACGTGAAATAAAAAAATGGAGCGAAAAAATTAAGGAACAGGGATATACCATTGTCCCAATTTCAGTTTATACAAAGCAAAGGCTTGTAAAAATGGAAATAGGGCTTGCAAAAGGTAAGAAAATGCATGATAAGAGGGAATCGCTGAAAAGAAAAGATATTGACAGGGATATGAAGAAAATTCAGAAGAATTTTACTAGGTAAATTTATTTCACAAAAATAAAAAAGAAGGGGCTATTTCAAAATTAGTTTCTTCTTTTTTACTTTCTATATTCTAAAAAAGAATCGCTAGCTAATCCAATTGCCCCTAAATATTTTGTGCTAAATCTCATTTAAATTATATTCTATCATTTTGACAAATCCTTTAAAAAATGGTTTTAACTGATTTCTGCTATTTAAATGAAAAATAATAATATTCTATTAAAGTTTAATCAGGTATCCCATTAATTCTTCAATCGTGTTAAAAACTGTACCATAATCCAAAACAGGACGCTTAATTGCCAAAATTGTAACGCCACATTCCTGACAAGCCTCTATCTTTTGCAATTCCCCTCCAGTTTCACCACTTTCCTTTGTAATCAAATAATCAATTTTCAAATCCTGCAACATCACAACATTCATATTTTTTGAAAATGGCCCTTGCATAGCAATTATATTTTTAGGCAAATATCCCAACTCTTCTGCACTTTGTATCGAAGAAACTGTTGGCAAAATTCTCACAAACAAATTGTTTTTTTCACTGATTTCCTTTATTTCAGCCAAAGTATTTGAACCCAGCGTACTAAGTACATTTTTATTTTCAAATTGCCGTAAAAACTTGATTATTTCCTGCAAATTCTGAAACTTAAATATATTTTTATTTCCGTAATCAACCATTTTTCTCTCAAATCTTATATATTTTAATTCTTTCTCCTGAATAATTTTCTCATTCAAGTAACTTACCAGCGAAATAACAGTATTACTGATATTCTTCGCATACGGATGACTCGCATCAATAATCAAATCAATATTTTCTTCTAAAATCATCTCTTCAATTTGCAAAATACTCAATCTTTCTGAAATCACATGCACATTCTCATTCTTAGCTACATTCCCAAGTAATTTCCCGCCATACTCAGTAGCCGTGCTAACAATAATTTTATTTCCCCCAATTTTTAAAATTTTATCTAAAATATTCCTTGAATCTTTCGTTCCGCCAATTATCCAGATTTTCATTTAATTATTCTCCTTAGTTTTCTAATTATCACTTACTATTTATGAAATATTTCCCATTTTCATACGTAAATACTTTATATTCCCCGTTTCCAATTAATTTTCTTTCATCCAGATCGTTAGCCTCCTTATTTTCAATATAATTAAAAAATAGCTCTAAGACAGTACCATGCGTAACTACTAACACATTTCCACTATTATTTTCTTCCACAATTTTATTCAGTCCCCGTAAAAATCGCTTCAGCCCATCTTGCAATTCTTCCCCCTTCACATTCCCTGCACAATAATTTTTTACATCATAAAAATAATTATGAGCTTCTTCTGGAAATTTTACAAAAATTTCTGCAAATGTCATTCCTTGCCATTCCCCAAAATAAATCTCATTTAATTCACTCAGTTTCTGCAATTTCAATTTTTCATTATCATTTTTTCTTTTCTCATTATTATTACTTTCCAAAATAATTTCAGCTGTTCCAACTGTTCTTCCCAACTTACTTGTATAAACAGCCTCAAATTCAATATCTGCAAGCTCAGTTGCCGTTTTCCTGATTTTAACTTTTCCTTCCTCTGTAAGCGGCGAGTTTAATTGCCCTTGAAACTTTTCTTGCACATTCCACTCAGTCTGCCCATGCCTAACAATATACAATTTCAATTTCTCTTTCATTTCTCTTTTTACGGTTTAACAACTACAGTAAACTTTTCTTAAATTTTTATTCCCTAAAAAAACATACTGCTCCGATTTTCTTAGCCGCACTCTCCTTTCCGTACTTTTCTTATTTTATAATAACTTAACTCTATTTTAAAATCAATTCATAAGTTAAAATCGTTTTATTCAAAATTTCAGCTTTAATATTTCAATCTTAAAAAGTCTCAAATAATTTAAATTATTATTCCCTAAAAATTAACTTAATTTTTAATTTCTGAATACTTTATATCACATCAAATAAACTTTTTCAACTCTTTTCTATTTCTTATTTTCAACTATAGTATTACAAAAAATAATCTTAAGAGTAATTTAATTTCATTCTTTATAAATAAAATTTTTTAACAATAAAAAAGGGGCTGTCTCATAAAGTAAATAAAATTACTAAATCATAAATTTTATATATTTTACTATATTTATAAAATCAATAAAAATAATATCTGTTGATTTTTAAAAATATATAACATTTATGTTAATAAAATTATTTTTGACTTATTAGACACCCTCGATTTTTTTGTATAATATATTTATGACATACATTATACAAGATAAACTGAAATATATTTTCAGTAACAACAATATTTTACTAAATTCCTTAAAATTTTGCAAGAAAAATAATATCGCCAACAGTCACCTTGAATATATTAAGCTTTCTATTGATAAATTCCTTGCCTGCAGGGATATTTCAAAAGGTTTTGTCAAGTTCAAATGTCCTCACTGTCCTGTTACACACCTGTTCCCTATTACTTGCAAGTCTAAGCTCTGTCCTTCTTGCGGTTACAGGTATTCTATGACATGGACTGAAAAGATTCAAAAGCATATTCTCAATATTGAACATCGCCATGTCCTTTTTACTATCCCTGAAAAATGTAGAAAGTTCTTCTTTTATGACAGATCCCTTCTGTCAAAACTTTCTGCCGCTGTTAACCAAGTATTCAAGTTCATCTTTCACAATATCAGCAGGAAAAGAAAAAGAAAAACCTTTTGTTTTTTCTTTAACGTTGGCAATGGTGATATTAACAGCACAAAAGGTATTATCAAATATCTTGGACGATACCTTGCACGTTCTCCCATTGCTGAATACAAGATTACTGACATTACTGACAAGGAGGTCACTTTCTTTTTTAACGACCTGGCTAATGATAAAAAGAAAACTTACATTGCCTTCTGAGAGATTTATTTCCCATATTTTAATTCATCTGCCCCCTAAAAACTTTAAGATGGTAAACCGCTACGGATTTTATTCAAGGCATATTTCTGACAGTCTTAAAGAGACAATTGATGCTTTCAGGAAAAACATTGCCGTGTCAAGATATTCATTTTATCAGAGGCAGATGTACAAGACTTTCGGGATGAATCCTTTTTACTGTCCAGTATGCAAGGTTAAAATGATTGTATGGGAATTTTATCATTACAGATATCCGCCTCTCAAAAAATACTATTAATATTTTATTAATCCAACTAGGTTGGATATTTTGTCGTAGACATTTATATATTTATTTGACAAAAGAAGAGGAAAAGAGGCTGATGCCTCTTTTAAAATTATCAAATATATCAGTAAATGCCTAAAAAATATGAATTTAATTTCCTTATAAAACAAAAAAAGACAAAAAACCTTTTTAAACAAAGTTTTCTTGTCTAGTTAACAATATTCTTGCAGTAATTTACTATCTTGATATTTACAACAGTTCTATTCATTAATACACTACTGTACAATACTTTATGCCTTTTTTCTTTAAATCCTCATGGAATTTTCACAAAAAAAAGTGGCGTCCCCGGTTGGACTCGAACCAACGACCCTCTGATTAACAGTCAGATGCTCTAACCGGCTGAGCTACGGAGACACACAAAAGAAAAAAAGTTTGGCAACTGCCTATTTTCCCGGGACGAATCCAAGTATCGTAGGCGTAAGCAGACTTAACTGCCGGGTTCGAAATGTGACCGGGTGTATCCCTGCTGCTAGCATCACCAAACTTAATTAAATTGTCAAGTTAAGACAATGAGAAATAAATAGTAGCAGTAAAAGATCAACTAAAAAGCGGATGTAATATTAGTACCAGTCAGCTGAATGCATTGCTGCACTTACACCCCTGGCCTATCAGCCATGTGTTCTCCATGGATACTGCGAACACTCATCTCAAAGCCGGCTTCCCGCTTAGATGCTTTCAGCGGTTATCCGTTCCAGACGTGACTACCCAGCCATGCCACTGGCGTGACAACTGGTACATCAGAGGTCTGTCCAACCCGGTCCTCTCGTACTAAGGTCAGAACTTTTCAGTATTCAGGCGCCTGCAGTGGATAGGGACCGAACTGTCTCACGACGTTCTGAACCCAGCTCGCGTGCCTCTTTAATGGGCGAACAGCCCAACCCTTGGGACCTTCTCCAGCCCCAGGATGAGACGAGCCGACATCGAGGTGCCAAACACTTCCGTCGATATGGACTCTTGGGAAGTATCAGCCTGTTATCCCCGGGGTAGCTTTTATCCGTTGAGCGACGGTCCTTCCATACGGGACCGCCGGATCACTAACTCCCACTTTCGTGCCTGCTCGACCCGTCAGTCTTGCAGTCAAGCTCCCTTATGCGTTTGCACTCTTAGGCTGATTTCCATCCAGCCTGAGGGAACCTTTGAACGCCTCCGTTACTCTTTTGGAGGCGACCGCCCCAGTCAAACTGCCCATCTAGCACTGTCTCCGTCACCAGATTAGAATTCCGGCGGCATATGGTTGGTATTCCAACGGCGACTCAGCCAAGACTGACGCCTAGGCTTCACAGTCTCCCAACTATCCTATACACACACAGCCAGAACCCAATGCCAGACTACAGTAAAGCTCCACGGGGTCTTTCCGTCCTACTGCAGGTAGCCGGTATCTTCACCGGCATTACAACTTCACCAGGTCTCCAGCCAAGACAGCTCCCAAATCATTTCACCATTCGTGCAGGTCGGAACTTACCCGACAAGGAATTTCGCTACCTTAGGACCGTTATAGTTACGGCCGCCGTTCACCGGGGCTTCAAATCGGATCTCTCAATCCTCCTCTTAACCTTCCGGCACTGGGCAGGTGTCAGCCCATATACGTCGCCTTCCGGCTTAGCATAGACCTGTGTTTTTGGTAAACAGTTGCTTGGGACTCTTCACTGCGGCCTGTTTCCCCTTGAGGTGTTTCTCCCCTCAGGTATGTCAGGCACCCCTTCTCCCGAAGTTACGGGGCTATTTTGCAGAGTTCCTTAGCTAGAGTTATCCTGTCGGCCTCAAGTTTCTCACTCTGTCCACCTGTGTCGGTTTACAGTACGGGCACTATTTCTCATCGATAGAAGTTTTTCTCGGCAGTGTAGGATCTGTGGCTTATGCCAATGCACTTCCCCATCAGGTCTCACATTTAGACACGCGGATTTGCCTGCGTGTCCATGCTGCGCCCTTGGAAAGGCTATTCCGTCAGCCTTCCCACATACCTTCCTGCGTCACTCCGTCTCTCGGGCGATAATAGTGGTACAGGAATATTAACCTGTTTTCCATTCGCCATCACAGTTTTGCTTATGCTTAGGTCCCGACTTCCCCAGGGCGGACAAACCTTCCCCTGGAAACCTTGGACTTCCGGCCGGCGGGATTCTCGCCCGCCTTCTCGCTACTCATTCCTGCATTCTCGCTTCTGATGCCTCCAGGAAGCCTTGCGGCGTCCCTTCGACGGCCTACAGAACGCTCTCCTACCAGGCGTGTGGACACGCCTCCGCAGCTTCGGTTTATGTCTTAGCCCCGTTACATCTTCGGCGCAGATGCTCTCGACCAGTGAGCTGTTACGCACTCTTTCAAGGCATGGCTGCTTCTAAGCCAACCTCCTGGTTGTCTGTGAACATCCACCTCCTTTCCCACTTAGACATAATTAGGGACCTTAGCTGGCGGTCTGGGCTGTTCCCCTCTCGTCCATGGACCTTGTCATCCATGGACTCACTCCTGACGATCAATATACGGTATTCGAAGTTTGCTTGGTTTCGGTAAGCAGTACGCCCCCTAGACCATACAGTGCTCTACCCCCGCATATCTTGGCGTCAAGGCTACACCTAAATGCATTTCGGAGAGAACGAGCTATCTCCTAGTTCGATTGGCTTTTCACCCCTAGACCTGCCTCATCTCCCAACTTTTCAACGGCGGTGAGTTCGGCCCTCCACTGAGTCTTACCTCAGCTTCAGCCTGGACAGGCCTAGATCACTAGGTTTCGCGTCTATGACTGGCGACTTAACGCCCTATTGAGACTCGGTTTCCCTTCGGCTCCGCTTTATTAACCTTGCCACCAATCATAACTCGCAGGATGATTAACCAAAATCCACGCAGTCACACATAAAGTGCTCCTACCGTTTGTAGGCACACGGTTTCAAATTCTGTTTCACTCCCTTGCTCAGGGTTCTTTTCACCTTTCCCTCACGGTACTCTCCACTATCGGTCAACAGCAGTATTTAGCCTTGCGTGACATGGTCCACGCTGATTCACGCCAGATTCCTCGTGCCTGACGCTACTCGGGTGCTTCCAGTCGCCATATGCGCTTCACGCCCTACAGGACTTTCACCTTCTTTGGTTCAGCTTCCCAGCTGATTCCGCTTACATGCATATGGCTTAAACATTATGACAATCCGTTAATGGAAGTCCCACGACCCCGTGCCAGCAACGCTGTCCGCTTGGCGCTGGCACGGTTTAGGCTTCTCCCCGTTCGCTCGCCGCTACTCAGGGAATCGTTTTTACTTTCCTTTCCTCCCGCTACTTAGATGTTTCAGTTCGCGGGCTTACCGTTTTCACGCATATCCTCCAGATATGCAGGTTTGCCCATTCGGAAATCCGGGGATTAACGACTATGTGCGTCTACTCCCGGCTTATCGCAGCTTATCACGTCCTTCATCGGCTGCTGTTGCCTAGGCATCCTCCGTGTGCCCTTGTTAGCTTTTTCTCCAGAATAACTTTTACTCCAGTTCATTGTAATCTTTTACCTACTATTCATTTCCCATTGTCCTGAACATAATTGGTGGAGATAAGCGGGTTCGAACCGCTGACCTCTGCCTTGCAAGGGCAGCGCTCTCCCAACTGAGCTATATCCCCAAGACTTAAATATGGTGGGCATGGCTGGACTCGAACCAGCGACCCCTGCGTTATCAGCACAGTGCTCTAACCACCTGAGCTACACGCCCATAAGACATATAAGAAGAAGCAGCTAGTGAACTGGCTCCTTAGAAAGGAGGTGATCCATCCGCACCTTCCGGTACGGATACCTTGTTACGACTTCACCCCAATCACTGTCCACACCTTAGACGCCTTCCCCCTTGCGGTTGGACCGGCGGCTTCAGGTGCAGACAGCTCTCGTGGTGTGACGGGCGGTGTGTACAAGACCCGAGAACGTATTCACCGCAGCATTGCTGATCTGCGATTACTAGCGATTCCAGCTTCATGAAGCCGAGTTGCAGGCTTCAATCCGAACTTGGACCGGCTTTGCAGGTTCGCTTGGCGTCGCCGCCTCGCAGCTCTCTGTACCGGCCATTGTAGCACGTGTGTAGCCCAGATCATAAGGGGCATGATGACTTGACGTCATCCCCACCTTCCTCCTGCTCTTCGCAGGCAGTCTCGCCAGAGTCCCCAACCTAATGATGGCAACTGGCGATAGGGGTTGCGCTCGTTGCGGGACTTAACCCAACATCTCACGACACGAGCTGTCGACAGCCATGCACCACCTGTCTCTGCGTTCCCGAGGGCACTGCCCGCTCTCGCGGGCATCCGCAGGATGTCAAGATCTGGTAAGGTTCCTCGCGTTGCGTCGAATTAAACCACATGCTCCACCGCTTGTGCGGGTCCCCGTCAATTCCTTTGAGTTTCAGCCTTGCGGCCGTACTCCCCAGGCGGATTACTTATCGCATTAGCTTCGGCACGGACACTCTTCATGCCCACACCCAGTAATCATCGTTTACGGCCGGGACTACCAGGGTATCTAATCCTGTTCGCTCCCCCGGCTTTCGCACTTCAGCGTCAGTTGCCGTCCAGTGAACTATCTTCATCATCGGCATTCCTGCACATATCTACGAATTTCACCTCTACTCGTGCAGTTCCGTCCACCTCTCCAGCACTCTAGCCACGCAGTTTCCAGGGCAGGCCTGCGGTTGAGCCGCAGGTTTTCACCCCAGACTTGCCTGGCCGCCTAGATGCCCTTTATGCCCAATAATTCCGGATAACGCTTGCGACATACGTATTACCGCGGCTGCTGGCACGTATTTAGCCGTCGCTTCTTCTGCAGGTACCGTCACTTGCTTCTTCCCTGCTGAAAGCACTTTACAGCCCGAAAGCCTTCTTCGTGCACACAGAATTGCTGGATCAGGGTTGCCCCCATTGTCCAATATTCCCCACTGCTGCCTCCCGTAGGAGTAAGGGCCGTATCTCAGTCCCCTTGTGGCCGTTCACCCTCTCAGGCCGGCTACCTATCGTCGCCTTGGTGAGCCGTTACCTCACCAACAAGCTAATAGGACGCAAAGCTCTCCTGCAGCATCGCTTTTCATTGCCTGGCACATGCGTGCCGGCAACCGTATCAGGTGTTGTCAGTCGTTTCCGTCTGTTATCCCTGTCTGCAGGGCAAGTTCTTTACGCGCTACTCACCCGTCCGCCTTGGCTAGCCTGCGCAAGCGCAGATTCGCCAAAGACTTGCATGTGTTAAGCATTCTGTCAGCGTTCATCCTGAGCCAGGATCAAACTCTTCATTCAATATATCTTCATATATTTAATTTCACCTTTGTCTTGACGAGAATCTTATTTGCATAAGCATTCTTGACTTTTATCTATCTTTTACACATTGTTGCTTCTTCTATTCTTATCTCAATTGTCCTTCGACACAATTTTGTATCGACAAGATATATATTACCATAATTGGATTTCTTTGTCAACTACTTTTTTTCAAAAAATTTGCATTTTTTGTAATGGTGTACTGTATAATCAAGTGCAGCACTAAAATATATTAAAAAAACATAGTAAAAATGATATACTAATATCTTCCACAAAATTAGAAAGAATTATTCTTGCTATTTTGGATTATAGCAGCACAATTTTGCGTAAAAAATTATTATAAATATCATTTTACTCGAATAAAAAAATTTACTAAACTTGACAATATTCTATTCATTTTTAGAAAATAATTTTATACTTTAAATTGACTTATAATAAAATGAGGGTATAATTTAATTAAAGGAAACATTAAAAATATTTACTGATTAATCTGATTTATAATTTAAAAATTGAGGAGGAAAATCATGGGTAAAAAAAGAATCTTTTTTGGAATTTTGATGATTGTGTTCTTTTTTGTATTATTACCTGGTTTATTTAACGAGAGTAAGAATGACGGCGGCTTAAAAGGGGCAATCTATCTGGAAGAGCCTAAAATAAAACCTGAAAATGAAGGAAAAGTTGTAATCATTTCAGGAAAAGCAGATATTGTAGAAAATGCATATGATAACGAAATGGGATTACATTTTAAATATCCTGTTGTTTTCAGAAGAAAAGAAATCCGTAAAGAAAAACGTGTAGACGACAAAGTGGAAATAAAATGGGAGTTGGCGCCAGAAGGCTATACTAAGTTTTTTGGAATTATAAAATTAGGTGATTTTAAAATCTCAAACGAATTTTTAAAACGTCTTTCCAATAGTGGAAAGAATCTAGATAAAAAAGATTTTAATCCAAATGAACTGAAAAATCTCCCTTCAGGATTTCATGTAGATACGCCAATATTTGAGTTCTACATAACAAATGGAAATAGTATAGGAGATATCCGTATGCGCTATTCGTCAGTTCATGATGGACCTCTTATTATGACATTGGCAGGAATTCAGAAAAATGGGGTTCTTGAATACAGCGACAAAATATCCTATTCTTTTTTTGAAAAAAAGGTTACATATAAAGAGATGGTAAAAAAAGGAGAATCATCTACTTTTCTTACTTTCGGCTTTATGTTGTTAATAGCATTGATAGGACTTGCATTGTTAATATCTGGAATACGTGATTCCAAAAAATAATATTTAAAAAAAATAAATTCTAAAGAAACTAGAATTTCTTCCTAAAAATAAAAAAGACCTTTGAAATTTCCAGTTTTTATTTTTAAATTTCTCAGGTCTATTTTTTATGGTTAAATTTTCTTAAATATTGAACCAGGTATTTAAAATTAATATTTTAATTGTGAGTAAACTTCATAACCTTCAAGAAATTCCCGTCCTTTTAAATCGGATAATTCTATCATGAATGCTAATTCATACACTTTTGCTTCTAGTTTTTCGACTAATTGAACCATTGCTTTGGCAGTTCCTCCTGTGGCTAGCAAATCATCCACTATTAATATTGTTGAACCTTTTCCAAAGGCATCTTTGTGAATTTCAATACTATTTTTTCCATATTCTAATGAATATTCTACACTTTCTACTTCTGCAGGCAATTTACCAGGTTTTCTTGCGGGAACAAATCCTGCTCCAATATTGTAGGCTATTGCGGCTCCAAAAATAAAACCTCTTGCGTCAGCCCCTACTACATAATCTATTCCTTTATCTTTATACCTGTCTGTAAAATCTTTTATAATAATTTTTAGTCCTTCCTTATCTTTTAACGCTGTTGTAATATCTCTGAATATTACTCCTTTTTCTGGAAAATCTTCTACTGAACGGACTAATTTTTCTATTTTTTCTTTTTCTTCTATTTTCATTTTTTATTTTTCCTCTTTTCTAAAATTATATAATTAATAGCAACTCCACTAAAACTAAACTTAAAAGTTATTACTTTTCTTAAAATCCTAAATTTACTTAGTTTGTATCAGTTCAATTTTCAAAAAATTCAAATATATAATTAAACTTCTTAATTACAATAAATTATAAATTATGTATAAATTTTAAGTCTAAATATTTTTAATCATTCATTCCATAGACTTCCCAAATAAGTTTCAACTTTTTCTCCATCCATTAGCCTCAATAAATTTTCTTTAATATCTGGGTAAATTGTCATTGTTTTCAATTCTTCTTTTGTTACAAATCTTAAATCTGCGAGAACTGCTTCTTCTCCTAATTTGATGATGTCATTGTTTTTATTGTTACGGTGTATTCTAAAAAATAAATTTAAAATATGCCGCTCCTTGTCTGGAAAAATTGTTTCTGAAAAAAACAAAAATTCATCAACTTCTATATCCATATTTGTTTCTTCCTTATATTCCCGTACAAGGGCTTCTTTAGAAGTTTCACCCCAGTCATTTCCGCCACCAGGGATAAGCCAGTATTTTTTATTATTTTTGTGATGCTGAATTAACAGAATTTTATCATCTTCTATGAGAATTCCTGCCACACGTATTCGTGGTCTTATTTCTTCCATTTTTTCTCCTTATTTTTCTTTTTCTTCTTCCTGCTGTTCAATAATGATCGCCCTTACTCTCTCAACACGCTTATTATCGACGTCAGTAACTTTTAATACAAAATTATTGTCTTTTACCTGATCAAAGACATCGGCAACTTTTCCCAGCTTGTCTTGAATATACCCTGAAATAGTGTCGTATTCTTCAGATAACGGTATTTCTATTCCCAGCTTGTCATTGACTTCTTCGATAGGCGTGTCCCCTTTTATATCAAATATTTTTTCACGAATTTGCTGAATGTTTTCCTCTTCCTGATCAAATTCATCCCTTATTTCCCCAACAATTTCCTCCAGCAAGTCTTCAATCGTTACAATTCCCTGTGTTCCGCCGTATTCATCAATAACTATTGCCATATGAAGCTGCTTTAATTTAAATTCTTCCAATAATTCAACTAACGGCTTTGTGATTGGAACAAAATAGGCTTCTTTCATAAAGTCCTTTATTGGCGGATTTTCCCCAGTCTGCTTATCGTAACGGAGTAAGTCCTTCATATGTACTGTTCCTACAATTTTGTCAATTGTTTCAGTATAAATCGGGATACGTGTGAATCCTTGATCCAAAATCTCATTCCACACATCGTCAATTTTGCTTTCTGCTTCCAATGCAAATACATCTCTTCGAGGTGTAAGTATCTCCTTGACTGTCGTTTCTGAAAATTCAAAAATGCTGGTAATCATTTCCTCTTCGCCTTCTTCAAACACGCCGCTTTCTGTTCCAGCCTTTAAAAATGTCAAAATTTCATCTTCTGTTATTTCAAACATCTGATCTTTTACTTTTATCCTGAATATTCCGACAATAACTCTTGAAATATGTATAAATAACTTAATCAGCGGCTTTAATACAATCCGTACTGTGTTTAGCGGTATTATTAAAGTTTTGGAAACTCCATAAATATTATTTCTGGCTATTAGTCTTGGAATCATTTCAGAAAATAAAAGAATAAAAATAATTAACACAAAAAATGAAATTGCAACATAAAGATTTTCTGTATAAATTTTTTTTATTAAATAAACTCCTGAAAAAACCATTGATGAATATGAAATTGTCTTTATAAATAACAGTGTCGTAAGTAATTCATTTGGATTTTCAAGCCAAAATTTTAAAAGCTCACTTTCCTTAGTTTTTTCCTTTTCCTTTGAGTCACTTTTCAAATGAATCTGCTTTAATGATGACAATGCTGATTCAGCAGCGGATAGAAACGATGTAAGAAACAATAAAACCAATAATAGAATAACATTTAACAAAATCCTCTTCTCTTCCAAATTTATCCCTTCTTTATTTTTTAAATTTATAACTTAGTGGTAAAATAACTTTAAAACCAAACTCAAATAATCTTAATAAGATTTTACTTTTTTTATTTTTAAAATTTTACTCAATAATCATCAATGTCTGCCCTTTTTTTATACTATCTTTGTCATTTACCAATATTTTTTTCACTTTCCCCGAAACTGTTGATTTTACTTCATTCATAAGTTTCATTGCCTCTACGATACAAAGTGTCTGCCCTTCTGTTACAGAATCCCCTTCTTTTACGAAGGGACCAGCTGTTGGAGATGGCGAGGCATAAAAAGTTCCAACCATAGGGGAAGTAATTTTTGTCCCTGAAATTTCTTCGGGAATGGCCACTGTTTCAACTGATGCCTCTGGTTCCTGAGTTTGTGCTTCTTTCTGGATATTTGCTGCCGCTACAGGTTGAGCCATTGGACTGCTAAAAATAACATTTCTTTCTTTTCTTTTTTTTGTTAATGAAACTTCAAAATTGTTATCTTCATACCTTACTGACTCAATCTTATTTTCATTCATACTTTCAGCTAATTTTTCAATAAATTTAATTTTATCTCTCATTAGTTTTCTCACTTTCTTTTTTATTTATTTTCAAAAATTTAATTGTCTATTTTCTGTTTATAAGACTTAAATGTATTTTTTATCAGCATTGCAATTGTCATTGGGCCAACACCGCCGGGAACTGGAGTAATAAAAGAGGCTTTTTTAGAAACTTCCTCAAAATCCACATCTCCGCACAGTTTTCCACCCACACGGTTTATTCCGACATCAATTACAACGGCGCCTTCCTTTACATCGGCTGCCTTCACTAATTTTGGAGAACCTGCGGCGGCTATCACTATATCAGCTTTCTGTAATTTTTCAGATAGATTTTTTGTTTTTGAATTACATACCTGAACCGTTGCACGTTTTTTTATAAGCAAAAGTGTCATTGGCTTTCCTACGATATTGCTTTGCCCAATTACAAGGACATCCTTTCCTTCCAAGTCAATATTGTATTCTTCAAACATCTGAATCACTCCAGCCGGTGTGCAAGATAAAAATCCTGTTTCATCTCCAATCATCATTTTACCAATGTTTGTTGTGTGAAAACCGTCAACATCCTTTTCGGCTGAAATTGCATTTATAACCTTCAAATCATCAATATGCTTTGGAATTGGTAATTGTACCAAAATCCCGTCTATATTGCTATTATTATTTAATTTTTCAATTTCTAAAAGCAAACTTTCTTCTGAAATATTTTCATCAAACCTAATTGTTTCAGAATGAAATCCAACTCTCTCACAAGCTCTTATTTTATTTCTTACATAAATTTGTGAAGCGGGATTTTCTCCTGCCATAATTACTGCAAGTCCAGCTTTTCTGCCAGCTTTTTTTTCCAGTTCACTATGCTCTTTTTCAATTTCTTTCAAAACTTTTTCTGAAAGCGCCTTTCCATCAATTATAGTCATAGCTTTTACCACTAAATCAGTTCTAGCAGTATCTCCTTTCGTTTTTTATATTTTCTGATTTGCATTATTTAACCGCCAAAAATTTAGTTCCTGTAACTTTGCAGAAATATCCATATCTACAACTTTTACATTTTCAGCCAATTCCAGCTTGTAAGTAGTCATGTTAAGAATCGCACAGATACCACTTCTTACAAGCCCTTCTGCCGCAATTTGCGCCTGTTCCTTCACAACTGCCAAAATAGCCGTATCAATTCTTATGTCAAAATCATTTTTCATATTTTTTATAAATTCATCAACATTTTGTATATCCTGAACGATTAAATTGTTTGCTGTTATTTTTCCAATTTTATTCTTATCCTTATCAAATATTCCAACAATTTTAAATCCTTCACCTAGAACATCAAGATTTGAGGAAATCATTTCTCCCATTTTACCATGTCCTACAATTATAACATGGTTAATTTTATCAATTCCAAGAATTTTTGTAATAATTTCTATCAAATTATCAATATCATAACCCTTCCCTCGCACACCAAACTCGCCAAATGTCGATAAATCTTTACGTACCTGAGCGGAAGTGGTGTTCATAATTTTAGCAAGCTCAATGGAATTTATTTCGTTATACTGCTTTTGAGCTTCTTTTAGAATAGATAAATATTCTGTCAATCTTTGTACAACTCTTTCAGAAATTTCCAATTTTTTTAATTTCATATTTCCTCCTATGAAAATTAGAAAATTATAGTCAATCCATTTAAAAATTATAGCAAAAATATGTAAAAAGCAATGAATTGGCTAATACAGCCTAACTTTCTACTCTTGTTTTAAACTAGAACTGCTATACAATAATTTTTCTCCAATTACCATTTTACGCCCATTAATAATATCTACTCCCTTTTGAAGTTTTTTCCCTTCAAATTTTGCCTCCAAAATCAATAATCCTCCATTTGCAACTTTTACAACAGGCCCTTTTTTATTGATAATTTCGACAATTGTACCATTTTCTGTTTCATCTTCATATTTTTTTTCAATTTTTTCGCTTTTGTAAATTTTTATGTTTTCGCCTTTTTCATTGGAAGTATGTGCCGCTGGAAATGGATTTAATCCACGAATCTGATTGTAAATAACTTCTTTTGTGTTATCCCAGTTGATTTTTGCCTGCTCCTTTGTAATAGGCTTTACTAAAGTGGCTTTGCTATCATCCTGCTTTTCTGCCTGAACTTCCCCATTTTCAATCAATTTTAACGCCTTTTTAAGTCCAGCTGCTCCCAAATCCTTTAATTTATCGTGCAGAGTTCCAAGCGTATCATCTTCTGTAATTTCACAATATTCCTTTAAAATCACATCTCCAGAATCAAGCCCTTCCTCAATGTACATTATGCTCACGCCTGTTTCAACATCACCGTTTAAAATGGCAGAATGGATAGGCGAAGCTCCTCTATATTTTGGTAAAAGCGAGGAATGTACATTTATTATCCCATATTTTGGAATATCAATTATTTCTTTTGGCAAAATTTTCCCATAAGCTACAACCACAATTAAATCAGGATTTATTTCCTTAATTTTGTTTATAACTTCTTCATCCTTCATTTTTTGGGGCTGAATAATTTCAACATCATTGTCAATTCCAAACTGCTTCACAGGGGAAAATATAATTTTATTTCCTCTAGCATTTATTTTATCCTCTTTTGTGAAAATAAGCCGCAAGTCAGTATTTTTAAACACAACTTCCAGACTTGGTATTGCAAATTCTGGCGTTCCCATAAATATTGTTTTCATTTAATTTTCCCACTTTCCTGACTTTTTTCAAAATCCATTCAATAACTTAATAATCTATATTTAAATAAAAATAATATCCTAATCCAACTCCCTGTAAATTCTGCCTTTTGCAAAATCTTTTTTCAAGACATCTAATTTTTTTGCAACTAATCTTTTATTCATAATCGAAAGTTTGTCTGTAAACAGAATCCCTTCTATGTGATCAAATTCGTGCTGAAATGCTCTAGCCCACATTTCGTCCAGTTCTTCAACAACTTCTTCTCCATTTTCATTCAAATATTTCACTTTGATTTTCGCAGGACGGTTTACTTTCTTAAAAACTCCTGGAATGCTCAAGCATCCTTCCTCCATATCTGTAATTTCCTCAGAAAACTCCAAAATTTCCGGATTAACAACCTTTTTCACAACTCCATCATGTTCCAGCACAAAAAATCTTTTGGCAATGTCCACCTGATTTGCAGCAAGCCCCACGCCATTAGCCTTTCTCATAAGGGCAACCATTTCATCCAGAGTTTCCCTTACATTGTCGTCAACTGCATCAACTTTTTCTGATTTTTCACGTAAAGTTGGATGTCCATATAAAACTATTTTCATTTTTGTTTTTTCTCTCCTTATTAAACTCATTAGTATCCATTTTATTTTATCATATTATTTGATAAATTTTAATACAAAACATCAATTAATTTTTTATTTATTATTCCTCAATTTTCTTAAGTCCCAATTTCGTTTCCGACACAAGCACCGCAAAAAGAACCAGTCCAGCCCCAACTGCCACTCTAAGCGATAATCTCTCACTTAGTATAAAAAATGCAAAAAGTGGCGCAAAGAGCGATTCCGTTGACATTAATATCGAGGCTCTTGTGGAAGTTGTGTATTTTTGGCAAAATGTCTGCAACACTGTTGGTATCGCTGTTGAAAAGATTGTTAAATAAATTATTGCAATTAGTGTCATTCCGGCAGGCTTTTGAATTTTACTCACATCTGAAAAAATAAAAAGATTTACAGCAAACAATATTCCAGCCGCAAACATCTGTATAACAACAAGCTTTAACGGCTCAACTTTTTTGCTGAAATATCCATTTGTAGCAATCTGTCCTGCAAAAAATACTGCACTTATAATCGTCAGAATATCCCCAAAATTAAGATTTGCAATATTCAGCTTCCTGTCAAAACTTATCACAGCAACTCCCATTACACAAATAACTGAAGCCAAAAATGCAAAAATATCAGGACGCTTTTTATGCAAAAACCAAAAAATATAGGGAACAATTACAACGTTAATCGATGTAAAAAAGGCATTTTTACTGGCAGTTGTGAGCATTGCCCCATAAGTCTGGAAAGCATATCCAAAAAATTGAAAAATTCCAACAATTACTCCAGCCAAAATATCCTTTTTCGTAAATTTACCAACTTTTCTAAAGAAAATTCCATAAAGAATAAGCCCTCCCACAAGAAATCTAACCGCTGATAAATAAAACGGATCAACTCCTGTATTCAGCCCAAGCTTCACAAATACAAACCCAAGTCCCCAAAATATCCCCACAAAAAGTAGTCCAAAATCTGCTAAATACTGTTTCACAAAATTCTCTCCTTACTGTACTTTAATCTGCATTATTAAAAAACTTCCTATAAATATCCATTTTCAAAAACTCATTTTTTATTTTTCCATCATTCTTTTCCAAATATTCCATTACAAAATCATGCACAAGTTTGATTTCCTTCACATTTTTTACAATGTCCGTAAAAAGCATATCAGATACTCCACTTTGCCTTGTTCCCAAAATTTCTCCTGAATTACGTAATTTCAAGTCTTCTTCGGCAATTTTAAATCCATCTGTTGTTTCTTCCATAACTTCCAATCTTTTTGCTGAAATTTCATTTGTTGTTTCGGATTCTAAAAAGCAGTAGGACTGGTATTTTCCACGACCAACTCTTCCTCGCAGCTGATGAAGTGAAGAAAGTCCGAATCTTTGGGCGTCACGGATTACCATAATTGAGGCATTTGGAACATTTACTCCGACTTCGATTACTGTTGTGGAAACTAGAATGTCAAGTTCGTGATTTTTAAACTGTTCCATAACTTTCTGCTTTTCCTTGTAAGTTTGCCGTCCGTGCATAAGTCCTACTTTTCTATTTGGAAAAATTGAAATGTATTCTTCGTATGTTTCCTGTGCCGATTTTACATTCAGGCTCTCACTTTCCTCAATTAATGGCGACACTATGTACACTTGCCGTCCATCTTTCATTTTCTTTTCCATAAAGTTATACATTTTTTGTCTGTCAATTTCATTTTGTATCCATTTTGTCTTAATCGGACTTCTTCCAGCAGGCAACTCATCAATAATCGATACATCCAAATCTCCATAAATTGTAAGTGCAAGCGAACGTGGAATCGGAGTGGCACTCATAACAATTAAATTGGCAAGATTTCCCTTGTCACGTAAAAGTTTTCGCTGTGTTACCCCAAACCTGTGCTGTTCATCAATTACAATCAGCCCAAGATTTTTGAAAATTACATTGTCCTCTATTAGAGAATGTGTTCCAATCACAATATCAACAAGCCCTTCTTTTATCTCATTTAACAGTTTTTCCTTTTTCTTTCCCTTCACACTTCCAGTCAAAAGCTCCACTCGTATGTCAAGATTCATAAATTCATCTACAATTCCTAGATAATGCTGTGTTGCAAGAATTTCTGTCGGTGCCATAATTACACCTTGATAATTGTTTTCCACCATATAAAGAAGCATTATAAACGAAACAATCGTCTTTCCAGAACCAACATCCCCCTGAATAAGCCTATTTACAATCTTTCCAGCCTTTAATTCAGAATAAATCTCCTTTATCACACGTTTCTGGGCTTTTGTCAATTCATAATCCAAACCCTTTATAAATTTGCTCACAAGACTTTTGTTGTCCTCAAGTTTATAAATATTCTTATTTGCCTTGTCAACACTAAAACGATTTTGCAAAATTCCCATTTCCAGAAGTAAAATTTCCTCCAGCATAAATCTTTTACGTGCTTTGCTTTGTTTTTCCTCATTTTCTGGAAAATGAATATTTAAAACCGCCTCTTTTCTTCCGAGCAGCTTCTCCTTCTGCAAAAATTCCTTTGGTAGATTTTCCTGCAACAAATATCCGTAATCCATCAAGGCATTTTCCATAACTTTTCTGATTGCCTGCTGTCTGAGCGACTCTGTAGACGGATAAATGGGTAATATCTGCTTTTGTTCCTGCATATCAAAACTAGCTTGATTGATTTTTTTATATTCAGGATTTACAAGCTGAAATTTTACAGCCTTTCTCACTTTCCCATAAACCATAATCTCATCGCCAATATGAATCCCATTTTTCACAAACCTGTTATTAAACCACACAAGCTCAATCATCCCGCTATCATCACTCAAAACCGCACGAAACATAGTTCTCCCAGCCTTTATATACTGATTAACCACATTCACAATTGTCCCCTGCAAAATCACAAATTCATCCGCCAGAATTTCCGAAATTTTCTTATGATTGCTCCTATTCTCATAAGCCCTTGGGAAAAAATAAAGCAAGTCATATAGTGTAAAAACTCCCAATTTCCTAAATTTTGAAATGTTTGCTTTTGTAACTCCTTTTATTTTCACATTTTCTAAATTTTCATAAAGCAAGTTATATGTCTTCATATCCATTTCCGCCTTATTTTAATATCTCCAAACAAAAAACAATTAATAAATAACATAATTTTTATGTTTGAATTTTAATAATATTTTTCAATGTTTGTGTTTTTTATTACTGTTTCTTCTATATCATTACTAATAATAATACCACAATTTATGGAAATTTTCCATATTTTGAAAAATAAAAACTGCTCTAAGTTTTAAGACAGTTTAACTAATTTTTTCATTTATAAGCATCTTTTTTTCGCAAAAGAATTATATCAAAAAAATTTATTAATTAATTTGAAAAAATTTTGTCAATAATGTAAAATATAGTAAAAATTCTTAAAAATTAAGAAATGTATTTTTGACTTTAAGAGAAAAAATATGCATGTTTATAATAAACAAAAAATTGAAAGGAAATAAACAAGATGAAAAAATTAACTGCTATTTTATTATTTTTAACATTTGGAATTTTTGGAAATGCAGAAAGCATAAGTGATATTATCTATAAAAAACTGAGTGCAAAAGGGATTAAACGTGAAATTATTGAAGAAACTATTAAACTTGATGAAGAAATTGGCGATGGACTGCTTTTTGAAACTTCGGATATTGATGGAGCGGAATATTTGAAAAAACTGGAAAAATTGCTTGAAAAGGATAGAAATAATTATATTGTGGCTGGGAAAATCGCTGAAACTTATTTGGCAAGCCTTTACTTGAAAAATATAAGAAATGGAAAAAAATATATGGACATTTTTGAAAAGGCTAATCCAGCAGATTATGAAATTTGGAGCATGAAAGTCAGTTATTATGGGAATATTGAAGATATAGACGAGAAAAACAAAATTATTAATCAAATAAATAAAAAATATCCAAATTCTTTATTTTTAAAACTTATAAAATTACAGGAAGAATCCAATGATAATGGCGTGAAAAACTTAAAGCATGAAATAGATGAAACTCTAAAACTTTTGAGCAATAAAAATGAAACTGACAAATTTACAATGTCAGATGAAGAAATCTACTCCTACAAGTTAAGTTTACATTTTTTAAATATTCGGAATTTTGTTGAAAAAAATGAATTTCAAAAGGGAATTGACTATTATTTAAATAATATTGCAACACTTTCTGCAAGTAATGAGGTGAAAAACTACAACTTGGGGCAGGAAAAATTTTTATTTATGATGATAACTACAATAAATAATAATATTGAAAACAAAAGTCAAAAGAAAAGAAATGTAGAAAAGCTCAAAAATACTGATATTTTTAAAAAAATTGATAGAAACAGGGAAATTGAATTATAAAAATTTTAATCAAAAAGAAAGCTGTTTACTAAAGTGATAAAACCAACAAATTAATAAAATAAACATTTTAGGAGCAACTCAAATTTCTCATAGATTATGTTAAACTGCATTTAAATAACAAATTTTTTAAAAACTTTTTCAACAAGAAATAGAAAATTCAATATTTCTAAGTAATTAAATTTCGTTATTTAAATGGAGAATCGTATTAATACAAGAAATTTGAGATTGTTTCCTACTTAACCCTATTTTTTCTCTATCTGTTACTTTAGAATTAAAATCTTAACTATTTTAATTTGTATCATTTTTTATTTTACTCAAGACAACTAACGCATATTTTCATAATTTCCCACAAATTCCTCCACAGACAAAACCTTTCCATCCATTTCCATTTCCTTAGCCAGATCACTGATATACGGCTGTTTCACCATGCTTTTCTCCAATGTGTCAAATTGCCAGAAAATATCACGTTTATCTCCATCAACGATAACTTTTCCATTTGTCATCACAATTACCCTGTCAAAATTTTTTACTACAAATTCCATATCATGAGTTATTGTAATAATTGTCTTCCCCTGCTTTTGAAGTTCGTCAATCAAGTTATGCAAAACTCTTATTCCTCTAAAATCCTGCCCTGCTGTTGGCTCATCCATTACAATAACGTCTGAACCCATTGCAATTACTGCGGCAATTGTAACAAATTTTCTCAAGGAATACGGTAAATTGTACGGATTTTCCTTTTGATATTTTTCAAGTTCCGTTAATTTTATGGCATTTTCTACCATTTTTTTTGTTTCATCAGGAGAATATTTTAATTTTTTTGCTCCAAAGGCTATTTCATCGTAAACATTGTTATGAAATATCTGATCCATTGGATTTTGAAAGACATATCCGACTTTTCGGCTCATTTTGGCAACGGTATATTTCTTTGTATTCCAGTCATCTACAACAACATCTCCGCTTACTGGCTTTAACAATCCATTCAACATTTTTACCATCGTTGTTTTCCCAGCGCCATTTTGCCCAATAATTGCGACTTTTTCCCCTTTTTTAACTTCAAGAGAAACATCATTAAGCACATTTTCAGTTCCGCTCGGATATTTAAAACTCAAATTTTTTACAGTAATAAAACTCATAGTTTTGTCTCCTTTAAAAATTTTATTAAATAATTATCTTTAATAATTATTTTATTGTTCCAGCTCTTCTTTTTTCTTCTTCATATATTCTGTAACTGCTCTAAAACTAAAAAAAGTCCCAAATATTATAAAAGTTACTGATACTATTAATAAATTTTTATAAAAAAAACGTTGATTGAAAACTTCATTTACCGAATAAAAAAACTCTGCTGTAAATTTTGTTTTCTCAGATGAACTTATAAAATATGCCAGTTCAGTCACATTTCCAAGATAAATTGTTATAATTGCTGGAATATATGCGAGAAAAAGGGCTGACAGTAATTCTTTATTTAACGGCTCTTTCTTTTCTTTTGGTTCAAATCTGCTTCTATTCTTATCCTTTTCATTTTCAAAATTTTTTTTATCATATCTATTTAGTCCGTATGTCCAGCCACTACATATTCCTAAAAAAATCAGTGCTTCAAAAAAAGGTATGTATTTATTAACAAATATTTTAAAAAGGCAATATAGGCAATAAACAATTGTCATCACAAAAAATAACAAAATAATTCCTAATAAGCCTGACAAGCATCTTTTCATCAAAATTTCCCTTTCTTACTTTCCAAATTTTCTTATTTTCTAATAGAATTTAGGATATTTTTTATCAAAATTTTCTATTAAGTTTTTTAATAAAATTTCCTGACAAATTACTGTATTTTTAGCTTCAATTTCAAGAATCGTATTCTTTTTCAGATCACTTACTGTAATTGTGCCAATTTCAAATTCAATATTATAATTTTTCCAATCATAAATCTCATTATCAAATGTTACAGATTTATTCGATACTTGTATTTTGGGTGAACCTTCAAAAATCTGAGTCAATTCCTGCAATCCTTCTTCACTTGAAAATAAAAATTTATTTTTCACAAAACCTTGATTTTGAAATGGAAAAATCTCAACTCCGCCATTTTCAATATTTTCTACTGCTTTTGAAAAATTCTTTTCTAAAAAACATTTTTGAAATACTGAAAATAAATCATAATCATACCCGCTTCCATCTATCTTTTTCCAATTACCGCCATCGGGTTTATACAAAATTTTAGAAAACTTCTTCATTTGAAATAATCTATTGTCCTTAAAGAAAAAATATTTTAATTTTTCATAATACACTTTCTCTTTTTTGAAAATAAAATAATCATCATAAAATTCTATATTAGGAAATTTATTTTTATAATAAAAAATAAACAATCCATTTAATAAGATAAATAATATAAATAAAACTATTGAAGTTGAAACAGAAGATACGCTAAAGCCTTTTTCCATTTTTTTTGTTACTGAGAAAAGCAACATTATATCCAAAAATATCAAAATTCCTAAAATTTGTATTCTTGGTTTGGAATAAAATATAGTCCAGTCTATTTTTATAATTTTTTTCAGTTTCCCTTCCTTCATAAAATCCCTTTCTCTTTCAGTAATTTTTGATAAATCTCAAAATTTTCATTTTCAAAACATACAAAATTTACTTTTTCTATAAAATCATTTTTCTCCAAATATTCTATCACAGCGTTAATAGCCGTTTTTGCAGCTAAATCTTTTGGAAATCTATAAACTCCTGTCGAGATATTTGGAAAGGAAATATTTTTCAGTTTATTTTTTTCAGCCAATTCTAAACTTGAAATATAGGCATTTTTTAACAATTTTTCTGCAAATAATTTTACTTCATTATTTTTTCCTGACTGCCAGACAGGCCCAACTGTATGAATTACATTTTTAAATGGCATATTTCCTGCTCTTGTAATAACAGCTTCCCCAACATTGCATTTCCCTTGAGAAGCACGTATTTTCATACAATCTTCTGTTATTTCTTTTCCGCCTTTTCTATGAATTGCACCATCAACACCACTGCCTCCTAGTAAAGAAGAATTTGCGGCATTGACAATCACATCAGCAGGATATTCGGTAATATCGCCTTTTACAAGAACAATTCTATTTTTCAAATTTTTTGGTTTCATAATTTTTCCTTTTAAATAAATATTTTTAAGATTTGCTTAACAATTTTTATTTTTTCAATAATTCCACTATCTTTTCCTTGGTTATAGGAATTTCTTCAAACTCAGCTTTTCTCGCTTTTTCAAGTTCATAGGCAAGCATTGAATACTGTGTCATTCCAATTTCCTTTTCTAGCAAAATTTTATTATTTAAAACTTCTTCCGCTTTTCCACTCAAAATTATTTCCCCTTCATCAAGGACAAGGATATTTTCGGCATATTCTGCAATAAGTTCAAGTTTATGCTCAACCAAAATTATTGTTTTTCCTTCATTTGCCATTAAATTTATAATTTTGAAAATATCTTCTGTTCCTTTTGGATCAAGCTGTGAAGTTGGCTCGTCAATAACTAGAATATCAGGATCCATTGCGATAATTGAGGCAAGTGCCACTCTTTGCTTTTGTCCGCCAGACAAGTCATATGGATTTCTATCACGCAGCTTTTCAATTTCAAGCAGTTTCAATATTTTTTCAACTTTGGAAATTATCTCCTCTTTTTCTAAACCTAAATTTTCAAGTCCATAAGCAATTTCCTCAAAAACAGTATCTTTTACTCCGCTAATTTGTGTAAACGGATTCTGAAATACAAACCCAATTTTCTGCACAAGTTCCTTTTGAGAATAATCTTTTAGTTCTTTATCTTCCAGCGTTATTTCCCCTGTCAGTTCCCCTTTATAAAAATCAGGTACAAACCGCCTTAACATATTACAAAACGTCGTTTTCCCGCTCCCATTTTTTCCAATTACAGCCCAAAATTCGCCTTTTTTTATCTCGATATTAATATTTTTCAAGACTTGTTTGTTTTCAAGCGGATATTTATAGTTCACATTTTCTATTTTAAAATAACCCATAACACCCTCCACACAATACACAGCACTACAAAAATAGCCAGCATAATTTTCATAATCTTATCATTTTTTGTTTCTTCTATATCGTGCAATATTGTTCGCTTTTCCCCAATGGAAAATCCTCTCGACTCAAGTGTAATCGCACGCTCTTCGGTATTTATTATGGATGACAACACCATTGGAATAAATATTGGAATAAGTGCCTTAAATCTTACGAATACATTTCCTTCCATTTCTACTCCCCTTGCCTTTTGTGAATCCATAATTATATCTGACTGTTTTTTCATTTCAGGAATCATTTGAAGTGATAAAAGCAAGATAAATGCCGCTTTAGGATTAAGTCCTTTTTTTTCAAGAGCCACTGTGAACTCTTTAGCTTTTGATATTAGTGTCAACATTGTTATAGTAGAAACTAGAGCTGCAATTTTGGAAGTCAATCTTACCGCAGTTATTATCCCAGTCTTATATACTGTAATAAAACCAAATTTTGCCATAATATCATTAGAAGGAATCATCAGCCCCTGTACAGCAAATATAATCAAAGTTAGAAAAAACAGGCTAAAAAACACTCTTTTCAAGTATATTCCCAACTTTTCATAAAAATAGGCAACAATTCCGCAAATTGCTATCAATAAATATCCATAAGTATAGTTTGGCAATATAAATGCTGATATTAACAATACTGCAGCTAAATAGAACTTCGTAAGAGGATACAAGTTTCTAAAAAAATTTTTAATCATAACTTCCTATTCTCCATTTTTCTTATAGATATAATTTTCTCCATATTTAAATTTTATTAAATATCTATCTGACATGCTTTTTATAATTAATATAGAAATTACTGTTGTTACAATTTTATCAGCCGCTTCTGTAAGCATAGTGGCTATCGCAACTGCTTGTTCCAAACTAAATCCTATGCTTTTAAATAATACTACCACTGTAGATGAAGCGTTTCCTGTAAATCCTCCATAAACTTTAATAATTATAGGAATAGATACAATTATTGAAGCCGAAGCCAGTGCCAAACTTACTATAATTGTTTTTATTACTAAATTCTTAGTTCTCATTTTTGCAAGAATTCCTACAACCAAGGCATTACATATTGCTACAGGTATAAATGCAAAATATTCTGGAGAAAAACTTCCTGTAATCAGACTCGTAATAACTGCTGTTACTGTCCCCACCCAAGGCCCTGCAATAAGACTAATAAACACCGATCCAATTGAATCAAGAAATATAGGCAACTGTAAAAATTTTGCAATCCCAAATCCTGTAAAATTAATAGCCACTGCTACTGGTATCAACAAACTTGACATTAAAGAAAAATCCTCTTTTAAACTTTTCATTTTTCTGCCTCCTTAAAATTTTATTTACTATATTTTAAAACATATTTTTCAATATTTCAACCTTTGGAGGAAAGTTTTGTTATTTTTTTAACAATTATATTAAATTTATCTTTTAAATATTTATCTGGATTTTTATTTTGGTTATTTTCACATATAAGTTTATTTTAAGGAGTAAGATCAGACAACATCTCTTTTCGCAATAACAGTTATTTTAATATCTTTAATTGATTATTACTTAATAATGGCGAAAGTTCTACTAATTACTTCCTCTCGAGGCAAAACTTTCTTAATAGAATAAAATTTTCTTAACAAAGTTTCTATTTTCTAATGGGGTTTAGTATTGGATTATTTTATTTAATATCAGTTTTTTACTATTGTTATTCGTTTTTTTCTTTTTTTCGCAGGATTGCTCATTGCCGCAAATCCTGCACCTATGGCTAGACTACGACTTTTATTTGCCCAACTCCGAAACTCCTTCTTCCAGTCGTCAAACAGTCGTAGTTGAACAAATAAAAGCTCCGTCGGTCTATAATTATATTTTAATTATTTTGAAATACTAGGTTTTTATCCTTTGTTGGAAAAGTTTGTAATAAATCCGTTATTTAAATGGGGTTTAGTATTAAATAAAAATAGTAGAAAAGATATACTATTTGTATATATATTGTAGTCATATATTTCTATACTTTTTCCAAAATAAAAATCAGAAGTATCTTTTTATACTTCTGAAAATATATGTTATAATTTTTTTTACCATGCAGAATTTATTAGAACTTCTTCTCCATAGCCACCGTTCATTTTTTGTGGATTTGTTGAGTTATAAGCTCTTTGGACTCTTATTCCTCTGATTCCTAACTCTCTTGCGGCTAGGATATCGTCGTCACTGTCACCGTAGTGGATTGAAACGTTGTGTTTCTTGATGTAGAATGACTTATCGTATTTGTAGCCACCTGTTGGAGTGTCAGCTGTGTATTCTACGTAAACTTCTTTTGGCAGTTCAAAGTATCTTTGCAATGTTTTGGAAAGTTTTGTAGAAGTGTAGTTTTTGGCTTTTGAATGTTTTGTTCTTCCTGTGATGAAAAATACGTTGTCTCCTCTTTCCAAGTGCATTTTGATCAGATCTTTTGCAGATTGTTTTGGAATTGAATGTTCATCTCCGTTTTCAGCTACATAGTCCCAGAATTTCTGATTATACAGGTAACTTACGGCACCTCTCTTATCTCCTGGAATTTGGAAATAATGCTGTCCGTAGATAAAGTATCCGCTTGAATGAAGCAATGTGTCATCAATGTCAAAACTTACATTAATCGGCCCTTTTCCCTCTAGACTTTTCTTAATGTCGTCAACAGACACAAAATGAACAGCCTTCTGAACTTTATCTGTCGAATAAAATCCCTCATGAGTGTAAGGAACTTTTGGCCCTGCTGCAAATACTACAGATGCAGCAAATAAAAATAATAATGCTTTTTTCATAACATTTCCTCCTATATATTTTTTTATTTTTTTAGATATAATTTTATTCTGTTTTTAAAAAATTATTTTTTTGCTATTTTATAGGTTCACACCCTATAAACTCTCCCTTTGCTGTATAAGTGCATATATTCCCTGCTTTTCTTCCAGTTTTTTTGGGAATTTTAAAATAGGAACAACTTACAGCTGCTAATGCAGATAAAACCAATATTAAAAACATTCTTACCTTTTTCATGGAAAAACCTCCTGTAAAATAGCTTTTTTATCTAAATTTTTCAAAAAAAAGATGTTCTCCCAAAAGAAAACATCTTTCCAATTCTTATATATCAAATACAATAGATTTAACTCTTGTCATGCTTTCTATGCTATATTTTATCCCTTGAACTCCTGCTCCTGAACCTTTAATTCCTAAGAACGGAAAACTGTCAGGCCCTCTTTGAGTTTTATTATTTATATGTACTGTTCCTACTTCCAGTTTTTCAGCGATTTCAAATGCCAATGGGAAATTTTTTGTAAATACTGCTGACTGCAGTCCATATTCTGATTTATTTGCAATTTCTACTGCTTCATCCACAGATTTTACTCTGATAATTGGCAATACTGGTCCAAATGGCTCTTCCCACGCAATTCTCATATCAGTTGTCACATTGTCAAAAACTACTGGCCATATTAAGTTTTTCTCTCTTTTTACTGTTGTCAATGCTTTTGCACCTTTTTCCTGAGCATCTTTTATCAGTCCTTCAATAAAGTCTGCTGACGGAGTGTCAATTACTGTTGTAATATCAGCGTTGTCAAAGGGATCTCCCACAGTTAATTTTTCAACTTCCGCTTTTATCAAGTTAGCCAATTTATCTGCAACAGAGTCCATTACAAGCACTCTTTTAATTGCAGTACATCTTTGTCCAGAATAGCTGAATGCTCCTGCCACTATATTTTTTGCGGCTTTTTCCAAATCAGCGTCCTCCAATACGATTCCAGCGTCTTTTCCACCTAATTCAAGCATAATTGGACGCATTCCAGCAAGTTTTCCAATTTTTTTGCCAATTGGCGTGCTTCCTGTAAAGTTTATAAAGTTCACTTCCTTATGTTCAATCAGATAATCTCCAATTTCAGAACCTTTTCCAGTTACAGAGTTAAACACTCCTGCCGGAATTCCAGCTTCTGCAAACACTTGTGTCAATAATAGTCCACTAATTGAACCTTGTGTAGGTGGCTTGAAAATTACTACGTTTCCTCCTATTAACGCTGGTGCGATTTTAGATGCCGACAAGTTTACTGGATAGTTAAATGGCGCAATTGCAAGCACAACACCAACTGGCTCTCTTTTTACTGCCCCATATTTTCTCTTGCTTCCAGCTTCAAATCCACCGCCATTTACAAATTCGCCTGTGATTCTAAGCCCTTCTTCCGCAGCGTATCTAATCAAATCCGCAGTTCTCACAACTTCTGAAATAGCGGCCTTAATCCCTTTTGCTACTTCCTTTGCCAAATTTTCCCCGATTTTATCCTTATCTCTTTCAAGAATATCTGCAGCCTTATTCAAATAAGACGCTCTTTCCACAGCCGACAATGCTCTCCAGGCAGGCAAAGCCTTTCTGGCAGATTCCATAGCATAATCAACTTCTTCTCTTGACATGGCTGGCACAGTTCCAAGCTCTTCCCCATTTATAGGCGAATAAATAATTATTGTATTTTTAGAGTTTTTCCATTCTCCATTCACTAAATTTTGATAATTCATCAAAATGCCTCCTTATTTTCATTTTTCTATATTTTATATTTTAGCATATATTTTTCATAATTAATATAGTTTTTTCACATATTTTTCATATTTTCCATTTTCTGAAAAAGTAATAGAAATTTGATTGACTGATAAAATAGAATGTGATATAACAAATGTACGTAAAAAACGGAGAAAAACATTCTGTATTAACAAAAAGGTGAAAAAAATGCTCTACTCATAATTGATTAGAGTATTTTTTATGTTATAATACTTTGGGCTTCACCGCCCAGTTGATACAGGATAGAGGTGAGATTGTGATAAGCGGAGATTTCATCTTTGTTGCTATTATAGCCATAATTTTCTATTTCTATTTTAGCAAATAATAATTTTATCCTCCAATCTCCGTTTGCCCACAGATATAGTAATCTGTGGTTTTTTACTTATTGACACCTAAAGACGTTTTCACTTCCTGCTTATCTACAAGAAAAAAATTTGTAATTGCAAAAAAAATAATATTATATTATAATGAATATGTGTACTTATTTAAAATTAGTGAAAGACTGAATATTTGATAATATTTTTTCAGAAAGGAACATAATGGAAAAGCAATATTTTGAAAGTTTTGATAATAAAAAAATCCCTTATTTATTTTTTGAGTCAAAAAGAGAAAAATATAAAAATAATGTCGTGATATTTCATGGGATGACAGAGCCTGTCGACAGATATGCCGAATTTGGGGAATTTTTGGCTTCCAACGGATACAATGTGTTTGTTATGGAAATTCGAGGGCACGGTGAACTGAAAAAGGATGAAATCGGAGATTTTGGAAAAGGCGGGATAAAATCCGTATTTAAGGATATCGATAACTTTTTTGCAAAAATTTTGAGCAAAGTTGGAGCAACTCCAAGCAACACAACGATTTTTGGACATAGCATGGGTTCTCTTATTGGAACACGATGGGGAATTAAAAATAAATATAAATATTTTATTTTATCAGGGTTTCCATTGAAAAATCAGCTGGTAGCCTTAGGCGGACATTTTGTCACTCTTCTGGAAAGAATGATTTTCAAAAAAGTTTCTGTATTTAATAAATTTATGGAAAAATGCAACGCAAATTTTGAGCCAAATAAAACCAAATTTGACTGGCTGACAAGAGATGAAACTGAAAATAAAAAATACGAAGGCAGCAAACTTTGCGGATATCCTGTCACACCAAAATTTTATTCCGGAATTTTTGCCACAATGGAATTTGTCAACAGAAATTACAAAAAATTAGACAAGCGTGCAAAAATATTAGCCGTTTACGGAACTGACGATAAAGTGATCAACATTCCGTATATCAGTAAAATTTTTAATATGCTAAGAAAGAAAAAAAGAAGAATAAATATTCTTGAAAATAAGAACGGACGACATGAATCCCTTAATGAAACAAATAAGCACGAAATTTATGATGAAATTTTAAAATGGCTAAATGCAAAGGATTTTTAACTTATATTTTTAATAAATTTAAATACTTTAGTTAATATATTTTACAAAAAATAATAATATAAACAAAAAATTTAAAAAAATTGCAAAAAATAATAAATTTTTATCGAAAAGTATGATATAATTAAGAAAGTTAATTTTAATAGGAGGAAAAATGGGAGCATTTGATTTTGTAAAAATATTTAGAGTAAATAAAAGTATCTCAATAGATTTGGGAACTGCAAACATATTAATTTATGATAAGCAAAGAAAAAAAATAGTATTAAATGAGCCATCTGTGGTTGCAAGAGATAGAAAAACTGGAAAATTAATCGCAGTTGGAAGAGAAGCTAGGGAAATGTTAGGAAAAACTCCTGACAGCATTCAAGCTATCAAGCCTCTGCAAGATGGAGTTATCGCAGATATTGACTCAACAAAGGAAATGATTACATACTTTATTCATAAAATTTATGGAAATTCATTATTCAAACCGGAAGTAATGATCTGTGTGCCAATCGAAGTTACAAGTGTGGAAAGAAAAGCCTTGTTTGATGCAGTAAAAGGTGCTAAAAAGACATATATTATTGAAGAAGGGAGAGCTGCCATCATCGGTTCAGGTGTAAATATTTCACAACCTGAAGGAAGCATGGTAATTGATATAGGTGGAGGTTCTACTGATATTGCAATTCTTTCACTTGATGAAATTATCGCAAGCAAGTCAATCAGAATCGCTGGAAACAGATTTGACGAAGATATTGTAAGATATGTAAAAAGAAAATACAACTTATTAATCGGGGATAGAACTGCTGAAAAAATTAAAAAGGAAATGGCTACAGCATTAAAAGTTCAGTCACCTGAAATTATGGAAATAAAAGGTAGGGATTTGGAATCCGGTATTCCTAACACAGTAGAAATTAACGCAAATGAAATTTATGAAGCAATTGAAGATTCATTATACCAGGTAGTGAACTCAACAAAAGAAGTTCTTGAAAAATGCCCGCCTGAGCTTGCCGCAGATATTCTAGATAATGGAATTGTAATGACTGGTGGAGGTTCATTAATCAAAAACTTTGTTGACATGATGGAAAAAGAAGTTGGAATCAAAGTGTTCTTATCTCCAAATCCACTTGATTCAGTAGTTTTAGGTGGAGGAGCTGCATTTGACAACAAAAAATTATTAAGAACTCTTCAAATGAAAGAAAATTAATAATATCTGTTGTTAATCTAAAAAAGAGAAAATGAGAAAAAATGAAATTACAGGAAATAACTGAAAAATTTAACAATGAAATAAATCAGGATAAAATAAGTGCAAGTTATCTCTTTTATGGTGATAAGAGAGTTGACTTGCTTTCTTATGCACTAATGTTTTCAAAAATGATTATGACAAAGGATGTGCAGAATGACTCTGAAAAAGAGAAAATAGAACGGCTTATTAATAATTTCCAGCATCCTGACATTGAAATAATAAATAAAAGCAATGAAAACATAAAAATTGACGAAGTTCGGGAAATCATCTACTCATCAATAGAATCTTCCTTTAATTCGCCAAAAAAAATATTTATCCTGTGCGGAATCGAAAACTTGCGAAAAGAATCTTCAAACGCTCTTTTAAAAATTTTGGAAGAACCCCCACAAAATGTATACTTCATACTTTTATCAAGAACATTAAACATCATTTCCACAATAAAATCCCGCACAATCAAATTTCATCTGTCTGGAATGAACAATGATGAACTGGGAGTCAGCAAAGAAATTTATTATTTTTTTGACGGAAATGAAAATGATATTTTGGAATTTAAAAAACAAAATCTCTCACTTGATGATATTGAATTTAAAATTAATACTGTAGAAGATATTTTACAAATTATTTTTGAGATGAAAAATTATGCAACTGGAGAGCTGGTTATAAAAAATAATCTGGATTTGACGATAAAATATAATAAAAGTATTGAGTTGCTGGCACATCGAATACGTTTTTGGGATATCGAAAATGTATATTTTTTTATAAATGAAATCGAAAGCGAACTGAAAAAGGAGAAAGAATTTCTGATAAATTTTCTTTCAAAAATCATTATAAACGTGAAGTATTCTGTGGAATCAAATGAATTAAAAAAACTGATAAATTTGAAAAATAGCATTAGAAGCAATGTAAACGTAAAAAGTGTGATTTTTAACTTTTTTGATATTTTACAAAATTCTTAAAAAGAATAAATTAACACTATTTCTCATTTAAAGACCAAATATCAAAAATTCATGAAATTAAAGTCATTTTTTACAATATTATGCTATTATACAATCTATGTAAATATTAAAATATCCTTTAATTAAATTTTATCATTAAGTATCCATCTTAAAGGCTTTTATAATTTTATTTATAAGTATTATGATTCATAATAGTTTTTTCTATTTTTTTATTCAATTTTTTTTAACGTAAGGGCATCAGACGCCATGCCCTTACAACCCCGCTTAACGCAAAACTTTCTTATAAAGAAAAAATAAAACTCGCTTCGTAAAACTACGCTCAGACAGTTATTTTTCCTTTAAAGAAATTTTGCTTATTTAATATTTTCCAAATGCAAAAGCCTAGAATTTAAATATAATAATCTATATAATTTAGTACAGAATGTCGTGATTTTTTTGGAATGAAAACGACTGTCTGAGCGTTAGCGAGTTTCGTTTTTATTTCAAAAAAATGCTTAGACGAGCCAGGGTTGCAAGGGAAATGGCGACTGATTTCCCTTGCTTTATGAAAAGAAAAAACATAAGATTATGAAAAAATATTTATTAATAATAAACAGTTTTTCATAATCTAAATAAAAATCCCTTATATGGATACTTAAGAATTAAATTTGATTTTTTTAATAAAGCTATCGAATTACTTATTGTAAAATTTTATTTCTATTATTTAAATGGGGTTTAGTATAATAAAGATAAAATGGGAAATAAACTGTGTATTCAGAATATCTCCCATTTTTTTATAACATTTAAATAGCAGAAATCAGTTAAAATAATTTTTTAAAAGATTTAGAGAAAATATTATAAATTTAATTTTTATCTTTTACTATCGGAACCCAAAGTTCCATTTCATAGTCAGAACTATACATATCCCCTTCACCATAAACTTCAAAATCAGGTGTTCCAGCGTGTCTGTAACCTTGTTCTGGGAAAAATGTCCCTGTCACATATTTCCAGCCTTCATGAATGCAATTTGGAACAATTCCCTTCAATTTTACTACAGCATATTCAGCTTCTGGAACTTCAAGTATATTAAGTCCCAAATCGTTTGCTTCGGTAACATTTTGAATATCGTATCCAGCCATATAGTTTACAGTAAACTTGCTTTCACAATTTTCATTTTTCTCAATTTCATAGCAAGCTCCATAACTTTGTCCATTTCCTAAATTTTCTAATTTTTCTGGAGATACTTTTTTAAAAAGTTTATTCCAGACATTAGGAAAATCACCACCTTCTTCAACTCTTTCCACCAATCCTGCAATTTTAAAAGCCGATTTTTTCATAACTTTGATGTCCATATTTTTTCCTCCTTCAATACTTAAAGATAATCTTATAGGAGAAAAAATTTGAAATGCACTTCCTTTTCTGACTTCCTTTGGCGTGTGCCCATGAAATTTTTTGAATGCCAAGGAAAATGAATCTTGAGATTCATAACCGTATTTAAAGGCTATTTCTATTATCTTTTCATCACTTTCACGTAAATCTATCGCAGCACAGCTCAACTTTCTAAAGCGAACATACTCACTTAACGGATAATCCACCATAATTGAAAACATTCTGCTAAACAGCGGATACGAATACCCAGAAAGCAATGCAATCTTTCTCTCGTCAATTCTGTCAGTCAAGGTTTCTTCGATATATTTCATCGTTTCATTAAATGCCTTAATCATATATTTTCCCTCCTTACACTAAAAGTATATATGATTTTTCGACTTTTTTCCCGATAATTCCTGTACAAATTTTATAGTTTTAAAATTCAAAAAACTCCTCAATCGTAGTTTTCAGCCCATGCTCCACATTCGATGTCGAAACAAATTTAGCTATTTCCTTAATTTCAGGAATTGCATTTTCCACAGCCACAGGCATTCCCACGTACTCCAGCAACGGCTTATCGTTGGCACTATCACCAACCGCAATCATTTCCTCAGGTTTTATATTTTCAATTTCTCCCAATTTTTTTAATGTTTTCCCTTTATCCACATTTTTGTTAGCAATTTCTAGGAAGATTGGTTTTGAAATGGCGATAAAATAATCGTTCCCATGAACTTTATTCATATGTTCTTCTGCCATTAATACTTCTTCTGGTGTTCCAATAATCATACATTTTGTAGTTTTGTCTATTCCTTTTTTTTCTAAATCTTCAAGTGAATCAAATTTTTGGAATTTCATTTTACATTGATTTGTTTCGTACATTACCCCATCTGTCGCTTCTGTCCCATAAATCGTATCCCCAACGTACAAAATCATCGGAACATTTATTTCTTTTGAAACTTTATAAACATTTTCAATATCCTTTTTCCCCAGTCCCTCGTGAAAAATTACTTCATTTGTCTTCATATCAATTAATTCTCCACCGTTAAATGCCAAAACATAACCTTCATACTTATCCATTTGAAGCTCTTTTGCATATTCAAACATCGCATAACTAGGTCTACCGCTCGCAAGCACAAACTTAACTCCTTTTTCCTTCTGAACTTTAATAATCGCCTCAACATTTTCCTTTGTTATCCCATGCTCCTCATCAAGCAATGTCCCATCCATATCAGTCGCAATCAATTTATAATTCATAAAATCCTCTCGCTTTCTCTATTTATAATAATTTTACTAATTCATTCAAATCTTTTTTCGTAGTTGCCCAGCTTGTTGCTAGCCTTATCACTGTATAGTTTTCATCATATTTTTCCCAGAATGAAAAACTTACGTTTTTTGCCAGTTCTTCCATTTTTGTATTTTTAATTATGATAAACTGTTGATTTGTAGGTGATTCTAGATAAAATCTGTAATTTTTTTTGTGCAGAATATTTTTTAATTTTTCAGCTAAATCTATTGCATGTTTTCCAATCCTTTTGTACAAGTCATCTGAAAATAATGTGTCAAACTGTACTCCAAGCAGCCTTCCCTTTGCGAGCAATGCCCCATGTTGTTTTATTCTTGTTACAAAATTCTTTGGTGTATTATTTTTTGTAAAAACAACCGCTTCCCCAAGCAATGCTCCAGCTTTTGTCCCTCCAAAATAAAAAACATCACAAAGCCGTGCAACATCTGGAAGTGTAACATCCGTATCCTTTGCCATAAGCCCGTATGCCAACCTTGCTCCATCTAAAAATAACGGAATCTTATATTTTTTACAAATTTCTGAAATTTCTGTTAATTCGTTTTTGGTATACAAAGTTCCATATTCTGTTGGATGTGAAATATAAACCATTCCAGGAAAAACCATATGTTCGTGATTTTCATCTGTATAAAATGTCTGTAAATATCCCTTTAATTCATTAACATTGATTTTTCCATTATGATGTGGCAAAGTCAAAACTTTATGCCCAGTTAATTCAATTGCTCCGGCTTCATGCACGCTAATATGCCCTGTTTCAGCCGCAATTACCCCTTCATAAGACTGCAGTATCGAATTTATCACAACTGCATTAGTTTGTGTTCCACCAACTAAAAAATAAACATCTGCATTTTCCACTTCACAAGCTCTCCTAATTTTTACTTTTGCACTTTCACAATATTTATCAGCCCCATATCCAGACAAATTCTCAAAATTAGTCTTAACAATCGCATCCAAAATCTCCTGACAAGCCCCTTGCGTATAATCATTTGCAAAATACAGCATAAATTTCCCCTTCCTGCAAAACTGGCACTTTATATTGATATTATACAGGAAATAAGGGAAAAAGTCCATATAAACGGAAATAGAAAAAATGCAATATTAGTAATTCAGAAAGACTGGTTTTATGGAATGTATCCAACTGATGGGAATGGAGAAGATGCTACATGGAAAAAATACAAAAGTATTTCTAGATTGGATATTTCACCATGCTAATTAAATTTTATAGCAATTCTAGCCTAAAACGAGAGCAGAAGCCGATTCATTGCTTTTTACATATTTTTATTCCAATTTTTAAGTGAATTGCCTATAATATCAGAAACTTTCAAAACATTTCTGTTTACTGATGAAATAAAACGGTTATAAATTTTAGGACTGGGAAAAATTTCAGTTCTCTTCTCTATTATTGTTTTTTCATAAATTTCTTTAATTTTACTAAATTTAATAATAAAAAAACAAGAGATACAATCAAAATCCCTTGTCTTTACTATATTTAACTTTTATAAAAGCTGAAAAATCGAATGAACTAAAGCTTTTTATTAAACAAAAAATTATCTTCTTCTAGTGGCTCTTCTTCTTCCAGCAGCTATTCTTGCACGTCTTTGTCTGTGAGATGGTTCTCTTTTCACATATACGGTTTTTTTTCTTCTTGGAACTCTTATAAAGATGTATCTTCTTCTTATTATTCTTCTTGGCTCCCTTTTTACATATACGATTCTATTGTGTCTTCTAGTCACCGCAAAGGAAGTAATTGAGATTCCGAGTATTCCTAATACTAAAATCAATTTTTTCATAAAGTTTCTGACATTCATTGTATTATCTCCTTCTTTTTAATTTAATACAGATTTGCTTGGAGGATTATTTTCCCAAAAAATCATATTAAGTAGATTATAGCATTGCTTTATTTTAAAATATTGTAAAATTTATTTGAAATTTATTTTTTTATAAAATTTTATTTTTTTAGTGCTTTTTTTAAAAATCAAGTTATAATTATAGTAATAATACTTAAATCAAACTTAAAAGTTATGACTATTTTGCTTAAACCCTGAGTTTAATTAACTTTTATCCGATTGATTTTAGACAAATAAATTTTTTAAGGAGGAAATATTATGAAAAAATTACTATTATTGGGACTGGCAGCCTCATTATTTTCTGTAGTAAGTTTGGAAGCAAAACCTGCTCGAAAAACAAATAAACAAGGCTCATCAAGCAGTTCATTCGAACTAAATGTCGCCCATATTAACGATCACCATTCACATCTGGAAGAGGAAACAATGCCTTTAAAACTGAATGGAAAGACTGTTACAGTGCATATTGGAGGATTGCCAAGAGTGGGACAGGAAATCAAAAATTTTAGACAGAATAACAAAAACACTCTGGTGCTTCATGCAGGAGATGCTGTAACAGGAACGCTATATTACACATTATTTGAAGGGAAAGCCGATGCTAAGCTTATGAATGCAATAAATTTTGACGTTTACACACTGGGAAACCATGAATTTGATGATGGAAACAAATTTTTGAAATCATTTCTGGATGCTTTAACTATACCTATAATTTCAGCAAATGTTGTGCCTGACAAGGGAAGCATTCTAGAAGGGAAATGGAAACCTTACATTATCAAAACTATTGGCGGTCAGAAAGTCGGAATTATCGGAATTGATGTTGTGAAAAAAACGAAAGAATCTTCCAGTCCTGGAGATGATATAAAATTTACAGATGAAGTCGAAACAGCCAGAAAATATACAAAAGAATTACAGGATCAGGGAATAAACAAAATAATACTGCTATCTCATGCAGGATATGAAAAAAATGTTGAAATTGGAGAAAAAGTCGACGGAATTGATTTAATTATATCTGGAGATACACATTATTTGTTAGGAAAAGAATTTAAGCAATTTGGACTAGTTCCAGAAAAAGAGGATTATCCTAGAAAAGTAAACTCACCTAACGGAAATCCCGTTTACATTGCGGAAGCATGGAATTATTCATATTTATTAGGGCAAATGAAAGTAAAATTTGACAAGAATGGAGTAATTACAGAATTAATTCCCACACCAAAAGTTCTAATTGGAGATGACTTTTTTGAAGTGAAAAATGCTGAAGGAAAATCAGTTCAACTAAATGCAAAAGAAAAAAATGAAATTTTAAATTCAATAAAAAATAATAAAAACATAGTTGCCATCAAAAATGATCCAACTTTATCAAAACTTCTTGAAAGATACCAAAAAGAAAAAACAGAATTAGGAAAACGGACAGTTGGTAAAATTACAGAAGAAATTCCAGGAGGATCAGACAACAGGGTTCCAGGTCCTCATAACAAAGACGGCTCTTTTGCAACAACGCTTGTAGCCGAATCAGTTTTACATAAATTAAGAAATACAGGAACAGGAAATATTGACTTTGTAATAGGAAATGCAGGAAATGTAAGAATTACGCTAAATCCTGGAAATTTCACTTATGATCAAGCCTACTCGCTATTGCCATTTACATCAAACACAGTATTCATAACAGATATTACAGGAGCCGAAGTGAAACAGACATTGGAAGATGCAATTGACTACGTACTAAATGGAGGTTCAAGCGGAGCATTCCCTTACGGTGCAGGAATCAGATATGAAGCCACAAAAGAAGGAAAACTTGGAACAAGAGTCAAAAAAATAGAAGTATTTGACTTTAAAGCAAACAAATGGGTACCAATCGATGCTAAAAAAACCTACATGCTAGCTGTAAACTCCTACATCGCCAAAGGAAAAGACGGTTACACAACATTAGGAAAAATCACAGCTCAAAAACGTGGAACAGACACTCATTTAAGTGATACAAAAATATTTATTGATTATTTGAAAGAGAAAAAAGAAATAGGAAAACCAAAATCCACAAACGTAATCTTCAAATATTAATTTTTTAAAAAATTTGAAAATAAATGATACTTTTATTACAGATTTTTTTTGATTAATAAATATTTTTTATTTTATTTAATATTAGTTTTTTTAATGCAGAGGTATCAAACGCCATACCTCTGCACTCCCGCTTTACGCAAAACTTTCTTATAAAGAAGAAATAAAACTCGATTTTGAACCAAGATTATTTTAACTGAAATAACTGTGTATAATTTAAAACATATTTCAAAATCTCAAACAGTTATTTTTTCTTTAACGAAATTTTGCTTGATTCATGTTTTAGTAAAACTATCTTGTTGTAAATAAACTAAAAACATAAAAATTATAAAAAAAATTCATTAATAACAGTATATTGTGTAAAATAAAAACATTAATTTTAAGTATTTATACCAAAGAATTTAGAAAAGAAGGAGGTAGTTTTATGAATAAAAAAAATAATAACAGTGATGATATGACTCTTAAAGAAGTACAATATTTAATAAAAAGAATAGAAAAAGGAACTCTGGATGAAACAAAAGACGATAAGAGTCCTCAGCAGAAAAGAGAAAATGGACAAAGGCTTGTTTTAAAACTTATTGAGGAATTTGGAGAACTTGCTGAAAATATTAGAAAAAATGTCAGATACGATGGAAAAAATATAAAGGGGACAATTGAAGAGGAAGTATTTGACGTTTTTTATTATATTATTGCGATTGCAAATGATTATGAAATTGACTTGGAAAAAATTTTTTATATAAAAGACGAATTGAATGAAATAAAATATGATAGGGAATTTTCGATTTATGAAGCTAGGGACAAATGGAAAAGTATGAAAAAATAATTTTATGAAACAGGAATATCTGTTTAAATAAACATTTTATCTATTTTTTTTGAAAAAATTTGAATATGGTAAAAAAATTTTAAATATGGAAAATTAAAAAAGAAAAGGAAATATAAAATGACAGCAAAAAATACGAATACTTCTTTTAAAAAAAAGGAAGTAAGTATAAAAATATTGGGAACAAGCGATGTTCATGGAAGGGTACTTGCATGGAACTATGCGGCTGATGAAGAGGATAAGTCAGGTTCTTATGCACAGATTTCGACATTGGTGAAAAAAATCAGGAAAAAAAATAAAAATGTGATCTTGGTTGAAGTCGGGGATGCGATTCAGGACAACTGGATAGAAAAATTTGCAATGGTACCAAAACATCCTATTCCAGAAATATTAAATTACATGGGCTATGATATTTTTGTTCCAGGAAATCATGAGTTTAACTTTGGAATGCCGACTTTATCGAATATCTTGCGGGATATGAAATTCAAGAAATTAACCGCCAATTTGTATTACCGCAAAAATGCTGAAAATGATACTAATTTTTCAAAAGATAAAAGCAGATATCTGGATGCAGCTGCAATTATTGAAAAAGATGGCGTAAAAATAGGGATTATCGGGCTATCTACCCCAATGTCAGCACAGTTTGAAGAAGATACTGGCTATCTGAACGATTTTTATTTTGTATCACCTGTAAAAGAAACTCAAAGACAAATAAAAAAACTGAAAGAAGAAGGTGCAAATGCCATTGTTGTCGTGGCTCATATGGGAATTGAAAATGAGAATGGTATTCCTGAAACTGGAGTTAAGGACTTGGCAAATGCTGTGCCTGAAATTGATGTGATTGTCGCAGGACATATGCACCAGAACATACCAAAGGAAATAATTAACGGAGTTCTTATTACAGAGCCTCACAGATATGGAACTGTTATTTCAGAAGTAGACTTAAAATTTGAAGTTATTGGCGAAAACATAAAATTGATAAGCAAGGATTCTACGACTATTCCCGTTAAAAATGAAAAATCTGACAAAAAAATTGAAGAAATTTATAAACCGTTCCATCATAGGCTTTGTGTAATTGCAGATGAAAAAATTGGTGAAACGTTAAATGATATGGTTCCAGAGGAAAAACATCACGGCGTATCGGCTGCATTTGGAAAAGACACAGGAATGTCCTCGTTCATAACGGATGTAGAGCTTTATTACAGCGGTGCCGACGTTGTTTCATTTGCATATAATTATGAAACTGTAAAACTGGATAAAGGGGAAATCAAGAGAAAAGACATAGTTTATAACTACCGTTACACAGGCGGAGATGTTACAATTTACGAAATGACTGGAAGACAGCTAAAAGACTATATGGAATGGGCTGCCGACTATTTTGACACAATTCAGCCTGGAGATACTGAATACCGTTATAATCCAGAACGTTCCAACGCAAAATATGTAACATTTGATATTTTTGGCGGAGTGAAATACAAAATTGATCTAAGAAACGAAAAAGGCAATAAAATTACCAATCTGATGCTAGTCAACGGAACTAAAATAACGCCTGAAATGAAACTAAAAGTTGGAATGAACGCTTACAGATTTGAACAGCTGGCTAGAAAAGGCGGTATTTTTGATGGGCAAAAAATTCCAGCACTGTGGGCATCTAAAGAAGCAATTGGAAATATAAAGGGAACTATCCAGAATATGATGATTGATTATATCCGAAATGTAAAAAATGGCGTAATTGAAGGAAAGAGCCATAATAACTGGGAAATAATCGGATTATAATTTTAAATCAATGTAAAGAAATTAAAATTTTAAAATTAAAAATACAAAAATGGAGAATAGCTTATGAAAAAATTAATAATAATATTTTTACTATTGAGCAGTCTGAGCTTTGCTTACACAAGAAAAGATCAAATTCAGGAAAATCTCTCAAAAATTGGGATAAAGCAGTCAATAATTGATGAAACGCAAAAAATTGATTATGAAATAAGAGATATTGTGGCTTTTGAAAATGATGAAACTGTAATTGGCAAAAAATTGAATAAACTTCTTGCCATCTTGAAAAAAGATGAGCGGAATTACATTGTATCAGAAGATATTATCACAATTTATGAGTCTAAAATCGGAAAAGACTATGAAAAATACTTGGATTTATTCACAAAATACACTCCTTACGAGTATGAAAAATTATTTGCAAAAATGGTGTATTATCGTGGAACTGGGCAAAAAGACAAAAGCGACAGCTATTACAAAGAAATAGAAAAAAAATATAACAATACTCCTGCTATGGAAATTGTAAAAATATTTAACATTGCAAACGAAAATAATAGGCAGATTCAAATAAAGAAAGTTTTAAATTTATTAAAAAGTGAAGATGTAAAAAGACAGATTGGAATGACAGATGAAGAAGTTCATTCAATGAATTTGACTTACACATTAGCAGAAGTGAGAAAATACTATAACGACGGCAAAATCGAAAAAGCAGTTTCAGAATACATAAACAACGTCGTAAATGCCAATGCATCAAATGAAGTCCGTGAATATAACCGCCGGAAAGAAACATTGCTGCTATTAAACGCTTTGATGGTTAATGAAGAAATTACAAATAAAAAGTTACGTGAACAAAATAAGCAAAAGTTGGAAAGCACTTATATTTCTAAGGAAATAAAGAAAGCAACTGCAAAGGATGCAGATTATTTAAATAAATATTTGAATGAGATGTAGTTAGGAAAATTGAATATGAAAAAAAGATTTTTATTTATATGCTTAATCTTGATGTTTATTTCCTGTGGGAAATCTGACAGAAAAAAATACAGTAAAAAAGATTTTAAAAATATAGATTTTAATAAAAATTATGATTTTAAGCATAAGGAATCTTTTATGGGGGAAGCAAGTTCAGTATATTATGAATGGAATCTTGAATGCGTAGAATTAAATTGCAGTATTTCCTATTTAAATAAAGAAAAAAACTATTCAAACAAAGTTGCTTTAGTTTTAAAAGATTACAAACAAAAAAATAATATAATTAAGAAAATAATAAATGGGATGAAAAATCCAAATGAAAATGTAGTAATTAATGACTATTATCCAAAAAGCAAGATTATAATTTATGACAAAAATAAATATTATTCTTTTGATTCAAATGTTGAAAATAAGGACTTTTATAAAATATTGGATAATTTGTTTGGAGAAAATCATGAGAAATTATTGAAAGAATTAGAAAAAGCAAAAAAATAAGAAAGTGAGTTTTTATGAAAAAAGTTTTTATTTTAATGATGTTGATTTTTTCGACATTTGCGTTTGGTAATAATATAAGCAAAAGTTATGGGGAAAGCATTACAGAAAAAGTAAAGTTTGGAATGACAAAGGAGGAGCTTCAAAACGCAATACAAAAAACACCTTTGCCAAAATCTAAGGAAGATGGAAGGTATTCAATTTTTTACTATTCAGAAGTGGAAGATCCTATTGGCATATCAAGAACTGCCGCTACTTTCACTTTAACTGACAATAAAGTTACTTCCTCGGTTTTCAGCACAAAAACAACAGAAGATGAGCATAGACAAATCATAAAAGCATATTCAGAAAATCGGGATAAATTATCTAACAAGAAAATGAAAAAAATAGAAAAACAGAAAAGCCTTTTTTTATACAATAGTAAAAAAATGATAGAAGTTTACAGAATTATGGGCTACACCTATATTATTATACAGCCTGCAACATCCAAGAATATAAAAGCCAAGTCTGGCTTATTTAGATTTTTTAAATAAAAATTACAAAAAACAGCAAATTTATGTAAACTTAACGGAATTTGATAAAAAATTTTTAAAAAATAAAAATTTTGTTTTGAAAATAAGCAAACATTGTGGTATAATTAACACAAGAAATATACAATTAAATAAATTTATGGAGGTAATTAGAAATGACTAGAATTGAAGATATCTATGCAAGAGAGATACTTGATTCAAGGGGAAATCCAACTGTGGAAGTTGAAGTTTACTTAGAAGGTGGAGCAATGGGAAGAGCTTCTGTACCATCTGGAGCATCAACTGGAGTACACGAAGCAGTTGAATTAAGAGATGGTGACAAATCCAGATATTTAGGACAAGGTGTATTACAAGCTGTAGAAAACGTAAACAAAGTTATTGCTGAACACTTAATCGGATTTGATGCTTTAGATCAAGTAGCTATTGATAAAGCTATGATTGAGTTAGACGGAACACCTAATAAAGGTAAATTAGGGGCTAACGCAATCTTAGGCGTATCACTGGCAGTGGCAAAAGCAGCAGCTAACCAGTTAGGTATACCTTTATATAGATATTTAGGTGGAGTAAACGCTAAAGAATTACCAGTGCCAATGATGAACATCTTAAACGGTGGATCACACGCTGATTCAGCAGTAGATGTTCAAGAATTCATGGTTCAGCCAGTAGGAGCAAAAACATATAAAGAAGCATTAAGAATGGGATCTGAAATCTTCCATCACTTAGGAAAAATCTTAAAAGCAAACGGAGATTCTACTAACGTAGGAAACGAAGGTGGATATGCGCCATCTAACATTAACGGGACTGAAGGAGCTTTAGATGTAATTTCTCAAGCTGTAGAAGCTGCTGGATATAAATTAGGTGAAGAAGTAACATTCGCAATGGATGCCGCCTCATCAGAATTTGCAACTCAAAATGCTGATGGAACTTATACTTATACTTTCAAAAGAGAAGGTGGAGTTGTAAGAAATTCTGATGAAATGATAGAATGGTACAAACACTTAACTTCTAAATATCCAATTGTTTCAATTGAAGATGGACTTGCCGAAGATGACTGGGACGGATTCAAAAAATTAACTGATGCAATTGGTAAAGACGTTCAATTAGTCGGAGATGACTTGTTCGTTACTAACACTCAAAGATTAGCAGACGGAATAAAAAAAGGAATTGCCAACTCAATCTTAATTAAAGTAAACCAAATCGGTACTTTAACAGAAACTTTAGATGCAATTGAAATGGCTAAAAAAGCTGGATATACTGCAGTAGTATCTCACAGATCAGGAGAAACTGAAGACGATACAATTGCTGACATCGCAGTTGCTACAAACGCAGGACAAATTAAAACAGGATCTGCATCAAGAACAGACAGAATGGCTAAATATAACCAATTATTAAGAATCGAAGATGACTTGGCAGAAGAAGCTGTTTACGAAGGTAAAAAAGCGTTCTACAACATCAACATTAAATAATAGTACATAAAAGTTAAAAATGTCTCTTTTGAAGGTAATAAATTACATTTAGAAGAGATATTTTTAAATAAAAATTGACAATTATTAACAAATGATATATAATATAAAAGATAATTAAAACTAATAACTAATTTAGGAGGCAAAATAATGAAAAAAGTTGGAATTTTATTTGTACTTTTGAGTGCTTTATCATTCTCAGCTGCTTCTTCAAAATCTTCAAAAACAACAGCAAACCAAACAGTAACTGGTAGATTTAATCAACTTGAAGCAGAATATGAAAGATTAGTAAATATGGAAAATCAAGAGTATAATAAATTAAAAGCAAATGCTGAAGCAGCAGCTAACAAATTAGCAGAAAAAGAAGCTCAAAAAGCTCAAATTGAAGAAAGAATTGCTAAAATCGAAGCAGCAGCAGATTCAAAAGCATTTAAAGCTCAATATTCTGAGTTAGCAAAACAATACAAGACTGTAGTTAAAGCATTAGATTCAGAAATCAAATCTTTAAACACAACAGTTGAAAACTTTGCAGCTATAGAAGCATTAAAAGGTAATTAATCAAAATCAAATTAATGAAAGGAGATACGGGAAATAAAAAATAAAATGCAAAAAATTTTATTTGGTTCTCGTGTATAAAAAATGAAAAAGAAATTAGCAGTATTATTAGGAGTTTTAGTATTAAGCAGCGTTTCATTCGCAGCTCCAAAAACAAAAGCGGCAGCTAAACCTGCGGGTGGATCAATTGAAAGCAGCTTAAACAATTTGGAAAATCAATTAATCAAATTACAACAAATGGAAGATGCAAAATTCAAAGAACAAGAAGCTCAAGCAAACGCAGCAGCTCAAAGATTAAGCAACTATACAGCAATGCAAGCTAAAATTGACGAAAGAATTGCTGAAATCGAAGCAAATGCAGATACTAGTATTTTCGGAAAAGAATTTAAAGCAAAAATTACTGAATACAAAAACTTAAGAAACCAATTAGACAAAGAAATCGCTAGAGAGCAACAAGTTCTTGATAACTTTGAATTAATTAAATCTTTAAGATAATAATTAAAGTTAATATAAAAAAGGTGCTTTTACAAGTTACTTGGAAAGGCATTTTTTTTATGTCTGATTTTTATTTTTTGAGATATGCTCAAAGTTCTCAAGAAGAAAAAGCAAATTAAATAAATCTAAGGCTTTAAAGATACAGAATTCCATTTTTAAATGGATTTTACTATATTTGTACTAAAAAAATAATATAACTATTTACCAGTTAAACTAAAAGGAGATATGTGTATGCAAATACAAAAAAAATTACATGGAGTGGTATTGGCTAGTTTAGCTTCCAGCCTATGGGCTGTTTCAGGAATTTCTGGAGAAATTCTCTTTAAAAAATTTAATTTTTCATCAGATTGGCTTGTTTCAACAAGAACATTGATTTCGGGGGTATTGCTGTTTGCAATTGTTATTTTTATTGAAAAAAAATCTATCTTAAAGCCATTAAAAAACAAAAAGGATTGCATTGGAATAATGTTATTTGGAACAGCAGGAATGTACCTGGTTCAATATACGTATTTTAAGACAATTGAGTTAAGTAATGTTTCATTTGCTACAATTTTACAATTTATTGCTCCATTTTTTATATTTATTTATGAATCTATAAAAAATAAAAAAGTACCATCTTTTACAACAGTCATCTTATTATTTATGACAATTTTAGGAGTCGTATTTATTGCAACAAAAGGAAACTTTTCAAATTTATCAGTTTCAGCACAAGCATTATTACTAGGAATTATTTCAGCTATTATGATAGCCTTCTATTCAACATACCCAAAAAAACTTCTAAAAAAATATGGAAGTATTACGGTAGTTGGCTGGGGAATGATAATCGGAAGCATCATTTCAAATATTATTCATCCAATTTGGAAAATTGAAGGCAATGTGAATACAAAATCCATTATTCAAGTGATAATTGTCGTAATTCTAGGAACTTCCATAGCTTACCTAATTTACATTGCAAGCCTGAATTACATCTCATCTTCCCTTGCAGGAATTTTAACAGCCTTTGAGCCTGTACTTGCAGCAATACTATCGGTTATTATTTTTGGATTAAAATTTTCTTTTATTGAAATAGTTGGTTTTGTTCTAGTTTTTATTTCAATATTTATTTTAGAAAAAAGATTATAAAATTTTGAAAAATTTTCTATAATTTTTTAAATTTTCTCATTTTTCTTTAATGTAAATGTGATATTATTAATTAACAAAAATGAAAAGAGGTATTTAAAATGAAAAAAGTATTTGTCTTAATCGGAATTTTTACAATGTTTATGGTTAATTCTTTTATTTTAAGTGCAGCTCAAACTGTCAATTTAAATGGTACTTCATGGGAATTATCAGGAATTAAGCAGAATGGTTTAAATTTACAGATTCCAGGAAATTCTAAAATAACAGTTAGTTTTTCAGGAAATAAGATAAGTGGATTTTCAGGAATAAACAGATACAATGGGACTTATCGAATTGGAAACAAGTCCTTGTCAACTGATATAAGTACAACATTAATGGGTGGTTCTGACGAATTAATGAACTTTGAAATGGCATTCTTGGATATTTTGCAATCTTCTCCAAAAATAACTTACAGTAAAAGCATGCTTACTTTAAAAAATAGAAACGGTGATACTTTGACTTTTAAGAGAAGTTCAAATTCAAGTAACCAGTCAGATGAAAATTCCTTGTCACGTTTAACTAAAGAACTATCTGGAACAAATTGGAAGCTTGTTAATATGAATGGAAAAGACGTAAGAAATATTGGAATTACAATTTCATTTTCAGGAAATAAAATAAATGGTAATTCAGGAATTAACAGTTATTTTTCTGATTATATAATAACAGCGGGAAATATCACAATAGGAACTGTTGGAAGTACAGAAATGGCTGGTTCTGACAGTCTAATGAAAACTGAAAGACAATACATAGAACTTTTACAGAATGCTAAAAAAATTGAATTAATAAACAAAACATCTTTAGTGTTAACGACAGATAAAAGAAAGACTTTAACATTTGAAAAAATATAATTTATAAAAGATTCTTGTTTTTTCAAAAATAATTTATTTTTTATTAATTTACTTTTTTCAAAATTAATGATACAATTAATACATAGCAAATTACTTTAAAACCGAACTCAAAAGTTATGTCTATTCTATTTAAATTCAATATTACTTAATTTTAATAGTTCGATATAAAAAAGTTCGAGTATGCATAAAAATACCACATAAAAAACTAATTTTGAAAGGAATAAAAAATATATGAGAAAAAACAAGTTTTTAACAGCAGTATGCATGTTATCAGCTTTTGTAGGTTCAAATCTACATGCAAAAACAGCAAAAACTAAAAAAACTAGCAAGCTTAAAACATCTCACAAACCTGTAAATAATAAGAAAAGCCATAGCGGCAGCAATACTGGAATTTACGGTATTTCGTCAAATAATAAAAACGCTCTTATTGAAACAAAAATGACGGAATTACGGCAAAGACATGCTAAAGCTATGGCTTCAGGTACTGCTCAGGAAAGAAAAAGGGCAGCCGTTGAAAGAAAACTTTTGACATCTTACAGCAGATGGAGAGGTACGAAATACGCATTGGGCGGAGATTCTAAAAATGGAATTGACTGTTCAGCCTTAACACGTAGAGTTTACCGTGAAGCTTTTAACAAGGAGCTTCCTAGAGTTTCACAGCAACAGATAAAAAAAGGTACGAGAGTTTCAGCAAAGAATTTGAAATCAGGGGACATTGTTTACTTTACACCAGGAAATAGAACAAGCCATACAGCTGTTTATGTTGGAAATTCGCTGTTTATAAATGCTTCGTCTTCAAAAGGCGTGGTTATGTCCTCGCTAAAAAGCCCTTATTGGAGAAAATATTTTAAATATGGGGTAAGAGTTCACAATGCCTAAAAAGAAAGTAGGAATTTTATGAAATTAACTGGAAAACTAATGACAATAATAGTAGGAGCTTTATTATTAGGAAGTTCGTTAAATGGAGTTGCAGCAAATGGACAAATAAAAATAAAAAGAAAACATCCAGTAATAAATGACAGACGGAAAGCTATTATTTCACAAAAATTTAACTGCGACGGAAAGCAATATGTTGTAAACTATATTACAATCGACAAGGTTCAATTGGTAGATGTTGCATCAAACGCCAAATTTCAATTGGATCAAGTTGTATCTGCAAGTGGTTCACGATACAGCAACGGAAAAATTGAAATTCACATAAAAGGCAATGAAGCCTTACTTAATCGAGATGATAAAGATATTTCCTGCAATCTTATAAAAGAATAATATAAAAACAAGGACTGTACCTAAATTTTTAAGTCAGTCCTCTTTTATTTGTTTAAATTATAGCAATTCCAGTTTGAAACGAGAGCAGGAAGTTAAGCCAATCCATTGCTTTTTACATATTTTTTATAATTTTAAGTGGACTAGCTATAATTTAAAAATTAAATCTAACTCCAGTCGTAAACACATTGTTATTTCCTTTACCTTTTCCGCTGTCAATAGAGCCGTCATAGTTTACGTACCATCCAAATCCAGAATTTACTTCTGTCAATGCTCCAACTCCTACCCAAGTTCTATTCTTGGAAAGTCCTATACCTTTTACCTTGAATGTTGCTCCTGGTAGTCCAGTATATCTTGCATCAAAGCTCAAATCCTGATCATTGAAGGCTCTCTGATGTGTTACGTAACCTTGGAATGTAGTCTTGCTTCCACCGTTCCAGTTTACAGCCTTTCCAATTCTAAGCCCAAGTAATGCCGCTGTCTGATTGTAGTTCTTCTTGTCGGCAGTCAATCCAAACTGGCTCTTTTCTTCTGAGAATGAACCTCTTACAACTGTATCGTGAGTTAATCCCACAAATGGTGTTACAACAAAGTCGCCATTACCATTTTTAATATCATATCCTGTTTCCAAATATCCAGAATATACTTTGTCATTATGATTAATCTTTGCTCTTGTAAAGTCATTGTTACTTAAAATAATATCTCTTTCAACATCACTGTCAACAAATCCTATTCCAAAACGTCCTTGCAAGTAGAACGGAACATTTTTGTTGCCTAATCTTCCATATAGTGAAACTCCGAAGTTGTTTGCATCAGATTTTCCACCATATCTGTCAAATTTAACGTCAGCTTTTGAATAAGATAACGCAGTACCTAAAATCAAGTTTTCACCAAACTGCTTATCAACTCCAACTTGTCCACCAGCAACTTTAGTATCTCCTTTACCGTATCCATCCTGTTTTAACTTACCATTAGCGCCAAATCCAGAAATCCACAGTCCAAAATTATCTCCGACGTTGTCAAGTGTTCCCAGCATAACCAATCTGTTTGACAAGTCCTTGTTTACAGTATGTGAGTGCTGGAATGTAAGTGCCTGTGCAGAAGCGTAAATTTGTCCAGATAGACTGTCCAAAACTGCTGCCCTGTTTGAAGAAGTAAGTGCTTGAAGTTTTGCGGCTTTTCTTTCAAATTGGGCTACATTTCCAGCCGTTCCATCTTCAATGTTTTGATCTAACTTTTGGAATGCAGTTTCCAAGTTTTGTGCAGTAGTTTTTTGCATTTCGTCAGATTCCGCTATTTTTTCTACATAATCCACCATATTTTTTCTGATTAATTTTACATTTACCTTATTATCGACAGTTTCCACAGCCCCATTTATCAATTCAGGAGTTTCCACCTTATCAAAACTTCCATTAATTCCTTTTTCAGCTTCAATTACAGTTGAAGACAAAGGTTTTGCGGTAATATATCTTCCATTGCTTAATGTCTGTAAAGTTGCATTACCACCATTTAAGTTTACAGTTCCTTTTACTATAAGTTTTGATCCTATTTGAGCTTTTGTCACAGAACCTGCAGTTGCTTCATAGTTTCCAGTTATAACTGCTCCAGAACCTCTATTTTCTAAAGTTCCACCTTCATTTTTTACATTTACTGGCGAAAAATTTCCGCTATAATTTCTTAATCCTATTACAGTTGTAGAAGTAGTTACTAAAGTCCCACCTGATTTTATAGTTATTGGTGATCCATTTTCCTTTTGTATTCCTAAAGTTCCACCTTCTATAGTAGTGGCACCTTGATAATCATTATTTCCAGCCAATATTAATGTACCATTACCAGATTTTTTTAAACCACCTAAACCTGTAATATCATTTTCAAATTTTGAAGTTATATTATTTCCAATATTTGCATTAAATTCTCCTCTTGCACCATGGCTTGCAGCAGATTCGCCAACAAGTAATTCACTGCTAAATGCAGCAGGCCCTTTTAATGCTTTTTCTTCATTTAAAAGTCCCCATCCAAATTTAGTATCTACTCCTGGATCACCTAAATCTGTTGCAGTTGTTAATATTGTCTGCTGTATTTCATGTCCAGTCATCCATGGAAATTTCTCTTTTAATTTGGCTGCTGTTGCAGATACTTTTGGAGTAGCAAAAGATGAACCATATTCTGTACATCCTGGCAATCCACATTCTCCACTTGCAGCTACAGTCCACCATTTAGCCCCTCCTGCTCTCGGAAGATGAGGATTATATTCACTTCCATCTGGACGTACTCCCATTACGGCAATCCATCCTTTATATAATGATGGAATGTAATGAGGTAACCCTGCTTGAATACTTACTTCATCCATAGTTTGCCCGCCAACTTTTCTATTTCCAGCAGCCCATATAAATAATGAACCTTGATTTACTGCATTTCTATAAAAGTTTGTTAAGGCATCAACTCTATTGTCATTTTCTGGTATAGTAATCGTTTCGCCAAGTTTTCTTAAATATATTCTATACGGCTCTTTATAATTACTGTATGTCCTAAATCCTTCTTGTGTTCCAAAAGAATGGCTATATATTCTAATTCCTCTATTTTGAAGTTCCTGATATTTATTTACATCTAAATAAAATCCACTTCCTTGACTAACACTTACACCATGAATTTTTGCACCTGTTGCACCAGTCCCGCTATTTCCACCCAAAATAGTCGCAACAAGTATTCCATGATCGTTTTTACTTAAATAAGTCGTATTCGCCATTGGTTCCTTAACAAATCTATCTTTAAATTCTTTATCTATTATCTCATCAATATAACTTTGTTTATTATACAATTGGTTAGTATGAACATCTGATGATAAAAAATCACTATCCAGTACAGCAACATCTACTCCTCTTCCAGTAAAGTTGACATCTTGAGGATTTTGTGGTGATAGATTCCCACCATTATTTGATGATCCAGGTTGTATTTTACTAGAATGGTTCGGATTAGTTGGATTATTTGGATTTTGAGAACCACTTTCATCTCTTGGATTAGATGGTGAAGGTAAAGGCGTTGGTGAACTTGAATTATTTCCACCTCCTCCGCCACCACCACCACAGCTTGATAAAGCAGTGATAAGGCTGATTAATAACAAAATTTTTTTCATATGTATTTTTCTCCTTTGTATATTATTTGTTTAAAATTAATTTTTCATTCATTATAATTATATCATATAAAATGAGAAAAATATTTAAAATATAAGCATTTTTTATATCAATTTTATCATATTTTCTTAAAATATTGATACTTTTTCTAAAATATTAGCAACAAAAAATGGCAAACAAAAAATTTGCCATCTTTAACAAAGAGTATTATAAAATTTAAATTAAACTTTGATTATTAATTGTTTTGTCTGTAATAATCCCATTCGTCAATTTGTGTACCATTTTTAAATTTACATACACCTCTTTCATTACCTTTTCTATCTTTAACAGTAACAGATTGTCCACCTTTATCTACACAGAATTTTGCAGCAGGATTTGGTGTCCCTTTGATTATTTCAGATTCGAGGCTTTGTGGAGTGTTATGTTGTTTATAATATTCCCATTCTTCAACAGTTGTTCCATCTCTTAATTGACAAACTCCGTATTCACCTTTGCTGCCTTTTACAATAATGGACTTTCCACCTTGTTTTTCACAATAAACTGAAGCAGGATTTGCCTTTCTTGTAGCAGGAACAGTTTTTGCTGTAGAAGTACCGCTATCTTTCTTTTTCTTTCTAAACATTTTGAAATTTGCAGCCATTCCAGTAATAGATATAGCCAGCATAAGTGTAATTCCAATCACTTTTAATTTTTTCATTTTTATTCTCCTTTTTTGCTTTTCTTTACTGACACTATAACATAAAAAAATTTGATTTTTGTGTATTTATTATTATTTTTATATTTTAAAATTGAAAAATCTAAAAAAATTAAAATTATTGCAATTAATTAGCTACAGCCATTGTTCTACACTTATTGTGCGGATTTACAATTACTACTTTTTTAAGTTTTGTGTCATAAGCATAGGCAAATCTGTATCATCTCCCACTTCTCTAAGAAATACTTTCTTTTCCATCTTTAATCTTACTTTTTCTTCTTTTACTGAACCAGAACTATCTTGTTCAGATGATTTCATCAGTATACCGTGTTATGTAATACCTCTTGCTATCTTTCTAGATTTTGAAACTATCCGATGTATCTGGATAATCAAATCCTAAGTTTATATAATTTTTATTCGCTTTGCTTTAAACATGTTTAAATATTCATATTGAATAAACATCCGTTTCATTCTCATAGTATCTTCTTAGGAAGTTTTGCAATCTTTCACTTCCAGAATTTTTAAAAATTTCTTCTGGCTTCCCTTCTATTATAATTGTTCCAGCATCCATAAATACTATATAATCTGAAACCTCCCTTGCAAACTGCATTTCATGGGTAACAATTATCATTGTCATATTTTCTTTTACCATATCCTTTATAACTTTCAGAACTTCTCCGATAAGTTCAGGATCAAGTGCCGAAGTTGGCTCATCAAGTAAAATTACTTCTGGACTCATTGCAGCCGCCCTTGCGATTCCCACTCTTTGCTGCTGCCCTCCAGAAAGCTGATTTGGATAAAATTCGGCTTTATCTTTTAACCCCACTTTTTCAAGCATTTTCAATCCGATTTCTATCGCTTCGTCTCTATTTATTTTTTTTATAATTAAAAGACCTTCAATTACATTTTCCAAAGCAGTTTTGTTTTTGAATAAATTATAATTCTGAAAAACCATTGTCGTATTTTTTCTAAGCCTGTTTATATCTTTTTTATTTATTTTGCTCAAGTCAAAAGTTTCATTTCCAAAAGTTATTGTTCCCGATGAAGCTGTTTCAAGAAAGTTAAGGCTTCGTAAAAATGTTGATTTTCCAGATCCACTCGGTCCTATAATGCTTATTACCTGTCCTTTTTCTATTTTAAAGTTTATTCCTTTCAAAACTTCGTTTTTTCCAAAAGACAATTTTAGATTTTCAACCTTTATCATTCTACAGTCCACCTACTCTCAATTTCTTTTCCACAATTCCCATGACTTTTTCCACAATTATGCAAACAACCCAGTAAATTCCAGCGACAACGATATATGCCTCAAAAATGTCCAGTCCTGAAGCTGATATTATTTTTGCTTTTCCCATCATTTCCACAATTGAAACTGTAAAAGCAAGTGAGGAATCCTTTATCAGACTTATAAAAGTATTTCCAAAATTAGGAAAAGTTATTATAATCGCCTGTGGAAGCACAATTCTTCTCATTGCCTGCCATTTTGTCATTCCAATAGACAATGCAGCTTCAACTTGCCCTTTATCCACCGACTGAATTGCCGCCCTGAATGTTTCCGACAGATAACCTGATATGTTTAAAATAAATGCCACGTAAACAAAGATAATCGCAGGAATATTATTCACATCTATATTAAATCCATACTTTAAATGTATATAATCTAATATTTTAGGCAATCCATAATAGGCAAGGTAAATTTGAACTAAAAGAGGTGTCCCTCTTATAAAGGACACATAAATTGTAGCAAGCCTTGTCAGCACAGGAATTTTATTTATTCTCACAAGTGCGATAAAAAAACTAAGTATTAGTGAAAATATCATCGTAACAATTGCAATATTCAAAGTCATCGGCAATGCTTTCAGTATTTCTGGAATAGCTCTTACCATAAATCCCCAGTTTAAAAAAGGTACATTATTATTCATTACTTTTCTCCTGTTTATAAATTATTTTGTATAATCTCCACCAAACCATTTTTCTGATATTTTGGCAAGCGTTCCATCAGCTTTCATTTCAGCTAGTGCTTTATTTACTTTATTTTTCAATTCTTCGCTATCTTTTCTAAATGTGAAATATACAGGTGTTTTCGTTACAGGCTCTCCTACGATTTCTACAAGATTTCCTCTTTGTTTTGTGAAATATCCTACTGTCAATCTGTCATTTAAAGTAGCATCTGCTTTTCCTTGTGCAATTTCCTCAAGCGCAATTGAAACATTTCCATCAAAATAAGCATAATTTATTTCCTTATTTTTGTCAAAATCAGTCAAAGTCTTGTTATAATTGCTTCCTACTCCAGTCATAACCTTTTTACCTTTTAAATCCTCAAGTGTCTTAATATCAGTTCTTCCTTTTTTAACGATAATTTGAGCAGCTGATACTAAATAATCATCAGAGAAAGTATATTTTTTCTCTCTTTCAGGATTTTTAGCAATTTCATTTGCAATAAAGTCAAATTTTTTCGATTCCAGTCCTAAAAACATACTATCCCAAGGTGTAGGCACAAACTCTATATCTAAATTTGCTCTTTTCCCAATTTCTTCCACAACTTCCACATCGTATCCAGTTAATTTGCCACTTCCATCAGTAAACGTAAACGGTGCATAAACTCCTTCTGTTCCAACTTTCACTTTTTGTTTTCTTTCATCGTTCCCACTTTTACCGTTTTCCTGCTTTCCACCACAGCTGATAAGAATCAGTCCTAGTAATAAAATTCCTGTTATTTTCAAAATTTTTCTCATGTTTTTCCTCCCAAAATTTTTATATTTTTTATTTATATTAATTTATACTAAATCCTATTAAAAAATTTATCTTGTAAAGAAAAAAGCCGAATAAGATTATCCGGCTTTCTGGCATGCAATCTCATTTTTTCAATTTATTCACTTTAAAATGAGCTTACATCTAAAACTATTTTTCAGTTAATTTTAAAATAAACTCTACAAATTCATACACATCATCATGTCTATTTTTTTCATAATATTTTTCATTTTTATAACTCTCTTTCTTAATTATATTTGTATGTAAAAATATTATACTATAAAAATTTTAATTTGTAAAGTTTTATTTTTGTATATACATGTATTTTTTTTACTAATGATATTTTTCTTACTTTATTTACTCTAGCCATCGCCATCCTGTATACATCATTAGCAATTTAAGCTGATCTTCAAGTTGCCTAAAAGTACATGAAATCAAGCACGTTTAAGCAACCCGAAATAGAGTGGCATCACTATTTTTGATACAAACGCACATAATCAATCTCTGTGGTTTGAACTGGGAATGGAGCTGCATCAGAAGGCGGATTTAAGCCAGGTTCCCATTCTACATAGTCATTAATAATGAAATGCCATCTATCATTTTCGAATCCTTGTTTAACCAAAGAAGAAGGAATATTTAACTTACTATAATCTTCATCTGGCATAGTTGAAAGATAACTTCCATACTGATCGTATCGAGTACTGTCAACTACACTGATACGTCTAGCATCTTGAATACGATAATGAACTACAGGAGCCAATCTTCCATCCATATAATAACGTACTTTGGTTCCATCATACTCAATTGTCCAAACGTGCCATTCATCTGTTAACGGTTTAGAACCCGAACCAACACGGTTTTCTAAACGATGCGTAAATCCACGAGGAGTCCATTCATGATTAGTTTGGCTATAATAACAGCTGATGTTAGATGCAGGCCATCCATAATCAGGTGTAGACGCAAACCATTCCAAAATCAATAGTGAACCATAGGGAGCATTTCCACCAGGAACTTTGCAGGCAGGTGTGTCCACATCGTTTCGCTGTTTCTGCATCCAAAGAGCTGTACGCATTCCTTGCAAATGATTCCAATTCATTTTAGCTCGTATTTCTGCACGGAATGGTTTAGAGGCATCCACAATATTACCAGATTCTAGTCTACCACTTGAATATTGAGTAACTTTACCTGCAGGACATACACCTGTAGTGGCATTTGCATCGGTTAAAGGATCACCTTTTCTGTTAACACAATGACGTCGCGTAGTAAGTATTGCGTGATCACCATCTAAACTGATACTGCTTGGCAAATAAGTCAAATGGCTATCCAAATGATTGATAATTCTTTTACCTACCCAGTCAGAAGGAATATTTCTGTCTTTAAATTCCCAACATTTTACACTCTTCCATTGTCCTGAAGCATCAGTTGCACTATCACATCCATTTGTAAGTGGAGCTGGAGTAGGTGCTGGTGCTGGATGATTATTATTAATGAATCTTCGGATTACATCCACTGCTTTTTTTTCAGTGCCATCTGATTTCCAAATTCCAAAATAATTTTCAGGATCTGCTGCATCCAGTATATCAGGACGTCCATTATGATCAGTATCAATGTTCGCATCAGGAACGCCATCTCCATTTGTATCAATATTTACGTCAAGCCAGCCATCGCCATTACTGTCCCTATCTAATATTCCTGAAGTAATGTAAGGTTTTCTGTCTTTTGCCTGATAAAAAATAAGAGGTCCATATATATTTGATTTTTGATATTGATCTAAAATTTTACTTATCACATTAGCTTGTTTTGTTTCTTCAACACCAGAGTAAGCAGCATCTATTCCTACTTCTGTTATCCATATTTTTTTATTTCCATCACCGTGTTCTGACATTATCTGATATAATGTTTTTTCTCCTCCTCCAGGTGCTACAACGTCGCCTATCATGTTTGCCCATCCATTATCTCGAAAAGTTCTGGCATAAATCCCGTAAGGATGGTGCGACAAACCATCAAAATAGCCTTTTGCACCAGCTCTATACATTCTTTCTAAAAATTCCATAGGTCCAACATATCCTGTTGCACTATTACTAGCACCTACCGTCATTCCACCCGCCATAACATTTACATCATTATGAGCATCATGTGCTGCTGTATACGCTATTTTTAGTAAATCAGTATAATGTTCAGGATTCGGTCTAGGATTTTGAATAGTGTCATGCCAAAATTCTGGATTTCCTGGTTCATTCCAAAATTCATAGTCTATTACTCCCTTTGGAGCATATCTTTTTACTAATGCGCTTACAAAATTTGAGAACTCATTATTATACTGTGGAAGCGGTGCAAACGAAGCAACCCACATTTTTCTTGCATTTAATGCATTTTTTTGAGCAGCTGAAAGACTGTCCGCTCCTGTCGCCCATTCTGGAGCACCACTTATCTGCATTAAAACTTTTAAGTTATATTTTCTTGCAAGAGCAATGGCGTCATCTACATCCTGCCAGTCATATCCTCCATTTTTCTGAGATTGAATTCTATTCCACGAAGCTGTGATTCTTACCCATTGAAATCCCACTCTTGCTGCTTTTGAATAAGAGTCTTCCGCTTCTTGAAGATTACTTCTCCAAAATGGATTAACAGGTTGTATTCCAATTCCTCTCACATTATGTATTTTTGAATCGTCTTTCTTCTGCTTTTTAGGATTGGAGGCATCATCTTTTCCGCCACCAGCTTTTGGAGGCTTAGAATTACCGTCTTTTCCACCTCCAGCTTTTGGAGGCCTAGAACTGCCACTTCCACCTCCACCGTGGTGTCCAATTCCGCCAACAATTGCTCCGACAGCAGAAGCTCCCGCTACTCCGCCGATAATAGGCCCAACAGGAACTTTCCCTCCTATATTGCCTCCTAAAGATCCTATATTTCCTTTTGGCTGTCCTATATTTCCAATAATATTACCGGCTTTTTCCGCTGTATCTGAACAGTTCAATATTACCGCATCGCTATTTTCTGGATTATCTGGAAATACTTTATTCCCGTCAACAACTCTAACTATATTTGAACATTTTAAAGTTATTTCATTTGAATTAGCTGTTCCGCCGTTATTTATCGCTGTTTCATTTTTTGGCAGATTTTCAGATACACTGGAACATTTTAATATTATATCATTTGAACCGCCACTGTCTGATAACGGTATTTCAGCTTTATTTACATTTTTTACTGTATTTGAACATTTCAGCTGTATTCCCTTAATGCTTCCAGTTTTATCCGTTTGAAATAATTCATTTGCATTAATTATTCTAACTATATTTGAACATTTCAGTATTTTTTCATCAGAATTTCCATTTTTTTCTGCTTCACCTGCTGTATTTTCACTTGTATTTAAGCATTCCAGCAGTATATCTTTGGAATTAACTTTATTTGTTCCAATCAGATTCTCACTGCTGTTTTCAGAATTTAGACATTTTAAAAATATATTATTGCCATTATTTACAGCTGTTCCCATTCCCTGTGCAGTTTCTCCTGCCATATTTGAACATTTTAATAATATTTCGCTGTTATTTTTTATTTCACTTGCTGAAGACGTTACATTTCCTGCATTTTCAGCCATTATTGAAAAACTTGTAAAAATAAAGAGCAAAACCTCAACTATAAATCTTTTCATTCTGTATCTCCTTTCTAAAATTGTCATTTATAAAAGCCAAAAAAGCCTGAATTTTTCAGCACTTTTTCAACATATACTTAATTTTTTCTCCTTATATATCTAAAATACTTTATAAAATTAATAAACATAATTTTATAATCTATCGAAATTTAAATTATTGATTATATCTATAGCATCCTTTTCAGATATAGTTTTGTTGTTATCTTTTTTTATTTCATCTTCAGAATATCTATTATTTTTTACAGCATTGGTTCTTAAAGTCGAAACCTTGTTGCTGTTTTCTTTTAGATTAGCAGCTATATCTATTCTGTCTTCTTCCGGTATATCATAATAGGTATAAGCCGCCGCCCTTGCTTCTCTTATTTCATCTTCAATATATTTTTTATTTTTTGCAGTGTTCTTTTTTAAAGTTGAAATTTTTTTATTTGTTTTGTTCAGATTGCCAGCTATGTCTATCCTGTCTTCTTCTGGTATATCATTGTAACCATAGGCTGCTGTTCTAACTTCTTTTATTTTTGGCTTATTTTTAATGCTTCCTATTCTGTATCCCACTCTTATACCGAATGTATCGATTTTACCTTTAGTTTTGATAGGATTGACTATATCTTTCGGCTGATATTTAAAATTTGCCCTTTCATAAAGAGCTTCTATAGAAACTGGCCCTAATTCCGTACCTAATCCTCCAGCATAATAAAGTCCGCCATGAAGATCTTTCCTGTTAAAATTTTCCTCCTTTATTTCACCATGCACATATCCTATCCGTCCAACGGCATAAACAAGATTATTTCCCTTGCTGTTTACTAAGTTAATCTTTGTTGTAGCATAAGCGGGATAGGTTCTTAAAACGTGTTTTTGCTCTTTATCATTAAAAAAGGCAGTAATATCAAGGAATTTTTGCTCTACACCCAGCCCCAGCTCAACAACTCCCTGATTATCAAATAAATACTCCAATCCGACAACAGGCATTTTTTTAATATCAAAATCTGATTTTGCAGACTGCCATTTATTATTTTTCATTCCTGTTCCCCAAAATTGCTCTGGCTGGACATTGTATCTGTTTTTGAAATTATATCCTGCATTTATTCTAAGCTCTCCACCATTCCATTTTCTTTTTTGAATTTTATCAGTAGTATATTGCATATCTCCCGTTTTAGCAAAAATATCTGTCCTGAAAGGATCAAAAGGCACAGTTTTATTCTTTTTCTTTGGTAAATTTTTTATGTTTCCAATACTGTATCCTATTCTTACGCCAATCGTATTTATGTTATCTTTAGTTTTTTTAAAATTATTTATGGTACTTATATTGTTTCTGTTTATGTTACCTAAATTTACTTTATCGTACCGCAAATTTGATCTTTCATACAAAGCTTCAATAGAAATAGGGCCGACTTGAGTACCTAAACCTCCTGCATAATAAAGTCCGCCACGAAAATTTTTATCCTTTAAATCTTCTTTGTTGTCCTTCCCGGCTTTAGCATAAGCATATCCTCCTCTTCCAATAATATAGAGCAAATCATTTCCCGCTTTAGAAGTTATTAAATTATACTTACCAGTCAGATACATCGGTGTTATTTCATACATTTTCATCTCATTTTTATCTTTTAACGCCGAAGATTTTACAGAAAATTTATGTTCCGCACCGATTCCTAGCTCAATTCTTCCCTGATTATCAAACAGCCATTCGATTCCTGCAACAGGGCCATTTTTGAATTTGTAGTCATAATTGACATTTGAAAGCCCTTTCTGATGTTTGGTCAAATCATTTTTATATGCCCTGTCAAAGTCCCAGCCTCCACTTATTTTAATTTCTTGAGCCATTGCAGCAGTTGCTGACAGCATCATTGTGCTTAAAATACGTAATTTTTTCATAATTTTTCTTCTCCTTAATTTTACAAATCTCTTTTTTATAATTTTATGCCCTAAAATTTAAAAAAAATTATAAAAAAATAAAAATTATTATATTTTGACTAAAATATACCTTTCTTACTAAATACATTTTACTAGATTTTTTAGGTTTTTTCAAGAAAAAAAATAATACAGCAGCATTATATAATTAAACACAAAGTTAATTTTCTTATTGAAATTGGTTTTTTTTCTTGCTATAATCATAGCAAAACTACTTTAATACTAAATTCAGAAATTATGACTGCTTTGCTCAAATCTTAGTTTTGTCTAATTTAACTTAATTTTGAAGAAGTTTACTATACAAATAATAAAAATGAGGTGTTACGATATGAAAGTAAAAATGATACTCCCTGCTCTTACAGAAGCTGAAAGCCCATTTTGGCGCCCTGTCAAATACTCATTGTTTCCCCCATTGGGACTGGCGACACTTGCAGGGTATTTTTCAGAAGAGGATGAAATAGATTTGCAGGATCAGCATGTAGAAAAGTTAAATTTAGAAGATAATCCTGATCTGGTTATTATTCAAGTGTATATTACAAATGCTTACAGAGCTTATAAATTAGCCGATTATTACAGAAAGAAGGGCAGTTACGTAGTATTAGGAGGACTTCATGTGACTTCATTGCCTGAAGAGGCGCTGGAACATGCCGACACTATAATGATTGGCCCGGGAGAAGATATTTTTCCTAAGTTTTTACAGGACTTTAAAAACAAAAATCCGCAAAAAATGTATATTTCTACACACAGGACGTTAATTGGAGCCCCTCCTGCACGAAGAGACTTGATTAAAAGGAATAAATATCTTGTACCAAATTCTATCGTTGTAACTAGAGGCTGCCCTCATCATTGTGATTTTTGCTACAAAGACGCTTTTTACCAGAATGGAAAATCATTTTATACTCAGCTTGTCGATGATGCGCTAAAAGAAATTGACAGGCTGCCGGGAAGACACCTGTACTTTTTAGATGACCATTTATTAGGAAATCCTAAATTTGCCACGGAACTTTTTGAAGGAATGAAAGGAATGAACAGGCTGTTTCAAGGCGCGGCAACAGTTGACTCAATACTTACGGGAGATTTAATAGAAAAGGCCGCTCAAGCTGGATTAAGAAGTCTTTTTGTAGGATTTGAAACATTTTCCCCAGAAAATCTGAAATCCAGCAATAAAAACCAGAATTTAAAAAGAAACTATGAAAACGCAGTAAAGAGGCTTCATTCGTTGGGAATTATGATAAACGGGAGCTTTGTATTTGGATTGGATTACGATGACAAGGACGTCTTTAAAAGAACTGTTGAATGGGGAGTAAAAAACGCCATAACAACTTCTACTTACCACATCCTAACTCCTTATCCAGGAACAAGGCTGTTCAAGCGGATGGAAGATGAAGGCCGAATAATAACAAGAAATTGGGATTTATACGATACAAGACATGTTGTCTACAAAACTAGAAATATGACTGCCGATGAAATTGAACAGGGCTATAACTGGGCATACAAGGAATTCTACAAATGGTCAAATATATTTAAAGCAAGCGGAAATCATGAAATATCCAAACATAAGTTAAAACACTTTTTTTATACTGCTGGCTGGAAAAAATTTGAACCTTTCTGGAATTTCATAATAAAAACTAAGCACTTAAACAATATGACTCCCGTACTTGAAAGCATACTAAGCAATGTCAGAAAAAATAAATAAAATAATAAAAATTAAGTGAACTTAGAGTTCTGAAAATATAATCATTTGTTATTTTTAAGTCAATGTTAAGGCAGTTTTATTCTATTTAATAAGTTGAAATGTTTACAATTTGGAGAGAAAACCATTTTTTATTATTGCTGGTTTTCTCTTCTTAATTTATTGAAATTGTTTTTTCTAGTTTTTTTGAAAAGTTATCTATTTTTTTGAGTTAATATATACTCATAATATTCCTTATATTTTTTTCCTATATTTGACAAATCTCTTTCTGCAGCGATATTATAAGCATTTTCTGTAATTTCATCCAAGTTTTTCACATTATTTTCCACAATATTTCTTATTTTTTCACAAAATTCTTCGTTAGTCCTAGCCTTAAAGCAAGTTTTTCCATCTTCCAGCCAGTCTTCGTACACAGGAATATCTCTCACTACAAGCGGTAATTTTGCTGAAAGTGCTTCCAGCACCACAATTCCCTCATTTTCTTCATAAGTCATAAATAAAAAGGCTTTGGCGGCACTGAACGCCCCAATTAGAATATCTTTGTCAACATACCCTGGAAAAATCAGATTTTCTGGAGGAGTTTCGATAATTTTCTGTATTTTGTCAGGCAGCATTGATTTTACACTTGATGAACCGAACCAAAGGAACTGGTAATCACTGCATTTTTCTGCCACTTTTACAAAATCTTTTATCCCTTTTCTCTCAAAAGGCAGTCCAGCCGTTATAATTAATGGTTTATTTATGTCATACACTGATTTGTACTCATTTAAAAATTTTTCTTTTAAAGCCTCATTTTTATTAAATTTATTTATATTTACGCCGTTTGAAATTACCCTAATTTCCTTTTCCTTTTCCAGATATTTTGATTTTATCAGGTTTTTCGTATATTCTGACGGAGAAATTAAATAATCTGCTTCATTATATAATTTTTTCGTCCAGAATTTTATAATTGGTGACAAAACGTAACTTCCCTTTATGCTCCCACGAAAATCTTCATATGTCGTATGTGTATGATAAATCACAGGCTTGCCTTTTTTCTTGGCCTGTTTTAATACTTCGTACGACTTTAATGCAACTGTATTTATATGTGCTAAATCGTAATCATCTTCTGGATCCTGTGTAATTTCAACATTATTTGCTCCAAGGGCTTCTACCTGATGATTTAAGGCTTGTCCAACGCCGGATTTGCTGAAGGAACTTTTCCCCTCTGAATATAGTAAAACTTTCACGACTATCATACTCCTCTATTGTTTTTTTATAAACCGCTTCCACTCTTTCCCCAAATTTTTGTGCTGTATAATCCTGTGAAGCGACAAAAGCATTTTCGATAATTTTTTCCCGAAATTCCTTATCTTCCTTTAAAAGCATTATAGAATTAATAAATTCCTCTTCTGTTCTGTAAACAAGTCCCGCCTCATTTTTTACAAGCAAGTCTTCCAAATTCAAGTCATATCTTGCCACAACAGGTGTTTTTGCAGCCATTGCCTCTACAAATGTAAGCCCCTGTGTTTCCGATATGCTCGCATTCAAAAATACATCCCCCATCTGATAATAAGCTGCCACCTTATCATGCGGCACTTCCCCAGTAAAAATAACCCTATCTGAAATACCAAGTTTTTCAGCCTGTTTCTTCAAGTCATCCAAAATTCTTCCACGCCCGACAATCATAAATTTAAAATTTTCATCTTTAATTTTGGAAAACATATCAATTAATATATCAATACTTTTCTCTTCGGCAATCCGTCCAATATACACACAAAGAAAATCACTCTTTTCTATCCCAAAATTTTCCCTCATAAATTCCAAATCTTCATCAGAATAATTTCCACGATAAAACTTATCCAGCTCCAGTCCAGTTGGAATAACATTCATTATCTGATCAACGCCATAAGAATACAAAATATCTTCGACTTTTCGTGTAGGCACAATTAGAGCGTTGCATTTCTCACAATAAAACTTACTAATTGCAGCCGCAATCTTTTTCCCAGCCGAAACAAATCTTGAACCAAAAATATAATGTGTATAATATTCATATAGTGTATGGTATGTATGAACAAGCGGTATTTCCAAATTAACCGCAGCAAATCGTGAAAATGTCCCTACACCCCATTCTGTCTGGGAATGAATAATATCAAGCTCCAGTCTTTTTATTTTTTTTATTATTTTTGAAGAATAAATCATTCCTAGCCGGTACTGTGGCAACGGCTTAAATTCCACACTCGGTATTCGCAAGACATTAGGCTCGACTTGTGGCGCATCAGGATCAGTCGTAGTAATAATATACACCTTATGCCCCAGCTTTCTAAGCTCCTTTTCAAGTGTCATAATCGAACTCACAACCCCATTTACCTGAGGTCTGTATGTATCTGTAAATATCCCAATTCTCATTTTTACACTTCTCCTTCTATAATAAAATCACTTCCAATTCTATTTTTCCCCTTTTGAAAATTTTTTTAGGTTATTATAAATTTTCACATAAATAATTATCTTATTATATTTTACCTGTATCATTTTTTTTAAATACAGTAATTCTATTTCAATTTTAGAGCAAAAAATTTTGAAAAACATTGAAATAAAAACACAATATAACTACAATTTTAAAGTAGGTTTACTGTATTTACTTTATAAAATTTAAATAAAAAAACTTCTCAATTACGCTAATTTTTAGGAATTTCCAAAAAGAATCTTCCTATTTTTCCTATTCTATAATCTTTCAATATTCTTCTTGAAATAATCTCATAATTATGTTCATCATTTTTAGATACTCCTAATCTCTTTTCCAGAATTTCCAGTATCTTATGATTTTCCATTCCAAAAATTTCCTCATCAGTTGTATATTCTTCCAGATTATACACTTTTACTAGATTCTGAATTTTTCCCAAATCCTTTAATTTATCCAAAAATTTCATAGCAACTTGTTCTAACTGCAATACATTATCCTTTATTGAACCAGTAATTGCTAAATTATAAGCCACTTCATCATCTTCAAACTTTGGCCATAATACTCCTGGTGTATCCAGCAGTTCCAATTTTTCATCAATTTTTATCCATTGCTTTCCACGTGTAAATCCTGGAGTATTCCCCACTCTTGCTTTATTTTTATTCACAAATTTATTAATAAATTTAGACTTCCCAACATTAGGGATCCCAACAATCATGGCTCTTACTTCAGTTTTACGAAGTCCCTTTTTTTTCATCTTTTCCAATTTTTCCGCATAAATTTTATCCGTAATTTTTCGCAGCTCATTAAAATTAGTCCCTTTTTCCACACTCAAAGCTACAAAATAATCAGACAAATTATTTTCCAGAAAATAATCTTCCCAAACCTTCAATTCCCTATTGTCAATTAAATCCACCTTATTCAGCACAATAATTTTTTTCTTGTTATTTGCCAATTTTGAAATATCTGGATTTTTACTCGAAATCGGAATCCTTGCATCCAAAATCTCAATCACAATATCAATTATCTTAAGATTTTCGACAATTAAATCCTTCGTCTTTTTCATATGCCCTGGATACCAGTTTATATTCATTCTTTCATTCTCTCCATTTTCTATCTATTTTTTATAAAAAATATTATCTAAATTTTTATTTTTAATCCTAAAATTAAGGTTAATTTTAAAATTAAAGATAAAAACTCAATATTCTCAACCTTTTCTATCTATTTCTCAGTTTATTTTTATTTCAATTTATTTTTATTAATAATTATTTTCTTATTTTATTTATATTAGTTTTTTTAACGCAGAGGTATCAGACGCCATACCTCTTATTTCTTTAAATAATTACAATTCAAATTGTATTCAAAAATCTCAAACAATTCTTTTTTTATTAACGAAATTTTGCTTGAGAATTCATTTAATTAAATTATTTTTTATAATTAAATTAAAAATATCGTGATTTTTTTGAAATAAAAACTACTGTCTGAGCTTTTTCAAAATATTAAAGTTAAAGTAATAACCTCTATTAAAAAGCGAGTTTAGTTTTTGTTTCAAAAAAATGCTTAGACAAGCCAGATTTGCAAAGGGAATGGCGACTGTTCCCCTTTGCTTTATAAAAAAGAAAAAATATATAAATTACAAAAAAAATATTTATTAACGACCATTCGTTAAAAAAATATATTCTTATTGATTTTTTAAATAAATACCATCATCATTTATTGCCCTTATAAATAAAACAATCTCTCCCTTAATTGGCTTTTCTTCCAGCTTTTCTATAATTTCAGAAACATTTCCACGGATTATTTCTTCGTAAATTTTGGTAAGTTCCCTTGTGATTACGACGTAACGTTCTCCCAGATATTCCTTTATATCCTTTAGGGTTTTCAAAATTCTGTTGGGTGATTCCAAAATTACGATTGTCCGCTCTTCTTCCTTTAATTTATTGAAAAGTGTCTGTCTGCCTTTTTTTTTTGGTAAAAAGCCTTCGTATGCCATTCTTCGCATATCCAGTCCTGAAATGCTTGCACCTGTTACAATTGACGAGGCTCCTGGTATTCCGACAACTTTTATCCCAACCTTCAGAATCTCATTTACCAGCTCAAAGCCAGGATCTGAAATACATGGCGTTCCAGCGTCTGTTACAAGCGCAATTGTTTTCCCATCTTTTAGAAGATTAATAATGTTTGTGATTTGATGAAGCTTATTATGCTCATGGTATTGGTACACTGTTTTCTGGATTTCGTAGTGGGAAAGAAGTTTTTTTGTAACTCTTGTATCCTCCGCAAAAATATAATCAACTTCCTTCAAAACTTTTACCGCTCTAAAAGTTATGTCCTCTAAATTTCCAATTGGTGTACCAACAACATAAAACATATATTTCTCCTAATTTTTAATTTCTTTTCTTAATTTTTCTGCTTCCTATTATTTTTTTCTTTTTCCTGTTCCTGCTATTTTTTTATTCATTTCTTCAATTGCTCTTTTTAACTGAACATCTCCTGCCGAAATAATCTTTTTAGCTTCTTCTGCACCTTTATCTTTTATAATAATATCTTCAATTTCTTTTTCCCTGTTTTTTCTAGCCTGCTCACTGTCATTTGCGTATCCTTTCAATGCAAGCAGTTCTTCCATTTTCACTTCTATATCCGGTTCAATTCCTTTTTCATGAATGTAGTTCCCTTTTGGTGTAAAGTATTGGGCAATAGTAAGTTTTATGGCATCTTCCGTTCTTAAAGGTATAACTTGCTGAACGATTCCTTTTCCAAATGTCTTTTCTCCAATGATTGTACCACGTTTGTAGTCTTTAATTGCACCTGTAACAATTTCTGACGCACTTGCGCTTGCTTTGTTTGTCAATACGATTAATGGGAAATTACCTAGATTTTTTGAAGTTCTGTTATAGTTTCTCTGCTGTCCATTTTTATACTTCAAGTAAACAATTAAATCTTCTTTTACAAAAAGTGAAGCTATATCTTGCGCTTCTTGCAGTGATCCTCCCGGATTAGAACGCAAATCCAAGATTAATCCCTTCATTCCTTTAGCCTGTAAATCTTTAATGGCTTTCTCAACTTCAGCTCCAACATGATTTCCAAATCTTAACAAGCTCACATAACCGATATTGTTTTCAAGCATCTTGCTTTCTACCATTTCCAGCTTAATTTTCGCTCTTGTCAATGTGAATTTCATTGGATCCTTTTTGCCTTCCCTAACTACTTCTAAATCAACTTTTGTACCTTCCTTGCCCTTCAAAAGCTTTACAGTTTCATTTGCTGTAAGAGGTAGGATATCCTTTCCATCGACTTTTATAACTTTATCTTTTATTTTAATTCCTACTTTTTCTGCCGGGCTTCCAATAAATGGCGAAATAACTTCAAGAGCTTCTCCTTTTTTCTTGCTGATGCTCATTCCAACTCCAACATATTCCCCTTCCATGTCTTCAGAAAAATCTGCCAGATCCTCTTTGGACAAGTATTCAGAATAAGGATCCTTAAGCCTGTTTACAACTCCTGCAACAGCCCCTTCATAAAGCTCCTTTTTACTTGGAGTAGCTTCCTTTCCAACATAATTATTTTCAATAATATTTATTACATCCACAATTCTGTTCAATTCTGTTGCATCTTTTGAATATCCGGCACTTGTATTTTTGTCATTTCTTGCTGTCTTTATTATAGTAGTTGCCGCAAATAAAGGCATACCTACCAATACTAATCCCAACACTGCCTGCACTATTTTGTTCTTTTTCATTTCTCCTCCTAAAATATACTTAAACAGTCAACTGCAAGATTTTACAATTAACCATTGTATTTAAATAAACTCTTTTAAATATTACTTTAATTTTATGGATATCTTAATAACATTAAAAATTCTTTATTTCCCTTTGCACCTTTTATTGGCGAATCTTCTACACCAGCCAGTTCATATCCACATTCCTTTGAAAAGGAAATTATTTTTTTTATGGCTTCATCATGATATTCTTCATTTTCCACAACACCATTTTTGCCAATTTTTTCTCTTCCAACTTCAAATTGAGGCTTAACTAACATTACAATTTTTCCATTTCTGTCAAGAAATTTCTCAAAATATGGAATAACCTTTGTCAAGGAAATAAAAGAAACATCAATTACAATGAAATCCACCTTTTCATTCCCAATATCCTCTTCCTTCAAATCCTTTATGTGTATTTCCTCCAATGAAACAACTTTTTCATTATTCCTCAATTTCCAGTCAAGCTGATTTTTTCCAACATCAACGCTATATACACGCCTTGCCCCATTCTGCAATGCACAGTCTGTAAATCCGCCTGTAGATGCCCCAATATCAAGCACCAATTTATCACTAAAATCCAAATTCCATGCCTTTATAGCTTTTTCCAGCTTTAATCCACCACGGCTGACATATTTTAATTTGTCTTTAATACGAATATTCAGCTCATCATTGTCCTTAAACATTGTTCCAGCCTTTGTTACAACCTGCTCATTTATAATAACGTTTCCAGCCATTATTTCCCGCTTGGCTTTTTCCCTTGTTTCAAAAAACTCCCGCTCTACCAGGATTAAATCCAGTCTTTTTTTCATTGCTTTCTCTTTCCAGTTTGTAATAAATAAAAGATAACTTATAATAAATCATATCCCTTATTTTTCTATTTATTTTTTATTACTAAAATCATATTTACAAAAAATAATTCATAAACTTATTTATTTTACCATATTTTAAGCCATTTTTCAAATTTTTAAGCAAAGATGGACAGAGCAAAAAGAAAAAATCACAGCCAGATATAACTGCGATTAATCCTGAAAATATTTTTTAACCTAATATGTATCCTTTGAATAAAAACCCTATGACAACTCCAAGAACGCTTCCCCAAAATACTTCCAACGGCGTATGTCCAAGAAGCTCCTTAAATTTTTCATTAATTATTTCTATACCGTCGTGATGTTCAATGGCTTCCACTAATGTATTCAAGGCTTTTGCATGTTTCCCGGCCTGCTGTCTTACTCCTGTCGCATCATATAAAACAATTCCTGCAAATACCATCGAAATTGCAAATTCGATTGAACTGAATCCTTTTAGCAAAAATACACCTGTTACAAGGGAAACAACTGTCGAAGCATGGGAACTTGGCATTCCGCCAGTCTGGATAAGTCTTGCCCACTGAGGTTTCTGTCCCTTGAATACAGGAAAAAAAACTTTATAAAACTGTGCTGAAAAGCATGAAATAGCCGCAACATCAAGAAGCCTGTTACCAAACAGTATTCCTCCACTCATTTATTTTTTCCTCTCTATTTTCCTTAAAATTTATCTTTTATTTCCTTTACTTTTTCTAAATTCATTAAATTCAGGCGTAATTTTTGCATCCTTTGTAGTCTTAGGCTTGAAAAATATTAACACATTTCCTATTTTATCTACAAATACTGATTTTGTTTTTTGAGCAACTTCCGCTGCCATCTCCCTGTCAAATTCAACTGATGAATTTTGCAGAATTTTGACTTTTATCAATTCTCTTTTTTTCACAACTTCGGCAATTGACTTTAGAACATTCTCATCAATTCCATCTTTTCCGATTCTTACAATCGGATCCAGATTATGTGCCAATTTCTTTAAAAAAGCTCTCTCCTTGCTTGAAAGCTGTATCATTTTCTAAACCTCCATTATAATCGGTAAAATTATAGGCTCCCTGTCTGTTTCCTTGTTTAGGAACTCTCCTACTTTTGCCCTTATTCTCTGTTTAATTTTGCCTATTTCTTTTATTCCTTCGTTTTCCATACTGCTAAGTTCCAGTCTGACTAGCTCTTTTGTCTCGGACAACAGTTTTTCAGCATCTTTATTGTACACAAATCCACGAGTTACAAGTTCCACCTGTTTATTGAACTTTCCATTTCTATATTGAGAAATCGAAATAATAACTATCCCATCATCAGCCAGATTTTGTCTGTCTTTCAATACGGCATTCCCAATATCCCCAATTCCAAATCCATCAATGAACGTTGCGCCGCTAGGCACTTTTCCCACGTTTCTAAATTGACTTTTGGATAATTCCAGCTTTGCTCCATTTTCTGACAAAATAACATTTTTTTCAGGAACTCCAACAGCCATTGCCAGTTCCTTATGTTTCTTTATCATTGCATATTCGCCATGCACCGGCAAAAAGAACTTAGGTTTTACAAGATTTATCATCAGCTTCTGCTCTTCCTGACAGCCATGCCCTGATACGTGTATCCCGATTCCTTTTTCAAATACAACACTTGCATCACGTTTCATAAGCTGATTTATATTTTTAGTCGCAGCCTTCTCATTTCCTGGAATAGGCGTTGCCGAAATTACAACTGTGTCCCCTTCCCTTAGCGAAATATATTTATGCGTTCCGTTTGCTATTCTTGAAAGTGCTGCAAGCGGTTCCCCTTGTGTTCCAGTACATAAAATAAGCACCTTGTCAGCTGGATATGTTTCAACTTTATCAATATCAATCATTATATCTTTTGGTATTTTCAAATATCCAAGGTTTGAGCAGATTTCAAAGATTTTTACCATGCTTCTTCCGTCAATTGCGATTTTTCTTCCATGTTTTGTCGCAATATTTACGATTTGCTGTAATCTATGCACGTGTGAGGCAAATGCAGCCAAAATAATTCTTCCATCAGCTTTTGAAAATTCATCCTTCAAACTTTCCCCAACTGTTCTCTCCGATGGCGTAAATCCAGGAATTTGTGCATTTGTACTGTCTGAAAGCAGTAAATCTACACCTTCCTCACCTAGCTGGGCCAATCTTCCAAAGTCAAATCCTTCCCCATCAACTGGTGTCAAGTCAACTTTAAAATCTCCAGAGTGCAAAATTGTTGCCGCAGGAGTTTTTATACAAATTGCATAACAGTCTGCGATACTGTGCGTTACGCTTATAAATTCCACTGTAAAGTATTTTGATACTTTTAAAATCGTTCTGCCGCTAATTACTTTTTCTTTTGGAAGTTTTGCATCTTTTTTCTCAAATTTTGCCTTCGCAAGTGCAAGTGTCAGTCTTCCCCCGTACATAGGAATATTTTCTGTCCCTAATTTTTGGTAGAAATAAGGGATTGCCCCTATATGATCTTCGTGTCCGTGTGTCAAAAGCAAGCCTTTTATTTTGTGTCTATTTGACTCCAGATATGAAAAGTCTGGAATGATGACATCTATTCCCAAATGCTCATCTTCAGGGAAAGTGAGCCCTGCGTCCACCACAATAATTTCATCCTTATATTGAAAAGCTGTCATATTTTTCCCGACTTCCTCAATTCCTCCAAGCGGGATTACGTACATTTTCTCTTCTTTTTCTTTTCCGTCAACTTTTCTGTCTATGTGTCTATTCCTGTCGTTCACTCTTGGAATATAACGTATTTCATTTTTTTCATCTAAATGTCTTCGGTTCGTACTTTTCCTTCTAAATCTTTTCATTCCTGATTTTATTTTATTAATATCTTCCTTTTTTGAAAAATTTCTTTTAAAAGTTTGATTTCCGAACTCAGCTTTTTCTTTTTCTGACATTTAGCAAGCACCTCCTTCTTTTAATTTTTTATATTTATTTAATCTCCATATTTTATCTGTTTGCCAGTTTTTTATTATTATTTGCTTCCTGCTGTTTTTTCTTTTCTTCGGCTTCTTTCTTTTTCAGCATTTCTTGCTGAGTTTTCTTAATAACGTATTTATCTCTGTATTTCAGTATAAATTTAAGTGCCACATTTCCAGAAGCTACTCCCCCGTATCCTCCACCTTCTACAATGGATACAAATACAATTTGAGGGTTGTCTGATGGAAAATATCCTGCAATCCATGAGTGATTATCTCCAAAACCCGAGTTTTGTGCCGTCCCTGTTTTTGCAGAAACTGGATAACCGCCAATCCTTAACAGTTTTGCAGTCCCTCCATAACCGCTTACAGGCAATCTTAAAGCATTCTGCAATAATTTCAGATTTTTGGGGCTGATATTTAATTTTCTTACAACTTTTGGAGCATTATTTTCAACTTTTCCTGAATAAGTTACAAATCTGTCCACAACTGTAGGTTTTAACTGAACCCCATTATTCGCAATAGCCTGATAGGCAGAAGCGATTTGAATAGGAGTTACCAATACATACCCTTGCCCTATTGACATATTTATCAAATCCCCAGGCAGCCATCGCTGATCCTGTTTTTTCTTAAATCTTTTTTTCTTCCATTCAGGGCTTGGCAAAGTCCCAGACAATTCTCCTGGAATATCAATTCCAGTTTTAGATCCAATTCCAAATTCTTTGGCGTATTTTACTATATTTTGCACTCCGGCTTTCTGGGAAAAAACATAATAATACGTATTTACAGATTGCTCAATAGATTTTGCAAAGTTAGTTATCCCGCTCCCATGTTTATGTGAATCTCTGAATATCAGCTTTCCATATCGATATTGCCCTGTTGAATTTACTGTTGCATATGGCGAAATTCCTGATTCCAGAATCCCTGTCCCAGTTATTGCCTTAAAAGTAGATCCTGGAGGATAAAGTCCAGCAATACCTTTATTTACAAGTGGCTTTGCCTTTGAATTTACTAGTTCACTCCACTGATTATCGGGTATTCTTGAACTTAATAAATTTAAACTGATTTCAGGATTGCTGACAAATGTAATAATTTTCCCAGTTTTTGCCTCCATTGCAATAAAAGCTCCGCTTTTTCCTGAAAAAGCGTCTGTCATATATTTTTGCAACTCCATATCAAGTGATAAATAGACGTTTTTCCCTGCGACACTTTCAGTTGTTTCCATTTGTCTTATAACATTTCCCTTGGCGTCAACTTCGACATTTTCCTTTCCATCTTGTCCTTTCATTTCCTTGTCATAAGAACGTTCCACACCTTTTTTCCCAATCAAGTCACTATTTCTGTAACCTTCTTTTTCCAAATCCTTAAATTCCTTTTCACTGATTGGCTTTACATATCCAATCACGTGTGAAGCTAGAGAGTCTTCAGGATAATATCTCTTGTTATACTCAACTATATCAATTCTGTCATTATCAATTTTTTCAATTGCCCTTAATGCAACTTGTTTTTCCAAATCTTCGATAACAAGAATCCTTTTATCCGTTCCCATTCTTTGCTGCTTAAAAAATCTGTCAATCAAATAATCAACTTGATAACCTGTAATCTGACTTATTTTGTTTATATCAGTTATCGTTTCCTTTATACGCTCTGCAACTGCTTTTCGTTCTTGCGAAAGTCTTGCATCTATCTGTTCTTCCGTCATATTCTTTATTTCTTTTAATAACGCCACGTCTTTTGGACTCAACGGTTGTGTATGCAAATGAATTACTTGATAACCTGTTGTATTTTTCGCAAGTAATTTCCCTTCCCTGTCATAGATTTCTCCACGTGTAGCTTTTATTACATTGGTTCTAATTCTGTTTTGTAACGCCTGTTCTGCATACTCAGACGCATCTAATACCTGTAATATAAATAATCGTGCTACCAATAGTAAAAAAACTGTTCCCACAAGAACAAGAAAAACTATAAACCGTATATTTTTTTCTTCTTTATCTAATTCTCTCATAAATTCCCTCTTCATTTCCAATACATTGATTATTTTAACAAATTATTTTAAAAAATGGCTATTCTCCATCATTTTCTTCATTCACGCCATTATAAAAATCATCTAATCTGTAATATTCCCTTGCATCCTTGCTAAACACGCTGACAATTAAATCCCCTGCGTCAATAAGAACCCAGTTTGCCTCTTCAAGTCCTTCCACGCTTTTCACATTATCAAGGCTCTTCTTTATATCAGTCGCTATCGCTTCAATATTTCTGGAAGAACTCCCAGTACACAAAATCGAATAATCAAAAAATGGTGATTTCCCTCTCATGTCATACACCTTTATATCCTGTGCCTTTTTATCTTCCATAATATTAATTATCTCTTGAACTTCTTTTTCATAATTATTATTTACTTCGCTCATTCTCAAAAATTTCCTTTCTTTTTTTACATTATTTTTTATTAATTCTATTTCAACTTTTTATTTTAAACTTTTTTATTTATCAAAATTTTACAAAAAAATTATTATAATGCCACTACTAAAGTATATTATATTATATTATATATTTGACTAATTTTCAATTTATTTCTCAATTTTATCAAAATAAAAAATTACATATAAAAATTGGCAATAACTCCACACACCACAATTGCCGCAGTTTCTGCCCTCAAAATACGTTTTCCCAAACTGATTTCTATCGCCTTATTATTTTTTAAAAAATCAACTTCCTCTTGTGTGATTCCACCTTCCGGGCCAATTATGTATAAAATATTTTTATCTTCTTTTTTTATTATTTCTGACAATGATTTTGATTCACCACTATTTTCATAAGCAAATATTATTTTATCATATTTCTGATAATCAATTTCTGTCAGTTTTTTTACAGGTGTAATTTCAGTAAATTTTACCCCCCTGCATTGTTTCAGGGATTCCCTTACAACTACATCCCACTTTTCCTTTTTTTCACTAATTTTTACGACAACTCTTTCGGTTTTTAAGGGAATTATCCTATTTACTCCAATTTCTGTCAGTTTCTGTATTGCCATATTCATTTTATCATTCTTCAAAATTCCCATTGCAACATCAATATTTACATTTAAGGAGTATTTGTCTTCTTTTTTTCCCAATATTTTTACAGCGACTTCCTTTTTTGAAATTTCGGCAATTTTCGTAAAATATTCATATTCTCCATCAATTATCCGCAATTCATCGCCTATATTTAGACGATAAACATTCTGAATGTGATTACAGTCTGACTTTTCCTTTATCAAAATTTTCCCATTATTTTCATCAATATTTTCTTTTTCCGCTATTACAGTCAACAATAGCTTTTCACCTCATTTTTTTATTTAAATTTTTACATTATTTTCCTTTTTCACCAAATATTTTTTCAATTCCCAAATGTCTATATCCAAACTCCGTTACAACTCTTCCACGTGGAGTTCTTTTTATAAACCCTATTTTCACTAAATACGGCTCATAAACTTCCTCTATCGTCCGTCTGTCTTCCCCGAGTAAAAGCGACAATGTTTCGATTCCGACAGGCCCACCATTGTACACATTTATAATTGAAAGCAAAATATTCCTATCTAATTCATCAAGTCCATTATCATCCACTCCCAGAAGCCTTAGAATACCATCAACGCTTTCCTTTTCCAAAACACCTGAACCTTCCACCAACGCAAAGTCCCTTGCCCTTTTCAATAGCCTATTTGCAATTCTAGGTGTTCCTCGGCTTCTTTTGGCAATTTCCGTAATTCCGTCCTCATCATATGAAATATTAAGAATATTTGCCCCTCGTCGTATAATTTCCTTCAATTCTTCTAATTGATAGTATTCCATCCTATGAGTAACTCCAAATCTATCACGAAGCGGTGTACTTAGCTGTCCTGCCCTCGTAGTCGCCCCAATTAGCGTAAATCGTGGCAATTCCACACGAATACTTCTCGCAGATGGTCCTTTCCCAATAAGAATATCCAGTTCCCCGTCTTCCATTGCAGGATATAAAATTTCCTCCACCGATGTATTCAATCTATGAATCTCATCAATAAACAAAATATCATTTTCCTCCAAAGACGTCAAAATAGCCGCTAAATCTCCCGCTTTCTCCAGTACAGGCCCAGTTGTTATCTTCAAGTTCACTCCCATTTCTGTGGCAATAACTCCCGCAAGGGTAGTTTTCCCCAGTCCTGGCGGTCCATATAATAAAATATGATCAAGCGATTCATTCCTCATTTTAGCAGCCTTTATAAATATATTCATTTTCTCTTTCAAATCCTGCTGGCCAATATATTCCTTAAAAGTTCTTGGCCGTAAACTTCTTTGAATATTGTCTTCCCCTAATTCCTTAGGTTCCAATATTCTTTCCTCATTCATCATTTCTCCTCAATATTTTTTCTTTATTTACTTAAACTTTTACTATTTATAAATTAACACTAATGGCGACTGTTTCCCTTTGCTTTATAAAAAAGAAATAACAAAAAATTATAGAAAAAACATTTATTAACTAAAATACTCTAAAATAAAATTTTAAAATATTTTTTATATCTGTTTTAGTAATAGCATTATAAAAAATTGAAATAATGCAATTACTCCTCCCAATACTCCGCCAATAATTTCAATATGCTTCAATTCATTTTTAGATACGGATAAAATAATTTGTTCCATTTCTTCCAGTGAAAAGTTTTTCATTTTTTCCAACATTATTTCTTTAAAGTTTATTTTATCTTTTGCGATTTTTATTATTTCTTCCACTATTTCCTCTTTGTTTTCTAAAATTGACTTTTTAAAATATGATTTTATTTTTTCTATTAATGAATCATTTAAAAACATTTTTAATAGCGGATTTTTTTCTAATACACTATTTTTCAGCTTTTCGCCTATAATTTTGTCAAGCAGTTTATCCAGAATATCATCGTTAAAAGCATTGCCATTTTTTAGTTTTTCAGTAATGTATTCCACTGAGATAAGTTCCTTTTCTATTGTTTCAGCAATGTTTACTGAAATTCTGTCCCGATTTTTAGGGATTAGTCCCTGTATTTTAAAAAATAGCAGGTTTATTTCCTTATAAGGCCTGAATAGCAGCTTTATTGCCAGATAATTTGTAAACCATCCTATAATTATTCCGACAAAAACCATTATGGCAAGCTGTATTAATAAATTTCCCAATTTTTCCTCCAAATTTATAGCTAACGAGCAATTTTATTATAAATTTTTACTCAAAAATTATAATATTTTGTTTTTGCATTATCCAGCAATTGCCCTTCCATATTCTCTACATTTTTCAATTTTTTCATCATCGTCAACAGCCAGATGAATGATAAGTCCGTCATTTACAATAGAAAATCCTTCATTTATCATTTCTTCACGCCAAGTCTCCATCCAGCCGCCTTGTCCCCAGTCATAGGAGCCAAAAAGCCCAACTGTTTTTCCAAAAATCTTGTCTTTTATCCCTTCAATAAATTCTACCATTTCAGGCGCAACTTCTTCTGCTCCTCCAGCAGGCGATCCGAATGCTATAAAATCAGCATTAACTGCACTTTCATCAGCTTCTTCCACATTTATCAGTCTTACAGTGGCTCCAGCATTTTCTGCACCTTCGCCAATGTATTTTGCCATATCTGCAGTATTTCCAGTACCTGTGTAATAAATTATATTTAATGTTGCCATTATTTCCCTCTTTTCTTTATAATTTAAAAAATTATTTAAAGCCAAACTCTAAAGTCTGGCTATTTTCTTATTTCGTTAATTTGTAAGTGTCTCTTGCTATTACAAGCTCTTCTGCCGTTTCAATCTTGTAAATTTTAACTTTTGAATTTTTTGTTGATAATTCCACATTTCCTGGCAATCTCTGTGCATTCTTTTCTTTGTCCAGTTCAATTCCAAAATATGAAAGCGCATCACAGATATACTGTTTCGCTCCAACTGAATTTTCCCCAATTCCACCTGTAAAGGCGATTGCGTCAATACCGTTCATTGCTGCAACGTAAGCTCCAATATAAAGCTGTATTCTGTAGCAGAACATTTCATAAGCTAAAATAGCTTTTTCATCCCCAGCTTTTTTAGCTGTATCTAAATCACGAAAATCTGAACTTGTTCCTATCATTCCCAAAATCCCAGACTTCTTGTTCATTCTGTTATTCATTTCATCCAAAGATAGTCCTCTTTTTCTCATAATATAAATAACAGAAGCAGGATCTACATCTCCTGTTCTAGTTCCCATCATAACTCCTGCAAGCGGTGTCATTCCCATTGATGTATCTACAACTTTACCATTTTGAACTGCTGAAATGCTCGCTCCATTCCCAAGATGGCAAACTATAATTTTTGAGTCCTCTTTTCCCAACATTTCTCTTGCCACTTCACTTACATATCTGTGAGAAGTTCCATGAAATCCATATTTTCTTACTTTCAAATCAGTATAGTCTTCGTAAGGATAAGGATACATGTACGCCTTTGCTGGCATTGTCTGATGGAAAGCTGTATCAAATACAACTACATTCTTTTTACCAGGAAGCAATTTTTGGATAACCTTTATTCCCATTATGTGTGCTGGGTTGTGCAAAGGGGCAAGCGGCGCAATTTCTTCAAGATTTTTTATAACTTCATCGTCTACAATTACAGATTTTTCATAATATTCTCCCCCATGGACAATTCTATGTCCTATCGAGTCAATTTCATCCACGCTTGATATTACCCCTATTTTCTCATCCTGAAGTGTCTTTAATATAAGTTCCACCGCAACTGTATGATTTTCCATAGGAACTTCCATTTTATCAATTTTTTCTCCAGTTAACAGATTTTTATAGCTGAAAATAGGATTAGCAATCCCTATCCTTTCACAATTTCCTTTAGCCATCGATTGCTCATTAGTCATGTCAATAAGTTCAAATTTTGCAGATGAACTCCCGCAATTTATTACCAAAACTTTCATTTTTCCCTCCAAATTTATATTTTTATTTTTACCTTCCAATATCAAACTATTAAAGTTAATCACTTTCAATGTTTTGACAAAATAGTTCTATTTTTTATCTTATGTTTAAACTGATTTTACATAAAAGCTACATTTCAGATTCCACAGCTGTAATTGCTACAACCTCAACTATATCCTCCACGCTGCATCCTCTCGAAAGATCGTGAACTGGACGTGCCAACCCTTGGATTAACGGTCCTAGCGCTTTTGCCTTAGCCAATCTCTGTGTCAATTTGTAACCGATATTTCCTGAATCCAAGTCAGGGAAAATCAATACGTTTGCCTGTCCTGCCACTTTTGAGTCAGGTGCTTTTGCAGCAGCCACTTCTGGAATAATTGCAGCATCCAGCTGTAATTCCCCGTCAAAGTCAAAATCAACATTTCTAACTTTTAAAATTTCAATAGCTTCCCTAACTTTGCTTACAGATACCCCATCGGCACTTCCCTTTGTAGAATATGATAAAAATGCCACTTTCGGTTCTTTTATTCCGGCAGTAAATCTAGCTTTTTCCGCTGCAGAAATAGCAATGTCGGCAAGCTGCATGGCTGTAGGATCAGGAATTACTCCTCCATCTGAATATACAAAGGTTCCGTTATATCCAAATTCAGGCGTATTTGTTATCATGATAAAAGAACTCGATACTGTCTTTAGCCCTTCCTTTGGCCCAATTATGTGAATTGCCGCTCTTAAAACATGCGCTGTTGGTGAAGCTGAACCTGCTACCATTCCGTCGACTCTGCCCTGATGTACAAGCATTGCCGCAAAATATCTTGGATCTGACATGAGTATCGCTTTTGCCGTTTCAAATGTCATTCCTTTTTTCTCTCTTCTTTTTTTCAAGAGCTCTGACATATTGTCAATTGTTGCACATGAATCAGGATTGTAAAATATCGCTCCTTCCAATGAAACTCCAATTTTGTCTGCTTTTGCCTTTATTTTTTTTTCATCTCCGACTAAAGCTATTTTTGCAATTCCTTCACTAATAATTTTTTCTGTAGCCCGCAAAACTCTTTCATCCTCTGTTTCCGGTAAAATAATAGTTTTGTTCAGTTTTTTAGCCTTTTCTTTTAATTCGTCTGTCAATGTGTTCATAATTTTCTCTCCTTTTCAATTTTCTTTTTTTATTAATCAAACATAGCTTCAACAAATTCCTTTGTATCAAATTCCCGCAAATCCTCAATTCCTTCTCCGACACCTATAAATTTAATCGGTTTTTTCAGCTCTTCTGTAATTGGGAAAATAATCCCTCCTTTTGCCGTCCCGTCAAATTTTGTCAAAATAATTCCTGTCAAATCCACGATTTCATTAAATATTCTAGCCTGTTCCAATCCATTCTGCCCAGTCGTGCTGTCAATCACAAGCAAAGTTTCAAAGTCGGTTTCCCCAGACTGTTCACATATAATTTTATTTATTTTTTCAAGTTCCTTCATCAAATCACGTTTATTGTGCAGTCTTCCAGCCGTATCCAGTATTGCCACATCAAATCCACGATTTTTAGCAGTTTTCACCGTATCAAAGATTACAGCGGCAGGATCGCTCCCATGCGCCTGTTTTACAACTTCCACGCCAGTCCGTTTTCCCCATTCCTCAACTTGTTCAATCGCAGCGGCTCTAAACGTATCTCCAGCTCCAATAATAACCTTTTTCCCGCTATCCTTCAATTTTTTTGCTATTTTCCCAATGGAAGTAGTCTTTCCAACTCCGTTCACTCCTACAATTAACAAAATATTCAGTTTCCCATCCTGCAATTTTAATTTCGTGCTATTTTCATCGTTATAAACAAGTTTTGCTTTAAGCAATTCCTTTAATTCATCATAAATTTGCTCCGATGTTTTCAATTTTTTTCGTAAAACTGATTTTTCCAGCTCCTCCACAAGCTGCATTGTCATATTCATTCCAATATCCGACTGAATCAAAAGTTCCTCCAGTTCCTCGTATAAATCATCGTCTATCGCTTTTCCCAGAAGCATTTCCTTCAATCTTCCAAAAAATCCCTTCTTAGGAGTCGCCAATCTATCTTTTAATGGCTTTAATTTAGGTTTGCCCTTTGTTTTTTCATTTGATTTCTCTTCTGTTTCTTCTATTTTTGCGTTTTCAATTTTTTCTCTTTCAGTTTCAGAATTTTTTTCATTATTTTCAGATTTTTTAACACTTTTTCCTAAAATTTCCTCAGCTGTTTGTCTTATTTCCTTTTCAGTTTCATCTTTAAGCTTGCTTATTTCGTTTTGGCTGTTTTCAATTTCTTTTTCCACTTGATTTTCCAATGTGTTTTTCTGTTCTTTTTCATCTCTTTTCTTTTTCCCAAATTTAAAAAAATTCTTCAGCATTATTTCTTATCCCTTTCCGCCTGTGATTTTTCCAGATAATCCGGTTTCAAGTTAAAAATATCTGTTTTTCTTACCACACCAGCATTTTCCAAATTTTTATCCAAAAACATCTGTACAAAAGTCATTGTATTAATTGTCAAATTCTTATCTTCAAATATTTTCACACAGTTTACCAATTTATCCAATATTTTAGTCTTATAATTAAAAACTGCATCTCCAATCAGATAAACTTTTTTATTATTTTTCTTATTTTCAATTATTTCCTCAATTACATTATCCAACTTTGCAACCTCATAATTTTTTACCAATTTTAGCCTATTTTCGCTCGAAGTTTCATAAGCCGCACAATAAATCTTTTCCTTTCGTGAATCAATCAGCGAATATATTTTTACATTTTCATCATTTTCCAAACTTGTTTTCAAATTATAATACCCCTGAAACCCAAGTGCATCCAGTTCATTCACCTCATAAAAATTTACATTCCGTCCAAAAAACAATCCCTTAACAACCGAAATTGCTATCCGAACACCCGTAAACGAACCCGGCCCTATCGAAACAATCACATTTTCAATTTCGTCCAACTTTTTCCCAGTCCATTTCAAAAGGCTGTCAATCTGATCCAAAATCGTAGTAGAATGTGTTTTTGCCATTTCCACATGAATTTCCCCCAGCAGTTTATCTTTCTCATAAAGTGACAATCCAGCTAGTCTAGTCGTAGTCGTTATCGCAAATATCAACATATTTTTCTCCATTTTTCATTTTTCTTCACTTTTACAATAAAACTTCTTTAAAATCAAATCTGATAATCAATATCCCTCTCAAAAACTAATTTTGCTTAATCCAGTAATCAATTTAATATTAAACCCAAACATTAAAAATTAAATTATTCAATTTCAAAATCTACTTTTTTCCCATTTTCAATCTTATAAACTGACACTTCACGAGCCACATCCGAATAATGATTTATCTCAACAAATACCGCATCCTCAGGCATCTCATCCAAAATCTTATCCGCCCACTCAATAATCACAACACTTCCATCTTCCCCAATATAATCCTCAAACCCAATCTCATAAATCTCCTCAGAATCATTAATCCTATACACATCAAAATGATACACTGGTACATCCCCAGAATTATATTCAATCACATAAGTAAACGTCGGACTTTTCACATTCTCCGTAATATTATAATATTCACAAATCTTCTTAGTAAACGTAGTCTTCCCTGCTCCCAAATCTCCAATAAGTCCTAGACAGCCTCCGTTTTTTAATTTTTCTGCTAAATTTTTTGCTAATTTATCTATCTCATTAAATGTTAATATTTTATTTTTCATAATTTTTCTCACTTCTAAATATCAATTAAATTCTATTTTTATACTAAAGTCCATTTAAATAACGAATTTATTACAAACTTTTCTAATTAAAGGATATAAACCTAATATTTTCAAATAATTAAAATATAATTTTCATTTTTTTAATATAGTCTAATTTAAGCTAATCCGTCGGAGCATTTTTCTGTGCTGGCAAAACTGTTTGAGCATAGCGAGTTTTTTGTCAGTGCAGAAAAATGTCGTAGACTAGCCATAGGTTATTGCGTAGCAATCTTGCCACAATTTTGATTATTAGGATAAACCTTTACTGCAAGATAAGGTTTTGCGGCAATGAGCAATCCTACAAAAATAAAAAAGAAAAAACATAGTAATATGAAAAAAAATATCTATTAATCAAAATATCTAAAAATAATAAAAAACAATTTAGTTGAATGATTATAAATTAGTTATTAAACAACCTTATTATAAAAATTTATTTTTATTTTTAAATGAAATTTAGTATTAAATAAAAATATATTTCATTAACAAATATTTCTTCTATAATTTTTAAAATTTTTTATTTTTTATACACTTCAATAATTTTATTAATAATTTCCGTTGTGGAAATGTTATCCACAAAGGATAAAATCTTTACTTCTCCACCATTTTTTTCAACAACTTTTGTTTCTGGCAAGTCTTCTTTTTTATAATCTCCACCTTTTACGTGAATGTCTGGCTTTAAAATATCCAGCAGTTTTTCTGGTGTTTTTTCGTTAAAAATTACTGTATAATCTACAAACTTTGTACCCAAAAGCACAAAAGCTCTATTTATTTCATTATTTATCGGCCTTTTATCTCCCTTATTCACTTTAACCGAAGCATCGCTATTTATACCAACAACCAAAATATCGCCTAAATTTCTAGCTTCCTCTAGATAAGTTAAATGCCCAACATGTAAAATATCAAAAACTCCGTTAGTAAAAACTACCTTTTTCCCAGCCTTCTGCAATCTCACTATTTCATCTCTCATTTTATCAATAGTCAGTAAATTATCCTTAAAACTTTTTCCCAATTCTCTCTCCAATATATTTATCTATTTATAATTATAACATATTTAATTCATAATTTACTCAATCCCTAAATTTATTTAATTTTAAAAAGGTTTGAGCATACATCAAATTATACCACATTTTTTACAAAAAAAGAAAATTTTTCTATTTTTTTTCAACTTTTATTTTTTCTAATTTCAACAATTTAATTTTAAAAAGGTTTAAGTATATTCTCACATTTTTTATCAAAAAAGAAAAAGAAGCATAAGCTTGCTGCTTTTACTTCTCCCAATATTTATAAAATTTTTATATATTTTACAAATTAAAACAAATTTACTAAAATTGTAATAATCCATTTTCATCAAATTTAAAATCTGGTCCCCAAACCACTTCCCAATAGTATCCATCTAAATCACAAAAATACGCATGGTAACCACCCCAAAATACATCTTGAGGTTCTTTTACAATAATCCCTCCTGCTTTTTTTACCAATTCAACAATTTTATCTACATCATCCTTATTTTTTACATTGTATGTTAAAGTAATTCCTGAAAATCCGTTACCTGTCGGAGGATTAATTTCATTAATATCTTTTGCAAGTAAATCTAAAGGAAATAATTCAAATTTTGTTCCAGGCGTATCAAAAAAGCATACCGGAGGATTGTCTACTTTACATTCTGTTTTATATCCCAAACCATCCCTGTAAAACTTTAATGCTTTTTCCATATTTTTTACACCCAAACAAATACAAGTTATTTTATTCATTGTTCTCCCTCTCTTCAGCTAACATTTTTGCTAGCATTTTTCTTTTATTTTATTTATTTATTTAGAAAAATCCGTTATCAGCATTTCCACTTCAATTTTATCTTCAAGCTCAGTATCCATAATGTATCCCCATAGCATATTTGTTTGGTCTGCTCCAAATTTTTCATTTATAATCATAGTTACTTCCTGTAAATCCGTTAATCCAATGTCTGGTCCTGCTGTAATGCTTAACAGTATCTTTCTCGCTTTTTGAAGATTTTTTATAAAAGGGCTGTTTATTATTTGTTCTGTAGCAAGTTTTACCTTATCCTGTCCTTTACCTTTACCAAATGCTATTATGCCTTCCCCTGAATTTCCTAGCATTATTTTTACATCATCAAAATCAAGATTCACTACCCCTTGTTTTTTTATTAGATTTGTTATAAATTCTACGTTTTTTATAAAAATTTCATCTCTTTTTTTAAATAATTTATCAAAAGTTACACTAGAATCTGCTTCCACTAATTTTTTAAGAGGCAAAACTATAACAGTATCAGAAACTTCTTCTAATTTCTTGATTTCCTCATTTTCTCCATTTGAATTAATTGATGTAGCAACTACAATCACTGTCAATATTCCCATTGTTTTTGCAACTTCTGAAACAACATAGGCTATCTCATTATTCTTCTTTTCCGACATTTCCGTCAAAATAAATACTAAATCAGTATTTTTCAATGCATCCTGCACTTTCTCTCTTAAATCCTCAGAAACCAATATTTTTGATTCTACATTCAATTTATCCAAATTCTCCTGATTTGTATCAATTCCCACAAATTCAACTTCTGCAATCTCTTTTTCCACCATTTTATTCAAGACACCATTTCCCACCGTACCAATTCCGACAACTTTTATTCCGATACCGTCCATATTTTTTCTCCTTTAGTTGTAAAATTTTCTATATTTTAACATACTTTCTCAAAATATAGTTAAATTTTTTTACTATTTTTCATACAATTTTGCCTTTTTTTCCAATAATAAAAAATCAATCGTATGCTTTATATAATCCATTGACATATTATTTATTTTTTGATTGTATAATTTTATTGCTGTTTTTTTAATTTTTTCTTTATTAGCATAAATAAATCTTAATTCCTTTAAAATTAATTTTTTGTAGCCTTCATCTGATTCCTTGTGAACATCATAATATTTAATTACCGTTTTATCAAAAATTGGAATCATATTACTTATTTTTATAGTTCCCAGTAAAATATTTCTTTGTTTATCGGTAATTCTAATAATAAAATTATTTGACTTTCGTATTTTTCCATTATTATAATCTCTTTTTTTATTTGGAGATGATAACGGTGCTAAATAATCACAATTATTCACTCTTAAAAGCACTCCAATATATTTTCGTGTTTTCGTATAATTATCTCCTGAATAATTTAAAACTCTACCTTCAAAAAGTTTCAAATAATTTATATAGCTTTCATCTACTTCATATAACCTCATAAATTCCCCCTCGAAAAAAAGCCACCATAATTGGTAGCTTTGCATTTAAAGTTGCTTCATTTTAAGGTAGTGCAACACCTGTTTTTATCTGTCCTTCATTTTAGGGTAGCGGAACACCCGTTTTTATCTGTCCTTCATTTTAAGGTAGTGGAACACCTGTTTTTAAATTTTTCTTTCAATATAATTATATCATATTTAGTTAATTAGTCAATGTTTTTTTCTTTTTTTATTTATAAATTTTTAAATTATTTTTATTAATCGCAAAAATCTGTTGCAATCAAATATACTTTTACACAGCTTCCTTTTTGCTCAAAATCTTCAAAATTTTCAAATTTAGATTCTTCAAAGACTGTTCCCCATGCGAGAAATAAGTCTGGATTTTCTGAACTTTTGGCTACTGCTGTGGCGATTTGGCTGATTTCTTCGAGGCGTATGTCTTTTCCTGAGGTTATGTTCATTAGTATTTTTCCAGCGCCTTTTATTGAGTGTTCCAGAAGCGGTGTATTCAGTGCCTGTTCTACTGCCTTTTTTGCTCTGTCCTCTCCATCTGTTTTTCCAAATCCTAGTACTGTTTTGCCTGAATTTCGTAGTATAGATTTAATGTCTGCAAAGTCCAAATTTACAATTCCTTGTTTCTTTATTAAATCCAATATCCCTTTTACAATTATTACAAAGGATTTTTCCCCTTTTTCATAGATATTTGCCATTGGAATGTCTGGGTATAAATCATTTAATTTTTGATATGGAATGACTATTACAGTATCAGCAAAATGTTTTAATCTTCGCTTTCCTTTCTTAGCAAGCTTTATTTTATTAGGAGCCTCAAATTTAAAGGGCTTTGATACAACTGCAACTGTTAATATATCCATTGATTTTGCAATTTCTGCGATAATAGATGAGGCGAATGTGCCGGTTCTTTCACCCATTTCAGCCATAATAAATGCCATGTCTGCCTTTTCCAGCTCTTTTTTGACTTGCATCTTTAACCCTTCTACGGCTTCATAAGAAATTATTGAAGATACAAATATTTTTGTATCAGCTTTTGAATTGTTTAAATTGATTCTTTCGGTATCCACGGCTATAAAATCAGCTCTTATATCCTTTCCTACTACCATTTTATTTATCACATTGCTCCCTGTTTTCCCTATCCCTATAATTTTTATTTTTACTCCATTTAATGTTTTTTTACTGATATTCCTTTTTTCTTCAACATCTTCGGCAATGTCCCACATTGTCCTATCCTCCCAAATAATCTTACTACAAAATCATTTTTTTTATTATATGCAGCTTTGAAGTATATCACACAAATCTTTGTTTTACCTTTCAAAAAAAGTTGTTTTTATTTTTTACTTTAAAACTGCTTTAAAAACATACAAAAACTATCTTGTAACAATAGTAATAACAATTTTATCAGTCTATTGCTAAAAAAATTCTAATATATAGCAATTCTAGTTTAAAACGAGAATAATAGGTTAGTTTTTTACATATTTTTACTTCAATTTTGAATGGATTGAGTATATAGTAAAACTGCCTTAAAACCGAACCCAAAAGCTATGACTATTTTGCTCAAACCCTAAATTTTTAATAGTTCTATTTTAAATGGGTTCGAATATATATTATAAAATTATAGAAAAATATTACTATATTTCATTTTTTTTTATCAATTTTTAGTTTATACTATTCTTGTAGATACAAAAAATATTTAAATATAAATCGGGAGGCGGTTTTATGAAATCTAGAAGTTTACTATTATTCTTAATACTATCTTTAGCTTTATTTTCAGTAGTATTGTCAAATAAAAACAAAAATCGAAAGAACAGAAATGAAAATAAACCGAAAAAAGAAAATATGATTCAGACAGGAAATGAAGACATTAGAGAAATTTATCTTGCCGGCGGCTGCTTCTGGGGACTTGAAGCATATATGGAAAGAATTGACGGGGTAAAGGATGCCACGGTTGGTTATGCGAATGGTAAAACTGAAAAAACCAGCTATAATATCATCGGGGCAACAGATCACGCAGAAACAGTTCACGTAAAATATGACGCAAACAAAATTTCTTTGAGCAAACTGCTTAAATATTACTTTCAAGTTGTAGATCCTACTAGCATTAATCAGCAGGGAAATGATAGAGGTAGACAATACAGAACAGGAATTTACTATACCAACCCTAAAGACAAGGACATTATTTCACAAGAAATTGAAGAAGAGCAAAAAAAATATAAAGACAAAATTCAAGTTGAAGTCCTGCCTTTGAAAAATTACATATTAGCAGAAGAATACCATCAGGACTATTTAAGAAAAAATCCTAACGGATATTGTCACATTGATGTCAGTAAGGCAGATGAAGTTATCATTGATCCAAAAGATTATCCAAAACCGAGTGACGAAGAATTGAAAAAACGGCTTACTCCACTGCAATACAGCGTTACACAGAAAAAAAATACTGAACATTCTTTTTCAAACGAGTACTGGGACAATCATGAAGCTGGAATTTATGTGGACATAACAACAGGAGAGCCATTATTTTCCTCAAAAGATAAATACGATTCAGGCTGTGGCTGGCCAAGTTTTACAAAACCTATTTCAAAAGATGTTGTAACTTATGCAAATGATACAAGTTTTAATATGGTAAGAACAGAAGTGCTTAGTCGAAGCGGAAAAGCCCACTTGGGACATGTTTTTGATGATGGACCTAAAGACAAAGGCGGGCTTCGTTATTGCATAAATAGTGCTTCAATCAAATTTATCCCATTAAAAGATATGGAAAAAGAACATTATGGATATTTAATAAAATTAGTTCAGTAAAATGAACAGGATAGGAGAGAATTTATGTTTAATCAGCCATTATTAGTAGGAAGCGTGTTTTTAGGAGGAGTAGCTAGTTTTCTATCTCCATGCATTCTTCCCATTGTTCCTGTATATTTAGGTATTCTAAGCAAAGGGAAAAAAACAGTGCTTAATACCTTTCTATTCATTCTAGGCCTTTCGCTTACTTTCGTGAGCATAGGTTTTAGCTTTAGTTTTCTTACAGGAATATTCTTTAATGATACTATAAAACTTATGGCAGGAATAATTGTAATAATATTGGGACTACACCAGACAGGTATACTAAAATTTAGCCTTTTAGAAAAAAATAAAACTCTAAACTTTGATTTAATTGGAAAAAATTCTTCATTGCAGGCTTTTTTGTTAGGACTGACATTTAGTCTGGGGTGGACTCCATGTGTAGGCCCTATTCTTGCCTCAGTGCTTGCTCTTGCAGGAGAAAAAGGATCTGCAGTCTATGGAGGGCTAATGATGTTTATATACGTCTTAGGTCTTGCCACTCCATTTATTCTATTTTCCTTTTTCTCTCAGGAATTGCTAAAAAAAGTACGAGCTTTAAATCAATACACAAACTATTTTAAAATCTTTGGTGGATTTCTAATTATATTTATGGGAATTTTACTAATAATAAATAAATTTTAATGATTTTATTTTTTAAAAGTAATAATTTTTTAAATTTTTTAAAACAATTAGTAATCAAAATAATTTACAAAAATAATTACAAAAAATATTTTAAATTTGCTATAATACAGAAAGGAAGTAATTTTTATGAAAAAATTAATTGCAGCAATTGCAACTTTATTAAGTTTTGGAGCGATTTCATTTGGAAATACATTGCAGGGAGTTCAGTTAAAGGATATTAATAATAAACCTGTTTCCCTTAACAAGTATAAAGGTAAGAAAATATATATTAAAATGTGGGCTTCATGGTGTCCTATCTGTCTTTCAGGGTTAAGTGAAATTAATTCTTTAAGTGCAGATAAAAGTAAGAATTTTACAGTTATAACAATTGCTTCTCCAGGACAAAAGGGAGAAAAACCTACAGCTAAATTTATTCAGTGGTATAAAGGGCTCAATTACAAAAATACTACTGTATTGCTGGATGAAAAGGGAGAAGTACTAAAAAGGGCAAAAGTTTTGGGGTATCCATCAAACATTGTACTGGATGGAAACTTGAATATTATTAAAACTTTGCCGGGACATCTGACTGCTGCACAAATCAAAGGAGCTGTTAAATAAGTGTATAGTATTTTAATAATTGATGATGAACCGATTATAAGAAGAGGTATTAAAACCTTTATTGATTTTGAAAAATATAAGATAAATGATATTTATGAGGCAGAAGATGGTAATTCTGCCTTAAAGACTTTTTCTGAAGTTTTGCCTGATCTTGTCTTGCTTGATATAAATATTCCCTTTAAAAATGGGCTGACTCTTGCACAGGAAATGAAAGAGCTGAAAAACGATGTAAAAATAGCCATCATTTCAGGATATGACTACTTTGAATACGCTCAAAAGGCTCTAAAAATCGGAGTTGAAGATTATATTTTAAAACCTGTTTCAAAGACTGATATAAATGAAATAATCTCAAAACTGATTTACAGACTGGAAGAAACTAAAAAATACAACGAAGCCAGAAAAATTATTAATAAAATCAGTCACACTGAAAAAACTGCCAAAGATGTTTCCTACAGCAAGTATAAGGATATTTTAACAAAAAAAATTGAAGACAAATACAGCGAAATTTCCTTTAACTTAAATTCACTGGCGGATGAAATGAACTTATCCTCAGGATATTTAAGTTCGCTTTTTAAAAATTTATTTGGTATTCCTTTTCAGGACTATTTAAATAATATGCGGATGGAAAAGGCAAAGCTACTGCTTTTGACAACGGATCTGAAAAATTATGAAATTGGAGAACTCGTGGGAATAGAAAATTTTAACTACTTCAATTCAAAATTTAAAAAAACTTTTGGAATGACTCCAAAAGAGTTTAAAAAAAGTGTATTGGAGAAACTATGAAATTAAAAAGAACTATGAAAAACTCGATGCTGCTTCAGCTATTTTTTTACTATCTGATTGGAAACTTATTATTCATCCTGTTTTTAAGCAGTATTTTTTACTATACTTCAAAATACATCATAATGAATAAGGAAATTGAGTATACTAACGAAAATGTTATAAGTACATCCCGTTATATTACTCTTTATGCTGATAAATTGAAAAATATGATTAATCTTTTGTCTGTTGATGCCGATGTTAGAAATTTTTTAATATCAGGAAATGAAGATTCAAAAAAGAGCATTAAAAAAATGATATATTCAATTCTTGGGAATAATAAAGGAATTAAAAGTATTACTGTAATCGGAAAAAATGGTAACATTGTATCCAGTGATAAAAATAATGATATGAAAATATCAGAAAATATGATGAAGGAAAAATGGTATGTCGATGCGATAAACAATTCAGATATGCCCGTTTTTAACCCCAGCAGAAAAGATTCCGCCTCTTCTATGAACTCAGCTCTCTGGTTTCTGTCAATCAGTCGGGACATAAAAAATTCAAAAGGGGAAAATCTTGGTGTTATCGTTTTTGACATTAAATATGGAATTCTTGAAAGATATTTAAATTCTATTTCTTTCGGAAAACAAATCGACAATATTATAGTAGACAAAAACAACAATATTATTTATTACAAAGATGTGAAATGTTTTGCTGATAAAAAATGTCTTGCAAAATTTTCAGAAAAGAATAAAAATAAAGATACATATTTATACGAAACACAGATTGAAAATACAAACTGGAATTTAAGAAGCCTTGCAAACACAAATGACTTAGTTACCTTAAAGAAAAATTTTTCTCACATAGTTATCATCATTTTCCTAGTTTCACTAGCTTTTTCCTCCATTATTACATTTATCGTAATAACAAAGATTCTAAAGCCTTTAATAAAACTGGAAAATCATATGCAAAACTTTGAAAATAATCTACGGGAATTTCATTTAAGTGAAAAAACAGGCTATGAAATTCAGAACCTTGTGGAACATTTTAATATAATGGTTGAAAAGATTAAATATTTGCGGGAATATGAAATAAAGGCTCTCCACAGCCAAATTAATCCGCATTTTCTGTATAATACGCTAGATACTATCATTTGGATGGCAGAATTTGAAGACAATGAAAAAGTAATCAGTATTACAAAATCACTTGCAAACTATTTTAGGCTCTCCCTTAGCAACGGATACGAAAAAATACCGTTAAAAGATGAAATTATGCACACTAAAGAATATTTATTCATACAAAAACAGAGATACGAAGACAAACTTTCCTATTTTTTCAACATAGAAGATGAAAGCCTGCTTTCCATCGAAGTTCCAAAAATCATAATCCAGCCAATTGTAGAAAACTCCATCTATCACGGAATAAAAAACCTTTCCGGAAACGGAATCATCACAATCGACGTTTACAGACAAAACAGCACAGTCAATATCTCAGTTAAAGACAACGGAATAGGCTTTGAAAAGGCTAAACAGTTCAAAAAAAGCAAGACTGGCGGAGTTGGAACCCAAAATGTCGATAAAAGAATAAAATTCTATTACGGAAAAAATTATGGTGTATTTATAAATAAAGAGAACAAAACCGAAGGAGCAGAAGTAATTATAAAAATTCCGCTTCAATCCAGTAATAATACATTATTTTAAAACTCATTAGCTAGAAATAACCAATACAAAAATAGGACACCCACTAAAGAATGTCCTATTTTTTTTATTAAAAAATTTTATTTTGTTCCAAATATTCTATCTCCCGCATCTCCTAATCCTGGATAGATATATGCATTTTCAGTAAGTCCGTCATCAATTGAGGCAATGTACAGATCTACATCAGGATGCTTTTCACAAAATTTCTTTATTCCTTCAGGAGCACCAATAATACAAAGTACCGTAATGTTCTTTACACCTCTATCCTTTAGATAATCAAGCGTGTAAATCATTGAACCACCTGTTGCAAGCATTGGATCTACTACGAAAACTTGACTTTCGACAACGTTTGCGGGCATTTTTGCGTAATAGTAGACAGGCTCTAAGGTTTCTTCGTTTCTGTAAACTCCCAGATGTCCTACTTTTGCGTTTGGAAGAAGCTGCAATATTCCATCTATCATTCCAAGTCCTGCTCTCAGGATGGGAACCAAGGTTATTGGTTCATCCAGAACTTTTGTAGTAGTTTTCTGAATAGGAGTTTCTGTTTCAATCTCCTTTAGAGGCAAATGCTTTGTCGCTTCATAAACCATAAGTCCTGCTATCTCGTTCAGACTTTCCCTAAAAAGTTTAGTATCTGTATTCTTATTTCTCAAATTTGTAAGCTTATGTTCAATTAGTGGATGTTTCAATTCAAAAACTGCCATTAATAATCACTCCGTTCTTTTTATACTCAAACTCTTTCAAAAATCACAATATTAATTTTTTAAAAAATAATATCATCTACAGGCAAAACAGCAGCACCCATTGAAATGGACTTACCTAAATCTATTTTCATCATTTTTATAAGCCGCATAATTTCCTTTGCCTGATCATCTTCCAGATAAGTTACTAAGACACTGTCTGTTCCTGGCCATACATGACTGTTAAAATGCTTTAAGGTTTTGCTCCAGCGGCTGTAAACCTGTGGAATTATTGCATACTGCTCAATTCCATATTCACGCATTTCCTCTTTCATTTTATCCATAAAGTAGGAATCAAAATATATTTCTATCCTCTTCAAGAAAGCACCTCCTTTTCTTTAAATTTTATTTACTATTATCTATTTATTGCGATCTTTCAGCCATTTTTTTAGCTTTTCTTGCTTCCTCTTTTTCCTTTTGTCTTCTTTCTTTTCTTTCCTCAACTATCGAATAAGCCACAGGTATAAAGAATAATGTCAATAGCGTACAGAATGAAAGTCCAAACATAACCGCTACCGCCATTCCTTGATAATAACCCGAACTTCCCTTGCTTGAAAATACCATCGGAATCCATCCAAGCACCGTTGTAAGAGTTGTCATAAGTATTGGACGAAGCCGTGAACCTGCCGCTTCTACAAGGGCCTCCCTAATTTCCATACCCTTTTGCCGCAGACTCGATACGAAATCCAATAATACAATCGCGTTATTAACCGCCATACCGAACAGCATCAGAATACCAATCATAACGAACATGCTAAGCTGTATTCTTGTTACAGCCAGCCCAAACATTACTCCAATCATTGACAATGGCAATGCCAGCATCATTATTATCGGTAGAACAAACGATTCCAACTGTACTGCCAGTACGATATAAATAAGTGCTACCGAAATCATAAGGGCATTCATAATTTCTCCACCCATTTCCTTCTGGCTTTGAGCATTTCCTGCTGGAGCAATCTTATATCCTGCAGCAGGATTGGTTTTCTGGAACGACTCATTTACAAATTTCGCCGCATCATTTAGCCCTTTGGATTTATCCAAATTTGTACCTACTGTTACAATTTGAGAACCATTGTAAGTTTCTATCGAAGCTGCTCCTTCCACTTGTTTCATTGTAGCTATATCTCCTAATCTTACAAATTGTCCCCCACTTGTTTTTATCATTATATTCAGTATTTTGTCAAGTGAATTTTTATATTCATCTTCAAATTCCATCTGAACTTTTAATGTTTCTGTATTGTCAGTTATTTCTATCGGAGCCACTCCTAGCACTGTCTGATTTAACATTCTAGTTATATCTGTAACGCTTAGCCCATAACTTTCTGCCTTTACCCTGTTTACTTCCAGTTGTGCCTGAGGATATCCACCTTCTGATGAAGATTTTACGTCCTTAAACCAAGTCTGCTGTTTCATATCCGCTATAATTGCATTGGCAATTCTGTTAATTTCTTCCGAATTATCTCCTTCTATCTGGAAAGAATAATCTTTTGAAACTGAACGTCCTCCAGCTTTTGATGGAGAAACTGCAATTGTAACATTTGGGATATTGCTCATTTGTTCACGCATTCGCTCCATGGCCTTCATTGTATCTTTTTTTACATCAACATTGACTATTGCCGCTTGAGCATTTACTATCGTAGTATAGCTTTTGGTAACAGGATCTTTTTTTACTATTTCTTCCATTCTTTTGGAAATATCATGCGCAACTTCCACGTCAAGTCCTGTTGAAAGCTGTGCGACTACTGAATACTCGTCATTGTCAATTGTCGGGAAAAATGCTGTTTTTACAGTTTTTCCAAGTCCAAAAACAACAACAATAAACAAAACTATTACACCAATTATAACCGCTTTTCTATGTTCCAGCGCCTGTCTTACAAGGTTCTTATATTTATCTCTAAAAGCGTTAAACCTGTACGCTTTCCCTGACGCTCCTGATATTTTCTCAATATTTAAAAATACGCTTGATGCCATTGGAATAAACAGCATTGCCACAACAATCGAAGTTGACAGCGCAAACATCATTGAGAGCGAAATTCCCGCAAATACTTCCTTTGCAAATCCTGGAAACAATACGATTGGTAAAAATACGCAGACTGATGTCGCTGTTGAAGCTATCATTGGAACTATTACCTCATTCGTTCCACGTACTGCCGCAACCAGTGCAGGTTCCTTGTTAAGCTGTATATGATCGAATATATTATCTAGTGTAACCACCGCATTATCCACCAGTGATCCGATAGCAAGCGCAAGTCCCATAAGCGAAATTAAGTTTAACGTGATTCCTTGCGTATTTAAAAGGAAAAAAGTAAATGCGGCCGATATCGGAATAGACATTCCTACCACAAGCGATGCCCTTAAATCTTTCAAAAATACAAATAATACAATTATTGTTATAACTAACGCCTGCAAACCATTATTCGTTACGTTAGAAATTGCGTCTTTTACCTTTATGCTGTTATCGACTACTATTTCATACTTTGAACCCGCCGGGAATAACGGCTTCATATTTTCCAGCTCTTTTTTAGCAATATTGGCAATTTCAACCAGATTCCCGTCCTTACTTTTCTGAATTACAACGGCAACCATATCCTGTCCATCATATTTTGCATAAGATGTCTTGTCTTTATTTCCATATTCAACAATTGCCACATCGCTTAGCCTTACTGTCTGATTATTATTATTGGAAATTATAATATTCTGTATCTGATCCAGCTGCTTCAATTCTCCGTCAACTCTTAGGATAAACTCTTTTGAACCATCTTTTACTGTACCTCCAGGAACAATTGTATGAGCCGCCTTAATTTTAGAATATATTTCACTCGGAGATAAATTGTATGCCTGCAATCTATATGGATCCAGCCTTACCTTTACCTGCCTTGTGGCATTACCAAATACTGATATGTTTCCAACCCCTCTGTTTCTTTTAAGTCTTGGCTCCAGCGTTTCTTCTATAAATGAAGTAATTACTGCTTCGTCTGCCCCTCTTATTGAAATCATCATTGCCATATCTGAACTTCCGCCAGTTACATTCAATTTTGAAACTATCGGATCATCAGCATCAGATGGCAGATCTTTTTTTATTTTATCTATTTCAGACTGTATCTGCACCTGCTTTATATCCGTATCTGTACCAAAGTTAAATTCTACCATAACGCTCGAAGTTCCATAAGTTGAAGTTGTTGAAATATTCTTAATTCCATCAACATTTAATGCCGCATCTTCTATCTTTTTTGAAATCTGAGTCTTAACGTCTTCCGAAGCCGCTCCAGTCCATGTTGTATTAACGGCTACCATCGGAAAGTTAAAGTCCGGTATCAACTCCTGCTTCATTGATCGCATAGCTACAACGCCTGAAAAAACCATGAATATCAGTATCATAGTTGTAGAAACGACTCTTTTCGTTGCAAAATCTGCTACTGTCATTTTTTATTTCTCCTTAATCTTTTTTGCTTTCGTCTAACTGCACATATTTTTTATCTTTTTTTATAAAACAGCCAAACAAATTCAGAAAATATAAAGTTTTCAAAATTTGCCTGACTGACTCCATTAAAATATTAATTTTCCGTTTTTATATGCATTTTAAGTTAAAATCAACAATTTACTGCACTTTTCTCACTGCTTCATTAGCCTGTACAACATTTTGCCCATCTACTATAAGCTCTACACCTGCAGTAAGCCCATTTCCAGTAACTGCTGCCATTTCCTGATTCTGATTTGTAACTTTTATCGGTATCGCAACCGCTTTGCCATTTTGAACTATATAGACTACCTGTTCTACTCCCTTTACAACAATAGCTTTTTTAGGGATAACTAGTCCATTTTCAGCTCCAGTGTCTATACTTGCAGTTCCATACATTCCGCTTTTCAGCTTTCTGTCAGGATTAGGAATTTTTATTTTCACAACAAATTGTCTTGTCGCTGAACTTGCCGCAGCTGATACTTCATATACAGTTCCTACCAGCTCTTCCCCTTGCAGCTCATCAACTTTTACCTTTGCCTGCGTTCCTACATGGATTTTATTTATTACTTCTGATGAAACTCCCACTTCCAGCTGCATTTCCGATTCATTTACCACAGTAAACAAGGCGCTTCCTGCTGATGTCTGCTGGTGAAGTTCCAAATTCATATTTGCAATCGTTCCTGTTGTATTCGTTTTTATTACAGATTTTCTATTTGTGTCGTTTGCAGAATCTAGCTCTGCCCGTGCCGAACTTAAACTGTTTCTTGAGGCATTTAACTGCGCTCTTGCAGCATCATAGTTAGTTTTTGCCTTTAGATAGTCTGTTTCAGTTACCAGTCTTTTGTTGTAAAGCATATTATATTTTTCGTAATTGATTCTCGCTTCTTCAAGTGCAGCCGCAGCTGAGTTGATATTTGACGAAGCTGTGTTTACATTTGAAGCTGCACTTCTTACATTTGATCTGGCAGCCTGATTATCAATTGATACAATTACCTGTCCCGCATTTACGCTGTCCCCATTTTTTGCATTTATTACAACTATCTCTCCAGAAGAAGTCGCTGTGTAAGGTACTTCCTCAATCCCTTTCAAGGTTCCGCTCGCTGTATATCCCAAGGAAATTGAATTTTGTCCAATAACCTGCACTTTTACCGGCCTTGCGTTATTTGTTACAGCCTGTTTTTTCTTTCCACAAGATATGGCAAACATCGCAAGTATTGCCAAGCCTACTATGATTTTTTTATTATATAATTTCATTGTTTATCTCCTCCTGTTTTCATATTTTATCAAACCTGATTAATCAAGAAAAGCTCCATACTGTGATACAAGATAATAATATTGAAGTCTTGAATTTGCATAATTTACACGGCTTTGTCTTAATTTTGCCTCTGCATCAAGCAAGTTGTTCATTGTTATCAAATTATAGTTATATCTTTCCTTTTCCAATTCATATGTTTCTTCCGCACTTTCCACCGCAACTCTCAACGCTTCCAGACTTTTTTCCAGCGCCTGCAGCTTGTAATATGTTTTTCTCATATTTGCCTTAACCTGTTCCAATGTCTGTTCTGATTTCACCGCTGCAATTTCCTCAGTTTTCTTGGCATATTTCACATCATCTTTTCTTTTTCCCCAGTCAAAAATGTCCCAAGTGAATTTTACTCCTGCTGCCGATGAAAAATCCTTCACTTCAAATGCATCCTTTAACTTATTTTTTGAACTTAATGCTCCATAATTTACTACTCCATTAATTACTGGGAAAAAACTTGCCCTTTCCAGCTTTGTATTTTTTTTGCTTAGATCAATCTGTTTCTGTGCGATTTTATACTCAGTATTCTGTGTTGTCAATTTTTCCATATCCTTTTCCAAGTCAATCGTTTTGGTAAAATTGTCCTCCACTCCAAATGGCACTATTTCAATGCTGCTTGGGTTCGGCACTCCAATCAGTATTCCCAAAGACTCTTTTGCAATCTCGATATTTCCCTGCTGTTCTACAATCTGTGCCTCCATAGCCTTCAGGCTTCTTTCGGCCTCCCTGTATTCAGGCTTTGTAACCATTCTCAAGTTATATTTCTCAGTCTGAATTTTATAATTTTCTTCCAATGCTTCCTTCGACTTTTGCAGCACGCCAAGCGTACTAATCGCATCATATACGTCAATATATGCCTGAACCGTACTTAAAACCGTATCTTTTTTTGTCTTATCTAATTTCAGCTCAGCTAATTTCAAGTTATCCTTGCTTATTTCATTTCCTAGCTTCAATTTTCCGCCTGTAAAAAGCGGCTGTGATAATGACAGATATTGTTGATATGCTTCCCCAGTCTTTTGCGACATGACATTTTTAAAGTAGGCGTTTGCCGAAGCGTTGTAGCTCACTGTAAAAAATCTCTGTTTCCACGTTCTGCTTACATCTATCTGTCCTCTGTCCACTTCTAGCATTCCCACTTTTATATCCTTGTTATTTTTCACCGCCATTTCAGCAGCTTCCTGAATCGTTATCTTTTGTGCAAAATTGGGAATTGCCATTAACAATAGCAATATTGATACTACTATTTTATTTCTGTTTTTTTCCATTTTCCCTTCTTCCTTCCTGAACTTATCTTAATGCATTATTTATAAACTTTATTATTTCCTTCAGCGAATTTTCAATTTTATCTGTATTTTTTATATTAATCAGCTCATCATCCTTCATATTCCTAAAACTTTTTAAGACAAATTCATCATACAGAAATTCCTCTATTGAAGTTAATATAAATTCTGATATAATCTGTGCCTTGTATTTATTCCCATTTTCCCTGTTAAATTTTTCAACAATATTTGTTTTTATAAAATCAATTGATTTTCCCCGCAGTTCTTCAAAAAAACTTCTTAATTTTGGATCAATCGAATATTTCTCAACCGCTTTTAGTTTCATATTATTCAAAATTTTAACAGCATGATTCATTTTAGCTTTTGCGTAATCTTCTAGAACCTTTTCTGGCATTTGATCAACATTTATATTTTCAAGATTTCCAATTGCTTCCTTTTTTATTTTTTCTAAAACTTCATAAAGCAGCTCATCCTTAGTTGCAAAATACGTATAAAAACTCCCTTTAGATATTCCTAAATCCTTTGTAATATCCTCCACCTTTGTTTCCTCGTATCCGTTTTTTGCAAACAGTTCCCACGCCTTATCGACGATTTTCTTCCTTTTCTGGCTTTTTACATTTTTCTTTCTTTCCAACCGCTTACCACCTAACAAATAAAATTGACTTGTAAGTCATTTTAATATAATATAACGTTTTTTCCATTTTGTCAATTATTTTTGTATTTGAAAATTTATTTTTTATTTTCGGTGTATTGTCAAGTCAAGTGCAACAAAAAGTAAAAATAATATAAAAATAAAATTTTTTTCAGCCATTCCTTCCGCTTTTATCCGATACTGTCAAAAAACCTTCTTTATTATTTGAATAATAGCCGTTATTGACGATAATAGCAACATTATTCTCAAAAATGTGAAATATATTTTATTGACTTTTCTGTTTAATCGGATATACTTTAATTAGGAAGAATTAATTTTATTAAAAAGACAAGGATGTGATTTTGATGAAAAAAATTTTTAATTTATGTTTTTTTCTTTTGGTAAGCCTAGTTATTTTTCCAGCTTCAAAAACTAAAAAAGTTACTTTTGGAAAAAAAGCAGATCCAAAAAAAATGGAATTGGTATTTATTTTAGATAGAAGCGGTTCAATGGGCGGGCTGGAATCAGACACCATCGGAGGCTTTAATTCAGTTCTGGAAAAACAAAGAAAAGACAAGAACGGACAAGTAAATGTAACAACTGTTCTGTTTGACAACGAATATGAATTACTGCACAGCAAAATTCCGATACAGCAAGTAAAGCCCCTAACTGAAAAAGAATATTTTGTAAGAGGCAGCACTGCCCTTCTGGATGCAATTGGAAAAACTATTTCCCAAGTAAAGGCTGAACAAAATAAATTAAATTCCAAGGAACGATCTGAAAAAATACTATTTGTCATCATTACCGACGGAATGGAAAACGCAAGCAAGGAATACACAGTAAACGCAGTAAAAAAACTAATCAGTGAACAAAAAGAAAAAGAAAACTGGGAATTTTTATTTTTAGGAGCAAATATAGATGCTATAAAAACAGCCGAAAGCTTTGGAATAGAAAAATCCAGAGCCGCCCAATACAAATCTGACAGCATAGGAACTCAGCTAAACTACGACTCAATAAATAACGCAGTAGAAGAGTTTCGACTAAACAACAAAGTTAATGACAGCTGGAAGGATAAAATAGAAGAAGATGTGAAAAAGAGAGGAAAATAATTATTTTAAAAATCTTTTGGAAATGTTATAGCAGCCATTTTGAACAAAAAACAGGGATAAGATTTTTTACCCCTGTCTTTTTTTACTTTTTAAATTTATTTTTCAAATCCAGTACAAATTTTGTCAAATCTTCTGTAAACGCTTCTGCATTAGCTTTTACCTTTTCTGAAAAATTATCTAAATTGCTTTTTATTTCTTTAGATTTATTTTCAAATTTTTGCTTTAACTCTTTGTATTCAACATCTGTTTTTAATTTTCTTTCATATTCTTCTGCCAGTTCCAAGTCTTTTCTTACAATTGAGGCATCTTTTCTTAAAATAGTTTCCGCTTCATATTTATTTAAAAAGTTGTCGAGTTCAGAAGTATCTGATTCCGATGTCAGCAAAATCAAGGCATAATGATCATTCACCAAATATTTTGACACATCTTCAAAGATGCCAACTACTTTTTTATCTGCTTTTTCTCCATGGCTTTCTCCTAACAAAGCCCCAATAGTTCCACCAAAGATAACACCTAGTGGCCCTCCGATAATTCCAATTAATCCTCCAAGCAGCCCGCCGTTCAAAAATCCTATATTCCCATTTGCATTTACTTCAAATCCATCTTTAAAAGACAAGCTGTCATTTTCTTTTTTCACAACAGCCGCCTGAGTGATTACATAATTTTCTCCTAAATATTTTGCTTTTATATCCGCCAATGCCTCAAATGCGCTTAGCTGATTCTTAAATGTTGCAAGCAGTACATTGTTTTCCATAATCATCAACCCTTTCATATTTCTTTATTTTTATAAAATTATATTAACCTTCTCTAATTATGAACTTTTAAAACCCGTATAGTCCTAAACTTTAAATAAAATGCCCATAATTTTTGAATTTAGTTTCAAAGATTTTATACATCATTTAAATTATCTTATTATACTCTTCCAAAAATAGTTTTTATTGTGCCGTCACTTATTTTTTACTTTTTAAAAACAAATTCATCCCCATTATTCCTGCAATAACAAACCCTAGCAGTCCTAGTCCAGAAATTCCAAAGATTTTTGGCGGGATATTTGCCAAAGCCAGTATTGAAGAGCCGACAAACAATGATGAAATAATAATTGCCAGAACTAACTCCTCAAAAGTCTTTTGAAATTTTTCAAAACCAATTATTTCATGCTTATGCTTTAATTCATTTTTTTGAATTTTTTCTAGAATCATTTTTAAATCTGTCGGCAAAGTTAGCCAGTTGTCAGAAAAGGTTTCTAGTTTAAAAGCATTTTGCTTTAAAATATTTATTGGATTCATTCGCTCTCTGGCTATTTTATCCATATACGGATACATGACCTTCGTTATATTAAGATTTGGATCCAGATGCCGTCCTATTCCTTCAATTTGCCCAATTCCCTTTACTAGCAGGTAAATGTCTTCAGAAAGCAGAATCTGATTGTCGCTGAATATCTTTCTTGCCTTTTCAAAAAGCACAACCACATCCAGAGTTTCCAGCGAATTTCCGTCTATCATTTCCATCAGCCCGTAAAGTTCCCGTTCCAGCTTTTTTTCATCTGCAACTTCAAACTTTATCGCCAGTTCCCGTATCACTTCAATCATTTTTTTTACATCTTTTTTCAACGAATAAAGAATTAAGCTGATTAAAAGTTCCCGCTCATTTGGGTAAAGCCTTCCCATTGCACCAAAATCAATAAATACAATTTGTTCATTTTCCTTTATAAATATATTGCCGGGATGAGGATCGGCATGAAAAAATCCATGTTTTAAAAATTGTGTCAAATATAAATCAAGTCCGGTTCTTGCAACCTTTTCCGGTTTCTGCCCAATTTTTATGATATTTTCAATATCTGTAATCTTAAATCCCTCAATCATTTCCATAGTCAGAATACGATCGTTGGAAAGCTCCTTATACACGGCAGGAACGTGAATTCTCTTATCATCCTTAAAGTTATTTGCGAAACGGAGTATATTATTCAGCTCATTATTTAACGAAAGCTCTTCATTCAGCATTTTTTCAAAACTTTCAACAATCTCGCTAATATTCATTCTTTTCAAATAATCGTAATATCGCTCAAGCGTTTTTGAAAGGTTTTTCATAATACCCAAATCTGCCTCAACAACAGGGCGTATATTTTCCCGCTGCACCTTTATAACAACTTTTTCCCCAGTTTTTAATTTCGCTCTAAATACCTGTCCTATTGAAGCTGATGCCATTGGATATTCTTCTATCCCGCTAAAATAATCATCTACGTCAATTCCAAGCTCCAAATTTAATTTCTGGCTTATATTAACTTTCTCGACTTCCACATTATCCTGCAATTTCTGCAGTTCTACAATGAGCTCCTCTGGCAAAATATCCTTTCTGTTGCTTAACATCTGTCCAAATTTCACATACACAGGCCCCAGCTCTTCAAGCGCCATCCTCACTCTTTCATAGAAAGTGTATGAGTTTATCTCCCTTATCCGCTCGCTGTACTCTTTTTTTACCCTTTTTGGAACAAACCTTTCCAGATCTCCCTGCTTAAAAAATTCCTCAAATCCATATTTAATAATGACTCTCGGAAGTTCAAGCATTCTTTTTATATTCTGATTAAATATTGCCATTTATTCTACTTCCTTTTTCCTAAAAATACTTAGTAACATCAAAAAATACAATAACCAGCATTAATACAAGTAAAAATATCATTCCAATCATATGTATTCTTTCTTCTATTTTTTTATTTACCTTTATTCCAAAAAATTCAGGAATGACGAATATCAGCCTTCCCCCGTCAAGTGCCGGAATAGGCAGTAAATTCATAATTCCAATGTTTATTGAAATAAGAATAAATATCCCAAGCAGTGCAAAAAATCCACCTTGCCCATAAGCCTGCCCAATAATTTTTGGCAGCCCGACAGGCCCTGTCATTTCCTTCATTGCCACTTTCCCAGTTACAAGCATTCTCACGCCATCCAGAGTCAACTTAAAATAATCTCCAAACATTATAAAACTCATTTTTATTCTTTCACCGACATTAGTTTTTTGTGGCAAAACCTGTATTCCAAGCAGATTTGCCTTCGCCTCACCGTAGTAAGTCAATTTCACATTTTCTGTAATTTCCTTGTTATTTCTCAAAATTTTCAAGCTTACATCTTCATTTTTATAATTCTTACTAATTTTCGCAACTTTTTCTGACATTTCCACCCAGTTTGACACATTTTCACCATTAACCGCCAAAATTCTGTCATTTACTTGCAATTTTCCCTTTGCCCTTGAATTTGCCTGAATTTCCCCGACAACTGGCGCCGTATATTTTATAGGCATAATTCCCGTTATAGAAAGCAGCACAAACAATGCAATCAATGCTGAGATAAAGTTCATCATAACTCCTGCAATCAGCACAACAAATCGGCTAAACGGCGGCTTTGTAAAAAATCCGTTCTTCTGAATATTTTCCTGCTTTTTCAATTCCTCTTCCACAGCCTTATCCAGCCGTTTCGACACTTCATTGACAAATTCTTCATCTTCAGTTTCCCTTGTTTCACCTTCCATATTCTTTAACTTCTGTTCTCTTTTCAGTTCCTCAATAATCTCATCAGTCTTTTCCTTCTTAAATCCCTTCAAATCAAATTTTTCAGGCTGCATACCCTCGATATTGACAAATCCCCCAAGTGGAAGCGCCCTAATCGAATACACCGTTTCCCCTTTCCTCGCTGAAAAAATCTTAGGCCCCATTCCAATAGCAAACTCCGAAACAGGCATCCCAAAATACTTAGCAGTGGCAAAATGCCCCAATTCATGCAAAAATACAATTAATCCCAAAATTACTATCGTAAAAATTATTCCCATTTATCTGTTCTCCTAATTTTCTTTTATTTTTATATCTATACTATTTCCCATTTAAAGAGTAAAAATCAAAAATTCATAAAATTAAAGTCATTATTTTTACTATGCTATTATACAACCTGTGTAACTATTAAAATATCCTTTAATTAAATTTAATCATTAAGTATCCATCTTAAGGACTTTTATAATTTTAGTTTATAAATATTATGATTAATAATAGTTTTTTCTATTTTTTATTGAATTTTTTTGTAACGTAGGATACTTAAGAATTAAATTTGATTTTTTTAACAAAGCTATCAAATTAATTATTGTAGAATTTTATTTCTATTTTTTAAATAGGATTTAGTATTAAAATAAATTATTAAAAAATACTGCTTTAAATGAGAAAAACCCATAAAAAGCAGCCAAATTCCAAAACTTAACTTAATATTTTAGTATTATAATAAGTTACTATCTCTTGATTCTTCTCCCAATGAAGCATCAATATCTTCATAGTCGATTCCAACTGGAATAGAAGTCAAAACTTTGTCAGTAACTTTTGAAAGGTGCGCATTCATTGCATAGGCAGCTCCACTCACAAAATCTATTACCCTTTGTCCCACTTCATACTCTAAAAATTCCAAACTGAATGTTACAACTTTATTTTCTTTTATTGCATCCGCAATTAATCTCGAATCTTCAAAAACTTTTGGTCTGATAATCGAAACATAACTTACTTTTGACGACGCCATTTTTGTACTTTCCTCCTTTTTTCCTACTCCAAAAAGACTTCCAATGCCTTTTTTCTCTTCTGGTTGTTTTTCCTGTTCAACTCGGTTTACTGTCGGTTTTGGTTGAACTTTTGCTTGCTGATTTTGTGACGGCTGTTCTGCTGCCGCTTCTTTTCTTTCATCATTTGACAACTCTTCAGATAACTCATCGTCATCATCTTCAATATCATCGCCAAAAAATTCCATTAATTTTCTTTTAAGTCCCAAAGCATAAACCTCCTATTCAAATAACTTACTTCCTATTCTAATTATAGTCGCCCCATTTTTCAGGGCTTCCATATAATCATTCGACATTCCCATAGAAATTTCCGTAACATAATCATATTGCTTCTGGTATTCTTCTTTCAGTTTTCTCATATTTGAAAAATAATCATTTATTTCATCCTCAGACGCTTCAAGTGGAGCCATAGTCATAAAACCAGCTATTTTTACATTACTCATAGAAAAATACTTTTCGCTATTTTTTTTAAAATCTTCAATATAAACTCCTGTTTTGGATTCTTCCTTTGAAACATTAATTTGAACTAATCCATTTATAATTCTGTCATTTTCAATAGCTTTTTTATTTATTTCCTCTAAAAGTTCATAAGAATCAATCGAATGTATTAAATTCACACTATTAATTATATACTTTATTTTATTTTTTTGCAACCTTCCAATAAAATCCCATTTGATATTTTTATATTTTTCATCTGAAAATTCATTCAGCTTGTCCCGATAAAGCTGAGCCCGATTTTCACCAAAATAATCATAGCCCATCTCAATCAGAGCCTTATGCTCCTCCACATTCAAATATTTACTTACAAATAAAATTTTCACTTTTTCAGGATACGGAGAATATTTTTTTATATCTTCCAAAATTTTTTTATAATTCTGCTGAATTTTTATGCTATCAAGTTCCATTTTTGCTCCTTATTATTTTTGACTTGCTTTATATATGATATTTTTACAGTTACAACTATTATAACCTTTTTTTCAAATAAATTCAACAAATACATCATTTGCCAGCAGCATTCCTTTTTTTGTCAGCCGAAGCCTTATTTCATAGGCATTTCCCGCTATTTTCCCATCAAAATATTCATTATTTTTGACTTTATTTTTTATTTCTTTTTCTTTTGCGGCAATAAATTTTTCAATTTTTTCAAATTTTTTTTCAGAAAAATCCACTTTTTTTACAGCAAATTTTTTCAGCAATCCATTTTTTATAAGTTTTTCAACTTTCTTGTCCTCAAAATACCCAATTCCTTCCTGAATCAGCCTTAACCCCAGTATTTTCTTCAATTTTTCACTTTCAGCTTCATCCACAATTTCCACTGTATTCTCGTCAATCGGTAATTTTTCACTATCTAGAAATTTATAATATTTATTAAATGTCCGCACATTGCTATGCCGGTTTTCACCATAATAAGCTGCCGCACTCATTCCGACACCAATAAATTTCTTATTTCTCCAATATTTCAGGTTATGCCTTCCGCCATTTTTCTGCCTTTTCTCAATCATCTCAAAATCTTCTATATTTTCCAAAAATTTATTTTCTAATTTTTGACTTTTAAAATTTTCGTTAATACTTATATTTCCCTCAAAATTTCCATCAATTCGTGCAAAATTCGATATTTCATAATGACAGTACCCATTTTCATTAAAAAATTCAATAATCATCTCATACATCTGAGCTTCCACATCCTGATCAATTTCCGACAGAATACCCTTTTGCAACTTGCTCCAGAAAACAGTCCCTTCCTCCCATATAAGCGAATAAATCGACACATTTTCAGGCTTCAATTTTTTCAAAATTTCCAAATCCTTCTGCAAATCTTCAATGCTTTGATTAGGAATCCCAAACATCAAATCTACAGTTATATTCTCAAATCCAGCTTCTCTAGCCATTTTGTACACATTTACCGCATCATCTGAACTATGCTGCCTTCCAATAAATTTCAGTACATGATTCTGAAAGCTCTGTATCCCAATACTCAAACGATTTATCCCAATTTTCCGAATTTCCTCCAATTTTCCCAAAGTCATATCTGTCGGATTCAATTCCAAAGTAATTTCCGCATTCCCAGTCCAGTCCAATTCATCCATTATTTCCCTTATCATCTCAACTGGCAATACCGAAGGCGTTCCTCCTCCAAAATAAATCGTATCATACTTAAGTTTCGGATACATCCTAATCTCCTTAATCAAATAATCCACGTATCTCCTATACTCTTTTTCCATTCTCACAAACGTGCAAAAATCACAATATTCACACTTTTTATTACAAAATGGAATATGAATATATATTGCATCAATATCTTTTTCTTTTATTTCTATCTTTTCCATACTTTATTTTTTTCACAAGTTCTCTCTAAAAATTTTATTATATTTTTTTATTTTATGTTGGCAAATCTTTTTTATATACAAAAGCAGACCTGAAACAAAAAAGATCAGAAAAAACTGAACTTCCTCCAAAAAATTGGATATTTAGTTTAAGTAATCTTCTGATCTCTTTAAAAAATTATAATCCTAAAAATTTTGAAAATTCTTCCATTGTTTTATCAAGTTTTGCTTTTACATTTTCGTTTGAATCTGCATTTACGCTAAAGTAGAATTTGATTTTTGGCTCTGTTCCAGATGGACGGGCTGTAATGTAAGTGTCGTCTTCAAGAACAAATTGTAAAACGTTTTCCTTTGGTAATTTTATTTCAGTTTCAGCTCCTGTTTCCAGATTGTATTCTTTATGTGAGAAAAAATCACGTTTAATTTTTATTTTTTTACCAAGCAGTTCGTCTTTTATATTTTCTCTCAAGTTAGACATAAGCGCTGCCATTTGTTCGATTCCATCTTTACCTTTAAGAGTTACAGATTTTATTCCTTCCAGGTAATATCCAAATTCTTTATATAATTTTTGCAATTCTTCATAAATTGAACTTCCTATTGAATCATAGTAAGTGGCCATTTCAGCGATTACCATTGAAGTTACCAGCGCATCCTTATCTCTTGCGTGTGTTCCAATCAAATATCCGTAACTTTCCTCAAATCCAAATAAATATGTTCCATCCAATTCCTTATTTTCAAATTGTCTAATTTTTTCTCCGATATACTTGAATCCTGTCAACGTTTTCATAACTCCAACATTTTTTGAAGGTGCAACTACATCGATCATCGGTGTAGAAACAACTGTTGTTATAACTTTTGCATTTGCAGGAATATCTTTCTTGTTGTTTAATAAATATTGCAGCAATAATAATCCAACTTGGTTTCCATTTGGATAATACCATTCATTTTTGTCATCTTTTACAGCAATACCGATTCTATCCGCATCAGGATCGTTTGCCATAACTAATTTTGCACCAATTTCATCAGCTAATTTTACGCCAAGTTTAAATGCCGCTTTTTCTTCAGGATTTGCATAAGTTACAGTTGGAAAGTTTCCATCTGGCTCAATTTGTTCCTTTACAACTTCATAGCTGTATCCAAAATCAGATAAGATTCGTTTCATTGGACGTCCACCAGTTCCGTGAAGCGGAGTATAAACTATTTTGAAATTTTCTTTTCCTGGAACATTTGTTTTTAAAGTTTGTGTTTTAATTGCATCTAAATAATCATCATCAATTTTTCCATCCAGTTGAATAATTAATCCTTTTTCTCTTCCTTCTGCTTCAGAAATTACTTTAATTTCTTCAAGAGTTTGAATTTTATTAACTTCAGCAACAATCGCAGGTGCATGAGGATCTACAACTTGAGCTCCGTCATCCCAGTAAACCTTGTATCCATTGTATTCCACAGGGTTATGAGAAGCAGTTACGACGATTCCAGCCATAGTCCCTTTATATCTTACTCCAAACGATAATTCAGGAGTGGAACGCAAATCTTCATAAATGTAGGCCTTAATTCCATTAGCAGCCATAACTCTCGCTGTATTCAGGGCGTATTCTCTTGAACCGATTCTGCAGTCGTGGGCAATAATAATACCTTTTTCCTTTGCCAATTTTTCATCAAAACCTAACATATAATTTGCAAGCCCTTGAGTCGCTTTTCTAATTACGTATTTATTAATTCTGTTAGTTCCAATTCCACGAACGCCTCTAATTCCACCAGTTCCAAAGCTCAAGTCCTTAAAGAATCTGTCTTCAATTTCCTTATCATTTCCAGCCAGACTTCTTAATTCTTCCTTGTCTTTTTCATCAACAGCTTCTGAATTTAACCAGTATTCATATTTTTTCATATATTCCATGGTACGCCTCCTAAAATTTTTTTATTTAAACGATTTTAATTATTTTACTAGCTTCTTTTAAACTAATTATCTCCAAAAATTTCTCTATTCTATATTAATTTTACCACATTTATTTGATTTAACAAGTACCTAAATGAAAAAAATTACAATTTTTTTACTAAAATTAAAACTAGCACAAAAGACATTACAATAATATTCACAACAAATGGAAAAAAAGGATTAAAATTTAATAAATGCCCAGAAACCAGCGAACCAATTGCAGTTCCAAGTGAACCTACCGCAGAAGCCACTCCCAGTATTTTCCCCTGATTTTCCCTATATCTCTGAGCAATAATCGTATTTCCGAGCGAACGTACAATCTCATAAGTCATCGTATAAACAGCCATCAGAATGTACGGAGTTACACCAAATTTTACTTTGAAAAAAATTCCCGCCATCAATATTATCCCAACAAAAATCAAAAATTTATAAACACTTTTCTCCTTAAATTTTTTTAATAATTTCCCCAGCAAAAATGCAGTTCCAAAAAAAGCAAGCAATGACGAGCACATTACAAAAGTCCCGATTGCATCGGAAGAAACTTTTTCATAAAATTTTAAAAAATAGTTTAAAGCGCTCCCGTAAGAATAAATTCCTATTCCTGAAAGCAGTATTATAAGGCAGAAAAATTTGGAATATCCATCCAATTCCTTAATATATCTAAAAGTTGCAAACGGATTCAAGTCCTTTTTATTTTTTTCTTTCCCAAAATTATTATCTTTTTGCACAATTTCCTTCATAATCAGCAAAATAATTACCGAAACAATACTTCCGCCAACAAACTGCAACGCAAAGGAGAATCGCGGATCATTCATGGCAGTTGCCGTATATCCCCCTATTTTCTGCCCAATCGCCCCGCCAATTACAGTGGCAGAGCTGACTTTGGCAATATTCTTCGCCTTTTCTTCTTTTTCAGAAAGCTGACTCACATATCCAAATGCCACAGCAAATGTTCCCCCTGAAGCAAATCCCGAAATCATCCGTGCCAGAAATATAAGCGGCAAATTCGTCCCAAATCCAAAAATAAGCTGCGACATTCCATAACAAAATGGCATAAACACAAATATCCTCTTCATCCCAACTCTATCTGCCAAAGCCCCCAAATAAGGCGAAGAAATAAACATCGCCATACTCATAAACGCCAGTAATTCCCCCGAAATACTTTTCTTCCATCCTCTCAGTTCAATTAGTGCAGGCGTTGCAGGATGCCCTAAATTATAAACAATAATACATAAAAACATCAGTATTATCATCCTATCTATATTTTTTTTCATTTTTCCATCTCCTTTCCTTTTAAATATTTCTGTTAATTCTAATACTATTTCCTCTTTAAATAGCAAAAATCAAAAAAATCATAAAATTAAAGTCATTTTTTTAAAAGATTATCCTATTATGCTTGTTTATTAATTATTTTTGATTAAAAAAAAATCAATAAAAATTATTTATTGATTTCCCATTTTTAAATATTCTTAAACCTTACTAATCTGATATTCTACCAAATTCATCAGCTGGCTTTTGTACTGCTTTTATTATTTGAATAACACATATTACAAATTCTACAAAAAGAATTACCATTCCAACCAAAAGAATATATGTTAATACTCCTATTATTCCTGCAATTAAAAAATATATTCCTTCCTGTTTTCTACCCGCATAAAATGAATGGATTCCGAAAGCTCCAAAAAACCAGGCTAATAAGCAATAAATTACTTTATTGTATTTAGGTTTTTCATTTTCTATATTTTCAGGCAAATTAGTTTCTGACATAATAAGTCCTCCTTAAAATATATTTATATATAAACATAATTTTTAATTTTTTAGAATAATCCTGGAATACTTACTCCGCCAGTAACTACTTCCATTTCCTTTTCAGCCATTTCTTCAGCTTTATCCAAGATTTCGTTTACTGCGTTTACAATTAAGTCAGAAACTATTGTTGCATCATTTTCCTCAATTGCATCTTTTAATACATCCAACGAAATTGATAAGTCTACAATTTTTTCTGTCCATTTGCTTTTACAGTGATTCCTCCACCAGCAACAGATGTTTCTACAAATTTGTCCTTTAAGCCTTCTTGAATTTTTAACATTTCTTGTTGCATTACTTGAGCTTGTTTAATTATATCCTGCTGATTTCCACCAGATTTGCTTCCAGCTCCTTTTATTTTTCTAACCATAGCTGATAATTCCTCCTACGAATTATGATTTAATATTTATAACAAATTTTATTTTTATAAAAAAAAATGGTGGAGAGGGAAGGATTCGAACCTTCGAAGGCTGAGCCGGCAGATTTACAGTCTGATCCCTTTGGCCACTCGGGAACCTCTCCACAACATTCTAAATTTTAAATAGTGGTGCCGCTTGTCGGACTCGAACCAACCACCTACTGATTACAAGTCAGTTGCTCTACCAGATGAGCTAAAGCGGCATTAAATGGCGGAAGTGACGAGACTTGAACTCGCGACATCTTGCGTGACAGGCAAGCACTCTAACCAGCTGAGCTACACCTCCATAATGGTGGTCACAATTGGGCTCGAACCAATGACCCCCTGCTTGTAAGGCAGGTGCTCTCCCAGCTGAGCTATGCGACCATAAAACAATCACCATTTAACTAATATTCAATTTTTAAATTGGTACGGCCTAGGGGGATCGAACCCCTGTTACCGGGATGAAAACCCGAGGTCCTAACCACTAGACGAAGGCCGCGCACCATTCCCTAATCTGCTTTCCCATTACTCACAGACAAGAAATATAATATCATATTTAATTTTATTTGTCAACAACTTTTATAAAAAATTTTGAGTTTCTTTAAAATTTATTATTTTTTACATTTTTATTACTATTATTTTCTGCAAACCATTTAGTTCATGCTCAATTTCATCATTTGCTGATATTTTCACAGTAACTCTGTTTGAATAATTCTTTTCAAGTATTTCTATTCCAAATTTTAGTGTATTTGCATTTAAAAAAGTTTCTATTTCTGAAGTATATTCATAATCATAATCTAGGATGAAAATGGATTTTTCCACATATTCTACAATTTCTGCCTCATTGATAGCTAATTTCGCAGTTTTCGCATAATTTCTTATAAGTCCGCCTGCCCCTAGTTTTATTCCTCCAAAATATCTCGTCGCAACTATCGCCACATTATATACATCCAGAATATTAAGTATTTCTGCCATCGGTTTTCCCGCTGTACTGCTTGGCTCTCCGTCATCATTGTATTTAAAGTATTCCTGTCCATTTTCCACCACTCTGTAAAGCGGAACATTGTGAGTTGCATTTGGATGCATTTTTCTTATTGAATCAATAAACTTTTCAGCTTCAACTACTGTCGAAACTGGTTTAATATACCCAATAAACTTTGACTTCTTTTCTTCAAATTCAATTACCGTTTCCTTTGCTACAGTTTTCACGCTTCTCCTCCTTTCATTTTATAAATTTAAAATGATATTATTATGTTATCATAAAAATAAAACTCAGACAACCTATTTTTATAATTAAGTTTATCTGAGTTTCTATAATTTTTTAGTTTCAATACCACTGAGTGTAACTTTTTATAAATATTGCCGCTTTAGCAGTTCTGAATACTTCCAAAATTAGCTTTTTATATGATTTTTATTTTGAGTCTTCCCAGCCTTCTCTTTTTCCTTTTCTCTCTCATCTTTTAAAATTTCATCCAGCAGCTTAATTACTCTTGTATTTTCAAACTCTTTTCTGTATCTGCTTATTACACTTTCATCTGCAATGGAAAGCATTTGTGCAACTGCAAGATAGAGCGCCAGTTCAGACTGCTCATTAAAATAAACATCTTCATAGCTTACATCCTTTGTTGAAACATTGTCCAAATAATATTTTACTGCATTTTCTATTCCATAATTCATCATGTTTTTAGCTATTTTAATTTCAGCAATTTTTAACTTAAAACCTCTTACATAGTCATCTGGAACACCAAACTCCTTCTGATTTTTTCCAATTTTAAAGTAGTCAATTATACGCTGATATTTATTTATTTCCTGCTTCTGATTTTCCAAATTTTCTTTCCCGCTGTCCAGAATTTCCTTTACGCTTTCACCGTAAGTCCTTGTATCCTCTAAGACATTTTCAGCGTCTTTATCAGAATCATCATCAGCATCCTTATTTTGTATAATCCCTTTTTTATTGTCATAAGAAAATCCATCAGGCAGGTCATTTGCCTCATTATTAGTTTCTTCCTCATCGTCAGTCAAATAATCGCCCAATGTTTCAATGAACATTATCATATCCAGATTTTCACTTAGTGTATCAACAAGTTCCATTGCTACAGAATTTTTATAACGGCGTTTTATAAGGTTGTAATAAAATTTTGCTTTTTTTTCATCGCCTTTCAGCTTATAGTAGGTAAATTCGTTTGAAAGTTTATCAAATCGTGTTGAATACGGAGCAATTTTATCCATATATTCCCTTGCTTTTCTAAAGTCCTTTTTTTCTCCCACTATGTAGGCTCCTACAAGAACTGCACCCAATGTTTCATTTCTTTCATCTTTTTCATAAATTTTCTTTAATTTTAAGAGATTATCATTTTCCTGCCCATCTTCTGTAAAAAAATTTTTTTCATCTTTGATCTCATATTCAAATTTTATCGTTTCATCAATTACATCCTGCTTTATCCCAATTTTGGAAAGCCTGTCCTGTATGAGTTCAGCTCTAGTGTATGCTGACAGTTCACATCCCAGCGTTAAAAAGAATGGCAATGATAACGATATAAAAATTTTTTTCATAAACTTTCTCCTTTTTCCTAATTTACCATTTTTGACAAGAAATCCTTGTCCTTTTCAGTTTCAGTCTGAATTTTCTTAGCAATCCAAGTATCTTCCAGTTTTGCGCCATTACTTATTTTTAATAAGTCTTCCTTTATTTCCTCATTCATTATTACAACATTAAAATAAAGTATAACTTCCGCACGTAAATTATAATTTTGTATTTCCTCGCTCACATTTTCATTTACAATATTATTTAAATATTCTGCAACAGCCTGCTTCACTTCTCCCTTGTCAAAAAGATTGCGAATCTTATTCAAGTAATAAGTCAATTTCATAAAATAGTATTCCTCGTCAGAAACTCCCACTTTTCGACGTTCACTCTCGTTTTTTAATAATTTTAGCACTTTTTCCGTAAGCATCTGTTTTTCCTCAAAATCTTTTGCCACAAAAATTTTTGCTAGCGTAATGACAACTGTATCGTTATATTTTTGGGGAATTTCATCCATATATTTTTCAAAACTTGGTATATCCCCCTTGTCCAGAGCATACATCATTTTTGAAAAAGTCTTTTCATATTCGTATGGCGTGTATTTTACAAACAAATCAAGGTACTTTTTGTAATCTCCACTTATTTTTGACTCAAAAATTGTAATTAGAGCCTGTGCCGCTATGTAGTTCCTCTCATCTTTCTGAAGCAATTTTTCCAGCTTTTCAATCCTTTCCCGAATAATTTTCTCATCATTTTCAAAATACTGCGTATCCCTTATCTCATAGTCCAGTGCCACCGTTTCATCAATTAATGCCTGCTTAACCCCAAGTTTCGACAGCGTTTCCTGAATTTTCTCCTTTTGTGAAAAACCATACGATCCAAAATTCATCATTAAAAATATTCCTAAAATCAAAAATAATTTTCTCATCTTTACCACGTCCTTAAAATTTTGATAAAAACATTTTATACACTTACTGTTCATGTCTAAAATTACAACACTATATTATATCCCATATTTTCGATTTTCAAAAATTTTTATTGAATTTTCTTATATTTTTTTAAAGAAACAAGCTGATATTTATTCCTGCCAGTCGTAAAAAAAATTCCACAATTTCCAAAAAGCCGTGTGTTAAAAATGAACTTCCAAAATAAACAATTACAAAAATAATTAAAATCCCGTATCTTTCAATTTTATTATAAAACTCCCTAACTTTCTCCCCTGAAAAAGAATAAACTATTCTCCCTCCATCCAGCGGCGTTATTGGTATCAAGTTAAACAATCCAAGCAAAAGATTTATTAAATATATGTAAAGCAGAATCGTCATAAAAATATTCTCAATATCCAGATGCTTTCCTAAAAATTTCAACAGCACAAGCGAAATTAGCGCAAGAGTGAAGTTTACCACTATTCCAGCGATTGCAACACAAAATAATCCAAGCCGATGCGGCCTTAAATTATAAAAATTAACTGGAACAGGCTTTGCCCAGCCTACCAAAAATTTAAATCCGCTCAAAAGAATGAGAATCGGCAGTATTATTCCCGTCAAATCAATATGCTTTAAAGGATTTAATGTTATTCTTCCTTTTCTTTTTGCCGTATCGTCACCAAATTTATAAGCCACATATCCGTGTGCCACTTCGTGAAGAGTCATTGATATTACAAAAACCGCAAATGAAATTATCATATCCCTTGAAATTTTTGTTGTAAAAAAAATCCTTGCAATAAAATAAATAATAATTGCAGCGATAATCCCCAGTTTTACTTCTGAATACCGAGGATTTAAAACCTTAAACCTGTCATAATAATTTTTTACTATTTTCACAAAACTTCCTTTCCAAAACCGCATGTTTCTAATGCGTTTCCTGCTTCATTTTACTTTTACCCCTCTTCAATCCCCACTTCTACATCCTTCTTCCAAAACTGTATGTACTTCCATATTATTCAATTCAGAAAAAATCCCTTCTTTTGCAACTCTCAAAACTCCAGTCATTACAACCATTTCAACATAGTCATTTCCCTTAACTGTACTTTTGTAAAAGCCTTTGAAAAAATTAATTGCCTTATTATAATGTCCATTTTCATGTGCCTTTATTATTGGATTGTCATACTCATCTATAAGCAGAATTACTTTTTTACCATAATAATCATACAAATACTTAGACAAAAGCATTAATGCGTCATTCCAGTTTTCAGAATTTCTTCAATTAGTCCAGTCTTGTCAAAATAATAGTAATCATTTTGTATCATTACTTCAAAATTATCAATTCCAACTGGTAAATTTTTCTTTTTTTCTGATTCCTCATTTTTTCCCAAATACATCACCCCAATTTATTTTTATTTAAGTTAATTATACCAAATTTCATAAAAAATAACAAAGCATTTTAAAAAATTATCAAAAAAATATGGAGCACCAAAACTGATACTCCAACTAACATTTTTTATTACTTTTTTCCTTTTACTATTTCTTAAACATTCCAGTAACTTTATTTGCTAAGCCCTTAGCCCCTTCTACTGTTTTGTCTACTGCTTCCTCAGTGCCTTTTTTCACATCTTGAACAATTTTATTATTTGAAGCTTTTTCTGCTAAATCTTTTGCGCCTTCCACAGTTTTTTCAAAAACTTCTTCTGTTCCTTTTTTAATATTCTGAGCAACTTCGCTCCCTGCAATTTCCTTTGTTTTGTCAGCAGCCTTGTCAGCCAAGTCTTTTGCTCCATCTACAGTTTTTTTCAAAGCATCTTCTGCACCTTTTTTCAAATCATCAAATTTCATAATCTTCTCCTCCATTTTCATCATTATTTATAATTATTAGATAATTATCTTATTCCACAGTTACTGATTTTGCCAAGTTTCTTGGCTTATCAACATCATTTCCTTTTAACTTTGATAAATAGTATGCTAATAGCTGATGAATCACGATTGTTGGAAATCCTGCGTAATCATCTGCCACATCTGGAATATAGAACACTTCATCCGCCACTTCTTCCACAACTGTATTTCCTTCTTTTGCAATTGCGATAACGTAGGCTCCTCTTGAAGTAACTTCCTTTATATTTGATACTGATTTTTCAAACAAATCAGACTGTGTAACGTTTACAACAACTGGCACTCCATCTGTAATAAGTGCAATTGTACCATGTTTTAATTCCCCTGAAGCAAAAGCCTCTGAATGAATATACGAAATTTCCTTGGATTTTAACGCCCCTTCCACAGCGATTACATAGTCAAGCCCACGTCCAAGATAGAACATGCTTTCGCTATCTTTAATCTTGTCTGCGACATTTTTTATTTTTTCGTCATATTCCAGCATTTTCTGAATACTTTGCTCCACATCATACAATTTCTTAATATCTTCAACTGCTTCATCTTTTGTAATTTTTCCAAATTTATATGCAAAATCAATTGCCATCAAATTTAAAATTACCATTTGAGTAGTGTACGCCTTTGTAGAAGCAACAGCGATTTCAGGCCCTGCCCAAGTGTAAATAACGTGATCCGCTTCTCTTGCTATCGAAGAGCCAACTACATTTGTAATTGCAACAACTCTTGCCCCATGTCTTTTCGCTTCTTTCATAGCCTCAAGCGTATCTAAAGTTTCTCCAGACTGGCTTAACACAATAACCAATGCTTTATCATCAATCACAGGGTTTCTATATCTAAATTCTGACGCAATGTCAACATCCACACGGATTCTTGTTTTTTTCTCAATAATATGCTTTCCGGCAAGCCCGGCGTGATAAGCAGTTCCGCAAGCCACGATATAAATATCATTGATTCCGCTCAAATATTCCTTTGTAAGCCCCGTATTATCAAAATTAATATTATAATTTTCATCAACTCTGCTGTTTAAAGTTTTTACAAGCACTTCTGGCTGCTCATGAATTTCTTTTTCCATAAAATATTCATACCCACCTTTTGAAGCTGCTTCCAAATCCCACTCAACGTGTGTTACATCTCTTTTTATCTCATTTCCTTCAGTATCCATAATTTTTACAGAATCTTTTTTTATTTCCACGATTTCATTATTTTCAATCAAATATACATCTCTTGTATATTTCAAAATTGCTGGAATGTCAGAAGCAATAAAATTCTCACCTTTCCCTAAACCTACTATTAACGGACTTTCTTTTCTCGCAGCGATAATTCTGTCAGGCTCTGAAATTGACATCATTCCTAGCGCATACGCACCTTTAATAATTTTTAACAATTTTTTTACAGCTTCTAATAAATCACCTTCATAAAGGCTATCTAGCAAATGTGCCACAACTTCCGTATCAGTTTCAGAAACAAACTCATATCCTTTGGCAATTAAATCTTTTTTTAGTTCCAGATAATTTTCAATAATTCCATTGTGAACAACGACTAATGTCTTATCCTTGTTAAAATGAGGATGTGAATTTTCATCAGATGGCTTACCATGAGTCGCCCATCTTGTATGCCCTATCGCAACTGTCCCTGAAAGCGGATGTTTTTTCAGCTCATCAGCCAAATTCTGCAATTTTCCAACTTTTTTCACAATCTCAAATTTTTCATTTCCAGTATTAACAGCAATCCCAGCCGAATCATACCCTCTGTACTCCAATTTTTCCAACCCATCAATAACAAATTCCTGAGCATTTTTCGCTCCAATGTAACCTACAATTCCACACATAATACTTCTCCTTCATAATATAAAATTACTAAAAAATGCTACTATAATACCTTTGTAATCCCAATTACTCGAAATTTTTGTATATTATTAAGGTTGTAACCACCTAAAGAGCATCCGCCGATTATTTCGATAACTCCTTCCCTCGTCACCTTCTGAAATATCATCGTTTACATTGATTATTCCAAAAGGGCTGGCGCTTTTTAACTTTTATTTTCCAGTTAAAGTGATTATATCAAATTTTTTATATTTTTTCAATATGCGGCCCCGTTATTTTTTGTATGATTCTTTGTATATGTACAAAAAAATAACCGCTATTTTTATGTAGCGATTATTTAAAATTATTTCTAATATTTTTATTAGTACTCTCACAATAAAATTGTCTTTTACATATAAATCTCTAAATTCTTCAGATATTTTATAAAATCCTTTGTTTCCTAATTTTAATAAAGTTTCTTATCTCCAACTAATTTAAATATATAACCTCTGTACGTTTTTTCATAAATTGTCGGATTTTTTATTTTTTTTCGTTAAATTCAATTATTTTAGAAGTCTCTAGTTCAGGCGTATCATTTTACTGCCCAAAATTACTCCATCTCTTCCAAAATATCTCTCACAACTTCCCTATCATCAAAATGCGTTTTTTCAGTTCCGATTATTTGATAAGTTTCATGCCCTTTTCCTGCGATTAACAGGCTGTCGCCTTTTTGAAGTAATTTCATACCGTGTTTTATTGCTCTTTTTCTGTCAGCGATAATTAAATATTTGTCAAATGGATATTTTTCTTCAATAAGCCCTTTTTCTATATCCGCTAAAATTTTTACCGGGTTTTCTGTACGGGGATTGTCTGAAGTCAGAATGATGTAATCGCTGAATTTTGCGGCTGCTTTTGCCATTTTTGGACGTTTTTCGTGATCTCTGTCACCACCTGCGCCAAATATTGTTATTACCTGATTATCTGTGATTTGCTTTAAAGTTTTTCCGACATTTAAAAGCCCGTCGTCTGTATGTGCAAAGTCAACTACAATCCGTACTTCCAAATCATTTTTTATTGTTTCAAATCTTCCTGGTACAGGCGGCATTTTTTCCAGTTTTTTCACAATATAGCTCATTTCAATGCCAAGTGACAATGCAGAAGCCACACAGCCAAGAATATTATATAAATTATATTCTCCGACTAAATCGACTTCAAATTTGTATTCTTCCTTTTGCTCTTCATTTATATCCTTTAAACGAGGATTTGTTTTTTCTAAATAATTTTTTAAGTCTATTTTCACTTTCATTCCGTTATTTGTATAATTTACAATATCTCCCCAGATGTCAGCTTCTTCATTTCTCACACCTATCGAAATATAGTTGCTGGATTTTTTTTCAGAATAAATTTTTGATCCATATTCATCATCAATGTTAATTACGCCTGTCCCGTTATTTTTTTTGTCATTTCTCAACATTGAGAATAATTTTTTCTTGGCATTAAAATAATTTTCCATTGTCTTATGAAAATCCAGATGATCCTGTGTCAAATTCGTAAATATTGCAGAATCAAATTGCAGCATATCCACACGTCCAATTTCCAATGCGTGCGAGCTGACTTCCATTATAAAGTAATCTGCTCCTCTTTTTACACTTTTATCAATTAATTTTATTAGTTCCAGCGATTCAGGAGTCGTATTTAATGTTTCAAATTCCTCGTCTAAAATACGGTTTCCTGTTGTCCCTATTCTAGCTGTATTTTCCAAAATGTTTTCTAAAATAAAACTTGATGTAGTTTTCCCGTTTGTTCCCGTAATTCCAATAATTTTTATTTTATCTTGCGGATAATCATAATAATTTGATGCTATTGTCCCTAGTTTTTTTCTTATGTCTTCCACTAAAACAAAAGTTACATCATCAGCATTCTCATACTCAGCCATAGTCACATTTTTTTCCACAATAATCATCTTGGCTCCGCTGTCAATTGCCTTCTGAATAAAATCATGCCCATCTGCCACACTTCCAGCCATTGCCACAAATACGAAGTCTTTCTCGATTTTTCGTGAATCATACTCAATACCCTTTATTTCAAAGTTTTTTCCCTCTTTAAGCACTCTATGCTCTACATCTTTAAATATTTTATACATTTTACACATTCTCTCCCTTTTCTAAAGAATCTCAGGATTCTCAAATTTATCTTATACTTTATTCTATCACTTTACTCAAAAAAAATCTAGAAAAAAAGTTGTTGACAAATTCAAAAAAATACTATATAATGTTATTTGTAAGTTTGCTTTTTAAATGCCTTGGTGGCGAAATCGGTAGACGCACAGGACTTAAAATCCTGTGGGAATTTATCCCGTGCCGGTTCAAGTCCGGCCCGAGGCACCACTTAATAGAAACTACATTATTGTCGCGGGATAGAGCAGCATGGTAGCTCGTCGGGCTCATAACCCGAAGGTCGTTGGTTCAAATCCAGCTCCCGCCACCAAATGCCTAGATAGCTCAGTTGGCTAGAGCATACGGTTCATACCCGTAGGGTCGGAAGTTCGAATCTTCTTCTAGGCACCATTAATTATACTAGTTAATTTGTACTTGCGATTATTGTAGGTATTTTTTTTTACAAATATTTACTAAATAAAAAATTTTAAGGAGAGAATAAGCATGATTCATATACTGGCAAGTTTTCAAGTGAAAAACGATAAATTATCTGACTTTATCAAACTTTGTAATGAACTTATAGAAGAAAGCCGTAAGGAAGAAGGATGTGTTTCCTACCATTTACAGCAAAATTCAGAAAAAGAAAATCAATTTGTATTTGTTGAGGAATGGAAATCCAATGAAGCTATTAAAAAACATAATTCAAGTGAACATTTTACCAGAATTATACCACTATTAGTAGAAATGTGTGAAAATGCTCCAGTTATTCAGACATTTAACAGAATAATTTAAAAGTTATCAGAATGCAGCTTATTTGACTGCATTTTTTTATTAAAAAATATTTTATTGAAAAATAGAGAAAATTTTTGTCATTTATCAAATTCTTATTTTAAAATAGGCATATTATTTTAAATTTTTTACTCTGTCCAAATAAAATTAAAAATTTGAAATGTTTGTAATGTTATGATATACTAAAAACATAAATTAAATCTAAAAATTAGTTTGGAGGGCAAATATAATGAAAAATAAAATTAAAATAGGTGTCTTAACTCTATTATGCATATTTGCAATGTCTTGCGGAAATAATGGAGGACAAAGTGGAAAGGTTTTATTTGAGTCGTCAGATAAAAAAATAAAAGTATACGAAAGCGAAGTTAATAATGAATTGGAAAAAGGATTATTTTCCAATGGACTGACTGAAAAAGATCTCACTCCTGAGCAAATTACACAAATGAGACAGTCTATTATAAAAAATATCGCTATAAATAGGGCAATCGCCTTGAAAGGAAAAGAGGAAAAACTTAACAAGGACAAAAAATACACTGAAAGCCAAAATATCTTGCAGGAACAACTATTGGCCAATTTAGCTATATTTAATGAACTTAATGACAAGGCAAAAGTTAGCGATGAAGATGCAAAAAATATTTATGATGCAAATGCGGCTAATTTTACACGTCAGGAAGATACTGTAAGACTGCAGCTTATCGTATTTAATACTTCAGATTCAGCAAAGGCAAATCAAGTATTAAAGGAAGCCGTTGCAAATCCAGCCAATTTTACTGCTTATGCACAAAAATATAACGCAAGCATTCAAGGAGTTACTGAAAACGGTGAAACTCAGGAAATTCCATTAAGTCAGCTGGAAAGCCGTTTTGGCCCTTTAAATGAAGCTATTAAAAATGTAGCGCCTGGAAAAATCGTAAATAGCGTCGTTACTGTTGGAAATGACTTGTACATTGTAAAAGTTTTGGAAAAAAATACTAAAGGACTGATTCCTTTTGAAAAAGTTAAGGACGCTATAAAAACTCAATTAAGAAATCAAAAAAGACAAGCCGAACAGCAAAAATTTATAAAATCCGTAACTGATGAATATAAATTATCAAATATTGATGAAGCAGTAAAAAATATCAAATAATTTATTACATGCGAAACTTAAATTAGGAAACAATTTCCAAGTTTAAAATTTAACTATGCAGTAAGACTGCTTTAAAACTAACTTAAAAGTTTTGGCTATGTTACTTAAGTCCCTAAGTTTTATTTCAAAAGGGCTTTAAAATAGAAAGGAGCTGTTTTAAATAGATATAAAATTTATAGCATCTATTTTTAACAGCTTATTTAATGTAAAAGAATACTAAATGCTGAAAAGGAGGTTATTTTGTGAAAATATTGAAATATTTGTTAAGCCTTGTATTAATAGTTCTAGTTATCCTGCTTTCTGGTGTAATATTTTCCAGCAATATTGTTTCATACATGACAAAAACCAAACATTCGGAATTTGAAAATGTAAAATTTTCCATAAAGAACAGCGAAATGGTTTTTGATAATTTTGTAGTTAATGGAAAAAGCCTGGGAAAAGGGCGGGCTACTGTCGGAGTTATTAGAACCGGGCTGTTCAAACTCGTACCAAAACTGACATTGTCTAACCTGAAGCTGGAAGACGTTAATTTGGATGGAATTTATAAGGAAAGAAATGCTCAAATTGATACTTTTACTGATAAAATAAATTCGCTTACCGCTCAGGAGAAGGCAGATAAATCAACAGCTGATTTTATTAAGGAAACTACAGATAAAGTTACAGCTTTGACAACTAATACCGACAATTTTATTAATAGCAAATTACGTGAGAACATTGAAAAAGTTAACGTGCTGAAACAGGATTATGTAGGACTTACAGACTTAAAAAGCAAGGCTCAGAAGATTGTAGAACTTAACAACGAAATAAAGCCTTTAACAAAGGCTATCGATGCGGAAAAGGAAAATATTGAAAAAAATATTTCTGAAATTGAAATGGAGCGGAACATTGCACTTACAAACGTTTCAGATAATCTAACCAAGCTGGAAAAGGAAATTTCGTTAAATGACTTCAATAACATTAATTCCAGCAACAGCACCCAAAATATGAACCTGTATATATTTTTGGATAAAGGGAAAGACTTGGAAACTTCATTAAACACTGCCTTAAAATCAGCTGCCCTTATAAAAGAAATAAAAGACTTGAATATGAGAATATCAGACATTAATATTAACGATGGAAAAATCATAGCTAGAGGTCTGAATGGAAGCAATACAAAAGTGACTGGAGAAGTCTTATTGGAAAACAGTGCAAAAGCATTAATAAAAGGGCAGAACAATGGTTATGAAATTATTTATAACAAGGATAATTTCACTTCCAAGACATTATTTGCAGCCAATAAAATAAGTTCCATTATTGAATATGCAAAAAATGACTTACTTGAAGGAAAAGTTGTAAAACTTGCTTCAGAACTTGTTCTTGAAAATAATAACTTTAAAAACTTAAACCACACTGTGCTGACTGATGAAGAAAAAACATTGCTGACTCAGAAAATTGAAAATTTGAGAAATAACAATTATCAGCAAATTATGGCTAAATATGAAGAAGACAATAAAAATATCGAAACATTAATTGACAGTGTCTATGCGCAAAAAACTAAACTTGACAAACTGCAAAAGGATTTATTATCACTAGGAACTATTGTTACATTTGAACAGCCAGCTAGCAACACAGCTTCCGAAAATAACAGCCAGAATAATAACTCCACCATTAATATTTTAAATAATTCAAATAATAATCCTGACAATAACAAGAACCAAAATGAAAATCAGAATTCCAGCAAAATTAATATCGGAAACAGATAAATTTTTTGGAAATTATAGGCATACCACAACTGATATGCCTTATTTTTTAAACTTTTGTTTGTATAGCGAAACCATTTTAAGACTCACAGCTTTCGCTATCAAAAGTTCAGAGAAAGGAAATATTTATGTTATTAAGTATAAAAAATGTTTCAAAAAAATATGACAATGGGACAATTGCCTTGAAAAACGTTTCATTTGATGTGGAAAAGGGTGAATTTATATCGGTTATTGGGCCATCAGGTTCGGGAAAATCGACACTTCTCAGAAGTATTAATAAAATGATTGATATTTCAGAAGGTTCAATTTTATTTGAAGATAAAAATATTGAAAACTTGAAAAAGGGAGAAATAGAGCTTGTCAGACGGGAAATTGGAATGATTTTTCAAAATTATAACCTTGTGGAAAGGCTTACCGTTATTGAAAACGTGCTTCATGGACGACTTGGGTATAAGTCGATAATTGCTGGAATATTAGGCATTTATTCAGAAGAGGAGAAAAAAGAGGCTTTTAGCTTTCTTGAAAAGGTAAATATGACTAAGTATGCTTACCAGAAGTGTAATGAACTGTCTGGAGGGCAAAAACAGCGTGTAGGAATTGCAAGGGCAATTATGCAAAAGCCAAAACTTTTACTTTGCGACGAGCCAATCGCTTCACTTGATCCCAAGACTGCTGAAAATATAATGGACTATCTAGAAAAAATTGTTTCTGAGCTGAAAATTACGTGCATTGTGAATCTTCATCAGGTTGATATTGCCAAAAAGTATTCTGACAGGATTATTGCCTTGAATAAAGGTGAAAAAATTTTTGACGATAAAACAGAACACCTTACAGACGATATGATTGAATTTATTTACAAAGATGAAGAGCAGATACAATAAGGAGGCTTTATGAATTTAAATAAAAAAGATGTTTTTAAACGGAGATTTTATTCCAAAATTATATTTTTATCAATAATTATCCTGATTTATGCAATATCCTCCATTATTTCAGGCTTTCAGAATGGAATGGCTTTTTCCTCAATTCCAGCTGGCATTTTTTGGCTGTTACAAAAGTTTATACCTACACAGAATGCTTTGCAATATTTTCCAGAAATTATGAATTCGGCAATAAAAACCGTTCTGCTTGCCATAACTTCCACAATGATTTCTGCAACTTTTGCGTTATTTCTCGCAATAATTGGCTCAAACTCAACTGGAATCAATATTTTTACAAAAATTACAACAAAAGTAATTGCTTCATTTTTTAGAAATATTCCAATTGTCGCATGGGCTTTAATACTGGTATTTTCCTTCAAGCAGAGCCAATTTACAGGTTTTCTCGCATTATTTCTAATAACATTTGGTTACTTGACACGTGCCTTTTCCGAAACAATTGACGATGTTGCAGGTGATGTGATTGAAGCACTGAAATCAGTTGGAGCTTCCTATTTTCAGATAATATTCTGTGGAGTTATTCCAAGCGTTTCCTCACAGCTCTTGTCGTGGCTTCTGTTTTTTATCGAAACAGGTGTTCGGGAATCTACACTAGTTGGTATTTTGACAGGAACTGGAATTGGATTCACATTTAGCCTGTATTACAAAAGTTTTAGGTATGATGCCGCCGGACTTGTAATTTTAATAGTTACAGTTATTGTAATCGGAATCGAAATTCTGTCTAACAAACTTAGAAAAGAAATGATGTAAAACAAATTAACAGAAGGAAGGTGAATTTTCTTTTGGAAAAAATAAGAATTAAAAAACTCACAAAATCAAAAATTTATTTATACATAACCTTGTCCCTATTGTCAATTATTACGATTTATACATTAGTCACAATGGATTTTGGCGGTGTAAACATTGGTGAAGCGACCGGGCATTTTTTTAAAGATTTAGGAACAATGTTCTTTTCTCCCAAGCTATCTGAAAGAAATACCTTTAATCAAATTTTGTTTAGTCTTGCGGTAACAATTGCCTTAGCTGCACTTACAACAATTATAGGTTCATTTATAGCACTATTTCTATCTTTCTTTGCAGCGCAAAATTTATCAGGCAGATACATTTCCAGAACTATAAAGCTAGGCATATCGTTTATCCGTGCCATCCCAACAATATTATGGGTTATGGTTTTTTCAGTCGTGGCAAATGTCGGCGTAGAAGCGGCAATTATTGGAATGACTTTTCACAGCGTTGCCTACCTTGTAAAAGCCTACTCCGAAAGCATTGAAGAAATTGACAGCGGAATAATAGAAGCTCTTATGGCAACAGGCGCTTCATTCTGGAAAATAATATTTCAGGCTGTATTGCCAAGCACTATTACATCCCTTTTATCGTGGACATTTATCCGTTTTGAAATAAATTTTACAAATGCTGTATTAGTGGGAGCGGCGGCTGGAGCAGGTGGAATTGGATACGATATGTTTATGTCAGGAAGCATGTATTTTGATATAAGAGAAATAGGAGTCTTTGTATATCTAATATTTGGAGTAGCAATTATATTGGAACTTATTTCATATTTGTTGAAAAGAAAATATTTAAAAAATTAACGAATAAATTTTAATAAAAAATCTCTAAGTCAAGATAATCTCTTTTTTAGGGATTTTTTTCTTGAAATTCTCATTTTTCTTTAATCTTCTTATGCTATACTAATTTTATAAATAAAGTCTGTTAATTATTAACACAAAAACTTAAATTTTTACAAACATATATTCATATCAACACTAATAAATAAATCAACTTAACACTAGACACAACGATATATAAGAAATTTCAGTCAGCTTACTTCTCCAGTTACTGAAAAATACAATAAAAATATACAAAATTATGTGAATTATTTACCAAGCTCAAAAAAAATATTATACACTTTTTTAATTTTTCTGATTTTATTCAAACCCTGATTACTTCAATCATGTAAGAAACATATTATTCAAAAAACTTTCAAAATTTAAACAAAAATGTTATATATTAAAATATAAATATTTATAAGAAAGGAAGTAGATTATTATGAAAAAACTAGTCAGTATAATAATATTTCTAATAACTTGCATATTTTCTTTTGGAAATGACTGGGAATTTATGTCGCAGGGGGAACATCTTATTCCACTTCAAATTTCTGATATGACTATAAAAAAAGAAAAAATAGAATTTAACCTAAGAGATGACGGGTTTATGGATGTATCAGTAAATTTTGTATTTGACAGTTCGTCTGCAGGAACTAGAACAATAGGATTTATAACACCGCCTGATGAATATAATGATGCCGATAATGCTCCAAGTGGCACAGGATATGATTCTGCAAGCATAGAAAATTTTAAAACTGTTGTAAATGGACAAGAAGTAAAAATCCGTATTGGAAAAATGAATGAATTTTTAAATAAAGGTTTTTTTACGCCAGAAGAAGAAAAAGAATATAAAAATAAATACAGCAGAGCATCTGTCTATTACTTTAAAGCTGATTTAAAAAAGGGAGAAAATACCATAAATCACAGCTATTCATATAGAGGAGCAATTTCAACGTATAATAGAGGGGAATACCGATACGTATTGACAACTATTTCAAAATGGAAAAACAAAAAAGTTGATGATTTTGAAATTATCATAAATATGAAAAAAAATGAACTATTTTCTCTGCCATATACATTTTGGAATGATGGAAAACCAATAAAATGGGAAATAGTTGGGGATGGAGATATTGTATTTCTGGATAAAAGTAAACTGGAAAAAGGGTATTCTGAAATAGTATATGCAAAATTAAAAAATGGATATGTAAGATATAAATCCAAAAATTTTGCTCCAGACAAAGACTTTTATTCCCACATACCAATGGATCGTTATATTTTAGGCGTAAAATCTGACATAAAAATAAATGGATATAAATTTAGAGATCCGCTCGAAGACGAAATAGGAAGTAATCTTACATTAAAGGGGTGGCCTGCAGGCGATAAAGCAATAAAAGAATTGGATAAATTAAGCACTTTTCAGCTTGAGGTACTAAGAAACTACCCTTTTGCAAAATTTGGATATGATTTTTCTAAAAAAGATCTGAAAAATTATTTTAGCCAGTTTTTCTGGTATGAACCAAATAAACAGGTTTATATACCTGAATACATTTATGAGAACAGGGTAAAAATAATAGATGAAATATTGAAAAAAAGAAAAAAATAAATTTAAGAAATTAGCTATACATTTAAAAAATATTTATGATTTTAATTATAATGTATAAAAGAATAATATTAATAAAAGTGAGGAGATAATTTTTATGAAAAGTAAAATAAACAAAGGAATATTTTTTATATTTTTTCTTGTTTTGTTATTCTGTTTTATTGGAAAAAGTGATACTGACAAAAATCACAAAGCTACATTTAAACCAGTAAATATAGAGGGATTGCTTGTTGCATCTATTGATGAAGATTGCTATGATGACAATGATGAAGATGATTCAATAATTTTTGATTTAATTCCCAAAGATAAAAATAGTTACAACGGAAAAACGTTAGAAATTGAATTATCCCGCAAAGATAAAGAAAAATTTTTAAAAGAAAATTTTAATGAAGCAAATAAACTTCTTGCAAAAAAAATAGATTATGCTGTTCAACCAGTAATTATTAACGTTTCAAACATTGGAGTAAGATTGACTTGTGGGGCAGGTTTTCCTGTATACTATGCAAAAATTTCCAGTGTCACAAAATTAAAAAATACAAAAGCCATATTTTTAAAAAATTTAAATGATTTGGAAGATAAAAAATATAAAACAAAAATGAAAAAAATAAGACCTAAAGAAAATGCAGAGGTAAAAAAATTACCTGAAATTAATGCATCTATTATAGGAAAAACTGAAAAAGGAGAAGAATTTATGGTAATAAACAAATATGGTGATTGGTATTATATTATTTTTGCATATCCTGCCGGTACAGGATACATACATAAAAAACAGATAGAAACTGAACTAAAATAAATAATTTTATGATATTCACAAATATTATTAATAAGTTAGATTTTTATATACTTTATTTACTTATACTAAATTACTAAAAATAAAAATTATTATATTTATTTGCTGTCAAGAAGAACCGAACCTTACTACTTTAATGAAGAAGAAAATTAACTGATTAAAATTAATAAAGTCAATAAAAAAGGGGCTGTATCATAAAGTAAATAAAATTACTAAATCATAAATTTTATATATTTTACTATATTTATAAAATCAATAAAAATAATATCTGTTGATTTTTAAAAATATATAACATTTATGTTATTAAAATTATTTTTGACTTATGAGACACCCTCTTTAAAATTATATTTCAATTGTTAAATTTTTATTTTTTAACGCTTTCTTCTATTTACAAAACTCTTCATCTGTTTAACTGCTAAATAAGAATCTATTTGCAATAACAGTTCTACAGCTGTTCCGACTAAGATTAGCAAACTCGTTCCTCCAAGCATAACTGGAAGCTTTAAGACATATCCAAACCAGATATTTGGCATAATTCCCAATAGTGATAAAAATATCGCACTTCCAAATGTTACTCTTGTGGCAACTTTTTCCAAATAGTCAGCCGTTTCCTTTCCAGCCCTTACTGTTGGAATTGTTCCTCCGCTCTGTTTCAAATCATCAGACACTTTGTCTGGATCAAAAGCGATAGTAAGCGTATAGAAAAATGAGAATACTGTAATTAATATTGCAAACAGTAACAGATAAAATACACCTTTTGGCTCAAACTGAGCTGCTAAAAAGTTTTTCAAGTTTCCACTTTTCATCATTGAAACCAAAAATGACGGCGCTGCCATTAATACTGACGCAAAGATTATTGGCATTACTCCAGACATATTTATTTTTAATGGCAAATATGTTCTTTTTCCAACTGTACTTTGCCCTCCTCCAAATCCAAGACTTCCTTTACCTGCATATTGGATAGGAATTCTTCTTTCAGCCAGCTGTACAATTACCATTAATGCAATGAATACTATGAATACTACAATTGATAAGCCTAATAAAACTCTTCCCATTCCACTAGGCAATCCTGTAAGCATAGCACTAATAACAGATGGCAATCCTGCAACAATATTTAAGAAAATTAACATTGATGTACCATTTCCAATACCTCTTATTGAAATTCTTTCAGAAATCCACATCAAAAACGAAGTTCCACCTGTAATTAGAACTACTGTACTAAGTATGAATTTTGGTCCTGGCTCCAATACCAATCCTTGATTTTGCATTAAGACTGCAATTCCAAATGACTGAATTATTGCCAGCACGATTGTTACATATCTTGACCATTGAGTTATTTTATCTCTTTCTTTTCCGCCTTCCTTTTGCATTTCATCTATTTTAGGGAAAATTACTCCTAATAATTGAAATACGATGGAAGCATTAATATACGGGACGATTCCCAATGCAAAAATTGAAGCTCTTTCAACAGCTCCACCCGAAAATAAATTTAAAAATTGAGCAATTGCATTTCCCTGCTGGAAATTTTTAAAAGCCTCTGTATTAATTCCCGGAACTGCTATATGAATTCCAACTCTTGCAACCATTATCATAAGTAATGTAAATGTTACTCTTTTTTCTAGTTCGGGTATATTAAAAATAGCTTTTACCCTGCTTGTTACTGCTTCAGCTAGAGTCAATTCTATCACTCCTTTAGTATATGAAGAAAAAGCAAGATATTAAATCTTACTTATTCCCATCTTCTTTTTTATTATTTCCTGCTTTAGCTGAATATGATCTTACTTCTAATAATTCTACATTTCCTCCAGCCTTTTCAATTAATTCTTTAGCTGTTTTAGAAATTTTGTGTGCTTTTACAGTTAATTTTTTATTAACTTCTGCATTCCCTATGATTTTTAACAAGCTTGTAAAATCTTTTTCTTTTACATATGACTCAATGTTTACATTTAAATATTCCCTTACAGCTCTTCTGCCTTTTGTATTTCTTAAAGCCTCATCAGAATATTTTGTTATAAATTTAGGGTTTTTAACTATTCCATTTTCAACTAATGTTTGTAAGCTAACTACATCTCCATCATTAAATCTTCCAACAATATCAGCCAATGTAATTACTATTATGTCTTTTTTAAACGGCGCATTAGAAAATCCTCTTTTAGGAATTCTTCTAATAATAGGCATTTGCCCACCTTCAAATACAGGTGATACATATGAACCTGATCTTTGTTTTTGTCCATTGTGACCTTTACCAGCTGTTTTCCCCCAGCCAGTTCCATGTCCTCTTCCTACTCTTCTTCTTTCTCTTTTCGATCCAGCAGCAGGTCTTAATTCATTAAGATTCATCTATTCTAAACCTCCTCTACTTTAAGTAAATAAGAAACTAATTTAATTTTTCCTTCAATATCAGCAGTTTTGTTATGAACTGCACTTTGACTGATTTTTCTTAATCCAAGTGATTTTACAGTCGCAACATGATTAGGTTTTCTTCCATTAATTCCTTTTACAAGCGTTACTTTTACTTTAGACATTAATTTTACCTCCTAACCTTATTATCCTAAAATTTCTTCAACTGATTTTCCTCTAAGTCTTGCTACGTTTTCAAGAGAACGTAATTGTTTTAAACCTTCCAAAGTTGCTCTTGCAACGTTATCTTTAGTTTTTGAACCTCTAATTTTTGTAAGCACATCCTTTACACCTGCTAACTCGAGTAATTCCCTAGTTGCTGAACCGGCGATAACTCCTGTCCCTTTTGAAGCTGGTTTCAATAATACAGAAGTTGCATTATATTTACCAATTTGCTCATGTGGTAAAGTTCCACCTTTTAATGAAACATTTACTAAGTTTTTCTTAGCGTTCGCAATGGCTTTTCTAATTGCATCAGGTACACCGTTAGCTTTTCCTAAACCGATACCTACTTTTCCTTTTTCATCTCCAACAGCTGCTAATACTGAGAACGAAATTCTTCTTCCTCCTTTAACAGTTTTAGAAACTCTGCTTATTCTTAAAAGTCTTTCTTTGTATTCACTTTCTCTTTCTCTGTTATCTCTATCTCTAGCCAAAATAAATCCTCCTTATCTTTAGAATTTTAATCCTGCTTCTCTCGCAGCATCTGCCACAGCTTTAACTCTTCCTGTGTACACGTATCCTCCTCTGTCGAATACAACAGCAGTAATTCCTTTATCTAATGCTTTTTTAGCAATTCTTTCTCCTATTTGTTTAGCTGCTTCGATATTTGAACCATTTTCAATTTTTGCACCTTTTTCAATAGTTGATGCAGAAACTAAAGTGTTTCCTGTTGTATCATCAATTACTTGAACAAAAATATTTTGTAAACTTCTATACACAGCAAGTCTAGGTCTTTCAGCAGTTCCAACGATTTTTTTTCTAATACTTCTATGTTTTTTTTGTCTTAATTTATTTCTATCAAGTTTTTTTACCATTAAAATCTACCTCCTATCCTTTCTTACCTTCTTTTCTTCTAATTACTTCATCAGCGTATTTAACACCTTTTCCTTTATATGGTTCAGGTGGACGTTTAGCCCTGATGTTTGCAGCAACTTGTCCAACTAACTGCTTGTCAATTCCTTCAACAGAAATTTTAGTATTTCCTTCAACTTTGAAAGTGATTCCTTCTACTGCTTCAATTTCAACTGGATGTGAATATCCTAAAGATAATGTTAATCCCTTACCGCTAGCCTGTACTCTATATCCTACTCCGACCAATTCCAGTCCTCTAGTAAATCCTTCACTTACTCCAACAATCATATTGTTGAAATTTGCTCTTGTAGTTCCATGAAGAGCTCTGATATTTGGTAAATCACTTGATCTTTCAAATGTAATTTCATTACCATCAATATTTACTTTAATTTCACTGCTTAATTCTTTTACTAACTGCCCTTTTGGCCCTTTTACAGTAAAAGTATTTCCATCCTGCTTAACCTCAACGCCAGCAGGTATAGTTATAGGTTTTTTACCTATTCTTGACATTGTTTATCCTCCTAATTTATAAAATGCGTAAATTACCACACGTAGCAAAGAACTTCTCCGCCAACGTTATGCTTTCTGCATTCCTTGTCTGTAATAACACCTTGTGGTGTTGAGACAATGGCAATTCCTAATCCACCCAATACTTTAGGTAAATTTTCTACAGATGTATGAACTCTTCTTCCAGGTTTTGATATTCTTTTTAAACCTTTGATTACAGCTTCTCCATCTACAGTTTTTAAAGAAACAACTATATTCTTTATAGCTCCTTCTTCTTTAATTTCGTAACCGTTTATATATCCTTCATTTTTTAATATATTTGCTATACTTTCCTTAATTTTTGAAAATGGTATTGCAACTTGTGCATGTTTAGCCATGTTTCCATTTCTGATTCTAGTAAGCATATCAGCAATAGGATCTGTTAAATACATTAATTCTTCCTCCTCTCAAAATTACCAACTTGATTTTTTTACTCCAGGAATAACTCCCTCTCCTGCTAATTGTCTGAACATAACTCTTGAAATACCAAATTCTCTCATATACCCTCTTGGTCTTCCGTTAATTTGACATCTATTTCTAACTCTTGTAGGCGAAGCGTTTCTTGGTAATTTAGATAATTCTAAAATTGCTTCTCTATCACCTTTTTTAGCTCTTGCTTTTAATTCAGCTCTTTTAGCCGCATATTTATCAACTGTTTTTTGTCTTTTTAAATTTCTTTCAACCATTGCTTTTTTAGCCATTGATTAAATTACACCTCCTTCAAAATAATACTATTTTGCAAACGGCATTCCGAATGCTTTTAATAAAGCTCTTCCCTGCTCATCATTTTGTGCTGTAGATACAATTGTGATTCCTACTCCAAAGATTTTATCCACTTTATCAATTTCAATTTCAGGGAATACGATTTGTTCTCTTAATCCTAATGTATAGTTTCCTCTTCCATCAAATCCTTTAGGTGAAACACCTTCAAAATCTCTTACCCTTGGTAATGTGATACTGATTAATCTGTCTAGGAATTCATACATTTTTTCTTTTCTTAATGTAACTTTTGCTCCAATTTTTTGTCCTTCTCTTAATTTAAATCCAGCTTCTGATTTTCTAGCAGCTCTTGCCACAGGCTGTTGTCCTGTAATTTGTGCTAGTTCAACAAGAGCAGCATCTATTAGCTTAGGATTGCTTGCTGCTTCTCCAATCCCCATATTCACTACTATTTTATCAAGTTTTGGCACTTGCATAACGTTAGATAAATTTAATTCTTTCAATAATGATGAAACTATTTCATCTTTGTATAATTTCTGTAATCTTGGAATATATTTTTCAGCCATTTATTACATCCTCCTCTCTAAAATATTATATTTCGTTACCAGATACAACTGATATTCTTACTTTTTTTCCATCTCTTATTTCTTTTCTTACTCTTGTAGGTTTCCCTGCTCCTTCATCCCAAAGCATTACTTTAGACGAGAAGATCGGCATTTCTCTTTCTACAACTTCGCCTTGTGGGTTCATTGCGTTAGGTTTAATATGTCTTTTTTTGATATTTACACCCTCAACAATTATTTTTCCAGTTTTAGGGAATACTTTTAATACTTTTCCAATTTTTCCTTTATCTCCAGTTTGCGTACTCTTTTCATTACGTAACAAATCTTTTGATCTACCGCTAATTACAACAACTGTATCTCCAGTTTTAACATGCAATCTTTTAGGTACTGATTTTAAATTTGGTTTAGCCACGTTTAACTCTCCTTCCTATAATACTTCTGGTGCTAGAGAAACTATTTTCATAAAGTTTTTCGCTCTTAATTCTCTTGCTACAGGTCCAAAAATTCTTGTCCCTCTTACTTCTAATGCCGTATTTAATATAACTGCCGCATTATCATCAAATTTTATATATGAACCGTCTGCTCTTTTTAATTCTTTTCTTGTTCTAACGATTACGGCTTTTACTACATCACCTTTTTTAACGTTTCCGTTTGGTATAGCTTCTTTTACAGTTGCTACTACGATGTCTCCGATTTTACCGAATCTTCTTCTTGATCCACCTAATACTCTAATAACCATGATTTTTTTAGCTCCAGTGTTATCAGCAACATTAAGCATCGATTGTTGTTGAACCATTTAAAATTTCCTCCTCTCAAATATTAACTCACACTATTTCTTCTTATTTTAATATTGAAAATAAAACATCAAGCAATTTTTTTAATAAGATTAAATTATTTAGCTCTTTCTAAGATTGTAACAACTCTCCATCTTTTATCTTTACTTAATGGTCTAGTTTCCATAATTTGCACTTTATCTCCGATTCCACAGTCATTGTTTTCATCGTGCGCTTTATATTTTTTAGAAGTTTTTACTCTCTTTTTATAAAGTTTATGTAATTTCATTGTTTCTTCAAGAACAACTACAGTTTTATCCATTTTATTAGAAACAACAATTCCTTCTCTTACTTTTCTTTCGTGTCTTTTATTTTCCACTCTTGATCCTCCTATTTACCAGTTTTTTCAGTTACAACAGTTTTTAGTCTTGCTATTGTTCTTTTAACATCTCGTATTTTAGCAGTGTTTTGTAATTGTCCAAGAGTTTTTTGAAATTTTAAATTAAATAATTCTTGTTTCAATTCATTTACTTTAACTTCCAATTCTTCCAATGATAATTCTCTAATTTCGTTAATTGTCATTACTTATCACCACCTACTTCTTCTTTTCTAACAAATTTAACTTTTATAGGTAGTTTATGTCCAGCTTTTCTTAATGCTTCCTTGGCTTTCTCTTCTGATACTCCGCCAACTTCAAACATTATTTTATCCTTTTTAACTACTGCTACCCAACCTTCTGCATTACCTTTACCTTTACCCATTCTTGTTCCTTCGGGTCTTTTTGTATAAGGTTTATCAGGGAATATTCTTATCCAGATTTTACCTTCTCTTTTAAATGTTCTGTTGATTGTTACCCTGCAAGCCTCAATTTGTCTTGAAGTAATCCAACCAAATTCTTTAGCGGCAAGTCCAAATTCACCAAAATCAACTTTGTTTCCTTTAGTCGCTACGCCACCCATTTTTCCTCTGAACTGTTTTCTATATTTCGTTCTTTTAGGTATTAACATATTATTCGTTTTCTCCTTCCTTTGTAGTAGAAAGAACTTCACCATTAAATATCCATACTTTTAATCCTAAAGCACCGTATGTAGTGTGTGCAGTAGCTGTTGCATAATCAACATCTGCTCTTAAAGTATGTAGTGGTACTCTTCCTGAAAGTGTCCATTCACTTCTTGCAATTTCGGCACCATTCAATCTTCCCGATACCATAACTTTAATTCCTTTAATCCCAGCTTTTTCTGCTCTTTGAATAGCTTGCTGAACTGCTCTTTTATAGGCAACCCTTTTTTCAATTGCAGTTGCAATGCTTTCTGCTACTAATTGAGCATCTTTATTAGGATTTTTGATTTCTTGTACTTTAATTTGCACTCTTTTACCAGTTAATTTTTCTAATTTTACTTTTAAAGCTTCAATTTCTTGTCCTTTTCTTCCGATTAGGATTCCAGCTTTTCCAGTTTCTATAATAACTGCCACTTCTGTAGGTGATGTTCTTTCTATTTGAATAGAAGAAATCCCTGCGTGGTAATAGTTTTTCTTAATATATTTTTTTATTTTTAAATCTTCATGAAAATTGTTTACGTATTCTTTCCCCTCAGCGAACCATTTTGAATCCCAAGTTCTTGTGATTCCTAATCTTATCCCCCTAGGATCTACTTTTTGTCCCACAGACTTACCTCCTTATTTGTCTAAACTAATCTTCTCTTTCATCAACTTCTACTGTGATATGAGCTGTTGGTTTTCTAATAATGTCAGCTCTTCCCATTGCTCTTGGGCTGATTCTTTTTAACACTGGTCCTTTATCAATTAATATTCTTGATATGAATAGCTTGTCAGGATCCATATTGTTGTTATGTTCAGCGTTTGCAATTGCTGATCTTAATGTTTTTTCTATATATAATGCCGCTTTTTTGTTTGTAAATTTTAAAATGTTCAATGCTTGCAACGCATTTTTCCCTCTTACAATATCAGCAACTAATCTTGCTTTTTGAGGGCTTAATCTTTGGTATTTCAATTTAGCTACTACTGCCATTCAAAGTCCTCTCCTTTCATCAATGTATGTCTATCGGTTATTCTAATTATTTTTTAACTTTTTTAGCGTCTTTTCCATGTCCGTAGAAAGTTCTAGTTGGTGCAAATTCACCTAATTTATGTCCAACCATTTCCTCAGTCACATATACGGGTATATGTTTTTTACCATTATATACGGCAAAAGTATGTCCAATAAATTGAGGGAATATAGTTGATCTTCTAGACCATGTTTTAATAACTTGTTTTTTACCTCCCAATGCTTCTATTTTTTTTAATAAATATGCATCAACAAAAGGTCCTTTTTTTAATGAACGAGCCATTCTTTCCTCCTTATTTCATTTTTTAAATCGAGAAATGTTACTTAATACATCTCATCTTAATTAGTTATTGCCTAAATCCTTAATTATTTAATTCAATGTATCAAGCAATATTTTTATATTCAGTCAAGCTTCTGTTCAGATATTTTATCAGGCTGCTTAACTGGCACAGTCCATTTCTGCGTTTTTCATCTAAAAATTGTATTATCAAAATTGATATTTCCTTTATTTTTAAACTACTATTTTTTTCTTCTTCTAACGATGAATTTATCACTAAGCTTTTTACCTCTAGTTTTCTTACCAAGTGTAGGTTTACCCCAAGGTGTAACTGGTGATTTTCTACCAATTGGAGATCTTCCTTCTCCTCCTCCATGTGGGTGATCCACAGGGTTCATTACAGATCCTCTAACATGAGGTTTTCTTCCTAAGTGTCTATTTCTTCCAGCTTTTCCTAACGACACTAGTGAATGTTCAGAATTTCCTACTGTTCCGATTGTAGCCATACATTCCTTATGAATAAGTCTTAATTCTCCAGATGGTAATTCCACGTGGCAGTAAGTTCCTTCTTTTGCAATAAGTCTTGCAGCTGTTCCTGCCGATCTTGCCAACTGTCCACCTTTACCAGGCATAAGTTCTACATTGTGAATAACTGTCCCTATTGGCAAGTCTTTTAATTTTAGAGCATTTCCTGGTTTGATGTCTGCATTTTCTCCCGCTATTACAGTATCACCTTTTTTAAGTCCGTTTGGAGCTAGGATATATCTTTTTTCTCCATCAGCATAGTGTAGCAATGCGATGTTTGCAGTTCTGTTTGGATCATATTCAAGAGTTGCAACTTTTGCAGGCACTCCGATTTTATTTCGTTTCCAGTCAATTACCCTGTATAGTCTTTTGTGTCCTTTATGTCTGTTTCTGCCTGTTCTATGTCCATAGTTGTCAATTCCATAAGATGAATTTAATGGTTCAACTAAAGATTTTTCAGGTCTAACCTTATCTAAGTCCTTATTAACTAATATCGACATATGCCGTGTCCCACTAGTCATCGGTTTTAATTTTTTTATTGGCATAACTTATGTTCCCTCTCTTCCTATTTCTCTTTATTTGCACAATTATTCAAAAAAATTTTCAAATAATCTCTATAATTTTACATAACTTATCTATTATAGCATTTTTACTAAATAATTTCTACAAAAAAATACAGTTATTTTTACTTTTTCTAAAAATTATTTTTCGGGGAAATCCCCGAGAAATAGATGTTATGGTTTTTGTGATTCGTCTTATCCTTCATAAGCTGCGATAGTTTCTCCATCTTTCAACTTAACAATTGCTTTTTTGATAGCAGCTGTTTTATACATTGACATTCTGAATCTTTTGTTTTTTGATTTAATGTTCAAAGTATTTACACCTTGAACTTTTACATTAAACAGTTTTTCAATTGCATCTTTAATTTGAAGCTTGTTTGCTCTTCTGTCTACTATGAAAACGTATTCATTATTTTCCAGTAAATTTCTTGCTTTTTCTGTATTAATTACAGGTTTTTTGATAATATCAGTAATATGCATTATGCTAGCACCTCCTCGATAGTTGCAAGAGCTTCTTTAGTCAAGATCACTTTGTCTTGTTTGATTAACCAGTAGATGCTTAAATCTCTTGTATTAATTGCCGCAACTTTTTCAATATTTCTAGTTGATAAATATAAGAAATAATCTCTATCTATATTATCAGCATCGTCATTTGTTACATATAATTGTTTTACTCCGTCAAAGTTCAATGCTTTTGCAAAATTAATAAATGTTTTTGTTTTTGGTGTTTCCAATGTAAAATCATCTAATACGATTACATTTCCTTCGCTAATTTTTGTTGCTAAAGCTGATTTTAAAGCTAATTTTCTAACTTTTTTATTTACTTTTTTAGCATAGCTTCTTGGTTTTGGTCCGTGAACTACTCCTCCACCTACCATGTGTGGCGCTCTTGTAGATCCTTGTCTAGCTCTTCCTGTTCCTTTTTGTCTAAAAGGTTTTCTTCCTCCACCTCTTACTTCTGCTCTTGTTTTTGTTGAGGCAGATCCTTGTCTGGCTTCAGCTAATTCTGCTACTAAAACTTCGTGCATTACGTGTTTATTTGGCTCGATTCCAAATATGTCGTTATTTACTTCAATAGTTCCTGCTTGTGAACCGTCTAATTTATATATATTTAAAACTGGCATGTTATCCTCCTCTCTTTCCTATTAATATTTCTTTACCGATTTTTTGATAACTAAGTAACCATTTTTTGGTCCTGGAACAGCACCTTTTACTAATAAAAGACTGTTTTCCACATCAAATTTAATAACTTGCAAGTTTTGAACTGTCACTTTTTCAGCTCCAAGTCTTCCAGCCATTTTTTTACCTTTTGGCACGTTACTGTTTGATGCGGCTCCTCCTGCGTTAGAACCTCCAAGTCTATGGTTTCTTGAAACCCCGTGTGAAGCTCTGTTTCCACCAAAGTTATGTCTTTTCATAACCCCTGCAGTCCCTTTACCTTTTGAAGTTCCAGAAATATCAACAAATTCGATACCTTCCAATACGTCTACCTTGATTTCTTGTCCTAATGTAAAGTCAGCTGGATTAGCCACCTTAAATTCCTTAAGAAATCTTTTTGGAGTAACTCCTGCTTTTTTAAATACACCTAATAATGGTTTAGTAGTGTTTTTTTCTTTTTTATCTCCATATGCTAATGTAATAGCGTTATATCCTTCTTTTTCCTCAGTTTTAATTTGTGTAATGAAGTTAGTTCCTGCTTCGATTACTGTAACTGGAATTAATTTTTCATTTTCGAAAATTTGAGTCATTCCGATTTTTTTACCTAATATCATTTTTTATTTTTCCTCCTTAATATATTGGTTGACAGCTTTATAAATGCCAACTTGTACTAAGCCTTACGATTGCTTAATTTCAACTCCCACACCTGATGGCAAGTTTAATGATGCTAATGCATTTACGATTTGTTGATTTGAATTTTTGATTTCGACAAATCTTCTGTGAATTCTCATTTCAAATTGTTCTCTTGAATCTTTATTTACGTGAACTGATCTTAAAACTGTATATTTTTTAGTTTTTGTAGGCAACGGAAGCGGCCCTGCTAATTCTGAACCATTTTTCTTAGCTACTTCTGCAATTTTTTTAGCAGATTGATCCAACAGCTTGTGATCATAAGATTGTAAATATATTCTTATTTTATCCAAAGTCTTTCCTCCTGTTTATTTCTTTGTTTATCTTAGTAAACAGAGAAATTAGATTATTAAAATCTAATCTCTCCTTTACTTAACATTTGTGAACTATTTTCTATTACATTTCTAAATATTATAACAAATATTTTACTTGTCTGCAATAATTATTTTTATTTTAAGGAAGTTTTTACAGAAAACTATTTAGTAATAGTTGCTACTACTCCTGAAGCTACTGTTCTTCCACCTTCTCTTATCGCAAATCTCAATCCTTCTTCCATTGCGATTGGGTGAATTAATTCCACTGTCATTTCGATGTTATCTCCAGGCATTACCATTTCCACACCTTCCGGCAAGTTTACTTCTCCTGTGATGTCAGTAGTTCTGAAATAGAATTGTGGTTTGTATCCTGTAAAGAATGGTGTATGTCTTCCACCTTCGTCTTTTGTAAGTACGTATACTTCTGACTTAAATCCTGTATGTGGAGTGATTGTTCCTGGCTTAGCAAGCACTTGTCCTCTTTCCACTTCTTCTTTCTTAGTTCCTCTTAACAATGCTCCGATATTGTCTCCAGCCTGTCCTGAATCCAACAGTTTTCTGAACATTTCCACTCCTGTTACAGTTGTTCTTGAAGTCGGTTTGATTCCTACGATTTCCACTTCTTCACCAACCTTGATTACTCCTCTTTCCACTCTTCCTGTTACTACTGTCCCTCTTCCTGTAATTGTAAATACATCTTCAATTGGCATAAGGAATGGTTGGTCAACCGGTCTTTCTGGTGTCGGGATATATTCGTCAACTGCATCCATCAATTCCATAATCTTTTCTACCCATTTTGCTTCACCATTTAATGCCCCTAATGCTGATCCAGCTATTATTGGAACGTCATCTCCTGGGAAATCATATTCATTAAGCAGTTCCCTTACTTCCATTTCAACCAGCTCTAATAACTCGTCATCGTCTACCATGTCAACTTTGTTTAAGAATACTACAATGTAAGGCACCCCTACTTGTCTTGCAAGCAGGATATGTTCTCTTGTCTGAGGCATTGGCCCGTCAGCCGCTGATACTACCAGGATTGCTCCGTCCATTTGCGCTGCCCCTGTAATCATGTTCTTTACATAGTCCGCATGGCCTGGGCAGTCAACGTGGGCATAGTGTCTTTTGTCTGTTTCATACTCAATGTGCGCTGTGTTGATTGTAATTCCTCTTTCTCTTTCTTCAGGAGCCTGATCGATGTTTTCAAAATCAACTTTTTCAGCCAGCCCCTTGTCAGACAGCACTTTTGAGATTGCCGCTGTCAAAGTAGTTTTTCCGTGATCTACGTGTCCGATTGTTCCTATGTTTACATGTGGTTTATTTCTTTCAAATTTAGCTTTTGCCATTTTTATAATTCCTCCGTTATTTCTTTATTTTTTAAATTTTTTATTGTTGCTTAAATTTTATTCTTTTAAGTTTTTACTATTTTCCTTGTCTTTCATCAATTACTTGCTGAGCAATATTTTTTGGAACTTCTACATATTTTTCAAATTCCATTGAATAAGATGCTCTTCCTTGTGTTTTCGATCTCAAATCAGTTGCGTAACCGAACATTTGCGATAAAGGCACTTCTGCATTAATAATTTTTGCATTGTTTCTGTCAGTCATTCCCGAAACTTGTCCACGTCTTGCATTCAAATCTCCAATTACGTCTCCCATGTATTCTTCCGGTGTAGTAACTTCTACTTTGAAGATTGGTTCCAACAATACTGGATTAGCCGCTCTAAGCCCTTTTTTAACTGCCATTGAACCTGCTATTTTAAATGCCATTTCTGATGAATCGACTTCATGGTAAGATCCGTCATACAATGTAACTTTTATATCTTGAACAGGATATCCTGCAACCACTCCTGCTTCCAATGCTTCCTGAATTCCTTTGTCTACCGCTGGAATATATTCTCTTGGAATAGCTCCTCCAGTAATTTGGTTAACAAATTCATATCCTTTTCCATGATTAGCTTCAACTTTCATCTTAACATGTCCATATTGTCCACGTCCTCCAGATTGTTTAGCATATTTTTCTTCAACATCTGTTGCACCATTGATTGTTTCTCTATAAGCAACTTGTGGTTTACCTACATTTGCCTCCACTTTAAATTCACGTTTCATTCTGTCTACAATGATTTCCAAGTGCAGTTCTCCCATTCCTGAAATCAATGTTTGTCCAGTTTCCTGGTTAGTTGATACTTTGAATGTAGGATCTTCTTCTGCAAGTTTTGCAAGGGCTGTTCCCATTTTTTCCTGATCGGCTTTAGTTTTTGGTTCTACTGCGATTTGGATAACTGTATCAGGGAATTCCATTTTTTCTAGGATAATCGGAGCATTTTCAGCACACAATGTATCTCCTGTTGTAGTATCTTTTAATCCAACTGCCGCAGCTATATCTCCAGAGTAAACTATATCAAGTTCTTCTCTTTTGTTAGCGTGCATTTGAAGCAATCTTCCCATTCTTTCTTTTTTACCTTTAGTAGAGTTTAATACATAAGATCCTTTTTCTAGCACCCCTGAATAAACTCTGAAGAATGATAATCTTCCAACAAACGGATCTGTAATAATTTTGAACGCCAATGCTGAGAATGGCGCTTCATCTCCCATTTCTCTTTGAATAGGTTCTTCAGTTTTAGGGTCCGTTCCATTAATTTTTCCACCGTTAATGTCTAGTGGTGATGGCATGTAGGCAACTACTGCATCAAGCAATGGTTGAATCCCTTTATTTTTGAATGCTGTTCCACATAGCACAGGTACAATTGTCCCTGCGATTGTAGCAACTCTTAATGCTTTTTTGATTTCTTCTTCAGTGATTTCTTCTCCACCAAAGTATTTTTCCATCAAGTCATCATCAGTTTCAACTACAGATTCAATCATATGTTCTCTTGCTGCTTGAGCATCATCTAACAATTCAGCTCTAACATCAACAACTTCATAGTCTGCCCCCATAGTTTCATCTTTAAATAAGTATTCTTTCATTGTTACCAAGTCGATAATTCCTTCAAAATTATCTTCTGCACCAATAGGCAATTGGATTGGCACGCCATTCCCGCCTAATTTTTCTTTAATGTCGTTTACACACATGTTAAAGTCTGCTCCGACTCTGTCCATTTTATTTAAAAATGCCATTCTTGGTACATTATACTTATCTGCCTGTCTCCAAACAGTTTCTGATTGCGGCTGAACTCCGTCAACTGCTGAAAACACTGCAACAGACCCATCTAGTACCCTTAGCGATCTTTCTACTTCAACTGTAAAGTCAACGTGGCCTGGTGTATCTATTATATTAATTCTGTGTCCGTTCCAGAATGCTGTTGTTGCAGCTGATGTAATTGTGATTCCTCTTTCCTGTTCCTGTTCCATATAGTCCATCGTAGCAGCTCCTTCGTGAACTTCTCCGATTTTATGGTTTACTCCTGTATAAAACAAGATTCTTTCAGTTGTAGTTGTTTTTCCGGCGTCTATATGTGCCATGATACCAATGTTTCTAGTATCTTTCAAAGCAACTTTTCTTGCCATTTAATTTTTCCTCCTTGTTTTTGTAAGCTACTTCCTGTTTAAGAAGTATGTTTAAAATTTGAAACAATATTTTTATAAATCCAGTTCTGAAAAAATGAATTTTGTAAAAATATAAACTTTATTAAATACTCGATAATTGTTTTCAAATAAATCAGATTACCATTTATAATGTGCGAATGCTCTGTTTGCTTCAGCCATTTTATATGTATCTTCTTTTTTCTTAATTGATCCACCTTCATTGTTGGCAGCTGCAATCAATTCTTTTTTCAATTTGTTTACCATTCCGTATTCTTTTCTTTCTCTTGTATATCTAACTAGCCATCTGATTGCTAGAGTTTGCTGTCTTTCTTTTCTTACTTCAACTGGTACTTGGTAAGTTGCCCCTCCGATTCTTCTAGATCTTACTTCCAATTGAGGTCTTACGTTTTCCATTGCTCTTCTGAATACTTCAATTCCTTCTTCTTGAGTTTCTTCAGTTATTTGTTGCAATGCTGAATAAAAAATATGCTCAGCTAATGATTTTTTCCCATCTTTCATTAATCCGTTAATGAATTTAGTTACTACTTTATCGTTAAATTGAGAATCTGGTAATACATCTCTTCTTTCCGCTCTTCTTCTTCTTGACACTTAATTGTCCTCCTTACTTTTTTAAAAATTAATTACCCTTTTTTCGCTCCGTATCTTGATCTACCTTGTTTTCTGTTTACAACTCCTGCTGTATCCAATGCTCCTCTGATTATTTTATATCTAACCCCTGGCAAATCTTTTGTTCTTCCTCCTCTTAAAAGAACGATACTATGTTCTTGCAAGTTGTGTCCGATTCCTGGAATATAAGCAGTAACTTCGATTCCATTTACTAATTTAACCCTTGCTACCTTTCTTAAGGCTGAGTTAGGTTTTTTAGGTGTAGTTGTATATACTCTTACACAAACCCCTCTTTTTTGTGGATTACCTTTTAATGCAGGTGATTTTTTCTTTTTCTCAGTTGTACTTCTACCAAATCTTACTAATTGATTAATAGTAGGCATCTGTTTTCCTCCTCTCAAATTTCTTTGATTTATATATTTATTCTCGCGTTATATTTCAAAACTAAAACTTTTTATAAAGCTCATTTCTTCAATCTACATTTGATAAAGCTGCATTTGACAAAGTTCTTAATTTTCCTAATTTTTTGCTTTTTTGCAAATTACCTTATCAAACATAAGCGCATACTTATTTTAAGTATATCGATTTACTCTAAAATTCACTTCAAAATACATTATTTTATAAATAATATATTTTTCAAAATTTAGTTATGAGTTCTAACCTAACTATTTTATACTATAAAAGCCCTTTTGTCAAGGGCTATAAAAAGATTTTTATTCGATAATTTTCAAAGCGGTTTTCATTTCAAAAAATATTTTAAATTCTCTTCCTGAATTTCCCATTTTCCATTCTGGCTTGTTCCTTCATACCTTAAAATATTCTTTTGCTTAAACTTTTTCATGTAATATTTTACTTTATTTACTGTCCAGTTTAGATTATCAGCTATCTGTTTCTGAGACATTTCAGGATTATTTATTATTGTGTTTATTATCGTTTTATCTGTTTCTGTAAGATTTTTTATATCTAATTTTTCTTTTTCGGAAATAGCTTGGATAGTGTTAGTTTTATCTTGGGTACTACCTTGGGTAGTTTTAACAGTATTATAACCTTTTCTATAAATATTAACTCTAAAATCATTTTCAAAAGGGATAAATTCATACTAAACCCTATTTAAAAAATAGAAATAAAATTCTATAACAATTAATTTGATAGCCTTATTAAAAAAAATCAAATTTAATTCTTAAGTATCCATATAAGAGATTCTTATTCAGAATTTGAAAAACTGCTTATTGTTAATATATGTTTTTCATAATTTTATGTTTTTTCTTTTTATATAAGCAAGGGAAATCAGTCGCCATTTCCCTTGCAACCCTGGCTCGTCTAAGCATTTTTTTGAAACAAAAACGAAACTCGCTGACGCTCAGACAATCGTTTTCATTCCAAAAAAATCACGACATTCTATATTAAATCATAAAGATTATCATATTTAAGTTTTAGGCTTTTACATTTTAAAAATACTAAATAAGCAAAATTTCGTTAAAGGAAAAATAACTGTCTGAGCGTAGTTTTACGAAGCGAGTTTTATTTTTTCTTTATAAGAAAGTTTTGCGTAAGCGGGGTTGTAAGGGCATGGCGTCTGATGCCCTTACGTTACAAAAAAATTGAATAAAAAATATAAAAAACTATTATTAATCATAATACTTATAAATAAAATTATAAAAGTCTTTAAGATGGATACTTGACGATAAAATTTAATTAAAGGATATTTTAATAGTTAATAGATTGTATAATAGTATAATCTTGTAAAAAAAGTTTTAATCCCGTAAATTTTCTGATTTCTACTATTTAAAATGAGAAATAGTATAAAATTCCTTCTTTAATTTTACTACATTTTTTCTATTATATAATATTCATCCAACCTCTTCAATAAAAAAATAAAGTACCCATCTAAATTTTCAAGGCACTTTATTTTATAATTCTATTTCAAATCATTAAAATTATTTTTCTCTTAAATATTTTTCAATACCGTTTACCATTCCATTTACCATCTTTTCCTGATATTCCGGTGTTGACATTTTTCTGTCCTCTTCTGGATTTGACATAAATCCAAATTCAATCAGCGTATTTGTAACTTTGGACCAGTTTGTTCCTGTCAAGTCGTCACGGTAGGATACTCCACGGTTTTTGGCTCCTGTCGCTTTTACGTATTCTGATAATATGTCACGTGAAAATTTGTCGCTGGATTTTTGGACACTTTTTGTGTATGGATTTTTTGGTGAAGAAGTCAAAACTGTGGCTCCCTGTGTTGAGGAATTGTTGATTCCATCAGCGTGAAGTCTTATATAAAGAGTACATCCTGCGTTATTTGTCTTGATTGCACGCTCCTTATTACTGATATTCACATCATGTGTTTCACGTACCATAAATACCTTGTAACCTTTATCTTGCAATGCTTTTCTTAATTTCAATCCAACTTCAAGTGTAAGCTGATATTCATATTTTTTTGTTGCTACTCCTCTTGTCCCAGATGAAACTTTTGGCTTTTTCTTTGATGAACCTGGTGCAACTTCTTCAAGCCCTGGATTTCCTTTAAGCTGATGTCCTGGATCTATGCAGATTAATTCTCCACTATTACTTCTAGCTGCACTCCCGCTGCCAGCCTCAGCTTTTACTGGAACAACTGCCGCTGCACTTATTATCAGCATTGACATTACTTTTTTCATTATATTGATCATTCCTTCTGTCATAATTTTCCTCCTAACATTTCTTTTTCATTTCAAGTTTAGCATATAATTTTGTAATTGGCAATTATATTTTAATTAAATTTTTAAAAAATACACTTGTTTTTTTTCAAAATCAGGCTATCATATTATTAACAGAATGATTTTAAAAATTTTTATACAGTAAATAAACATTTAAATTTATAGGAGGTTTTCATTATGATTTCTTTCATTTTAGCAATAGTTGCTCTTATTTTAGGTTATGCATTTTACAGTAAATTTGTAGAAAAAGTTTTTGGAATAGAACCTGACAGAATACCGCCTTCAATCGAATACTACGATGGTGTTGACTATGTGCAAGTTAGCACTCCAAAAGCATTTTTGATTCAATTTCTGAATATTGCGGGAACAGGACCAATTTTTGGAGCTATCGCAGGGGCTTTGTGGGGGCCAGCCGCATTTTTGTGGATTGTTTTTGGATGTATATTTGGAGGGGCAGTTCACGATTTCTTGATTGGAATGCTTTCACTTAGAGACAAGGGGAGCAGCATTGGTGAACTCGTAGGACAAAATCTGGGCGTTGTAATGCAGCAGATTATGAGAGTTTTTTCAATTGTATTGCTTCTTTTAGTTGGAGTAGTATTTATAAAATCGCCTGCCGACATTCTTCATAATTTGATTCCAGGCGTAAGCGCCATGACTTTTACAATTATTATAATTGCTTATTACATTTTGGCGACAATTCTCCCACTTGATAAAATCATTGCCAAAATTTACCCAATCTTTGGTTTTGCATTATTATTTATGGCGATTGGTATTGGGACAATGTTAATTTACGGACAATTTAAAGGTGCTTTTGCAATTCCTGAAATTACTGAAATTTTTAAAGGAAATCCGCATCCTAAAGGAACTTCAATGTTTCCCTACTTATTTATTTCAATAGCCTGCGGTGCAGTAAGCGGGTTCCACGCTACTCAATCCCCAATGGTTGCACGTTGCTTAAAAAATGAAACTGAAGGAAGAAAAGTTTTTTATGGCGCTATGATTGCAGAAGGTGTTGTTGCGTTGGTATGGGCTGCCGCTGCGATGACTGTGTTTGGTGGAATTAAAGAACTTGCCGCTGCCGGAACTCCTGCGGTTGTTGTAAATAAGGCATCTATTCAGTTGCTTGGTGTATTTGGGGCGTTTCTAGCTGTACTAGGTGTTGTTGCTTGTCCTATTACTTCGGGAGATACTGCCTTTAGAGGTTCACGGTTAATTATTGCCGACATTTTCAAAATTAAGCAAAGTCCAATAAAAAATAGATTTTTAATCGCAATACCTTTATTTATCATTGGTATTTATTTAACAACTATCGACTTTAACGTTATTTGGAGATATTTTGCATGGGCAAATCAAACTTTGGCGGCGGTTTCATTATGGACTGCAACAGTATGGCTTGTTAAAAAAGGAAAATCATTCTTATTCGCATTAATTCCTTCAATGTTTATGACAATGGTTGTTACAACCTATATTGTAATTGCTCCAGAAGGCTTTGTAAGATTTTTTAAGAATGTGCCTGTTCACACTATTGAATTTTATGGTATTTTAATCGCAAGTGTTGTTACTATTATCTGTACAGCATTATTATTTAACTACAAGCATCATTTACATGAAAATTCTCACCATGCTGAACGTTTAAACGTTGCAAAATGAATAGGCTAAGTAAAAAAATTCAGTCAAACAAAGTTTTATTCAGGATTCTTTGTTTGACTGTTTTTTTATATTGTCTATTATTTCAAGGGATTCCAGCTTCTTTCAACGTTTTTTTGCATTTCATTTACATTTTGAGGCGAACCTTCAACACTTATTAAATAAATCTTTCCATTATATCCAATATAGTTACTTATCCAACTCTTTCCAGAAATTCTTTTAACTTTTACCTGTTTACCTTTATACCCATTTATTATAATATTCCTCATTTCAAGGTTATCTCTTGTATGCCCAGCATTCAAAAGTCCATTATATTGGTTTTTTGTCACTTCATCTACTAAATCTATCAAATTATTATTTTTATTATTCAAATAAATTATATCAAGCGTGTAAATATCAAATCCATCTCTTGTAATTTGCATAGTTGTTTTACCTGAATCTGCATCTACAAACATTTTCCATCCTCTTGGAAAATCAATAAATCCAACAGTTTTATTTCCAAATCTGCCATTTTTCAAACTTTCTTGTGATTTTTCAAAAAGTTCTGATTTTTGTTTTTTCATCTCATTTAATTTTTTCTTTCCAGTTTCAGTTGTTATATCCGTTACGCAAGTCAGTTCACCCTTCGGAATATAACAGCCTTTTTTGCTATTTGTTGCAGCATTTGAAATAATCACAATTCCAAAATTTATCAATAAAATTATTAAATTTATTTTTTTCATTTCGATACCTCCTTTCCTATTTTAAAAAAATATGGCAATTTTAGTTTAAAACATAACTAGAAAGTTTCTTTTTACATATTTTTATTCTCATTTTTAAGTGGATTGACTACAATTCCCACTTTATTTTTCATAAATTAATACTCTGAACATTTTATAATCAGCCGCAGTATAAAAATTACAATTCCAAATATCATCCAGAAATTTGACTTTTTTCTTTTATAAGTTTCTTCCTTTATATTTCTGCCTTTAGAATTTTTTTCTATAAAATATATCAAATCGTTATCGTATTCAATTTCATAATTTTTTTCTGAAATTTTATTGCCCGTATATTCTCCCATTTCTTCCAGAAAATCCTGTGCATCTCTTATTGCTTCTCTCCTAAGTTCAATCAATCCTGTTTCATTTAATATTTTAAATGCCCATTCCTTTGATTTGTTTCCATTTTCCTGTCTATTATTGTAATATATCATATCACTAATTGCAGAAGCATATTTCATATTAGCAGCTTTTTCATATATCTTGTATGCTTCCTCTTCACTTTTTCCAAATTCTTTACTGCATTCATAAAGTATCCCAAGTTCATAAATAGATTTTGCATTTCCCAGTTCCTGCCCAATTTTATACCATTTTTCAGCTTCTTTCTCATTTTCTTCAACCGTATCAAAATATTTCCCAAGTTCATAAGCCGCCTCTTTCACTCCCAGAGAGTATGCCTTTCCATACATATCTTTGGCTTTTTCTCCATTACCTGCAACATAATATGATTTTGCAAGTAACAAATATCCTCTTTCATTATACTGTGTTGCTTCAAGAAACAATTTTTGAGCATTTCCATAATCTTTCTTTTCCAAAAGTTCATTTCCCTGATTAATCAGTTCCACGTATTTTCTGTCTTTTTCATTTCCGAGCATAAATTCAATATTCTTGATTATTTCAGAATTCAATCCCATAATTTGCTTTTCATTTAACAATTTTTCCTGCCATTCTAGTATTTTTTCTCTTTTATTCTGCTTAAAGTAAATTCTTACAAGATTGTATATTAATTCAGCATTTTTTGTATCAGCAATTTTTAAATAAATACTTTCTGCTTCTTCATAATCCTTCTTTTCTTCAGCAATTTTTCCTAGCCTAATTATCGAATTAATTTCGCCATTTTTTGCACCCTCGTTATACCAGTCCTGTGCAAGTCCATCATTTTCCGCTCCCTCTTCAATCATTCCAAGATAATAAGCTGCTTCTTTTACTCCATCATTATACGCAAAATTGAACATATTAATCGCATTTTGTATATCCTTTTTACAATAATAATAAAATTTACCCAGCTCATAATTCCCTCTCATCTTCAATCCTGCTGCTCTTTCCAGCTCTTTCTTCGCCCTCTCAAAATTTCCCAGAATTATACTTTGATGTGCAAAAAAAATACTTTTCTGATACTCTTCATTTCTTTCTTCTTCATTTCCTTCATAATTTTGTGAATAATCCACTTCAACAATATCATCTATTGAAACAACCCTATGCCCAAATCTATCCACATTATCTGATTCCTCTTCATTTTCCCTGTTTTCTTCTTTTCTCGAAAAATCATCAAATTCATACATTTTTTTACGATTTCTAAAATTCATTATTATCAAAATTACAATTCCAATAACTACGATTAATACCGATATTAATATTTCCATATTTTATCTTCTACTCCTGCCATCTCAACTTATTATTTCTCTTTTCTCCTGCACTCGCTGTTATATTTACGATTTTATCCATTATCTTAAACATTATCAATTCAAAATCTATTTTTATCATTCAATGTAAATATGTCCAATATAACGCTCATTATTTTTTTAGTTTGTCGCAATATATTATACAATCTATGTTATATTTTTCTAAAACTTATTTTTATCTTTTATCCGACAATTTTCATCATATTCATGATTTTTATCTTTTATTTTCACAACTTCTTTTCCATTTTCATCTTTTTCTTTAAAAATTCTGAATGTCTTGTAATCTGCACCTTCTAATATTCTGCCATCACAATAAATGTTTTTCTTATCTCTCGCATAAAATGTATAATCTTCTCCAACTTTAATCAAATTAAACGACTTTCTATCTGCCTCCATTTTTATTGGCATTATATATTCCAAATTTGGATACAAAAAATAAATATTGCTTTTATCCCTTGCATAGCCGTTCCCAATAACTTCAAATGTCTTTGCATCTGCCTCTTCAAATTTTATAAATTTATCATATCCATATAAATAATAAACATTGTTTTTATCTTTTATAAATTTGTAATCAAAAGGTTTAAACGTTTTATTGTCCATTTGGGATAATTCTTCAAATGTAAATTCGTATTTAACTAACGGATAAAGATTTAAAAAATATAATTTCCCATTATTTTCAGTAAATATTAAATTATATCTTAAATTATCTGCAATAACTTTAAAATTTTTAGGAGTAATTCCCTTTATTTCTTTTATTCCAAAATCAATTAAATATCTATTATGTGAATCTGCTGTAAACGAGTTAACAAAATAAACTTTATTTTTATCCTTTACTAAATTTTTAGACACGCTCTCAAAAGTTTCATAATCTACATTTAATATTTCACTAAAAAAAACGCTATGATTATACCCATATACAACATATATTTTTTTATCATATTTTAGAAAATAAAAATTACTATTTTTTACATTACTTGAAATTAATTTAAATTTTTTTATATCGTATTCTTCTTTATCTATTTTCAATTTTCCTGAATCACTTGAAAGTTTGTAAACAGGTTCTGATGTATCATAAGCATTTTTTTCAGATTTTATCGTTCTGCTTCCTAAAAAATATATATTCTGACTATCAACAGCAATTTTATTATTCAAAATCCTAAAACTTCCTATATCTGCTCTCAAAACTTCCTTACCATCATAAAAAACTTTCCCGTCTTTCACAACATATTCTGAAAATGTTAAATTCCTAATTAAAAATAATAGCATTAATATTTTCAATAACCGCTTTTTCATTCAAACCTCCTTTTGCAAATCAGTATAGTTTCAAACATTTACTCATATATTTATCACATCATATTTCCTCATATTCTCATATTCATAAGACTGATTAATACCATTCATAAATATATCTCTACTTTCCACATCTTCCGTCAAATTCTCTTTCAAAAGCATCTTTAGTTCCAAATCATTAACCACACTTCTTTTCATTGCTGATAAATAATTATTTCTACTGATATTTTGCCAATTTACACACATTCCAAGACTTCTTATCAACATCTGATCCAGCCAAATCCTAGTCGTTCTTCCATTTCCCTCATAAAACGGATGCATTATATTCATCTCAACATATTTTTCAATTATTTCTTCAAAAGTATTTTCAGGCATTTTAGAAACTGTCTTTAAATTATCTTCAAGATACATCGCACGACAAAACACAGTATCGCCTTTCCGAATATCATGTTCCCGTATTTTTCCTGCAGTTCCATAACATTCCTGAAACAAATACCTATGTATTTCCTTCAAGCCTTCAAAAGTTCCCACTTGAATTTTTTTCAATATCCCATTATCAAATAACTCTTTTGCCCTTTTTTTACTCAAAAATTCTTCATTATCTTGTGAAACTAACCTTTTTAAAATTTTGTCACTTTCATTTTCCCAAATGTATTTATTATTTACCATTTGCTTTTCCTGCTTTCATAAAATTGTTTTTTATTTTTATAAATAATTTTTTTTAATTTCAACATTTCTTTTTTATTTTATCATAACAAAATCATTTAAACAATATTTTGTTTTAGTAACTTATTGTATTCAAAATTAGAACAAAAAATTTGATATAATAAATTTTAATGGAGGTGTCTATGGATATTGTAAAAGTATTTGGAGACAATGTAAAAATTTACAGAAAAAAATTACAATTGTCTCAAGAAAAACTTGCAGAAAAAGCTCATTTACATAGAACTTATATTAGTGCTATAGAATGTTACAAAAGAAGTATTTCTCTTGAAAATATACAGAGAATTGCAGACGCACTAGAAATTGAAACTTATAAATTATTTTTGGAGTGTGATAAAAATGAGAATAAATAATGAAACTATTGGAATTTGCTGTGAAATTGCTATTTCTGATTATTTTGGAATAAAAGTAGATAAAAATTATAGAAAACGTGGAAATGAAGAAATTGAAAAAAGTTTAATTTCAATTATCAAACATACTTTTAACATTAATTCTATTCCAAAACCCGTAAAATTAATATCAGCCAAACAAAATAAAATAGATATTAAATTAGAAAATAATCAAACATTATCTGTGAAATCTAATAAAAAAGAACTAGGAAAAGCAGCCCCACAAGTAATAGGACAACCTTCCAGTAGAACATTTTTTGAAAAAATATCGTAATATAATATTGGAATAACTAATTCAATTTTTTGTAACAACAATTTTAAAAATTTAGAATATCGAAAAACATTATTCAAAAATTTAGTTTTTTTCTCACCAGAAAAATTAATAAAAATCTACTGGGAACATCTTTTTGAAGCTGACTATTTAATTTGTTTTTTTAATATCCTAGATAAAAATAATAATATTACTGATAATCCTGAAAGTATATGTCTAACTAAAGAAAGCTTACCACCTTTGGATAAAAATGATTTTTCCTTTACACGAACTATTGAAAATTGGAATGAAAGCAATACAATAAAATACAAAAAAATTTCAATAGGTGAATTTCAAATACACAATAATAGAGATAATTTTAAATTTCGATTCAATTTTAATGGACTTTTAAAAGCTGGTTTAATTGCAAAAAGATAATTTTTATTTTATCTTTTTAAATACCATTATATACTCATGCTTAAAAATATAAAAATCATTTGCCAATGCTCTATATCGCCAAATTGCCTTTTGATTAAATTTACCTTTTGTTTCTTCAAAATTTTTTACAATAATTGCTTTCATTTTGAAATTTTTTTCTAAAAATAAATTCATAACTTTAAAGCCAATCGGAATTATTTCTCCATTTTGATATTTATCTCCAATAACAACTGCACAATATCTATCTTTCTCAAGATATTTACAAGTATTATCAATTATTTTTGACATTTTTTCCAAAAAAATTTCTAAAGTTTTTGAATTTGATAAATCTCTTTTATCTTCTGAAAATTTTATTATATCCCAATAAGGCGGATGAAATATTACAAATTGTACTTTTTCTATTTTACATTTTTGCAATATTTTATTGATATTTACATTTTCACTGTCTCCTACCTTAATAAACATTTTTGTATTATCATCTTTTTCTAAAATCAATTTATTTTTTGTATTTTCTAAAACTTCTTTTTGTAATTCAATTCCTATACCATTTCTACCCATTCTATTTGCCTCAATAAGTGTCGTTCCACTTCCCAAAAAAGGATCTAAAATATAATCTCCTTTTTTTGTATATCTCAACATTAATTGTCTTGGTATCTGTGGTACAAAATTTCCATGATAATCTCCACTATGAGTACCTGTATTATCCCTCTTTTTTATTATCCACAAGGAATCTGTATTTATTTCTTCATATTCTTTCCATTTTTTCATATCTAAATCATTATATTCACTCATTTTTCTCCCCCAAACCTTTTATTTTTTTTCTAAACAATGTAAGTATTCTATTGTTTTATCCGCTTTATGATTTCTTAAATGTGCCTTGTCAGCTCTAAATCTCTTATATTCCTGCGAATACAATTTATACTTGCCATATTTTCCTAAAATTTGCTCAATTTCATCAAATGACATAAGTCCTTCATTATTATAGCTCAAAAAAATATACTTAAACTTTGAATTTTTTATTAAATCATCAAATACTTCTTTTACTGTTCTCTTAGAACACCATTTTGATTTAACATTATCTACTCTAAGTCCTGTTTTTCCTTTTATTTCTGGATTATCATTTTTCGCAACAGTTTCTAAAATATGATAATTAGCAGAATATTGTCTGCTATTATACGGTGGATCTAAATACAAAATATCACCTTTTATTTTTTTTATTAATAAATTAGCATCTTCGTTATATGCTTTGCCTTTACGTTTTCCAATTATTGTTGGCAAACACTCAAAAATTAATTCTTTTTGTGCAGATTTTTTTATATGTTTCAAAAATGCACCATAAACAGAAGCTGTATTTGCATACTTATCAATAGAATTTATCAAACTTGCTAAATAAAAATAATATTCTTCTTCTTTTATTAAATTTTTAACTTTTAAATTTTCAATTCTCTCCCTTATTTCATCACACTTTTTTCCATTAATATCTGAAAAATAATTTCTTTCACTTCCTGAACCCATACAGTAATTTTGAAATATAAATCCTTCTTTTCCTTTAAGTTCATTAAATTCTTTTGAATATTTGTCCTGTATTTTACAATTATTTTCAATAAAGTGTTTTGCCAAAACATAACTATAATACTGAATATCATTTGCTATAACTTTACATCCTCTTTTTTTAAATTCCATTCCCACAATAGAAGTTCCAGAAAAAATATCACAAAATTTCTTATCTTCAAATGTCTTAAATTTTGTAAAATCTTCTACTGACTGAACTAAAAAATCTATTAGAGAATATTTTGATCCTATATAATTCACTTTTCTCCTCTCGTTTTTTAACCATCGATAAAAATTTATAAACTCCGATTAATACTTTATTTTTTACAATTTTTTATTTTATATCAATTAAAATTTATTCTAAATTTTCCAACTCCCCACTCTTCACATCCCACTCTTCCATCTTCTCCATCTCTTCTTCTTCCAGTTTGTCCAGCTTTTCCTGCACTTCCATCAGTTTTTCCATATTGTTTTCTTTTCCAGCCTTTTCATATTCTGTATTCAAGTTTTCTCTCATTTCTGTAATTTTTTCCATTTCCTTTTCCAGTTTTTCAATATCACGTTTCAATTTTGCGATTTTTCTTGACTGTTCCTTTTGCTCCTGATATGAAAGTTTTTTCTCTTCCTTCGTTTCGAGGTCTGTTCCTTGAGAAGCTGATTTTGCTGTTTTTAGGCTTTCTTTGTAGTCTTCGTAATTTCCTTTGAATTTTGTAAGTCCGTTTTCGTCAAGGCAGTAAATTGTGTTGCAGATTGTGTCTAAAAAGTGTCTGTTGTGGGAAACAACAAGCATTGTTCCGTCAAAATCCTCTAAAGCGTCCTCCAGCACTTCGATGGAATAAACATCCAGATGGTTCGTCGGTTCATCTAAAATCAAAAAGTTGGCTTTTTCCATATAAAGTTTCAAAAATGCCACACGAACTCTTTCTCCACCGCTTAGCATACTGATTTTTTTCTGCACATCATCTCCTGAAAACAAAAATCCACCTGCAAGTGTTCGCAAGTATTCTTCCGTCAAATCAAGTGAATTATTTATTTCCTGTAAAATTGTGCTTTCCTGTGAAAATTCCTGATGATTCTGATCATAATATCCGATTTTTAGCCTTGTTCCAAATTCAATTTCCCCTGTATCCTTTGGCAACTTATCCAAAAGTATTTTTAGAAGTGTAGATTTCCCAATTCCATTTTTTCCAATAATTCCAACTCTTTCTCCACGGAAAAGCTCAAAATTTATATTATTCAAAACTTTTTTCCCGTCAAAGCTTTTAGACAAATTTCTAACTTTCAATACATTTTCTCCGCTCATTTTAGCCGCTTCAAATTTTAGCCTCATTCTTTGCGGATTAAATACAGGATCTTCCATTCTCTCGATTCTATCCAGTATTTTTTGTCGTCCTTTCGCCTGTCTTGCCTTTATTCCAGCTCGAAATCTGTCAATATATTCCTCCATTTTCTTAATTTTTTCCTGCTCCTTCTCATACCGCTTAATTTCGCCCTTCAAAATCATCTCTTTTTGAAGAATAAACGACGAAAAATTTCCGTCATACTTATGCAATTTTTTATTTTCCAACTCAAAAATTTTTGTACAGACATTATCCAAAAATATTCTATCGTGAGAAACAAGCAAAAACGCCTTATTATACTTTTTCAAATAATCCTCAAGCCACTCAATCGAAATCAAGTCCAGATGGTTTGTCGGCTCGTCAAGAATCAGCAAGTCAGGTTCAGACAAAAGCAGTTTTGCAAGTGAAACACGTGTTCTTTCTCCACCACTCAAATCCTGCAATAACAAATTCTCATATTCTCCAGTAAGCTCAAGCCCTGTAAGCACCTGTTTAATCTTGTATTCAATCTCATAACCATTTTTTGCCTCGTAAATAGAAGAAAGTTCAGCAGATTTATTAATCAGCTTTTCCATTTCATCTTCGTTCGCTGTTCCCAAAAGCATATTAACCTTCTGAATCTCGTCCCAGATTTTTCTCTCTTCCTCAAAAATAGTCATCATTTCCTCGTAAATCGTATTTTTTTCATCCGAAAACTCCGTATTCTGTGCCAAATACCCAATTTTTGTAGCCCCACTTTTCACAATTTCCCCAAACTCATTAAGATTATTCTCATTCCCATCAATCCGCTCTTCCCCCAAAAGCATCCTGATAATTGTAGACTTCCCAGCTCCATTTACCCCCACAAGCCCAATCTTATCTCTTTCTTCAATCGTAAAATTAACATCTCTCAAAATATATTCCCCTGCAAATTGCTTATATACCTTATTAAACTGAACTAAACTCATTAAATTTCCTTTCCTTTTCTCCATTATTTATCAAATTATTTTTATTTAAATTTATTTTTAAATTATATCATTTTTGATATTTGTTTACAACGTTTCTGAAATTTTTGAAATCATATAAAACATAACAAAAATAAAAGAAGACTCCATTCAATAAAGAACAAAGCCTTTTTTCATAAATTTTACTTCTCAATTCCCAAAACTTTGCAATTTCTCACAAACAAAAATGAAACATCTTCAACCAATATTTCCGATTTAGAAATAAAAATTCCCGTCATTTTATCTATTTCTTTTAAAATTATTTTCTCATTATCAAATCTTTCAATTATCCCAAATTTTTCAGAATATGATTTCTCATACTCAAAATGCACTAATATTTTATTTTCAAAGCACTTTTTCAAAACTTCTTCTATTTTCATTTTTACAATATTTGGAAAAATTTCTTCTAAATTTATATCTTTTGTTTCTATTAAATTCATTCTATCGTTAATTTCTTCAATATCAGACATTTTTAATATCGTAAATTTATAATCGCCAAAAAATAAATCCTTCTCATAAATCAAAATATAATTATTATCTTGAAAAATAATATCACCTAAAACATCGTCCAAATCATAAACTTTTATCAATTTATTTTTTTTAATTTCGCTATCTTCTACAATAATATCTTTTATAACGTTTTTTCCTGCTCTTATAATTTTTACTCCATATTTTTTTATAATTTCTTCTTCGTTTTCATCTTTTTCATCACAAAAATGAAACCAAAAAAATTCATCTGAATTTTTAATTAAATAGCCATTGTTATTCCAATCTCTATCATAAGAAATTTGCAATCTTATTTTATTTTTTATAAAATATTCAAATAAATGTTCAAAAAAATTATCTTTTCTTAAAATAACAGTTTTCCCTTTATTTAAAGTTCTTTCTCGTATTTTCTCCTTCATTAATTCTAAATACCACTTATTTCTTCCTAATCTTTTCAATTCTTCTTCTTCTTTTAAAAATTTATAACCTTCGTATTTTCCATATGGATTAATTGATGTAAAAATATGAAAATCATTACTACTTCCAATATAATTTCCAACAGAAAATTTATCTCCTAAACGTGAATACTCCAACAACTCATCTTTCCCAATTTTTTCTAAAATCTTTTTCATAAAATTCTCCTATTCCACAAAACTTTTACTCATTTGTAAAAGTCTGAAAATTCCGATAAACACAATATTTTTTAATATTTAATTTCCTTGTTTTTCTACACTCTTTGACAAGGGGGTCTTGACTCCTTACTATGCTACTCAATTTCTACAACTTTTTACTCCTATAACTGTCTACAAATTAATTATAACTCTTCCCTACTTTCATCAGATTTACCATTAACATTCTCTTCCTTATCCACATTTTGTTCATCAAAATCCTCATTTTTTCCTTTATTAGAATGAATAACGTATCTTGAGCCTGAGAACATTATTTTTGAAAACATGCTTTTTATACGGCTGCTTCCCCCAGCGTACACAAATGTTTTCTCAAACGAATAAACTCTCGTCAATTCCAGCAATGAAAACAATCTTAAAATAAATCCTATAACAAAGGCAAATCTTATTGTGTAAAATTGTTCTCCGAAAATATAAATTACCCCATTATTTATAAATTTTCCCAGTATTCCACCAAACAATCCTGCCAATATTGCTGAAAGCCCTGAAACCATCGCATAAGCTCCCACATAAGCATCAGCAGGCTCGCCTGAAACTTCCATCATCAGATTCAGTAAACTTAATGTTATCGCTGTAAATCCTATCGCATCAATTACTGCGGCTGCAAAAAGCATTGACATTTTATTGTCCTGAGTCATTGAAAAATAGGTAAGCACGTAATATGTTGTAAAAAATATTCCCATTCTTAACATTGTCTTGTTTCCGTATTTATCAGACAATTTTCCATAAACTAGATAAAGTATGCTTGACAATATCGCTGTTAGAACTCCCATTTGGGAAATAAACATTGTATTTACTCCAAGCACTTTGATTCTATAATATTCTGTCATTGGCTTTAGAAATTCCCATGTAAACAGCCACACAGAAGCAAATTTTAAATAAACGACAAAATTTTTATTTTTAAATGCTGTCTTTATGCTCACTTTTTTTATATTGCTTTCTGAATCAGGAACATAATGAAGACACATAAATATTGCTGAACCTATTGCCGAAAGTGACATTGCCGTTGTCAAGATAAGCATTGCATTTTTCCTGTCTGGCATTGATAAGACATATCCATAAAACAAAGTGTAAACCACAGTAGATAACGATGAAAACAAATTACGTTTCCCAAAATATTTCCCCCTTTCCTTTTTATCAATAATCTTCGTCATCACAGCTGTCCAGACGTTATTTGAAAAAGGCGAAACAAGAGCGTAAATAAGCATTACCGCAAAATAGACTTCCTGCCTTCTTATATCAAAAAGAACAGCAAAAGGCATAACACAAATAACCAGCCTTGAAACAGTCGCCGCTATTACCATCGTCCTTTTCCTGCTTCCAAGCAGAAGATTTACCCGCTTAGTAAATATCTGCAGCAAATATCCTGCTGTTGGCAATGATGATACAATTGATATAAAAAAAGAACTCATATTAAAATAAATCGCCAAGCTCAAAAGCACAAAACTCTGCATCCCTACTGAATATCCGTTAAAGAACATAACCTCCAGTATCGCATATTTTTTCGTATTTTCTATTGAATGCTCCTTATCCATATTAACTCCTTCACTAAATATTCAAGTTTTTTCATACCAAAAATTAATAAAAATATTCCAATTTTTTACATTACACTTTTTATGCCGCTCTAACAACCCCTCTTCCAATAAAAACCCCCACAACTGACAGCACAACGCTCAAAACCGCATATCCCAATGCAATCCAAGTGTTCCCCTTCTCAATCAAGTTATACGTTTCCAGCGAAAATGTAGAAAACGTCGTAAATCCTCCACAAATCCCCACTCTCCAGAATAAACTCCAATTCTGTGAAACCTGCTTCCCAGCCACCACCTCAACAACAACCCCAATCAAAATTGCGCCCAAAACATTCGTAACAAAAGTCTGTACAGGAAAACTCACTTTCAGAGGCACAGCACTAATCAAATACCGAAGAATCGCCCCAATTCCCCCACCAATTCCAATCATCAAAAATTTCATTATTTACCATCCTTAATAACTAAAAATTTATATAAAAATCAAAAAAAATTAGGCTTTTATGAGATAACTTTAAAAATAAAATAGTCCCTTTGCCTAATTTCATACTTATTTTTTACACTTTCTATTTTTTACCGCCAAAAAATTTCCCAACTAATCCCATTACATCGTCCACTACGTTTCCATCTTTATTTGCATCGAGCATGTTTGTAATTGTGCTCATAATTCCACCTTCACCTGTGAAGTTTGATGCAAGGTTTGAAGTTAAGTTTCCGATTCCTTGTGCATCCAGATTATTTTCTTTTTTTTGCTGTCCCAATGCTCCTAATACAAGTGGAGCCAATGTTTGTAAGATTTTCATGCTTCCTTGGTTATCAAGTCCGCTTGACTGTGAAACGGCGTTTGCTACATTTTGTGTATTATTTCCAAACAAATGTCCTAAAATTCCTGCACCATCCTTTAAATCAGGATTTTGCAAATAACTTCCAAGATTATTTAATACTGAAGAACCGTCGTGCTGATTTAACGCATTGTTCAATCCTTCCGCTTTTTCACTGTTGTTTGCATTTTTATTGACTGCTGCCAATATTGCAGGCAAGGCTGCCGCTACTCCATTTTTTACTTGCGTGCTGCTTCCTCCTATCTGTTCTGTCAATTTTCCTAAATCCTGTCCTTGTAAAAGTCCAAATAATGCTTCTAAATTCATCTTCCCTCCTGTTTTTTATTTCTTAAATTATTGCTTTTATTTCAAGTTTACTGCCACTTTAGTATTTTTTTCATCATTATTTTTAAAATTTAAATTTTGAATACTTGTTACAGTATTTTCAGTTTCTGATTCCCTTGCATAAAATATAAATTCACTTGTTACAGAGTCTATCTGGATTCCATAAGTTATCCCATTTGTATATGTCAGTAAGCTTGACAGTTCCTTATCTCCCAAATTCGCCAAGATTTTTGTATAAATTGCTCTTGCTTCAGCTTCCTTGATGTTTTCATCAGATACTTGTATCAGATTAATTACCATATTTTCAATTATTGCAAGATTAGCCCCATCCACCTTTCCTACCTTTAAAAATATGCTTGTAGCACTTATTCCGCTGTAATCCAACGCATAAATAGCATCTCCCTTTGAATGGATTTTAGCATAATAGTAGTTCTTGTTTTCATACGCCAATTTTTCAAAATCTCCAATACTTATTTTATTATCTTTAGACTTTTTAGAAAAAGTTTCAATTATTTTTTCAATTGAATTATTTGAAAAAATATTTTCCTGTGCAGCTTTATTCTGTATATTTTCTGAATTTTTCTTTTTCTCCTGACTCTCCTTTTTGTCACAACTCATCATAAAAATAAATAAAAAAAGCAAAAATACAACTCTACTTTTATTCAACATTTTTACTACCACCTAATTTTATATACTTAAACTTCTCCAAAACCGAATCAGCCTAAAATTTATTACAGTAATCAATTCTTTATTTGTAGCAATACAATTTTGAAGCAATTTTATACATTATACAATATTATTCTTAATTTTTCCATATTTTTTCAAAAAAAAAGACTATCTAAAAATAAGTTATACTCATCTTAAATAGTCTTAAAAATTTATAAAAACAAAAACTTATTATTTTTCAATTTTTGTGTAAGGCATTAAAGCGATTTGTCTAGCTCTTTTGATTGCTTTGGCAATTTTTCTTTGAACTTTAGCTTCTAATCCTGTTACTCTCGCTGGAGAGATTTTTCCTTTATCATTCATAAAGTTTTTTAACAGTTCAACGTTTTTATAATTAATATCTTCTACTTTAAATTTAACTTTTGGACGTCTTTTTCTTCTTTTAAATTCTGTAACTGGTTTAGCTCTCATTAATTTGCACCTCCTAAAACTTTTATAGCAAATTTTATTTTTTATTATAAAATTTACTTAACTGTTATTAAAATGGAAACTCTTCATCGTCATCCATGTCATCATTATCGTTATCAAAAGTATCATTTTGTACCGGTTTGCTGTTATTGCTGCTAAAAGATTTGTTTTGCTGGTAACCTCCACTATTTCCAGAACTTCCTGCACTTTCAACAAATTCAAAGCTGTTTACAACAACTCTTGTCATTCTTCTTTTTTCACCGTTCTGTTCGTAACTGCTTACGCTCAAACGTCCCTGTACAAGAATTCTGTTACCTTTTCTAAAATATTCGGCAATTGTTTCTGCGGTTTTCTCCCAGACAGTACAGTCAATAAACTCCACTTCATCTCTTGTTTTTTGCACAGCTAATGAAAAATTTGCAAACGCCTTTCCTCCTGAAGTATATTTTAACTCAGGATCTCTTGTCATTCTTCCCATCAGTATTACTACATTCATAATTTTTCCCCCTAATTTTTATATTTATTTTTAAAATTTAAAATAACAAAACCTCAAATTTAATTTATAAGCATTAACCCTCTTATAACTTAAGTTATTTAAAATTAATCATTTTTAACAATCATGTATTTCAAAAGTGATTCGTTAATGTTTAATTTTGCTTCAATTTCAGTAAACTTAGTCCCATCTGCCTGGAATGTTGTTAAAACATAATATCCATTTTCTTTTTTCTTGATTGGGTAAGCTAATTTTCTATCTCCCCAGATTTCTGTCTTAACTTCAGTTGCTCCAGCGGCTGTCAATGTATTTTCTACAAATGCAACTCCAGCCTGTTTTTCTTCATCTGTCAATTGTGTAGACAAAATAAACATAATTTCGTAATTTCTCATTTCTTTCTCCTTTCCTATGGCTTTTTAGCCCTACTTCCATAAATAGAGCAGGTTATATAATTATAACAAAAAAAACTAACAAAATCAAGCCATTTTCAAAATTATTTATACCGTCTTCTTTTTTTCAAAATTTGAATAGACAAAAATAAAACTATTTAAGATTATCCGCTAAATAGTTTGTATTTTTATAATAAATTGTTTTAAAATAACTTTCTTTGCATTAGGCTTGTTTTTTGATTACTCTTCAAAAAATGGCGGCAATACAAAATTATCATCCTCTTCTTTGTCTTCTTCGTAACCATCTTCTTCATTTTGATAATTATTTTCTTCATCAGCTTCTTCCACTTTATTTTCTACGTCTGCTTTTTCTTCTTCCGGTGCAAACCTAATTGTTCTTGAAGCTTCTTCTGGATTAGTTGTTAAAAATTCTTCCTGAAAATCTGTCGCTACCAGTGACACGCTTATTGTGCCTTCCAGTTCAGGCTCCATAATGTATCCCCATAATAAGTTAGCCTTATCATGCCCTGCTTTTTCTGCGATTGTCTGAGCAACTTCCTGTATTTCCTGTAACCCAATATCCGGCCCAGCTGTAACGTTTATCAAGATTTTTCTTGCTCCTTCAATGGATTTTTCCAGCAATGGGCTGTTTAATGCCTGTGCTGTTGCACTCTTAGCTTTTTCATCGCCATTTGCCTCTCCAAATCCTAACATTGCAATTCCTGAGTTTTGCATAATGGATTTTACATCTGCAAAATCCAAGTTTACAATCCCTTGTTTTGTAATCAAGTCAGAAATCCCTTTTATTCCCATTTTCAAAACGCTATTCGCTTCTTTAAAGGCATTCATCAATGAAATATTCATTCCTGGTATTTCAAAAAGCCTGTCATTTGGAATGGCAATTAATGTGTCCACATTTTCTCTTAAATTATCAATTCCAACTGCAGCATTATTTTTCTTTAATGGCCCTTCAAATCCAAATGGCTTTGTAACAATTGCTACAGTTAAAATTCCCATTGCTTTTGCAACTTCAGCAATTATTGGAGATGCTCCTGTACCTGTTCCACCACCCATTCCAGCAGTTATGAACAGCATATCTGTTCCTTCTAGCACTTCTTTTATTTTTTCTTCTGATTCCTTTGCCGCAATCCTCCCTTTTTCAGGATCCGCTCCAGCCCCCATTCCTCGCCCTAAAAGAACTTTTATAGGTGCTTTTGATCTATCTAAATCCTGCTGATCTGTATTTATCGCTATAAAATCAACAGTCGTTATATTACTTTCAATCATATCGTTTATTGCATTTCCACCAGCTCCACCTACTCCCACTACTTTCAGTTTCGCTGCATTACTAAAGTTATCCATTTTTTCTTTGCTACTTAAGATTACTATAACTTAATTAAAGTAGCTTCTCCTTTCTCTTATTTTAACACACAGTATTATTTCACAACAATATCTATAAATCTCAAATCCATAGAAGTTACGGGTCTTTCTTTTTTTATCTTTTCGTACAGTTTATATGCATCATTATATTTTTTTTCCGTTACTAAAGTATCTGTTATAATTTTTACATTATTATTAAGTATTATTTCATAATTTTTTTCAGATTGCCGTATTTCTGAAATCATAGCATAAAAGTCTTTATTTTTTATTTTAGAAAGTATTGTTTTTATTTGATTTAAACTTTCATCACTTGTGTAATCTATTACAGGAATATTTTTTGAAGGATCTTCTAAAATATCACCGTATATATTTAAATCTTTATCTGCTAAAAGTGTTTTATCTCCCTTTTTCACATACGCATAAGGCTCCCTTTCTTCCAGAATTACCTTTATTTTGCTTGGAAAAAGTTTTTTTACCGATACTTTTTTTACTCTCACATCGGTTTTTATAAGATTTTCAATTTCATTGGTGTTTAGATACACAATATTTTTACCTTTCATCTGTTCCAACTGAACAGCTATATCCTGCTTTAACAATTTTGAATGCCCTTCTATTAGAACTTCCTGAATTTTAAAATAATCCGTATCTACAAATCTTTTACCAAAAAACATCATTCCCGCCAATAAAAATAATAAAATTAATACCTTAACTGACTTTTTCATATTCAAACTCCGTTTTTTCTATTATTATACACTTTTTTTTGATTTTATTCAACATATTAAATAAATTTATTTAAATTTATGATAAAATTAATCAAAAACTAAGTTCAAATGCTTAGGCTTGTTCATTGATATCTGATTTGAAATCAACCTTTCAGTATTACTATTTCTGTTTCCAGCTTTGCTCCAGATTTTTCAAAGACAGTTTCCTTTACATGTTCAATAACAGAAATAACGTCATTAAAAGTGGCATTTCCTAAATTTGTTATAAAATTTGGATGTTTTGGCGAAACTGCCGCATCTCCAACTCTATACCCCTTTAAACCAGCATCAGAAATAAGTCTTGCCGCAAATGTCCCTTCTGGATTTTTAAATGTACTTCCTAAATTAGGCAAGTCTAGCGGATGCTTTGCTTTTCTCTGTTCCCTCTTATCTTCTGAAGCAGCCTTGTCAAATCCGAACCCAAATTTGAAAAGGGCAGAAACTACAATCCATTTGTTTTCCTTTATCTCAGTAGTTCTGTATTTAAAGTTCAAGTCTGCTGTCCTAATTTTTACAATTTCTCCGTTATTTTTACAGACTTCCACTTCTTCAATGCAGTCAAAAATTTCTGTTCCGTAAGCTCCACCATTCATATTTACAAGTCCGCCAACAGATCCTGGAATGCCCGTAATATTTTCCAGTCCTGAATAATTATGTTTTTCCATAAAATCTATTAAATCGTCCAGATCCAGTCCAGCTTCCACTCTTACCAAATCATAGCTGTCCTCTTTTTCCCCGTTTTCAACTTTTTCCTCAACTGTTATATTTTTTAACCTTTTCAATGACAAAAAGCTTATATCCAAATTTCCGTCATTAATAAGGGTATTTGTTCCATTTCCTAAAAGGAAAATATTATTTCTGGTTTGTAAAACTTCTTTTAATTCATTTTTGTCATCTATGAAAATAAGCTCTTTTGCCGTTCCGCCAACTTTCATATTTGAATATTCCTTCATCTTGGCATTTTTTATTATTTCCATTTTTTATTTTACTCTCACTTTCTATGAATCTTTGTATAAGCGTTATTGTATCAGTTATTCTACAATATTATTTATTCTAACCATCAATTTCCATCTTTTTCAAGTCATTTGCAATCTCATGAGCCACTCTTGATACGCTTCCAGCTCCCATAAATACATAAGTATTTCCACTATTTCTATCATTTTTTATAATGTCTTCTATTTCTTCCTGAGTTTGCACCCTGACATTTCCTCCGATTTTTTCTGCAAGCAATTCTGAAGTTACACCGTAAGTGTTATCCTCGCTTGCTGCATATATTGGAAGTAAAATCAAGTCATCAGCGTCTTTTAATGAAGTTACGAAATCATCAAAGAAAAATTTTGTGCGGCTGTATCTGTGAGGCTGGAAAATTACAGTTACTTTGCCTTTTTCAGTATTATGTGCCGCATTGATTGTTACTTTCACTTCTGTTGGATGATGTGCATAGTCGTCAATTAATCTCAAATTATTATCGTAAATAACTTGGTATCTTCTGTTTGCGCCTTTAAATTTTAAGATTCTTTCCTTTACTTTTTTCATATTGCAGTTAAATTCATGGGCAAAATAAATTACCGGAAGTGAATTTGAAACATTATGATCTCCTGGAATGCTCAAGCTGAATGTGCCCAAATCTTCACCTTTTTTCACAACTTCAAAACTTGTTATTCCATCCTCCACTCTTATATTTTTGGCGTAAATATCAGCCGTTTCATCTTTTATGCTATACCAGACCACATTTTTATTTTTTATATTAAGCCCAACTTTTCCAACAGTATCCATGCAAAGAACAGCAATTTTTTCGGTACTGTCGATAAACTGCTCAAATGATTTCTTTATATTTTCAAAAGTTCCGTGATGATCCAAATGATCAGCCTCCACATTTGTTACAACAGAATATTTTGGTTTTATGTATAAAAATGAATTGTCACTTTCATCAGCTTCGGCAATAAAATATTCTGAGTTCCCAATCTGACTGTTACTGCTTATTTCTGGAATAATTCCTCCTACCACTATAAACGGCTCCTTTTCCAAAAGTGCCACGCTCATCATTGAACTTGTAGTAGTCTTTCCGTGAGTTCCTGCCACAGCGATTCCATCAAATCTATTCATTATTTCAGCAAGCAGCTCCCCTCTTTTTATTTTTTTTATATTATTATCAACAATATATTTGTATTCAGGGTTTGTTTCTCTTATTGCAGTTGAATATACAAATAAATCTATCCCTTTATCCTTTACATTTTCTTCCACTTGCCCTATGTAAACTTTTATTCCCATATCTTCCATATCTTTAGTTACAGGCTTTCTTTCCAAATCTGAACCTGCCACATTAAATCCGTCCGATGCCAGAATTTTTGCAAGTCCGCTCATTCCAATTCCGTTTATTCCGCTAAAATATACGTTATTTACTTTTGTTAGCATTTCTCCTCCAAATTTTCTTTTCTTGTTGTTAGTTTATTTATTCAAATTCCCATTTCTTTTACTATTATTTCTGCTGAATTGCCTTTTTTCAAGGTTTTTACATTTTCACTCATAAATTCCAGCATTGATGCCTGTCGCACTATTGATAATGCTTCGTCTATCGCTTTTTCTGCTGTTTCGTTTGTAAATATTTTTGCACCATTTGCATACTCCAGCACATCTGCATTTTCCTTTTGTCCGACAAAGTCGTATGGAATCAATACTGACGGTTTTTCAAGCTGGATAAGTTCAGAAATAGTCAAAGCTCCCGCACGGCAGATTACAATATCGGAAGCTGCCATCAATTCTGGAACATTTTCAAAATATGGCTCAACCACCGCTGTTCCAAAATCTCTTATTCTGTAAGTTGATGCTTCATAGTTATCTTTTCCTGTCGCCCAGAACAATCGTATTCTCTTGTCTTCCATTATCGTTTTCCATTTTTTCAAAATTGCCTCGTTTATATTCTTAGCACCAAGACTTCCACCAATTACAAGAACGACTCTTTCATCATCCTTTATTCCAAGCTTTCGTCTTTCCTCCTGTTTATTTTTCCCGTAAAACTCTTCCCTCAGCGGATTTCCAGTCACAACAAATTTTCTTTTATATTTTTCCTTGATGCCTTCAAGTGTATTTTCAAAAGCGATAAATACCTTTTTTGCACCTTTGTAAAACCATTTGTTGGCCTGCCCCATTGTGTGATTCTGTTCCTGTAAATAATACGGTATTCGTAGCACATTAGCCGCTATTAGCACCGGTATTGTTATATAGTTTCCAAACGCTATAATTTTTGCAGGCTTTTCCTTTTTTAACAGTTTTATTGCGCCTGCCGTTGCAGTTATCATTTTAAATCCTGATTTTATACTTCTTAACGGCAGTATATCCAGCCCAACAAACCTAAAATTTTCATTTGGGACAATATCCTTTTCCATTCTGTGCTTTGTTCCGATAAATAGCGTATCTATGCCCTTTTTCCTAACTTTTTTTGCGATTGACAAGGCTGGATAAATATGTCCGCCTGTTCCTCCTGTAGTAAATACTACCTTTTCCATTTTTTATTTTCCCTCTCGTTTTTATTTATTATTCAAAATTTATTTTATTTCTACATCATATAATCCATTTCCCGCAGTTTATCAAGGTTTCTTCCCATTTCCTGCCTGTATAGCGCCCGCAATATATTATAAACAATTCCTAAAGTCATCATAACTACTATCATTGTGCTTCCGCCGTAACTCATCATCGGAAGAGGAATCCCTGTAGAAGGTATCAGCTGGCTTGCAACCGCTACATTTCCAATTATCTGGGTGGCAAACATTATAAAAATGCCGCTTAATAGATATTTTGCATACAAATCCTTTATTTTTCTCAATGCAATCCCTATTATAATTAACAAGGCCGCATATAATCCCAATAAAAACAAGACTCCCAAAAATCCATTTTCCTCAGCAAATCCTGAAAAAACATAATCTGTATGTATTTCCGGCAAAAAATTATATTTCTGCAGCCCATTTCCATAAAATCTTCCGCTAACTTTTCCATTCGCTATGGCAATCAGCGATTCTGCGGTCTGCCCTCCGCCGTCTTTAGATTTATATTCAACAAGCCTGTTTACCCTATATCCAACCTTTGTTATCGCAAGCCATCCTCCGATTCCAATTATTGCTGAATAAGTCGAAATTATTGAAAATTTTACTTCCGCAATGAATAAATAAGTCAATGCTATTATTGTAATTTGCGCCGTACTGCTAAATGCCTTTTCAAATAAAATAAGAAACATATATATAAATGAACTTATCATCATAATTCCACTTGTTATCTTAGGAAATTTTTTTATTTTATTTCGTGTCTTAAATATATAAGCAAGCGTTGATAACGTAATAATTAAAAATAATTTAGCAAATTCTGAAGGCTGAAGCAGTATTATTTGCAGATCAATCCAGCGTTTTGCTCCATTTACCGTTTTTCCCGCCAGCAGCACCAATATAAGCCCGAAAGCCCCTATAACGTATAAATACTTCGCTATATCCTTATACTTCTTATAATTTACATTGGCTGTAAATGCAAACAGCCCCCATCCTACAACTAGCCACATTGCCTGACGCATTAAAAAATAATAGCTTTTTCCATATTCCTTTTGCCCTTTTGGAAAACTGAGACTTGCTATCGTTATAAGACTCAATGCTGAAAGCATTATAATTATAATTATAAAACTCGTTCCCAATATTTTTTTACTATTCACTTTTTTCTCCTAAATTACATTTTTCCAAAAAATAAAAATTATTTTCCTATAATTTTTTGTGTCAATTCCTTAAACACTTTTCCTCTATGCTCAAAGCTTTTAAATTGGCAAAAACTTGATGTCGCAGGTGAAAACAGCACTGTCTGGTTTTTTGAAAAATCTAAATTTCCCTTCAGACAATTCAGCACATTTTCAACTGTTTCCAAATTCTTATAATTTTTATACCCAATTTTTTCCATATCATTAATCAAAATCTGAGCATTATCCCCAATCAGGTAAACAAAGTCAACTTTTTCCTTAACTCTCTCAATCAGAGGCATATTATCAATTTTCTTATCATCTCCTCCTAAAATCATAATAATAGAATTATTAAACGAATCAATCGCCTTTAATGTTGATTCTACATTTGTACCCTTAGAGTCATTGATAAACGTCGTATTTTCTTTTACAAAAAAGTTTTCCAGTCTATGCTCAAGCGCAGTTGTCGATTTTAAAAATTTCACTAATTTTTCATTTTCCACATTCAATATTTTCGCCGAACTTATCAAAAATAACATATTTTCCAAATTATGTCTACCCTTTAATGACAATTCTTCAGTTTTTAACAAAATTTCTGAAATTTCATCAATTTTTTCACCAAAATTCTGAATTTCATCAATCCGTTTATTCAAATCCTTCATTACACGGATATTATTTTCATAAACAAAAACTGTTCCCTTTGCCTCTGTACTCAAATACACCTTTTGAGCCTTTATTTTCTCCTTTATCCCGCTTCGTTCATATAGCTTTGCAAAAACTTCATCATCCAGATTAATCAGCGCAAAATCATTTTCTGTCTGCTTATCAAAAATCGCAAACTTTGTAATATAGTAATCTTCCACCGTATCATACCGTGTCAGATGATCTGGCGTCAAATTAATTATCCCGGCGATATTTGAATGAATTTGCGGATTATTTTCCAATTGGTAGCTGCTAAGCTCCAACACAATATAATCCAGCTCTTCCTCATCAGCCACCAGTTTTGCAAATGAAAAACCTGCATTTCCAGCAAGTTTTGCACGAAATCCAGCAAAGTTAAGTAATTCTGCCATTTTAGTAGATGTTGTAGTTTTTCCATTTGTCCCAGTAAACGAAATAATTTTTATATTTTTATCCACATATTTATAAGCCAGATCAATTTCTGAAATAATCTTAATACCCTTTTCCTTTGCAACTTTCAGAAGTTCCGCCTTCCAAGGAATCCCTGGACTTTTTACTATAAATTCAATTTTTTCCTCATTCAAAAGTCTAATTCCCTCTGCTGACGGCATCGCAGCCTTGTCATCTATCAAATATACTTCATATCCATTTTTTTCCAGCAGTTCCTTAGCGCCAAGCCCGCTTAACCCAGCACCAAATACAATTCCCTTTTTATCCATGTGATTTTTTCCTCTTTCTATTATTTATTTTATATTTCTAAATTCCAAATTCTTAAGTACTCAACTAAATTATTTTTTATAAAAGTAAATTATTGTTAATAAATATTATTTCTTTTATTTTTTATGTTATTTTTTATTTCAACGCAAAGGGGAACAGTCGCCATCCCCTTTTATTTCGCAATATTAGTTATTTCAATTTCTTCAAATTATAGCATCTGAAGATTTTGGCGAAAGTGCTACGCACTAATCCCCGCTTGTCTAAGCAGTAGTCAATTATACAATGTTAAAATAACCGTTATTGCGAAAGAGGGCATGGCGTTTGATGCCCTTACGTTAGAAAAATTACTTAGTTAAATACTCAAAGATAAAATTTAAAATTAGTTTGCAGGGGAAAAATCCCCTGCTTTATTATTTATCTTAATTTCAAAATTACAAATGTTAATAGACATGTCATTATTGAAACAATCCAGAATCTTATTGTAACTTTTGTTTCAGGAAGCCCTAGTAGTTCAAAGTGATGGTGAATTGGAGCCATCTTGAATACCCGTTTTCCAAAAGTTTTAAAATGCCAGACTTGAATCATAACTGACAAGGCCTCCATAATAAATATAAATCCAGCAATTGGCAATAACAATTCCTGTTTTATGAAAATAACGATAATTCCTAAAATTCCTCCCAGTGTCAGAGAGCCAGTATCTCCCATAAATACTTGCGCCGGATAAAAATTGTACCATAAAAAACCAATTAACGCACCTATTACCGAAGCTAGGTAAACTGTTATTTCTGATACTTCTGGAATATGATACAGATTTAAATATTTTGCATAATTATGGTGTCCTGTCAAATATGTTATTATAAGAAGCGTAATACTTACTACAATTATTGGCCCACTTACAAGTCCGTCCAGCCCGTCTGTCAAGTTTACCGCATTTGAAGAGCCAATAATTACAAATCCCATAAATATGAAAAATAAAATAGGCGTTATATATAAATATGAATTTTTAAATAATGGATTTACTATTGAAAAATCAACCGTTTTATTAACCAGTCCAAATTTATATACAAACAAAAATGTCAATGCTGTAATGATAAGCTGTCCCAATATTTTTTTCTTTCCAGAAAGTCCGCTTTTATGTCTTGTTAATTTCAAATAATCATCATAAAACCCAATTGTCGTAAATAAAATTGTAATTATAAACAGAAATACAATAAATTTATTTGTGAAATTACCAGCGATGGCAGTTGCAAATAAAATTGCGCCAATTATTAAAAGCCCTCCCATTGTAGGCGTTCCCGACTTGTCAAAATGTGATTTAGGCCCTTCCTCCCTTGCTGTATCTCCATATTTTTTCTTTTTAAGCCAGGCAATGAACGGCTTACCCAAAATCAGCATAAACAAAAACCCGATCATAAACGCCACAGATGCCCTCAACATTATTGATTTAAAAACACGTAAAACTCTCCAGTTATTTATAAATAACTCTTGCAGTAAATATAACATTCCTTATTGTAGAATTTTTTTACTCAATAATCCATACTCAAACAAATTATGCAGTAATAAAAAACTCTTCTCCTTTCTTCATTTAAAATATTTATTTTTCTATGATTTCTTCTAATCTCATTCCCCGTGATGCTTTTAACAGCACTACCTTTTCTTTTGAAATCTGTCTTATTTTTTCTTTTATCTCTTCCTTTTCATCAAAATGTCCAAATTCCTTATTTTTCAAATTTTCATTTTCTGAATTCCCATTGTCCACATTTTCCTTTATTTTTTCAAATAGACTTTTCATTCTTTTTCCAAACAAATAAAGCTTGTCAAATTTTATATTTTTTATTGTATTAAAAATGTCGCTATGAAGTTCAAGCTCGTTTTCTCCCAGTTCCAGCATATCCCCCAGAACCACGACTTTTAACCTGTCGTTATATATTTGGGAAAATGTTTCAAGTGACTTCTCCATAGACATTGGACTTGCATTATAGGCGTCATTAATATATGTTGTACTGCCGCTTTCAATTATTTGAAACCGCATTCCAGTCAAGCCAATATTTTTCACAGCTTCACCGATTACTTTATCTTCCATTCCGAACTGTTTAGCCACAGCAATTGCCATAACTAAGTTTAATACATTATGTTCTCCCAGAACATTCGTCTTATAATTTCTTTCAACCGTGCTTTGACAAATTTTTCCAAAATATTTTAGAAAAAATTCAGTTCCGCTTTCGTTAAAATGAACGTCCCCATAATAAAAATCAGACGTTTTCTCCTTAAACTCATTACTTTCCAGATTCAAGGCTCTTACAACTTCAATATTTTCGGCTTTGATATTTTTTAAATACTCATCGTCGCCATTGATTACAAGCGTATTTTTGATATACGGAATAATCTCCGTCTTTGCTAGAAAAACATTTTCCTTCGTTTTCAAAAATTCCAGATGTGATTCACCAATGTTGGTAATGACATTAATATCAGGCAACGCAATCTGACCCAACAGATCAATTTCCCCAAAGCCGCTCATTCCCATTTCCAGAATGATAAACTCATCATCTTTTTCAGCACGCAACAAAGTGAAGGGCAGTCCAATATGATTATTGTAATTCCCTTCAGTCTTTTTCCCTTTATATTTTTGTGAAAGCAAGTGGTAAATCATGTCCTTTACAGTCGTTTTCCCGTTGCTCCCCGTAATTCCTATTACTTTTATATCTAAATTCTTTCGCCACTCCCTAGCAAAATTCTGCAAAAATTCAACACTGTCCTTTACAAAAAATGCACGATTGGCATATTTTTCATCAATTTGCACAGCTTCACTGTCATAAACAGCCAAAGCCCCTTTTTCCAATGCTTCATTAACAAAATTGTTCCCGCCCCTGATAGCGACAAAAACATCATTTTTATCAAGTTCCTTCGAATTAATCGAAACTTTATTTATCTCAAAATCCGATATTTTTTCCTTGTTAAAGAAGCTTTGAAACACTTCGCTCTTATTCATAAAATTTCTCCAAATTCCTATCTAATTTAACATTTTTTTCATAATTGTTTACATTATAAAATTATATCATTTGAAGAGCATTTTTTCAATATATTTTTATTTTTTTTTCAAATTTTTCTAAAAGAATTTATCTTATACCCAGCTCTATTTAAAAATGAACCGGTAAAAATTATATAAACCTAAATTTTAAGCAGCATATTCACAACTTTTAAACTTAATTTTAAAAGATTTTTATTATACATAATTTAATTTTTATAATTATCTCACTTCTATCATTTTTATTTCTGTTTTATCCCCTCTATGTCGCGATTTTGAATATTCAAAAATTTGTCCGTTTGATAGAAAAGCGACTTGTTCAACTTCCAGAATAGGAATCGGCTCCTTGATTCTTAAATACTTTTTTTCCAGATCCGTTGGTAAATCCGCCTTTATTACCCTATGTGCACTTTGAATGCTTAAATTTAATGTGTTTTCTATATATTCATAAATAGAATCCTTTAACACATTCTCTTTTAACCCTTTGATTGTAGATATTGGCATATAGGTGTATTCGATAACACAAGGTTCGTCGTTTAAGTAACGCACTCTTTCAATATAATAGACAAAATCATTTCTTTCTATTTTTAATTTTTCGGCTATTTCGGCTGAAGCCGGGATAACTTTGAACTTTATAATGTCAGATGTAACCTTTTTACTTCCATGAGTTGCCTTAAATCCCATAAACTGCTTTTTCATGGCGATTTCTATTGCATCGTCATCCCTCATGTCCTTTACAAATGTTCCAGAACCTCTCCTTTTTATTATCAGCCCTTCTGAAACCAGTAAATCCATGGCTTTTTTACGGTAATCCTGCTTGCCTTGTATTTTTCACACATTTCCTTTTCATTTGGAAGCTTTTCATTTGGAATATAATCTCCATTTATTATTTTATTTCTTAATTCCTGAGCAATTTCCCTGTATTTTAACATTGTCTTTCATCTCCTTGAGTAATTTTTTTCATTATAAGATATTTATCCTTTAAAGTCAATATTGTAAAAAAGTGGAACGGAGAAAAAATGGACTATATTTGTTCAAATAACATAGCCCATAATTTTTAATAACTATTCTTTCTCTTTCGCTTCATTTTCATTTTTTCTTTTTTCTTCTTCATACTGCTTTTGGGAATACAGTATAAACGGTATCCATAAAAGCACCATTACAACAAATCCCACTATTTGCACTACTCCCCCCATAATTGAATTTGTTGCAAGCGTTCCGCTTATTCCAAGAGGCATAGTCCATGGTACCGCCACTCCCGTTGTTCTAGGCATTAATCCAATTTTTGTTGCAAAATAGGCAATTGAAATTGTTATTGGTGATCCCAGTATCCACGGTATTGCAAGTATAGGATTCAATATTACAGGAAGTCCAAATAATGACTGAAAAAGGCGTTACTATAAAAAATGATACGAGCGCTACAGCCCCAGAATATATTGCATCCTGCGTTCTCTTCGGATTTTTATACAAGTACAGATAATAACCAATCCCTATGCTTACAAATATCGACATAAGCAGCATTGAGCTTTCTATCGAATGTCCCATCAGAGCTCCAAGCCCTTCCCTAGCCTTTTCGCTAAACCCGGGAAAGTTTGTTACAACAAGCAAAATTGAACCAAACATTGTAAGCGGAAATGAAAGCATAAAAGCATCCCTTAAACTAAGCAAATAAATATTTTTCCCAATAATTCCCGCAAAACTCATTAATTTTTCAGATAATTTTTCCTTAAAAGTTCTTTCCATTTTTTCACCTCAAATATAATTTCTATTTTTTATTATTTTTCAAAATCGTATAAATTTATAGTAAAAACACTTTAAAGCTAAAACTCAGAAGTTATAGATATTTTACTTAAATTTAAATATCCCAACTATCAATTTCGTTAGTTTCAGAAACTTTCTTTATCCAGTATCCTGATTTTTTTATCGTTTTTATTTGTGTTGGCAAATCTACCGAGATAAATCCGTATCTGTTCTTGTAGGCATTTGTCCAAGACCAGCAGTCTATCGGTGTCCAAGTGTGGTAGCCAAAGCAGTTTGAGCCTTCTTCTATTGCTCTATGAAGATGTGTCAGATGTTCCCTAAAAAAATCTATTCTATAGTCATCTTCAATTATCCCCTGTTCATTCTTAAATTTTTCTTCACCTTCGACACCCATTCCATTTTCTGAAATAAACCATTTTATATTTTTATAGTTATCCTGAATATTTTTAGCAATATCATAAATCGCCTGCGGATAAATTTCCCATCCTCTGTAAATATTCATTCTTTTCCCTGGCATATCATAATTTTCAAAATATTTATCAGGCAGCCACCCATTTTTAGAAATATCAAACTCTGTTTCTCTTGTCTTTATTCTTCTAGGCTGATAATAATTCACTCCCAGAAAGTCAACTGTATTTTCTGCAATAATTTTTAGTTCCTCTTCTGTACTTTCCCACAAAACTCCATCCTTTTCCAATATATCTGTCAGCAATTCAGGAAATTTACCATAAATCGCAGGATCTAAAAATGAATTGTTAAAAAATGCATCTGATATTTTCGCAGCCTTTACATCCTCTTCATTTTCACTTCTTGGATACGATGGCGTCAAATTCAAAATTACTCCTATTTTCCCATCTTTTTTCAACGATTCTATTTTCCTAAATTCCCCAATTACCTTTGCCGAAGCAAGTGCCGTATTATACAAAACCTGCATAGCTTTTTTTCCATCCACAATCAGCGGATAATGGAATTGATACATATATTGTGCCTCCACAGGCACTATAGGCTCATTAAATGTTGTCCAGTATTTTACCTTGTTCCCAAACAGTTCAAATGCTTTTCTGGCATATTTTACAAACAATTCAACCACATGCTTTGATTCCCAGCCACCATATTTTTCCTGCAATTCTATTGGCATATCAAAATGGAACAAATTCAGTACAAGAGTAATCCCATTTTTCTCAAATTCCTCTATAACCTCTGTATAAAATCTCACTCCATCCTCATCAACTTCCCCAGTTTCAAAATCCTTTATGAGCCGTGTCCATTGAATCGACGTTCTTAATGAATTAAGCCCAATCTCCTTATAAAGTCTTATATCTTCCCTAAAACTGTTATAAAAATTTGAAGCCACATCAGGCCCTACACCATCAAAAAACGCCTTCTTATCCGTATCAAACCAGTAGTCAAATATATTTCTGCTCTTCTTATTAAATCTCCCCTCACTCTGTGGCCCCGAAGTAGCCGATCCCCACCAGAAATTATCTGGAAATTTCAATTTTGCCATTACTATCCCTCCATATATCTAATTATCTATATCTTTTCCTTATTTTCAATATTATTATATTTTCATTTTTAATAAAAGTCAAGTCTTTATTTTTAAAAGATATATCTTTTATATTAAAAAGACTATAAAAACAATTTCCTTATTCTATAATGAATATATAGAAAAAATAATACAATAATGCTATAATAACAAAACAAAATCTCCTAGCAAGAGGAATAAATTATGAAAAAACTATTTAAAAGCAAAATAGAAATTATCAAATTTTTAGAAAAATTTTGCTATATTAGAATCTAAACCCGATTATATAAATAATACAGAAAATATAATTCAAAAACAACAAATGAAAATACCTATAAAATAATAGGAAGGGGATATCAAAATGTCAAAATATAAAACAATATGGGCAGCAGTAAGATTTGGAACATTAAAAGATGTTATAGAAATATTCAAAAAAGGAGATGAAAAAATTGGAGATGCATCAGGAGATAGTATCTTATTTGATGCATTAGCAAATACTAATAGCATTGCACGTTATGAAATTACTAATTTTTTAATAAATAAAGGAGCTGATGTTAAAGCAGTAACAGAAGATGGGATAAGTTTATTTTTTCCATTATTCTCATATGGTTGGACAGATATAGTAAAAACAACAATATTGTGTAAAACATTATTGGAAAAAGGCGCGGATATAACAACAATATATAAGAAAGAGAAAACGGTTGCTTTCAAGGAATTATTTAATATTGGTGCTCCTGAAATGGAAATGTTACCACTATATCAGCTAATATTTTCTCAACCAGGACTTCCTCTCTTAGTAAAGGATAAATGGGGATTAACAGTAATTGAATTTGCGAGAAGATCTAATAGACCGATAGCAGTACAAATGATGGAAGACTATGTAAAGAAATATAATTTGGAAGAAGAAAATTAAAGTACTTAATAATCATTGTTATAAAAGTATATATTAGAATGGGTGTGTAAAAATTTTTGTGTAAACCTCTAAATAATATATGGTAAAATAACTGTATAATATTTGGAGGTTTTTGTTATGGCTAAAAAGAAATCTGTTTGTTAAAATATAGTTATAGAAATATTTAATAATCTGAACAGAAAAAGTGAAAGTTGCTTATAAATGGAGGTTTAAAGCAAGATGTAGAAAAGAATACAAAACAGTACCATTATTAGAATATAAGCCAGATTATATAAATAATATACAAAATATAATTCAAAAACAACAAATGAAAATACCTACAAAATAGAGAAAGGACAAAGCTATGACAATTTATTCAGCAGCAGATATGGGAACATATGAAGAATTTTTAAAAATATTTAAAGAAGGAGATCAAAATGAAATAAGTCCATCAGGACGAAGTTTACTTTTCACAGCATTATGCAATCCAAAATTAGAAGAAAGATATAGAATAGCAAATTTTCTTATAAATAAAGGAGCAGATGTTAAAATAGTGACGGAAGATGGAATGAGCTTGTTTTTTCCACTATTTTCACGTTGCTGTAAAGATATAGTTAAAACAACGATACTATGTAAAACATTATTGGAAAAAGGAGCGGATATAACAGTAATGCATAAAAGAGAAAAGACAGTTTCATTCAAAGAATTATTTAACACTGGTACTCCTGAAATGAAAATGTTACCATTGTATCAACTGATATTTTCTCAACCAGGGCTTCCTCTTTTAGTAAAAGATAAATGGGGACTAACAGTAATTGAATTTGCGAGAAGGTTTAATAGACCAATAGCAGTGAAAATGATGGAAGATTATGTAAAAAAATATAACCTAAAAGAAGACAGTTAGAATTTTTAGATAACCGTTGTTGTAAAAATCAATGGTTATTTTTTTAGAATCAAGCTTTTTTTATTAAAATACAAGAAATTAATTTTTACCGAATATTATTATTGAGAATAATTTTATACTATTCCCCATTTAAGTAACGAATTTATTACAAACTTTTTCAATAAAGGATATAAACCTAATATTTTCAAATAATTAAAACATAATTTTTACTTTTTAAACAGATTTTAGTATAAGTTAATCCGTCGGAGCATTTTTCTGTGCTAACAAAACTGTCTGAGCATAGCGAGTTTTTTGTCAGTGCAGAAAAATGTCGTAGACTAGCCATAGGTTGTAGGATTTGCGGCAATGAGCAATCCTACGAAAACAAAAAAGAAAAAACATAGTAATATGAAAAAATATTTATTAATAAAATGTCCAAAAAATAATTTAGTTAAAAGATTACGAATTAATTATTAAACAATTCTATTATAAAAATTTATTCCTATTTTCAAAAGGGGTTTAGTATTAATAATTAAATTTAATTAAAGGATATTTTAATAGCTACATAGATTATACAATAGCATAGCCCTATAAAAAAATGACTTTAATTTCATAAATTTTTTGATTTCTACTATTTAAACGGAAAATAGTACAAAAATAAAGTTATAAACAAAAAAGACTAAACTCAGAATTTACTATTCCAAGCAAGTCTTTTTCATTTCATTTTAACATCTCTAGTAAGCTAAAATTTTTATTTTTTCAAATGTTGCTTTGCCATCCACTCAAACAAATGTTCCCCTTTATTATTCACAGGCATATTTCTAAGACTATAAATCCAGCTCCAGTGTCCATTGTACTCAGTTTCATGAATTTTTACATTTGGATAAGAGGAAAGTATTGCTCCATATTTTGAAAGAACATCGTAAACTCTTTTACTTGTATTTTCGTAGGAAATAGTCGGATCATTTTGTGCGTGAACCATCCAAAGCGGTTTATTTCTTATTTTCATCAAATCCTGTGTAGTAGTTGCAACTCCACCAGAAGTAGCCGCTTTATCAAGAGCAGCTGCACTTGTACTAAATGCCGCAAAATAATCTGGATATTCAATCATCATTCTAAATGACATATATCCACCAGCAGAAGCTCCAAAAACATAAATTCTATTTTTATCAACATTATTTTCAGAAGCAAATTCATCAATCATAGCCTTCACTGATTTTATGTACCCTTTGGTATAATTATTGTACCAAGTGTCATCAGCCTGCGGTGCCACAACATAAGCCCCGCCAAATATCTTTTGTGTTTTATCTTCTGCAAAAGCCACTGCACCACGATTTGCCAATTTTTGTGAAACATTATTTCGATAATTCTTGTATCCGCCTTCACCATTCCCATGAAACCAGATTATAAGCGGATGTTTCTTCCCATCATCTTTATTAACAGGTTTAAAATATTGATAATTCACTCCACTTTTAGACTTCGCCGCTACAAACTTATCAGCTTCCTCATCAACAATTTTCCCTTGTCTATAAAATCCTGTTTTATAACCCTTTATCTCCTTTTTTTGCTCCACTTTATATTCCAAATCCATCAGTACATTCCGTGAAACATTCCCAGTAACATAACTCAAAGTATTCGCTCCAGCCACATCTTTCCCATATTTCAAGTTAATAACAATATTTCCCTTGTCATTCACATAAATATTCTCAATTTCCCTCTCAACTTCAAATGTCCCCGATGATTTAGTCTTATCGTCTAGCACAATTCCAGCGTCCTTTGGCAAAGTTCCTTTAGCAAAAACTTTAAATGTATCTTTAGCAATTTGTTTATTTTGAATATTTTTCCCTTTTCCTTCAGTATTAATTTCAATGGAAACAATATTTTGCCCATAATCAAAAATTTTTGCATTTAATGAATATTGATCACTAAACGAATGATACATTTCCTGATCCCTAAATGTAATTTCAGCTGAAATTCCCAACACACTTACCAAAAACAAACCTACAAACACCAATACCTTCGTTCTCATAGCCATCACTTCCTCTACAATATTTTTTATTTCAAATTTAATTGATAAAATTATTAAATAAAGTAAAAATTTAAAAGTAAACTATTTTATTTTCAACTTCCTATACCTATTCACCGCTCCACAAAATTCCTGCTTTCTAGGCAATGCCAAATTTCCTGGATGCCCTGTGTACGAAGAAATCGAATCAAGCCCGTCCTTTTCAATCTTTTTATAAATCCTATCAGCCGCTTGCGAAAGTGTCAATTTTTCATCCAGCACCTTATTTTTAAAATAGTCAATCATTACAGCAATGCAATTTGTCTGGCTGTCATCCACAAGCTGCTCCAGCCCCGAAATGTCGATTAAGTCCTTTCCATACAAAATGCTGTATTTCCCTTTAGCTTTTGTTTTATCCAGTTTTCCTGACTGCGAAAAACTTTTTTTGAGTGGAATTCGCTGTGTAACTCCTTGAAATTTATCGTTTGAAGAAAATTCCCTTTTATTTTCATCCGATTTTGCAATCTCTTTTGCTTTTTCTGTCACATCTTTTGGCACATATTCATACATCATTATAATGTGATTTGCCACATCAAAATAATCTCCAGATCCACCAACAATCAATATCGTAGAAACTCCAAAATTGTCATAAAGTTCCTTTACCCTGTCAATAAACGGTGTTATCGGCTCTTTCTCCTTTGCCACAAGTTTTTGCATTCTTCCGTCACGGATCATAAAATTTGTAGCCGAAGTGTCCTCATCTATCAGAAGTAAAGAAGTTCCATATTCCAGAGCTTCTGCCACATTTGCCGCCTGCGATGTGCTTCCACTCGCATTTTCAGTCGAAAAAGCCCTTGTATCCTTATTTTGTGGCAAGTTATTGATAAATCCGCTTATATTCACCTTTTCGACATTTCTTCCATCTTCCGCACGTATTTTTACCGCATCCGATTCAGAAATTATAAGTTCTCGCCCATCTTGAGCAATGTGATTGTAAACCCCTCTTTCAAGTGCTGCAAGTAACGTGGATTTTCCGTGATAACCTCCACCCACAATTAGCGTAATTCCTTTTGGAATCCCCATTCCACTTACTTCTTTACCACTTGGAAGTTTTAACGTAATCTCAAATTTTTCTGGACTTTTAAACTTAACTGCATTTTTCATAGGCTTGTCTGAAACTCCACTTTCACGTGGAAGCACAGAATCATTAGCCACAAACGCAACAAGCCCTTTTTCCTTCAATATTTTTCTTGCATATTCCTGATCCAGCACTAGAATTACCTGCTCATTTAGCGCTCTTTTATTCAAATTATCATAAATAATGGATTTCTCTACAATTTCAGGCAGCTGCTCAAAAATAATTTTCTGTGCGGCTTTTCCCATTATCCGTCTTCCTCTGGCAGGCATCCCCATTTCAAACCTCACTTCAACTTTATCTCCCTTTATGAGAACTGAAGTTCTTTCCAAAATTTCCTGTCCGCATCTGTCAATAAAAATTCTTCCACTTTCCCCAGTTCCTGTACTATCATTCCCACTTTTCTGAATTTCCCTGTAAAAATTTCTAGTAAGAAAATCCGAAACTGCAATATTCTTATCCTTCGTATCTGTCAGCTCATAAGGAATCCCGCAAATTTTCCTATCCATTATAACTCTCATTTTTGAAGGTGGAGCATAAGGATCTGACTGCACATGATCAATCGCAAGAACATACTTTTCAAACCTATATTCCCCTTTAAGCGACTTATACGCCGAATAACTTTTTCCATCCATTGAAAATAATATTTTTTCTAATTCTTTATAATTTTTCATCTTTTTCAATTCCTCCTAATAATCCTCTTTATTTTTGAATTTTATTGTTTATGCCAATCCACTGGAAAATCCATTCTATCCAAAATATCATTTACACTAATAGAATTTAACTTATCTTCTAATTTTGTTACTAAATATTTTAAAGAAGAAGTAAGATATTCATAATCATTTTTTGACAAAAAAATTTTTAAAACACTATACAAAGTAAATAATTTCTGATTATTCAAAACACGTCCATTTATCAAAGGTTTTTGTCCAGCAATATGTCCTCTTAAAGTAAAATTATAAAATCTTTCATTATGAGCCGCAACATTTCTAAACAATGAACAAGCATTTAAAAAAGTGCTTATAATTTTTATATTTAAATTCAGATAACTATTATAATCATTCTTATAAAGTTTTTTAAAATGTTCCATTACATTTTGCTTGACATCAAGTTCTAAAATATCAAATAATATTGAAATATTTCCTAATGTTAAAAAATGTATTGTTATCCAAAAAGGAATATTGTCTTTTATTGAATAATGCTTTATTATTTCTTTACTTTTATTTATTTTATGTCCATATAATTTAATAAGTACAGATTTTCCCTTCTCATTTAATCTTTCTATATAATTAGATGGATCTAAATATGTTTCTTTGATATTTTTATCATAATAATCTGAAAAATAATAAGCAATGGCTGTTTTAAAGTATTTTTCTATTTTTGTAAGAAAATTAAAAAATAATATTCTAAGTTCCCCATCGAAATCATGAAGAGCTTTTAATTCATTAAAATGTACATTTGGAAAATAAATATCTTCATTATTTCCATCCTTTCCAATTACAAAAGGCTCCTTATAAAAGTTAATAATAGAGTAATAGTTATCTCTCATCAAATAAAATTTTGTATTGCTGTCTGTATTCATCCTTTTTCTTTTATTAGGTTCATCTAAACCATTAAGAATCGCAACCTGTTCATCAAATGTTTTAAATGGCTTATCCATAAAATCCTCCCCTTATATATGTAAAAAAGCCTCAACAAAGAGGCTTTTAATACAGTCTATATAAACCCAATTTTATAAGCATAATATAGAACGATCCTTTATATTTTCATTATACCTTCTAAAAATTAAAAAGTCAAGCCTCCATCAAATTCTTTTTTACCAATTCATCAACTATTTCTTGATTTAATTTCATAATAAAATCTTGAAAATCCTCTTTTTTATAATATTTTTGAACAATCTTCTTCAGTTGCTCTAATTGTTTACATTCATCTTCCATTCCAACTTGTCCTTATCATAAAATTAAATATTAAAACAATTTTGAATCTCTCATAAAATATATCTTTCCAAAAACACCCCAATCCCATCACTATTATTATCCTCCGTAATAAAATCTGCCACACTTTTCGTAAGTTTGCTTCCATTTCCCATAACGACTCCAATTCCAGCGTTTTTTACCATGTCATAGTCGTTATCTTCATCACCGAATACACATAAATTTTCCATTGACAAGTCATGTAAATCAAGGATTTGCTGCAATCCATAAGTTTTTGAAACTCTTGGATCCATGTATTCATAAAGCACACTTGCCGTTTTTAATGAAGCTGATTTATATTTTTCATTTTTAAAGGTTTTGCTTCTTTCAATTACATCTTTCATTGTTTCAGAATTTGTCATTATCATCAGTTTTTGACGTGGCTCTTTTAAAAATTCCTCAAAATCAAGCACTTTGTATTTCACTCCATCCAGCTCCGCCAAAAGACTAATATGCTCATCATCCTTAGGAACACACAAAACTCCCTTATCCGGCACAACAAAATTCACATCCAAATCTTCATAATGCTTTATAATGTCCTTTATAAACTCCCCAGCCAGCGGATAGGCAATTTTCTCAACATTTTTTGTAAAATCGCAAATTTCAGAACCTCCAGTTCCCACAATCACATCCACATATTTCGCAATTCCCCATTTTTTCACAAGCTCCTTTACACTATGCATATCTCTTCCCGTGCAAAGCCCAAATAAAATCCCTTTTTCTGTAACTTTTCTAATCACTTCCAATGTTTTTGGTGAAACAATCCCATTATCTGTCAAAAGTGTCCCATCTATATCACACATAACTATCTTTATTTTCCTAAAATCCTTTTTTTCCATAGAAATTCTTCTTTCTTTAATAAATTTATTTATTTTTTCCTTTTCGGTTATCCTATTTTCCCTTCCTAACCTTCTATCTTCTATATTCATTTTATCACACTTTCCTTTTATTTCCCAAATCATTTTTTTGTTAGATAAAGGGGTATTGTCAAATCAAGTGCAGCAAAAAATTTATTCTCAACGTATTGATTTTTCAAAAAAAATTTGTTATAATTACATTGTTAATATTATTATTAATCTTTTCATATATCACAATCGAAGAAAAAAATTGGTCATAAAAGGCAGTCCATATACCTCTTTCTCGTGGACTGTTTTTTTATTTTCCATTTTTTCAATTATATATACAAAACAAGGAGCCGATAAATTCAGCTCCTTAATTTTTTATATATATTTTTCACATTACAATGTTACTTATTCGTAATCTCCATCTATCCTAACTTTTCGCAAAATCATTCCTTCCTTGGCTTTCAAGCTCAGCTTGATTTTTCCAGTTGAACTTGTTCTGAATGTTCTGCCTTCCGTTACCAGGTCGATAAATCTCTCATCTTGATAATTTGTTTCAAATTCCACGTTTTCCCAGCTGTTAAATGAATTATTTATTATAACAATAATTGTATGATCTTCAATTACTCTTTCGTATACAATTATTTCCCTGTCATTATCAGCGAATATTTCCCTGAATTTACCATAAACAAGAGTTTTATTTTCCAGTCTTATTCTTATTAACTTTTTGTACCATTCAAATAAATCGCTGTCAACTTTTTGCTGGTAAACTTCATTCTGGTTAATGTGTGACGGATTTTTCTCATCATCGTACATAAATTCCTTCCATAACATCGGTTTTCGGCAATATGGATCTGTTGCTCCCCACATTCCTACTTCATCACCGTAAAACAGCATTGGTGCTCCAATATATGTCATTTGGAATACTGAGATTAATTTTAATATATCTTTTGGCTTAATTGGGCTGTTTCGCCAGTCTATTGTTGTGTTTGGATGATAGTTTGAAGCCAAGTCTGGACGAATTCCGTTATAGCCTTTTTCCAGCTGTTTTCCTTCCTCCAGATTTCTTCCAATCACATCATTTACAATTCTTGAATAAAGTCTGTCGGTATCATGTGAACCGTTTAAGTTCTGGCTCGCCTGCAATGCCTGATACGGATACCAAGTTCGTTTTTCTCGAAGCTCGTTGAAAAAGTCCTGTGCCTTCAATTTATATCTTACGCCACCTTCACGGCTTTGGTTAATGAAAAATCCAATAACTGTTTTTAACCATTCATAATTCATTACAGTGTCAAATTTATTTCCCCCGTTAATATCGCCTGCGGCATTTCCCCAAAGTTCGGCAGTTATATAGGAATCTGTCTTGCTGCCTTTTACAACTTCACGCCATTCATTCCAGAAGTTCTGATTTTCAAGGCAATTTGGCACATCAAGACGCCATCCGTCTATCCCGTCATCTTCCATCCAGTTTTCACTTTCTTTTCCGTCAGGCCCATACATCCATTTTCTCGTAATATTAAAAATATATTCTTTATATTCCTGATTAAACGAGTTAAATTCAGGCAACGAGTCAAATCCTCCCCAAGCGTTGTAAATAGTCCTCTTTCTATTTGCAATAAGAGTTTCGTATGCCTGCTCCTTGCTCATTTCATCAGTTATTGGCACATGCTGGCCAAAATCCGTAAATTTATACCAGTCCTTATATTTAGAATTTTCCCCATCAGCAAGCACCATATTAAATGTCCAATGTTCACTGCTGCTATGATTGAAAACCCCGTCAAATATTACACGGATACCATTTTTATGAAATTCCTTTATCAAATCCACCATTATCAAGTCTGACTCCGTCCACACCCAAGTTGATGGATCTTCTGTTTCCCCATAGCCATTTTTTCCACGATTTTCACCATTCAGGTTTACTTCCAGAAGTTTTAGCTCGCTACTTGTCGAAGCCTTGTTTCCCAGTACATCCACATACGATTTATTCCCGTATTTATTATTTTTATTAATTTCCACATCATGAGTTTTTCCACTTGTCTTTATCGTCCCGAAGTCTGGTGAAATATGCCTAAAGTCATTTGCCCCGTATTTATGGTTCTGATATGAGAAAAACACTGGATTTAGCCATACGGCATTAATTCCGAGTTCCTTCATGTATGGTATTTTTTCTTTTATTCCCTGCAAATCTCCACCATACATTCTGGCATATTTCAAGCTGTAGTCAATTTCACGCTCTCCCAGCTTTTCCCAGACTACCTGCTCCCTAAAATCGGCAGTCCATCGGTTTCTGTCAAACTGGCTGATTACATTGTTGCTTTTTTCCCATTTGTAGTCCTCTATGAAGTTCTGTTCGTGAAGCCTGTTCGGCTTAAATGCTTCCGGCCCAAATTCATTGAAAATTGGATCATTGTAATGATTTCCATTGTAAAATCTGTCTGGGAAAATATTGTACCAAATTGCCTCTTTTGCCCAGTTTGGTACATCAAATAGCTGTATATCCTTAGAAGTTGTATTTACAATTAATCTTTTTGGCTTGCTGTAACTCAATGTTTTTCCGTTAAAATACGCTCTTGAGCCGTTATCTTCAAGAATAAAATAATACAAAAGTTTTTTTGCCTCTTTACCAAAATTTATTATTCTTTCAAAATAATCAAATCCGTTTGTCTTATCCTGATACCTTTCCAGCTCATAAATCATCTCATAATTATCTTCTTCATGTAAAACAACACTAATATAAGCTCGTTCCACATCATTCATCTGAGTTCTTATTTTAAACTCATATTCATTATCTGAAAGCTTGTTAAAATATTGCAAGCTATCATAATTATGCACGATAGCCTTCAAATTCGTATTTTTATCAATTGCTTCATATACAAATTTTCCAGTTCCCAAATCCCCTTGCGGAAACAACGCCCCATTCTCTCCAATTATCAATTTTTTATTTTCATTTTCAGGATACCATTTCCCGTCAATCAGATATTTGTATTCATAAACGCCTTCAGGTGAAGCCAGTATTACTTCATAATTTGTCCCCTCAAAATGATGAATCGGCTCAGTATCAGGCTTCCAGTTATTAAAATTTCCGGCAATTTCAACTTTATCCGCTTTTTCTAGTCCAAAATCAGCAATATTCAAGTTCATTCTGTAAAATTTCATTTTTGTCAATGAAATCGTCCTTTTCGACGGGCAATACTCCACGTAAATATCTATTCCCTTTTGAAATCCAGTTATTGATTTCGGCGGCAAGTTTTCATCCACTACAGCTTCAAACCTTTTTGCAAATGGAGCAGTATGGCTATAAGTTACACCGCTTATAACGTCTGTCTCCTCATTTTTTATTTCAAAAAAATAGCTTCCTGATTCAACATTTCCCCATTTGTATATAAAATTTTCCCAATTCTGTTTTAAGTTCTCTTCCTTATAAAATTTGTTGTCCTTATAAATTACAATTTTATAGCCCATTTTTTTCTCCTAATTATCTACTCATTCTTTAATCTAACTCAAAAAATACTTTGTAAGCCCTATATGTTTCATACAAGTCAGCTTTTGATGAAATTTCAAACAAGGAATGCATTGATATAAGTGCAGGCCCTGCGTCTATCGTTCTGATTCCATAGTAAGCCAAGAACTTAGCAACTGTTCCTCCCCCGCCTTCGTCTACCTTTCCAAATCCTCCAGATTGGTACTTAATATCATTTTTGTCAAATATTTGTCTTATTTCCTGAATAATTTCCGCATCAGCATCATTTGCCATGACTTTTCCACGGCTTCCCGTATATTTTGCAAATGCCAACCCATAAGATAGCCGTGCCACATTTTCCATATCGTGAACCGACTTAAATACAGGATTTAATGCAGCCGTAACGTCTGATGACAATGCCTTGGAATTCCACAAGGTTTCCCTCAATATCTGGTCATTGTAATTCTTTTCCGTAAGCAGGAGCATTTTCCCAACAATATATTCAGGCAATGTTGACTTCAAGCTCGTAGAACCTTCACTTCCGATTTCTTCCTTGTCTGTCAAATAAATCATAACAGTTTTTTCAGTTTCCTTCACATCAAACAAGGCTCTAAGCGAAGTATATGCACAAATTCTGTCATCCTGCCCATATCCTCCAATCATGCTTTTATCAAGCCCCACATCCCTTAATTTTCCAGCAGGTACTACTTCCAGCTCTGCGGTAAAGAAGTCATCTTCCTTTATTCCGTAATCCTTTTCCAGTTTATCAAGCACAAACTGCTTTATTTTTTTATTCACATTCTCATCATTTAAAGGCATATTTCCAAATAGCAGTTTTAATTCTTCGCCTTTAATAACTTCCCTTGCTTTTCTGTCATCCTGAACATTATACGCCAGATGCGGCAATATATCAGGCACACTGAATACAGGTTCGTCATCTTTTTCCCCAATTGAAAGTGTAACTTTTTCTCCATTTTTCAAGAAGACAACACCATGCAACGCTAGCGGAGTTGCTGCCCATTGATATTTTTTTATTCCACCATAATAATGCGTATTTAACAGCGCAAATTCCTCATCCTCCATTATTGGATTAGGCTTTAAGTCCAGTCTTGGGGAATCCACATGGGAAACTATCATATTAATTCCGCTTTTTATATCATTTCCAACAATTACTGCAATGATATTTTTATTTCTGTTATTAAAATAAATCTTATCCCCTTTTTTCAATTCACTTTTTTCATTAATACTGACAAAGCCATTTTTTTTCAGCTCTTTTTCTGTTATATCTACAAATTCCCGCTCTGTTTTTGCAGAATCCAAATATTTCTTATAGCCTTCAGCGAAATCAAAAATTATTTTCTTTTGTTCATCGTTATAATTTTTCCACAAATTTTCCTTTGTCATTCTCTACATCCTTTCCAAAGTTCACAAAATAAACAATAAAAGATGGCGACTTGAAAAAATATCCCAAATCAGCCACCTTCTTTCTCAACTAAATTAATTTTTCAATTTATCTATTTTTATTAAAATCTTTTCAAACTTATGTAAAATCAAGCCAAAATAAAATCACAAGACAAGGCATTCCAAAAATACCCCCCTGCTACAATTATTTTACTTCATTTAATTTTTTTTCCAATTCTTTTCCAGCTTCTTCATATCCTGGTTTTCCTAATAACGCAAACATATTTTTCTTATATGCTTCCACTCCAGGCTGATCAAACGGATTTACACCTAAAAGGTATCCGCTTACTCCGCACGCTTTTTCAAAGAAGTAGAATGTGTATCCCAAATGGTAAGGAGTTACTTCAGGAATGTTTACTCCCAAATTAGGTACATTTCCGTCAACGTGTGCCAGTATTACTCCATCAGTAGCTTTTTTGTTTACGTAATCCAATGTTTTTCCAGCGATAAAGTTTAGTCCGTCAAGATTATCCTTGTCACTCTCAATGACAAATTCCACTTCAGGTTTTCCGATAGAAACTACTGTTTCAAAGAATAATCTTTGCCCTTGCTGAATATATTGCCCCAATGAATGCAAGTCTGCCGAAAAATCTGCCGAAGCTGGATACAATCCTTTCCCGTCTTTTCCTTCAGATTCTCCAAACAGCTGTTTCCACCATTCTGCCAAATAATGAACTCTTGGCTCATAATTTACCATTAGTTCCAAGTGCTTACCTTTTCTGTGTAAAATATTTCTAACAGCCGCATACTGTAAAGCCTGATTTTCATCCATATTTTTGTTTGCAAAGTCATTCATTGCATCTTTTGCCCCGGCCATCAAGTCATCAATGTTAATTCCAGCCGCAGCGATTGGTAAAAGTCCCACTGCAGTCAATACAGAGAATCTTCCTCCAACATTGTCAGGTACAACAAAAGTTTCGTATCCTTCAGCTATAGCAAGCGTTTTTAATGCTCCACGCTTTTTGTCTGTTGTAGCATAAATTCTTTTTGCAGCTTCCTCTTTTCCATATTTTTCTTCCAGCATTTTTTTGAACACTCTGAATGCAATCGCAGGTTCAGTCGTAGTTCCTGATTTTGAAATTACGTTTACTGAAAAATCCCTGTCTCCAACAACTTCGATTAAGTGCTGCAAATAAACACCGCTCATATTTGTCCCTGCAAAGTAAATTTCAGGAGTCTTTCTTTTATCTTTTGGCAAGTTGTTGTAAAAGCTGTGCGATAAAAACTCGATTGCAGCCTTTGCCCCTAAATACGATCCTCCAATTCCAATTACAACTAAGACATCTGAATCACTTTTAATTTTTTCAGCTGCCTTTTTTATTCTGGCAAATTCATCCTTGTCATAATTTTCAGGCAAGTCAACCCATCCTAAAAAATCATTTCCTGCTCCTGTCTTTGAAGTCAGCACCTCATTTGCCAGCTCTACATACGGTTTAATCTGTTTTAATTCGTTTTCGTTAAAAAAATTTTTTGCAAATTGATAATTAAAATTCAATTTTCCCATTTTTTTCTCCTTAATATAAATATTTTATTTTTCAGATTTTCTTAAAATCAGAAAATCTCTGCCATTTTACACATAGTAATCCAACTTTAAAATTGAACAAAATTATAAATTTAAAAACTTAAATCTTTTTTTCAATTAAAGTATAACAAAAAAAGTATTTTTTTTCAAATTTTTCTATCATATTTTTAGATTTTTAAAAATTTTTTCTAAAAATTTTAAATTTTATCACATACGCCCTGTATTATATTCAAAATCGGACTTGTTCCAGTTGGATAAATTCAAGACTTTTAATCTCAGCTTTAAAATCGTTCTGCTGTGCTTGCATTTTTTATATTGAACTAATTAAGGCTAAATAAATTTAAGATTTTAATAAAATAGTCACAACTTTAAATTTAATTTATTCATATCTTGTTAAATTTCCCTTGCTTACAGTTCCCTTGACATTAAAATTATCATCAAAATATGTCAAATCCGCAAAATATCCTTCCTTTATAAATCCGTATTTTTCATCCACAGCCACAGCTTCAGCAGGATAGGAAGTAGCCATTCTAAGTGCTTCCTCAAGCGAAACATGCACCTTTTCCACAAGATTTTTTATCCCCTCAATCATAACAAGCGCTGAACCTCCCAAAGTACCTTCTGGCGAAACACATTTTCCATTTTTATACAAAACTCGATTCCCTTCAAACATAAATTCCGTCATATTATCAGTTCCAGCAGGACTAACCGCATCCGTCACAAGATAAAGTCTGTCCTTCAAGATTTTCTTAGCAATTTCCACAGAAGCAAAATCCATATGAAGCCCGTCAACTATTATTCCGCAGTTTGTCGTATCATTGTTAAACAAAAATCCTACTACTCCAGGCTCTCTTGACCCCAGCCCTCTCATTGCATTATACAAATGAGTTCCACAGTTATAATATTCCTTTTTTTCCATACACTCCTTATAAGTCGCATTTGTATGCCCTACAGCAATATTAATCCCTGCTTTCTTCAATTTTTCGAGATGTTCAATTTTAGCCTTTTCAGGTGCAATTGTTATTATTTTTGTAACTTCAGTTCCTGCATCCGCTATTTTTTCTATCATTTCACCAGATAAAACTCTTATGTATTCAGGACGATGAATCCCCTTTTTTTCAACGCTTATATAAGGTCCTTCAATATGAAGTCCCAAAACTCCAATTTCCTCCTTATCTTTCATTTCCTTCATAAGATTCAGAGCCCTTTCAATTTTCTCATCAGGCGAAGTTATAAGTGTAGGCAGAAATGAAGTGCATCCATATCTCTTGTTAGTTTCATTCATTATCTCAAGCGTCTTTCTCGAAATATCATCATTAAACAGCACTCCTCCACATCCATTAATCTGCAAATCAATAAACCCCGGCGACAGCATCATCCCTTTGGTATCAATCACTTCCTGATTTTCTAATTCTTTTTCATCAATCAATGAAAAATCCGTTACTTTCTTTATAAATTTTCCATCCAAAACAACAGCATTTTCATCAATAAACTTTTCCCCATCAAATATCTTTGCATTTTTTATAATCATCTCAACAATTCCTTTCTACTTTGCTAATTCTATTAAATATTTTTTATATTTTTCCAAATCCAAGTTCTTAGCCTCAATTTCCTTAAAATACCTATACGTCTTAACCTTTATATCGGAAACTGCCATTTCATCAATTACTAGAACAGCTCTTCTATGCAGCTGCAAAGCTGAAATTGTCCAGAGATGGTTTACTCCGCCTTCTACCCCGTGATAAACTGCACGAGCCTTTTTATAGCCATTTGCAAGAATCATAACTTCCTTTGATTCCATCAGTGTTCCTACGCCTATTGTCAAGGCCAGCTTTGGCACTTTTTCAATGTTATTGCCAAAAAATCTGGAATTTGCCAAAATTGTGTCGTAAGTAAGATCCTTGTCACGTGTATGCGAAGAAAGCGACGAACCTGGCTCATTAAATGCTATATGCCCATCTTCTCCAACTCCACCTAAAAACAGTTGGATACCGCCAACCTTTTTTATTTTTTCCTCATAATCCTGACATTCCCTTTCCAAATCTTCGGCACATCCATCTAGAATATTTATATTTTCTTTTTTTATATTAATATGCTTAAAAAAGTTTTCATTCATAAAATAATGATAGCTTTGCGGATCTTCCGGCTTTAGCCCCACATATTCATCCATATTGAAAGTTACGACATTTTCAAATGACAATATTTTTTCATTATATAAATTTATTAATTCCTTATAAGTCGCAAGCGGTGTAGAGCCAGTAGGAAGCCCCAGCACAAAAGGCTTATCCTTTGAAGGCTTAAATTTCAATATTTTCTTAGCTATTTGGTATGCACTCCACTTTGCAACTTCATCAGCATTCTTCAAAATAATTACACGCATTTTTTCACATCCCTTAATATTTTTTAAATTTTGATTAAAACACTTATTACTATAATTATATAGTCATTTTTAATTATGTCAAGTCTATTTTTGCTCCAACTTTTACTTTTGATAAAATCTTAGTAATTTTTATTGGAAAAAATCAAAAAAAATTGTATAATTTAATTGGTGATGATAAATAAAAAAACTGTAAATTTTACAGTAAATTAATTAGGAGGAAAAATGAAGACGTATTTAGTGACAGGTGCCGCAGGCTTTATCGGCGCCAACTATTTAAAGTACATTTTAAGAAAATACAGGAATGAAGAGATTAGGGTAATTGTTGTGGATGTGCTAACTTATGCGGGAAATTTAGGCACGATTGCCCACGAAATTAAAGATGAAAGAGTAAAATTTGAAAAAGTTGATATTCGTGACCAAAAGGAAATTGCTAGAATTTTTTCTGAAAATGAAATTGATTTTGTTGTAAACTTTGCAGCCGAATCACACGTTGACCGTTCCATCGAAAATCCACAAATCTTTTTGGAAACAAATATTCTTGGTACACAAAATCTTTTGGAAAATGCTAAAAGAGCATGGACTGTTGCAAAAGATGAAAATGGTTATCCAATTTACAAAGATGGCGTAAAATATTTACAAGTTTCCACAGATGAAGTTTACGGAAGCTTGTCAAAAGACTATGGCACAGCGATTGACCTGGTAATTAACGATGAAGAAGTAAAAAAAGTTGTAAAAAACAGAACAAATTTAAAGACTTATGGAAAAAATTTCTTCACAGAAAAAACTGCACTTGATCCAAGAAGTCCATATTCAGCTTCCAAAGCGAGCGCAGATCACATCGTAATCGCCTACGGTGAAACTTACAAAATGCCAATAAACATCACAAGATGTTCAAACAACTACGGCCCTTACCACTTCCCGGAAAAATTAATCCCGCTTATGATTAAAAACGTGCTGGAAGGCAAGAAATTGCCAGTTTATGGAAAAGGGGACAATGTAAGGGACTGGCTTTATGTGGAAGATCACTGCAAAGGAATCGACTTAGTTTTAAGAAATGCTGATGTTTACGAAATTTATAATATCGGAGGCTTCAACGAGGAGCAAAATATTAACATTGTAAAACTGGTTATCGACATTTTAAAAGAAGAAATAGAAAATAACGATGAATACAAAAAAGTTTTAAAAACTGACTTGCAAAATATAAATTATGATTTAATTACCTATGTTCAAGATAGGCTTGGACACGATATGAGATATGCCATCGACCCTTCAAAAATCGCAAGGGATTTGGGATGGTATCCAGAAACAGACTTTGAAACAGGTATCAGAAAAACTGTAAAATGGTATTTGGAACATCAGGACTGGGTAAATGAAGTAGTTTCAGGAGATTATCAAAAATATTATGAAAAAATGTACAAAAACAAATAATCAAATTTATATTTTTTAAAAAAGGAGAAAATCAATGAATAATTTTACAATAAAGGAAACCCCAATAAAAGGTTTAGTAATAATTGAACCAAAAGTTTTTGGTGACGAAAGAGGATTTTTTATGGAAACTTACAACCAGAAATCCTTTGAAGAATTAGGACTTACAATGAACTTTGTCCAAGACAACCACTCAAAATCCAAAAAAGGCGTTTTACGTGGACTTCATTTCCAGACAAAGCACACTCAGGGAAAATTAGTACGAGTAATAAAAGGAAGTGTCTACGATGTGGCAATTGACTTAAGAAAAGGCAGCGAAACTTTTGGAAAATGGTATGCAGTAAAACTATCTGCCGAAAATAAATTGATGTTCTACGTTCCAGAAGGCTTTGCACACGGCTTTCTAACTCTAGAAGATGAAACAGAGTTCGTCTACAGATGTACTGACTTATATGCTCCAGAATACGACAGCGGGCTTTTATGGAGTGACAAAACTTTAAACATCGACTGGAAATTTGAAGAATTTGGAATAAATCCTGATGAACTGACAATTTCTGAAAAAGACAAAGTTCAGCAGAAATTTGATAAAAACAAAAATTATTTTGAATAAATTTTGAATAATAAAAATAATCTAAAAATTAGCTATTTCTTAACTGAGATAGCTTTTTTCTTTTACAAAAAAAGGCAGAAAAAAACTTCTCTTCAAAAGCCTTCCTGCCTAAATCACTTCTATCTGTACCAATCAAATTAAATTATTTTTTCTGATAAACTCTTACATAATCAACTTTCATTTCTGTCGGAAAATCCACATCCCCGTCTCCTCCTGTTTTCTCACTCAATGCCACATTTATCATTATATAATAAGGCTGTTTAAATGGATTTTGCAGCCCTTTTCTTTCCAGTTCCTTGTAAGAGAATTTCTTATATACTTTGTTGTTAAATAGCCATTTTATTTCCTTGTCATCCCATTCTACTGCATAAGTGTTGAAGTTAGTCAATTTTTCCTTAGACCATTTACCTATTTTATAGTCATTACCCTCAAAGGATTCATAAGTATTGTCACTTTTTAGAACATGAACTGTCCCTGTAACACGGTTCATCTCACCACCATCAGTTTCAACTATATCAATCTCTCCAACTGCTGGCCCTCCCGTAGCTTGAGAATATCCTTCAGGCCACAGCCAAAACGCAGGCCAAGTCCCAATCCCTTTAGGCATAGCCGCCCTCATTTCAATTTTCCCATACTGCACATTATAGAGGTTTCTTGTGTGAATTGCTCCAGAACTATATAAAATCTTTCTATCTACACCATCTATTTTTACTTTTTTATCTGTTTCCTTTTTCAATGTGATAATCATATTCCCATTTTCAATTTTAACATTATCTCTCAAATAATACTGCTTTGCATTAAATCCATACTGATTAACTAAATTCCCATTTTCATCCAAATAATTTCCTGCATTCCAAGGATTTCCATTTTCCCAGTAAGCCCATTTCGTACCATCCAGCTGATTTCCATTAAATTCATCATCCCAAACCAGTTTCCAGCTTTTTCCTCTTACCTTAGAAATAAATCTGTTTAATTTCCCCCTTCTAGAACTTTTCACCTCAACCTCAGCTTTACCCTCTATATCTCCTTTCTTTTGCCGAATTTCACTCGCTGTAACCTCAACTTGCTGAGTACCTGGTATTTCTTGATTTCCCCCTGCAGCAAATACGATATTTCCAGCCAGCACAAACAAAACTGCACTTAAAAAAATCTTTTTTTTCATAATTTTTTCTCCTTTTTCAAATTATCCCTTCCATTTGTAAAAATTTAAAACAATTTTACAACATATACTCAAATATTTTATACTAATTTTCATATAAAATCAACCAATTTTTTTTATTCAAAAAAATTCCAAAACATTCTCTAACTTCTATAAAATCAAATTGACAAAAAAGACAAAAAACTCCTTCTCAAAAGTCTCCCTGTCTAAATCACCTTTATTTCAAATAAATACAAAATAATTTTTATTATAATTTATTTTTTATATTTTATCATACATTCCCTGTTTTTCTCTTTTCTCTCCTTATCAAAAAACCATCCCCACTTATTAAAATACTTTATAGCTGAATTTACGTGCAACATCATCATTTTTCGAGATTTATAAGAGGCTTTCCCATGCTCATGAATTATTTCTGCCTTCGGATAAAAAACAGTCCTATGCTTCTGCCCAATCCGCCTGCACAAATCATAATCCTCCATATACATAAAGTACCTCTTGTCAAACCCGCCAATTTCTTTCAAAACATCTGTCCGTACAAAAATAAAACACCCCGACAAAATCGGAACATCAATTATTTCCTTATAATCATACCATTTCATCTCATAATCATAATCCAACTTCTCAACAATCCACTTCAGTGGTAAAAATCTCCTAAATATCAAATTCACAGGTGACGGCAATAACCTGCAAGACTTTGTCACTTTCCCATCAAGTCCATATATTTTCGGGCCAATTTGCCCAATATTCCTATTTCCCCTCATATAGTCAACAATTTTTTCAATAGTATTTTCCTCAAAAAAAACATCCGCATTCACCATCAAATGAAATTCCGACTCCACCTCCCCCTCGATTAATTTCTTAATAACAACATTATGCCCCGTTCCAAACCCATCATTCGAATTATTAAAAATATACTCAATCCTATCATCTAAAAACCCTTCTATTAACTCTCTCAATTCATCCTTTTCAGAATTATCAGAGATCCACAGCTTAAATCTAAGCCTTATTTTCTGAAAACACCCGATAATTTTCCTCAATTCTTCCTGTCCCGTATTATAAGTAACAATACAAGCTGTAAAATCATACATAAACTAACCTCTATCCATATTTTTTATTCACAAAATTATACCATTTTCCTCTATTTCAAACAACTAAATTTTTTACTAATATTATTCTCCATAAAAAAACGAATGTTTAATAAATTCTGAATTACATAATATTTAAAAAGAAATTAAAACTTTTTACTCGTAATATGTTTTCTATAGTAAAACTATTAAATTTAAAACACCATTAAAAAGTACGAATTTCCTTTCCTGAAAACAAAAAAAGACAAAAAACCTTTTTAAACAAAGTTTTCTTGTCTAGTTAACAATATTCTTGCAGTAATTTACTATCTTGATATTTAGAATAGTATCATTTATTAATATACTGTCCAATACTCTATGTCTTTTTTCTTTAAATCTTTATGATATTTTCACAAAAAAAAAGTGGCGTCCCCGGTTGGACTCGAACCAACGACCCTCTGATTAACAGTCAGATGCTCTAACCGGCTGAGCTACGGAGACACACAAAAGAAAAAAAGTTTGGCAACTGCCTATTTTCCCAGGACGAATCCAAGTATCGTAGGCGTAAGCAGACTTAACTGCCGGGTTCGAAATGTGACCGGGTGTATCCCTGCTGCTAACATCACCAAACTTTAAAAATTAAATTGTCAAGTTAAGACAATGAGAAATAAATAGTAGTAGTAAAAGATTAATTAAAAAGCGGATGTAATATTAGTACCAGTCAGCTGAATGCATTGCTGCACTTACACCCCTGGCCTATCAGCCATGTGTTCTCCATGGATACTGCGAACACTCATCTCAAAGCCGGCTTCCCGCTTAGATGCTTTCAGCGGTTATCCGTTCCAGACGTGACTACCCAGCCATGCCACTGGCGTGACAACTGGTACATCAGAGGTCTGTCCAACCCGGTCCTCTCGTACTAAGGTCAGAACTTTTCAGTATTCAGGCGCCTGCAGTGGATAGGGACCGAACTGTCTCACGACGTTCTGAACCCAGCTCGCGTGCCTCTTTAATGGGCGAACAGCCCAACCCTTGGGACCTTCTCCAGCCCCAGGATGAGACGAGCCGACATCGAGGTGCCAAACACTTCCGTCGATATGGACTCTTGGGAAGTATCAGCCTGTTATCCCCGGGGTAGCTTTTATCCGTTGAGCGACGGTCCTTCCATACGGGACCGCCGGATCACTAACTCCCACTTTCGTGCCTGCTCGACCCGTCAGTCTTGCAGTCAAGCTCCCTTATGCGTTTGCACTCTTAGGCTGATTTCCATCCAGCCTGAGGGAACCTTTGAACGCCTCCGTTACTCTTTTGGAGGCGACCGCCCCAGTCAAACTGCCCATCTAGCACTGTCTCCGTCACCAGATTAGAATTCCGGCGGCATATGGTTGGTATTCCAACGGCGACTCAGCCAAGACTGACGCCTAGGCTTCACAGTCTCCCAACTATCCTATACACACACAGCCAGAACCCAATGCCAGACTACAGTAAAGCTCCACGGGGTCTTTCCGTCCTACTGCAGGTAGCCGGTATCTTCACCGGCATTACAACTTCACCAGGTCTCCAGCCAAGACAGCTCCCAAATCATTTCACCATTCGTGCAGGTCGGAACTTACCCGACAAGGAATTTCGCTACCTTAGGACCGTTATAGTTACGGCCGCCGTTCACCGGGGCTTCAAATCGGATCTCTCAATCCTCCTCTTAACCTTCCGGCACTGGGCAGGTGTCAGCCCATATACGTCGCCTTCCGGCTTAGCATAGACCTGTGTTTTTGGTAAACAGTTGCTTGGGACTCTTCACTGCGGCCTGTTTCCCCTTGAGGTGTTTCTCCCCTCAGGTATGTCAGGCACCCCTTCTCCCGAAGTTACGGGGCTATTTTGCAGAGTTCCTTAGCTAGAGTTATCCTGTCGGCCTCAAGTTTCTCACTCTGTCCACCTGTGTCGGTTTACAGTACGGGCACTATTTCTCATCGATAGAAGTTTTTCTCGGCAGTGTAGGATCTGTGGCTTATGCCAATGCACTTCCCCATCAGGTCTCACATTTAGACACGCGGATTTGCCTGCGTGTCCATGCTGCGCCCTTGGAAAGGCTATTCCGTCAGCCTTCCCACATACCTTCCTGCGTCACTCCGTCTCTCGGGCGATAATAGTGGTACAGGAATATTAACCTGTTTTCCATTCGCCATCACAGTTTTGCTTATGCTTAGGTCCCGACTTCCCCAGGGCGGACAAACCTTCCCCTGGAAACCTTGGACTTCCGGCCGGCGGGATTCTCGCCCGCCTTCTCGCTACTCATTCCTGCATTCTCGCTTCTGATGCCTCCAGGAAGCCTTGCGGCGTCCCTTCGACGGCCTACAGAACGCTCTCCTACCAGGCGTGTGGACACGCCTCCGCAGCTTCGGTTTATGTCTTAGCCCCGTTACATCTTCGGCGCAGATGCTCTCGACCAGTGAGCTGTTACGCACTCTTTCAAGGCATGGCTGCTTCTAAGCCAACCTCCTGGTTGTCTGTGAACATCCACCTCCTTTCCCACTTAGACATAATTAGGGACCTTAGCTGGCGGTCTGGGCTGTTCCCCTCTCGTCCATGGACCTTGTCATCCATGGACTCACTCCTGACGATCAATATACGGTATTCGAAGTTTGCTTGGTTTCGGTAAGCAGTACGCCCCCTAGACCATACAGTGCTCTACCCCCGCATATCTTGGCGTCAAGGCTACACCTAAATGCATTTCGGAGAGAACGAGCTATCTCCTAGTTCGATTGGCTTTTCACCCCTAGACCTGCCTCATCTCCCAACTTTTCAACGGCGGTGAGTTCGGCCCTCCACTGAGTCTTACCTCAGCTTCAGCCTGGACAGGCCTAGATCACTAGGTTTCGCGTCTATGACTGGCGACTTAACGCCCTATTGAGACTCGGTTTCCCTTCGGCTCCGCTTTATTAACCTTGCCACCAATCATAACTCGCAGGATGATTAACCAAAATCCACGCAGTCACACATAAAGTGCTCCTACCGTTTGTAGGCACACGGTTTCAAATTCTGTTTCACTCCCTTGCTCAGGGTTCTTTTCACCTTTCCCTCACGGTACTCTCCACTATCGGTCAACAGCAGTATTTAGCCTTGCGTGACATGGTCCACGCTGATTCACGCCAGATTCCTCGTGCCTGACGCTACTCGGGTGCTTCCAGTCGCCATATGCGCTTCACGCCCTACAGGACTTTCACCTTCTTTGGTTCAGCTTCCCAGCTGATTCCGCTTACATGCATATGGCTTAAACATTATGACAATCCGTTAATGGAAGTCCCACGACCCCGTGCCAGCAACGCTGTCCGCTTGGCGCTGGCACGGTTTAGGCTTCTCCCCGTTCGCTCGCCGCTACTCAGGGAATCGTTTTTACTTTCCTTTCCTCCCGCTACTTAGATGTTTCAGTTCGCGGGCTTACCGTTTTCACGCATATCCTCCAGATATGCAGGTTTGCCCATTCGGAAATCCGGGGATTAACGACTATGTGCGTCTACTCCCGGCTTATCGCAGCTTATCACGTCCTTCATCGGCTGCTGTTGCCTAGGCATCCTCCGTGTGCCCTTGTTAGCTTTTTCTCCAGAATAACTTTTACTCCAGTTCATTGTAATCTTTTACCTACTATTCATTTCCCATTGTCCTGAACAGAGACATAAGAAGAAGCAGCTAGTGAACTGGCTCCTTAGAAAGGAGGTGATCCATCCGCACCTTCCGGTACGGATACCTTGTTACGACTTCACCCCAATCACTGTCCACACCTTAGACGCCTTCCCCCTTGCGGTTGGACCGGCGGCTTCAGGTGCAGACAGCTCTCGTGGTGTGACGGGCGGTGTGTACAAGACCCGAGAACGTATTCACCGCAGCATTGCTGATCTGCGATTACTAGCGATTCCAGCTTCATGAAGCCGAGTTGCAGGCTTCAATCCGAACTTGGACCGGCTTTGCAGGTTCGCTTGGCGTCGCCGCCTCGCAGCTCTCTGTACCGGCCATTGTAGCACGTGTGTAGCCCAGATCATAAGGGGCATGATGACTTGACGTCATCCCCACCTTCCTCCTGCTCTTCGCAGGCAGTCTCGCCAGAGTCCCCAACCTAATGATGGCAACTGGCGATAGGGGTTGCGCTCGTTGCGGGACTTAACCCAACATCTCACGACACGAGCTGTCGACAGCCATGCACCACCTGTCTCTGCGTTCCCGAGGGCACTGCCCGCTCTCGCGGGCATCCGCAGGATGTCAAGATCTGGTAAGGTTCCTCGCGTTGCGTCGAATTAAACCACATGCTCCACCGCTTGTGCGGGTCCCCGTCAATTCCTTTGAGTTTCAGCCTTGCGGCCGTACTCCCCAGGCGGATTACTTATCGCATTAGCTTCGGCACGGACACTCTTCATGCCCACACCCAGTAATCATCGTTTACGGCCGGGACTACCAGGGTATCTAATCCTGTTCGCTCCCCCGGCTTTCGCACTTCAGCGTCAGTTGCCGTCCAGTGAACTATCTTCATCATCGGCATTCCTGCACATATCTACGAATTTCACCTCTACTCGTGCAGTTCCGTCCACCTCTCCAGCACTCTAGCCACGCAGTTTCCAGGGCAGGCCTGCGGTTGAGCCGCAGGTTTTCACCCCAGACTTGCCTGGCCGCCTAGATGCCCTTTATGCCCAATAATTCCGGATAACGCTTGCGACATACGTATTACCGCGGCTGCTGGCACGTATTTAGCCGTCGCTTCTTCTGCAGGTACCGTCACTTGCTTCTTCCCTGCTGAAAGCACTTTACAGCCCGAAAGCCTTCTTCGTGCACACAGAATTGCTGGATCAGGGTTGCCCCCATTGTCCAATATTCCCCACTGCTGCCTCCCGTAGGAGTAAGGGCCGTATCTCAGTCCCCTTGTGGCCGTTCACCCTCTCAGGCCGGCTACCTATCGTCGCCTTGGTGAGCCGTTACCTCACCAACAAGCTAATAGGACGCAAAGCTCTCCTGCAGCATCGCTTTTCATTGCCTGGCACATGCGTGCCGGCAACCGTATCAGGTGTTGTCAGTCGTTTCCGTCTGTTATCCCTGTCTGCAGGGCAAGTTCTTTACGCGCTACTCACCCGTCCGCCTTGGCTAGCCTGCGCAAGCGCAGATTCGCCAAAGACTTGCATGTGTTAAGCATTCTGTCAGCGTTCATCCTGAGCCAGGATCAAACTCTTCATTCAATATATCTTCATATATTTAATTTCACCTTTGTCTTGACGAGAATCTTATTTGCATAAGCATTCTTGACTTTTATCTATCTTTTACACATTATTGCTTCTTCTATTCTTATCTCAATTGTCCTTCGACACAGTTTTGTATCGACAAGATATATATTACCATAATTGGATTTCTTTGTCAACTACTTTTTTTCAAAAAATTTGCATTTTTTGTAATTATAAAGGTTTCTTTACTGGTATTCCTACTTTTCTAGGATATTTTTCGTTTGTTTTTTGAAGTTTTATAATTTCCAATATTATTCTTGGATCTTTGCTTTCTGGAAGTTTAAATTCAAATGTTTTGTTTATTTTTGAATTTAGAATCTTTAAAGCATTTTTTGATTCTTCTATTTCATTTAGATTTAATTTTTGCGGTAAAAAGCGTCCATTTACCTTTATGAACGGAATCATGTATTCCAGTATTATCCTTAAATTTGCTACTCCTCGGCAAAGTGCAACATCAAAACTTTCTCTTTTATCTTTTATCAGTTCTTCAGCACGTTCAAAACTTGTGGTTACATTCTGTAAATTTAATTCTTTTATGACTTCATTTATGAATTCTATTTTTTTCCTTACTGAATCTACTAACAAAAATTTTTTCTCTGGATAGTAAATGGCAAGTACAAATCCAGGAAATCCAGCGCCTGTTCCCACATCGATAAAAGATTTTTCATCATTATTTTTTATAACTTTTGTTAAAAGTAATGAATCTATAAAGTGTTTTTCCAGCATTCCTTTTTTATCCCGAATTGCTGTCAGATTCATGACTTGATTTTTTTTATATAAAAGCTCCAAGAATTCTAGCATTTGGGTTATTTTTTTATCTTCCACTTTAATTTCTGATTTTAAAAGTAAATTCAAGAAATATTCTCTTAAATCATTTCCTTCATTTAAATTTTTCACTTTTTCTCCTTATTTTTTAAAATATTTTCATAATTTGTAAAAGTTTAGAATGCCTAATAATTACAACGTTTTTACAGTTCTAAGTTCTATCATTTTCTACAGTGTTTTTGTAACAAAAGTTTAATATTTTAGATAAAAACACTGTATTCAGTCAAGTTTTGCATTATTACTTTGCAATCACCTATTTTAAAACTCCGTCCAGATACATTAATAGTACTGAAATATCTGCCGGTGTTACTCCAGACATTCTGGAAGCCTGCCCCACATTATATGGCTGGTTTTCCTTTAATCTCTGTTTTGCTTCTCTTGTAATTCCTTTCATGTTATCATAGTCAAAGTTCTTGGGAATTCTTTTGTCGTCCATTTTTTTTTGTTTTTCCATAATTTGCGTGGCTTTGGCGATGTAGCCCTCATATTTTATCTGAACTTCGATTTGATATTCTGTTTCATCGTCAAAACTTAAATTTGGTACATTTTCAATGCTTTCAGCGATATATTTTATATCCTGATACGTAACTTTTGGACGGCGTAAGATTTCCTTTAAAGTAGTTCCGCTTTTTAGGCTTTCACCGTATTTATCAAGAATTTCCATTAGTCTTTGATTACTGCTTCCTAGTTTTATATTTTCAAGGTTTTCTATTGTTTCCTTAACATTTTTTTTCTTTTTCTGTACAATATCATAATATTTTTTATCAAGAAGTCCGATTTTAAAAGCCTTTTCAGAAAGTCTTATATCAGCATTGTCTTCACGTAAAATAAGGCGGAACTCAGATCTTGCGGTAAACATTCTGTATGGCTCAAACAATTCCTTATTTATTAAATCGTCTATCATTGTCCCAATGTATGAACTTTCCCTGTCTAAAATAAACGGTTCTTGTCCTTTTATCTTTAAAGAGGCATTAATTCCAGCGATAATTCCCTGAGCAGCCGCTTCTTCATAACCGCTTGTACCATTTAACTGTCCAGCCAAATAAAGCCCCTTTACTTTACGAGTTTCAAGAGTGTAGTCAAGTTCGCTAGGGTTTACAATATCATATTCCACAGCATACCCATATCGCATTATATGGGCGTTTTCCAGTCCATCAATTGTATTTACTATCTTCTGCTGCAAACTAGCGGGATAACTTGTGGAAAGTCCACTTATGTAGACTTCCGCCGTGGCAAATCCTTCTGGCTCCAAAAATAGATGATGGCTATCCTTATCATTAAATTTTACAACTTTATCTTCAATTGACGGGCAGTATCTTGGCCCTGTGCTACTTATGCTTCCATTATACATTGGTGCTTTGTCCAGATTATCAAGTATTATTTTATGCGTTGTTTCATTTGTCCGTGTTAAATAGCAGGATAATTGAGGTTTTTCTAAAACTTCACTATTTGGAGTTCTCATTGAAAATTTTAATGGAATACCTGTTATTCCTGGCTGTTTTTCCAATTTTTCCAGATTTAATGTTCTAATATCAAGTCTAGGCGGTGTCCCTGTCTTGAATCTATCCATTTTAAATCCTAACGATTTTAAGGAATCTGTAAGGTCATCTGCTGATAACTCTCCCATTCTTCCACCTTTCACCCTTTTATCTCCAATGTATAAAAGTCCTCTCAAGAATGTTCCTGTTGCAAGTACAACCGCTTTGGCAAAAAATTCCATTCCTGTCTTAGTTCTTATCCCTTTTATAACTTTTTCAGTTCTTCTAGAATCACTTTCAAAAATTTCAACTTCTTCAACGATTAATTCTGTGACAATATCTTGAACAGCATCTAAATTTTGCTGACTTTCTATTGTTTTCTTCATCTCCCTTGCATAAATTTTTCTATCCGCCTGAGCCCTTAATGAACGAACTGCCGGTCCTTTTTTCGTATTCAGAATTCTCATTTGTACAAAGCTTTTGTCCATATTTCGTCCAATTTCTCCGCCTAGCGCATCAACTTCCTTAGCCAAATGGCTTTTTGCAGGCCCTCCAACTGATGGATTACAGGACATAACACCTATATTATCTAGCGTTATTGTAAAAATGGCTGTATTCAGCCCTAATCTTGCTGATGCCAATGCCGCTTCAATCCCTGCGTGCCCAGCACCAACTACAATTACATCATAATTTCTCATTTTATTTATAAATTGTAATTTTTTATTTTCAAAATAATACTTTGACTTAAAATTACATTCTCCTTTCAATTCCAGTTCTTTTTATAAATCCATTATATATTAATATTTTGTTTTTTTCAATAAAGTATTTTTCAAAAAAGAAAAAACGAGTCATACAACCCGTTCTTATTTATTTAATTAATTATATTTTATTTTCTGTTTTGGTGGAAATGACGGGAATCGAACCCGTGTCCAAAATAAAAGTCCTTACTATCTTCTACAAGTTTAGTCTATTTAACGCTTTAACCGTTAGATATTAAACAGACAAAAGTCTAAAGGCGAGATTATAAGATTTCCTCAAATGACATAATCATACATTTGAGTAAGCCATTAAAAATGACATCATCTAATGGAAAAATGGCGTTTCCAAAAGAGATGAGCCGCTATCTTAGGCAGCTAATGCGTAATTATCGTTTCCGATTATTTTTAAGTTGGATTTTAAAGCTCCCGCTTACTTGCCAATAATAATCTTTTTATCCTGTCGAAACCAAAACATTCCCTTAATTATTCATTTTTTAACTTTCAAGTCATTCTACCACAAAAACATTTATTTTTCAACAGCAATTTTAAATTCTTTTAATGTTTTGGTGCAAAAAGGCTTATTACACCATAAGATGCTAAAGTCATTATTACTGCGGCTATTATTACTCCCAGCACAATATAAAAAAACGATTTTTTTCTCTCAAACTGAAGCAATGCCGCAATTAATGCACCTGTCCAAGCACCTGTTCCTGGAAACGGAATTGCCACAAACAGCATTAATCCAATAAATTCCCCAGTTGCTAACCCTTCACTCCGTTTTTTCGCACGATTTTCTATTTTTTCAACAAATTTTACCATAATATTATGTTTTTTCATAAATTCAAAGGCTTTTACTGAAAACAGCAGAATAAATGGTACAGGAAGCATATTTCCAATAATCGAAACAATCATATTTAAGTACCAGGGCAATCCAATAGCCGCTCCAATCGGTATTGCACCACGAAGCTCAATTATAGGCAGCATTGATATAAGAAATATTCCAATCACTTTGTTTAAAAGTGGAGCTCCAATTAAAGTTACCTTTATAAAATTTTTAAAAGATTCCATCATTTTTATTTTTCAATTTCTCCCTTATAGTTTATTTACGTTGATTTGAGATAACGTATAATCTTTTTGTCAAAATAAATTTTCGTATAAAAAGCTGTATAAAAGGACTTCACTATATCTATACAGCTTTTCATTTAATATGTAATTTTTTTCAATAAAATTATCATCTTATAAAAAATAAAGTTACAAGTTTTTATTCTTTAACAAGTATTAATAACATTTTAAAATTTTCTGTTTCAGCTTCTACAGCATGAGGTATATTTGCTGGAAGAACCGCACTTTCACCTTTTTTCACAACAAACGGTTTCCCATCAACATAATATTTCCCCTCTCCATCAAGTACAGTAACTAAAGCATCTCCTGGAGCTTTGTGTGGATCAAGGCTCTCACCTTTCCAAAAAGACATAACTGTCATTACCAAATTTGGTTTTGCCACCAAATTTTTGCTTACAATTTTTCCCTCCTGATAGTCAACAATTTCAGAAAGATTAAATGCACTTGCACTTTCCAGCATTTTTAATGTCGTATTTTCCATATTTTTATCTCCTATCTTTTCTCCAACTTCAATTAATTTCAAATTATTTCTTGCCTCAATCGAATAATTATGATTTGCCGCTATTTCCAAAAAATCTCCTCTAGAAATCATTTTTTTACTATTTTCAATAAAAATCTCTCCGTTGCCGTTAAAACAGTAATAATATCTGTTTCCAAGCATGGTTTCTGCTGTTATTTCCTCATCTTTTGCCAAAGAAAATAAAGAAATATAGCTGTTTGGCTGATTTAAAATTCTCATGCTTACAACTTCAGCTTCCTTAGATGTGATAAGTTCATTAAAATTTATCGGTTTTGCCATTTCTATTTTAACCATAAATCTCTCCTTTGTTGCTTTAAAATAGTTTCTAAATAATTTTGTTATAGTATAACATATATTTTACAAAATATAAATTAATTTTTTTTTCAAGAAAATCTGAAATGATGAAAAGAAAAATTAGAAATAAAAATAAAAAGAAAACCGACTATTCCTAGCCGATTTTCAAAGTTAATTTTTAAGATTTCTGTTTAAATCAATTATTTAGCAATTTTGCTTGCGAAGTATCCTAAAGTTCTGATTAATTGAGAAGTATAAGACATTTCGTTGTCATACCAAGATACTGTTTTAACTAATTGAGCATCTCCATTTTGAACAATTTTAGTTTGAGTTGCATCAAATAATGATCCAAAGTGAATTCCAACAATGTCAGAAGATACTAATGGTTCTTCAGTGTATCCGAATGATTCATTAGCTGCTGCTTTCATTGCTGCATTTACTTCATCAACAGTTACTTTTTTGTTTAAGATAGATACTAATTCAGTTAATGAACCAGTTGGAACAGGTACTCTTTGAGCAGCTCCATCTAATTTTCCGTTTAATTCAGGTACTACTAATCCAATTGCTTTTGCGGCTCCTGTTGAGTTAGGTACGATATTTACTGCAGCAGCTCTTGCTCTTCTTAAGTCACCTTTTCTGTGAGGTGCATCTAATGTGTTTTGGTCTCCTGTGTAAGCGTGGATAGTTGTCATTGTTCCAGTTACGATTCCAAATTTATCATTTAATGCTTTAGCCATTGGTGCTAAACAGTTAGTTGTACAAGAAGCTCCTGAAATAACTGTTTCTGAACCATCCAAGATTTCGTGGTTTACATTGTAAACTACAGTTTTAACATCATTTCCACCAGGTGCAGTAATAACTACTTTTTTAGCTCCTGCTTTTACGTGTTTTTCAGCTTTTTCTTTAGTTGCAAAGAAACCTGTTGCTTCTAATACTACGTCTACTCCTAATTTTCCCCAAGGTAATTTTTCAGGATCAGCTTCTGCGAAAACTTTAATTTCATTTCCGTTTACTACGAAAGCTCCTTCTTTAACTTCAATAGTTCCATTGAATCTTCCTTGAGATGAATCATATTTGAATAAGTGTGCTAACATTTTAGCATCTGTTAAGTCATTAATTGCTACAACTTCAAATTTATCTGTTTGTTCAGACATTAATCTCAATGCTAATCTCCCGATTCTTCCAAATCCATTAATTGCTACTTTAACTGCCATTTTAATAATACCTCCTAAAAATTTTAATATATATTAATAATATATTGTTTCTTACAATTTGAGTATACCATATTTTTTTTGAATTTTCAACAGTCAGAAATTAATAAAATTTTATATTGTGATTATTAAAAAATTATATAAGTTTTATATTTTCTAAATACAAAAAAAACTGCCAAAAAACAGCAGCTATACATTACATAATTTATATTAAAATGGCTGGGCTGAATGGATTCGAACCATTGCATGCTGGAGTCAAAGTCCAGTGCCTTACCGCTTGGCGACAGCCCAACAACATTTCCTAAGACAAGAATTATTATACAAAAAAATTTCCATTTTGTCAACACTTTATTTTACAATTTTCAAAATTATTTTTTGGGGGTGTATTGTCAAGTCAAGTAATATGTAACACCGAAAATGTAAATAAGATACTGTCCTGTAACTTATAAACAAAACAGTATCTTACATGCATAGCATACTAAAAAACTCTTTTTAAACCTACTTTTTATTTAATACCCTTCAATGTTTTTTCTAAACTATCCACTTCCCATTTCCCATTCACTTTTTTCAATGTTGCTGGCACATTTTCAATTAGAATCTCTTCTTCTTTAATTTTTTTCGCTTCTGCTTCAAACATTTTTATTCTTTTAGTTATTGCGATACTGTAGTAATTTCGTTTTAACGGCTCATTTCCTTTAGTTTTCATAAGTTCTTCCAGTTCGCTTACACTGCCAATTTTAGCCTTTTCCATAATTTGTTTTTCTGTTTCATCATCTATATCTAACATATCTGGAACATCTTTCAAATTTTTAGACTTTATATCGTAAACGACTTCCACTTCATCGTCAGAAAGATGATCTATCTGCTTTACATCAAATCTTAACGGTGTTTCCCTTGCTGTAATTCTTGAAATTGATCTTACATATTTATCTACAATTTCGTGTTTCAATGCATTGCTTATAATATAATCCTTTTTAAACAGCCTATTGTAAGCTTCCTTTTCCAATTTTCTTTCATTATCTTGTATCCCGGCATTTACAATTGTGAAAAAAAACGATTGCAATCTGCTTATAAGCGCCTTCTTAATTTCCATGTTTTCTTCTTCCACTGTTCTTGCCGGCACATTTTGCTGCACTCGACTATTTGCCGCAAATGTATTTCCCATCACTGCCACCATAATTAAAAATAATATTTTTTTCATCTTTATTCTCCTTATTTTTTAATTTATTTCTGTTAAACCTGTTTCTAATTGTCTGTATCTTGAACTTGCCATTTACCGTTTACTTTTTTAAGTGTAGCTGGTATATCTTCTACCAAAACCTCTTCATCTTTAACTTCACGGATATTTTGATTAATAATTTTTGCTGTTTCCTCTATTGCTATATTATAAAATTTACGTTTTATTTCATCATTTCCTTTATTTTTTAAGATACTTTCCATTTTATCCATACTGTATCCCATTCTTTTTAAAACTCTTTCTCCCAAAATGCCCTCTTTACCGCTTATACTCAAAATATTTTCTGTATTTTTTGCTTTTGTATCATATAAAATTTCAACTTCATTTTCTGAAATCCGATTAACTTTTTTCACTACAATTTTAAGATCCAATCCTTTTAAGGACAAATCTATCAAAGTTTTCAAAAATTTTTGTGCCATTTCTTTTTTCAAAGATTCACTGACATTATAACCTTCATTAAATAAGTTCTCATATGCTATTTTTTTCAATTCTTCACTTTTAGAAAGCTCTGCCTTTATAGAATCATTTATCGGCTGTTCCACATCATTTTTTATCGCTCTTTCAAATTCTGTCTTCTCACTTTCCGATACCTGACTTACCGTTCCAGTATTTTTACTACTTCGTGATGTAGGTGCTGTAAAGCTGTTTCCTGCTATCACCAGCATAATTAAAAACAATATTTTTCTCATAAGATCTCCTCCATTTTATATTTATTTTTATTTCCACTAAAATTATAACCTAATTTTTAAAACCTTTTAATTATTGATTTAAATCCACTTGCCATTTCCCATTCACTTTTTTAACTGTAACTGGTATATTCTCTACCATGTTTTCTTCCTCTTTTGTCTTTCTTATTTCTTCATTAAGGAAATTTACCACTTCTTCCAGCATTACATAATAATATTTTTTCTTTAATTCTTCATTTCCTTTGTTTCTCATGATCTTTTCTGCTGCATCCATATCTTTGAGTCCTATCTTTGTCAAAAATTGTCTTTCCATCTTTTCATCAAAGTCCAGCAAATCCCAAACTTTGTCTAAATTTTTCACTTTCATATCACAATTTACCTGAACTTCATTTTGAGAAATATAATTAATTTTTTTAACTGCAATTCTTGGTTTCATTCCATTGATTACAATTTTTATTATTTCATCTGTATATTTTTTCCCAATTTCTTTTCTCGCAGCATCGCTTATAACGTATTCCTTTGGAAACAGGCTGTCTATCGGAATTTTTGAAGACTGCTTATTAATTTCTGTTAGCACAGCATTCCTAACTGTGTTCATAAATGGCTGCATTCCAACTTGAACAGCATCTTCGATTTCCTTTCTTTCACTTTCGGATATTCTGCTTGACGCTGTCGTTCTAGCACTTTTACCCTTCTGTGATGCTGGTGCCGCAAATGTATTTCCCATTACCGCCAGCATTAGTGCAAATAATACTTTTTTCATAAATTCTCCTCACTATATCTTTTAGTTTTCTTATAAAAGTATAACATATTTTTATAAAATATTAAAATTAAAAATTATTTTAAAACACAAAAACTTACGAAAAAATAATTTATGTGATACAATACAGGAAATTTATGATTTAGAAGGAGGGATTTAATGCCTAGAAACAAGAAAGAAGGAATTATTTTTGGAATTACAATGTGTTTTTTAATGGTTTGCTGAATGAGTGCCTATAATTTGGCTCTTGTTGGAAAATTGAGATTACACAAAATTATGGACACTCTCTTAAAAAGTTTTGATTGTACATTTTAAATATTCGTGATTTTTATCTTTTACTGTTCCTTTATTTATGCTATATCTCTCGTCTCTTGAAGTTTTAAAACTTTCATAATCTGCACCCTTTAATATTTTCCCATTACAATAAACATGGTCTTTATCTTTTGCGTAAGAAAATCCCTCTGCATCCATATTCTCAAATATTGTAAACGAATTTTTATCTGCAAAAACTTTAATTGGGTATTTATTTATTCTAAAAATATCATAAAAATAAATATTATTCCTATCTTTCGCATAACCATTTCCTATAACTTCAAACGTTTTTGTATCTGCACCTTCTAATTTTACAAAATCATCTATTTCTGAATTATAGTAATAGATACTTTTCTTATCTTTTATAAATTCATACTCCAAAGGTTTAAACGTTTTTTTATCAATATTTTTTAATTCCTTCGCTCTGTATTCATTTAGCCATCCATCAGACAAAAAATATAATTTTTTATTATTCTCAAAAAATATTTTGTTATGTTTCAAATTTTCATTTATAAACTTAAAATCTTTAGCAGGAGGTGTTCCTGTTATTTTTTTCATAGAAAAATATGGGCCATGATAACCTTGTTCAACAATAATTTCCCCTGTTCCAAATATATAAATTTTGTCCTTATCTATTGCAACGTCTTCAGATATTAACTTAAATGTATTATAATCCACTCCTTTTAGTTCATTAATTAATGTTCCATAAATAGCAAATATTCTTTCCCCATCTTTCAAAAAATATTTTTTCTCTACTATATTTTTTACATTTGGTTTAATCAATTCAAGATTTTTAAAATTTATTTTTAATTTTTCTTGTTTAATATTTACAAGATTTTCTGCATTTTTTACTTTTATACCTAAATAATAAACACCTTCATCGTCTACTGAAATTTCATCATTTAATCTTCTTCTTCCTTTGCTTATTTCTATATCATACTCTTTATTTCCAAAAACTTTCCATTTATTACTAACATTCCCCGTAAATGATAAATTTCCTATAAAAAATAATAAAACAAATATTTTGAAAAACTGTCTTTTCATAATCTGCACTCCTTTTTTAATCACATCTTTTACCAAACTCATCATATTCTTCTCTTGCAACACTCTCACTATTTTCATCAAAAAAAATCCAGTTATAAAACTTTCTCCCATCTCGTATAACACCTTTTATAACTGCCTTTTCTCTCAAATTATCGTCTTTTCCCTTACTAAACCATTTATTGAAATAACGAAGAAAATTATTTTTTATTTCCACAAAATCTGTAATTTCTATTTTTGCATTTATTTTTCTCCCATTTAACCTGTAAATCGAAACATCTTTTTCAAAATCTTTTTCTTCAATTTCAATAATATTATTTTCTACTTCCAATTTTTTCCATTTCTTTAGATTATTCCATTCTTCCAAAGTCATTTTTATCATATCAAAATCTTTAATCGGCTTAAAATCACGAAATTCTACAATTGTGTATTCTCTAATAAATTTTTCCATTTCTTTCTTTTCCAAAAACTCGCCATTCTCAAAGACAATCCTATTCACATTATTTTCTTCAATAAATTCCATTATCTTCTCAAAACCAATTTCCCGTGTTACAACATCATCAGAAATTTCTATTTTTTCTTTCCAAATTGATTTATACAGCCCAACTTTTTTCAGTTCTATCCGAAATTCCTTCTTGTTTATTTTTTCTCCCACTTTTATTTTCTCAAGAAGTTCAATTAATTTTTTTGAAAAATCAACCTTATTTTTATGAATTATTTCTTTCAAATATCTAATTGTGCTGTTTCTCAAAATATCATAATTTCCTAAAATTTCATTTTTCAATTTTTCATCATTCGTAACTTCATTTTCATAACATTTCCACGAATAATCCTGCCCATCAAAACAATGAAATATTTTATCTCCCTTTTCTTTCTCAAAATCATAATAAGAACAGCTATACAGCGGATCATCTTCCCTTCTCAAATCAAATGCCACATAATTTTTATCTTCTTTTGCTTCCCCAATATGCAAAAAACATTCCGCCTCAAAAAAAGAATCATTTTTCTGATTTTCAAGTTTTATAATTTTCATATTTTTTTAAATCCTTACGCAATAAATAACATTTTATTACTTAATTTTATTTAACATCTCTTCAAATTTTTCAACATCTTTAAACTTCCACTCATTCCCGATTTTATTTAATTCATTTGTCACTTTATCTATCATATAATTTTTAGGATTTCGCACTCCTTCTCTTAACATTTCATTCATTATATCTTTTCGTTTTTTTATACTTTGATGTGACGATGAATAAGACTTCTTTCTCTATAATTTTTTGTATTTTTTGATTGACTGTTTCCTTGAATTTTAACTATATTTTTTAATCTATCCTTTTTATTTATGAATTATCCAATAGTCTTTATATGAATATCCATCATGTGTTCCTACTAAAAAATTATCCGATTTTGTAAAACCAATACCCGATGCTGCGGACATTCTTTCAATGGCATAATTAGGAACTTTAGTAATAACTTCTTCGCAATCAAATAGTTCAAAAGTCGGAGAAACTATAAGCTCCAAAATTTCTTTAATAACTTCTTCTTTTTCATATTCGCTTTTCAAATCCAGTCTAAGTACGCCCATTCCATTAAACTTATCTTCTGATGTTCTATTAAACAGTTCAATAGTTCCAATTACTTTTAGTGAAATCTTATCAATGATAACCCAACGAACGAACCATTTTGTCTGATATGATTTTAGCCAAAAATCAATAGCCTGTTCCATCTTATCTTTTGTTGGATAGTAGAAATTATCACCATCACAATTATCACTATTAAAAAATGGCAATGAATTTTTGTCACTATAAACTGCGAATAAATCTTCTACATCATCTTTATCTACAAATCGGAGTAAAAATTTTTCACTTTCAAATTTAGGAACATTCTCATATATATTTGACATAGTTTAGTCCTCCTAACCAATATATCTCTCCTCAAATTTGTTATATATTATACCATTTTTAAGCCATTTTTTCTACCGTCAGATTTCCTACTTGCTTTCAGGACTTCCACAAAAACAGATATGAAAAGAATGGGAATATCGTTATTAAGGGGGCTATTTCACCTTATTATTTCTGTTCCGATTTCACTACCTTTAACAGCTTATCTTGAAATGTTTCTTTGCTGTTTTTATTAAAATATATCTCCGTTACAAAGGTCTTCCCTCTAATCTTTTTTATCATAATACCGTTCGGTTTTTGGGGTGTGGCTCGTTCTTTGTTGGTCTGTATTTCACTGCTTTGTGCTTTTTCATTTTCTACCATTTAGTCCTCCTTTCGACTTGCACAAAAAAAGATTTCCTGTAATTAGGAAACCTCTTTTCATATTGATTGATATTTAATTTTGGGTATTGTTTTTAAGTTGTGGCTTGTAGCTTATTTCTTGCTCGATATTCCCTTGCTTTTATCCGTTCGTACTCTCTAAACTTTTCAATGTTTTTTGCTCGGTATTCTTTGGAATATGCCCTATGATAAGCTCTTGATTTTTCTTTCTTTGTTTCTTCAATTTTCTTATTCTCCAAATCAATCTGCTCTTTTGACAAAGTAACATTTTTTTGCTTTGTTACTTGATATTGCTGTGCAAAAATTTGCATGGAAAATGTAAATAGAATTATTGTTATTAGTTTTTTCATTATTCCTCAATCCCTTTCCTAAACTCATGCGAAAATGTCTTATCATAAAGTTTAGATTTAGAATACTCATTTCCTATAAAGTTTCCAACCAAAATTTGTGCAGTTTTCGTAATTTTTTCATCTTTCACTTTTTGAGCAATGTTTTCCAATGTTCCCATAATGATTTTCTGATCTTCCCAAGTTGCTCTTTGGACAATTGCAATTGGTGTTGTTTTATCATAATGCTTTAATAATCTTTTTACAACTTCATCAATCATTTGTACAGATAGGAATATTGCCATCGAACATTTATGTGAAGCCAGGCTTTCTAGGCTTTCTGTTTCTGGTACTGGAGTTCTTCCTTCCAGTCTTGTACAAATTATTGTCTGACTCACATCAGGCAATGTAAACTCTTTTTTTATTGCAGCAGCGGCAGCTACAAATGAACTTACCCCTGGAATTACTTCATATTCAATCCCATATTCATCCAAAATATCCATTTGTTCCCTTATTGCTCCAAAAATACTTGGATCTCCAGTATGCACCCTTGCTACCAGTTTCCCTTTTTTCTGTGCCTTTATCATAACTTCCATCACTTCATCCAAATTCATTGAAGCGGAATTATAAATTTCAGCTCCATCCTTATGACAATCAATAACCTCTTTTGGAACCAATGAACCAGCATAAATTATTACATCTGCTTCCTTTACAATTTTTTGCCCTTTTACTGTAATCAATTCAGGATCTCCTGGTCCTGCTCCTATGAAGTATACTTTTTTCATAAAATTACCTCTTTCTTTTTTAATTTTTTTATTTTTATAATATTTCATTTATTTGAAAACTTACTGATATTTCTGTATTCAAATATATTTTTTCATTTTTCTTAAAAAACGCTTCCCAGACTTTCCCATTTTCAAGATAAACTATTTTTTTTAGGTTACCATCTTGTTACCTTGTAATAAAATTGTGCCTTCTTCACAATTTTTCTATTTTAAGCTATAATTAACATAGTTAGCTAACTCAAAAAAATATATCTGGAGGAAAATAAAATGATTGATTACAATACAATATTAAAAGAAAACTCTTACGGAGTTTTAGCTACACTTGACGATAATAAACCTAAAACAAGAATTTTTCAGTATCTGTTTTCTGAGAAAAACAAAGTATATCTTGCAACTACAAATAATAAAAACGTTTACAAACAGTTAAAAAAATGTCCTTATGTTTCTTTTCTCTCTCATTCAGAAGACTATTTATCTTTTGTATCCGTAAATGGAAATATTCATTTTACTAATGATATTAACCTGAAAACAAAAGTTTTAAACGAATATCCAGCAATAAAGGAACTTTTTAAAACTCCTGACAATCCTATTTTTGAACTTTTTTATATTAATGTAGAAGAAATCAGAACTTTTGATTTAAAAACTTATACCAATGAAAATTTTAAAATAGAAAAACCATAATTAATTCGATACAATTATAGTTATTCATATTTTGTTTTTTCTCTGTAATTTATACCCCATTTATCCATACTTTCCAGTATCGGCTTTAAGCTGTAACCTGTTTCAGTAAGAGAATATTCAACTTTTGGAGGAACTTCAGGATAAATTTTTCTTACAAGAAGATTGTCCTCCTCCATTTCTCTTAAATTGTATGTCAAAACTTTATTAGAAATTCCATTTATAGATTTTCTCAACTCTCCAAATCTTTTTGTTCCATCGAGTAAATCTCTTATTATAAGTATTTTCCATTTATTAGAAATTAAAGAAAGTGTTATTTCAACTGAACACTTCGGTAATTCTTTTCTATTCATAATTATCATTTTCTATTCCTTTTAATTTTATTTTCTTATCATACTCCCTCAAAACTTTTTCCACCTCATTTTCAAGCACTTCTTTATTAGGAATATACAATGTGTATTTTGAAGCAAAAATCTGATTAGAAAGTCCACCTAGTGCGTATCTCTTTCATAAAATGCTCTTTCTTTATCATCAGATATACTCAAAATCTCACAATAATGAGACCAGCTTAATTTGCCAGACAGTGTCTGGCAAATTGGATACTTCAAATAAAATTGCCTCATATTTTGTAAATTAGATCTCGAAAATCCTTTTCCATACTCTTTTGTCAATTTTTTCGACAATTCTTTTAAAAGTTTTTTCCTGTATTCCGCCCTCTCATTATTTTTCTGTTCATCTTCTATAATAATTTTCCCAATTTTCCAATAAGTCTGCACAAGAATATTATTAATCTTTACAGACACCTGTTTCCTTGCATTTTCCATCAATTCTTTGATTTGCAAATAAACCATATTACTTTCAATTCCTTTTTCAATTTTATTTATTTTTCTCCCCCTATTTATATTAAATTCTAAAAATAATTTATCAAACATATTTAACTAATAACTAATTTTTTGTTCAACATTCGGATTTTGAATTGCTTTCTTATACAGTTCCTTTAATTCTTCAAAATGATTTCCATTTTTTTCTCTATATTCCTTTTCCTTTTCTGTCAATTCCCTATTATACGGATTATCTCCCAAACTGCTGTGAAGTGCAACTCCAAATTGGGTTATAATATCAAATTTCATGATTTCCTGCGACAAACTTTTATCTGTATAAAATTTATAACCATCATAATTTGAACCTCTTCCCGCATCATAGTAAATATTGTTATTGTATTTTACTTTTACAATATTTTTTATTTCTTTTTTTGTTTTTCTTTCATAAATAACTGCTTTGTTGTTTTCCACCAATTCAGCAATGTAATTACGAACATAATCCAATTTTTTATCTTTATCTGAAATACTATTTTTTATATTCTTTTCTTTTTTATCTCTATTTTTATTGTATAATTCCAATAGATCACTTTTTCTCACTAAAATATCATAATTTTCAGTTTTATACGTTACTGTATTCTTTTTATCACTCGGCAATACATAACTCAAATTTATTTCCTTTTCAAAAATTTGACTCAATTCTATGTATCTTTTTTTCTTCGTATCATAAGTTCCTTTTACAATCGTTTCTGCTAGTCCTTGAATTGCTACTCCAAGTAACAAAATAAATAATATTTTTTTCATAACTGTTCTCACTTTCTTAAAATATACTTGAATCTCTTAATTAATAAATTACTGTAATAAAATTAAATATTTCTACTATTCATTATTTTAATTTACATTTTTAGAAATCTCTTCCATTGTCCTATTCCCTGTTTTTTAAGAATCAATGTAGAAAAATAGTGTACACTTTCAACATTTTCAATATCTGTAATAATTTCTTCATTTTCTTTTCCACAGTTTGAAACAATTACAGCATTTTCTTTATTCCCAGTTTCAATTATCGCTTTTTTTATTTTCTCAAAATCTCGGCTAATTTTCATTAACACTAAATTTTGATTGTTTTCAATTTCTTTATAAATATCAGTTTTTCTATTGACAGAAACTACTTTTAAATCTTCATCTCCAATCATTAGCGGTATGTTAAGCCTTGCCGCAATACTGTTAAATGAAGTTATTCCCGCAATAGTTTCAACTTCCACATCATCTGAAATATGTTCCAAGACGTAAGTGTAAGTGCTATAAGTCATCGGATCTCCTATTGTTAAAAATGCCACATTTTTCCCTTTTTTAAGCTCCTCACTTATTTTGTCAGCATTATTTTTTCTAAAAACTTTTCTCGCTTCCACATCTTTTATCATCGGAAACTCCAAAAATAGCTGCTCCACATCAGGTTTTACATACTCTTTTACAATATTAAAAGCTGTACTTCCTTCTCCACTTTTCGCCTCAGGCAGTACAATCACATCTACTTCATGCAGTCTTTTTACTGCTTTAACTGTTATATTTTCAGGATCTCCTACTCCTACTCCTATTCCATAGAATTTACCTAATTTACTAGCCATTTTTTCTCCTCTAATTTTTATTCATTCCAAATTTTTTAGTTTCAAAAACTTTTTTCCAATAATTTTATACTATATCTTCCTTTTTTACATCATTAAATTTTGAAAATTGTTTCTATTTTTTCTCTGAATTCATCGCTTGATTTTCCCCCATCTTTTCTTTTTCTATACCACCATGCTGAAGCAGGGTGACAAAAAGTGTAAGTATTTTTTAAGGATTCTGAATTCTGTTTTTCAAAAATACAATAACTTTTTTTACTAAGAAATAATATATAATTCGGTTTCAACACTTTAATTACTTCTTCAAAATTATTTAAAGACTTTTCTTCCATTTCTTTTGTAGCTATTATTCCTCTACTTCCATTTGTTGAAGGAACTACAAAAAAATTCATGAATGAAACTCTTTCCCAAAAATGTTTTATATCAATATTTGCTTTTTCAATTTCTTTTTTTATTCTTTGAAAAAAAACATTTCCTCTAGAAAAACATTCATCTACTACTCCTCTTGTGTATATATATTTAGGACAAGATAAAGAAATATTTCCTTTATCCCCATACCATTTTTCAAAATTATCTACTTTTTTTCTATCTTCTTCATTTTCAAGGTAATGACTTTCAGCAACTAATAATACTCTATATTCTTCATATTTAAAGCCAACATAAGGTAACATACATTGATGTATTTTTGAATTTTTATAAAATTCAATTTCTTTTAACTTAGCATCATAATTTTCACTACTTTTTAATTCCATAATTTCTAATTCCAATAAATTCATCCTCTCAATTAAAATTTACAAAAAATATATTAAGTTTACTTTTTGAAAATTTTTCTATACTTAACAATCAATTTGTTTTTCAATATTAGAAACTTCTATTTTCTCTATTGATTGATTTTTAAAACATAATGTTAAGACTAAAGTTATCGTAAACAAAGAAAATTTTCTTTAATTTTACGGTTTTACCTAATTCCACAACAACCATTCCAAAGCATTTATAACCTTTATTCCATCATAGTCAGTATTCACCATTACATCATCTAAAGTTATAAGATACTTCGGATAGTTATCCTTAATATTTTTAAAGGTATCCAGTTCTCTTTTTAAAGTATTTTCATCTAAGACAGTCAAAGCGACCTGATAATACTCAATTTCATTTGAATTAATAACAACAAAATCAATTTCATTTTTATCAAACTGCCCAACATATACATTGCCTTTTCTTCTAAGCAGTTCAAGATAAATTATATTTTCCAGTATATGCCCCATATCTATATTTCTGTTACCTAAAATCATCTGTCTAAGCCCTAAATCTGCAACATAATATGTTGATAATGTAGATAGAAATTCTTTCCCTTTTATATTATATCTGCTAACTTCATGCACAAGTAAACTGTCAGTAAGTCCTCTAATATACTTTTCAATGGTTTTTACATCTGTTTTTCTTCCCATTGAAGTTAGGGTATTCCCTATTTTTGAAAGCGAAGTCAAGTTACCGATATTATCAAATATATATTTAACGACACTTTCAAGTCTCATCACATCTGAAATTTTCAATCTTGCAACTATATCTTTTAAAAGCACAGAATTATATATTCCACTTAAATATTCATGTATATTTTTCAAATCACTGTCCAACTGTAAAGTATAAGGAAACGAACTGTTTACTATATATTCATTATAATATTGTATAAGTGTTTTTGATATTCTATTTTCCTTTTGCTCCAGTTTTTCATATTCTAATTTAGCCTGATAATACTCCTTAAATGATAAAGGCAGCATTTTCAGTTCTATATAACGTCCACTTAAAAGGGTTGCCAATTCGCTAGACATAAAATAGGCATTAGAGCCTGTTATATACAGGTCTGTATTTTCTTTTATAAAAAGGCTGTCTACAACTTTTTCAAATTTATCCACATGCTGAATTTCATCTAAAAATATATAATTCCTTTTATCTTCAATCAATTTAGATTTTATATATTCGTAAAGTTTTTTATAATCTGTAAGTTCTTCATAATCCATATCTTCAAAATTTATGGATATAATCTGATTTTTTGCAACTCCATTTTCAAGCAGAAAATCTTTATATATCTCAAAAAGAGTGGATTTTCCACATCTTCTTACACCAGACACAACCTTTATTATCTGTCTGTCTTTTGATTTTACTAAAATATCTAAATATTCTTTTCTATCTATTCTTATCATTTTAACACCTCATTTCCTTTTAAATTATATCCCTTTTTTATTCAAAAATCAATTTTTACGGAATGTAATCCTATTTTTCTATGAATTAATAGAATTTAAGGAATGCATTCCGTAAATTTTAGAATTTTTAATTTTTTAAGGAATGTAATCCTATAATTTAAAAATTATCAATGAGGTTTTACCAGCTTTTATTTTTTCGTAAATTTAATTAAACTTGCATTTAGAATTTGATAGAACAACTTCTATATCCTCAAAGCCCTTTTCTTTTAAAATTATCAAAAAAATGCTTACTACTTCCCAGTTCTTTTCTTTCAGCAGAAATAATAAGCGTTTCCACTTCCAGATCCCAGCCGTTTCTTCGGCAATATTCTTCGCATTTCTGTTTGGCTTTTTTTGCCAGAAGATCGTAAACTTCTGTTTTTTCAATGTATTTTGTAGCTTCTTCGGTTGTGTTGGAAGCCATTATCTTTTTTAAGTTTTCCATGCTTTCGCCAACAAGCAACGCATTCGCTGTGAGAATTTCCATTTTTGCGTCAGAAACTCTGCTGTGTGTATGAAATATTCCGCCTGCAACTTTCACAAATTTTCCAAGTTCACCAATAAAGTAAATTTTTCTTGCTTCAAATTCACATGCCCTGTCAAACATATAGCCCACAAAGTTGCTTATTACAACCGATTGAGAAGTGTTATCCTCAAAGTTGTCACTCAAATATTTTTTTCCTCTATTTCCAAATAAAAAAATAACTTCTCCATTTTCTGAATTTTCAAGAGCCATTTTTAACTCAATGGCAAGTGATGCCTTCCACGCTTCTTCCGACATTGGCTTTACTATCCCAGTCGTCCCAAGGATCGAGATTCCACCAATAATTCCAAGTTTTGCATTCAATGTCTTTTTAGCAGTTTCTTCACCTTTTGGAACAAATATTTCCACATCTGCCCCCATACCTTGCGGCAATACGCTTTCCACAGCCTGTCTTATCATTTTTAAGGGTACCGGATTTATTGCGGAATTTCCAGGAGCAATAGGAAGCCCTTTTTTAGTAACTTTTCCAACTCCTATTCCACCAAAAATATTTATTTTTGCATCATTTCTCAAATTTACTTTTGAAAAAATTTCCAAACCATGAGTAACATCAGGATCATCTCCACCATCCTTTAAAACTGATGCCAAAGCGTAATTATCCTTTCTTTTCAATGAGTTTACTTTTATTGTCAAGGGTTTTCCTGAGGGAAGTCCGATTGTTACTTCGGGTATGTCGTTTTCTCCGCTGTCCAGAAGATACATAAGTGCGGCTTTCGCAGCTGCGGTTGCAGAACTTCCCGTTGTATAGCCATATCTTAGCTTCTTGCCATTAAAATATACATATTCTTCCATTTTCACTTCCCCTTTTTATTTTAAATTCTGTATTTAATATCTATCTCTTTCAAACATCTGATACAGTATTCCGTGCAATACTGCCACAGCCACTGTGCTTCCGCCTTTTGTACCGTTAGTTCTTATAAACGGCACATCGTAACCTGAAAGTGCCGCCTTTGATTCAGGGCATCCTACAAAGCCTACTGGCACTCCTGCAATCAGTTTAGGTTTTTCTGCTCCATCCTTATCTATCTCTTCAAGAAGTTTAAATAATGCTGTTGGAGCATTTCCAATCAGAAATATTTTTGTATCCTTATCTTTCACTGCTCTTTCAATTCCAACCATTGATCTTGTAATTCCTCTTTCCTTAGCTTCTTTTGCCACTTTCTCGTCATTTACAAGGCAGTATGCCGAACATCCAAATTTCGCAAGACCTGCTTTGTTTAGCCCAGTAACAATCATATTTGTATCACAATATATCTTGCACCCTGATTTTATAGCTTCCATAGCCGAATTTACAGCATCATTATAAAACTCTGTAATTTCCGCATACCCAAAATCCCCAGTAGTATGCACAAGCCTTTTCACAATCGGATTTTCATTTTCAGCAAAATGATCTGCCTTGTTTCCTAACCCTTCCGTAATTATCTCAAAACTTCTTACTTCTATCCCTTTCGGATCCTTAATATACGACATAAATTGATTCCCTCCAATATTTTTATGTTTTTATAGTAAAACTGCTTTAAAACCGAACTCAAAAGCTATGACTATTTTACTCAATCTCTAAATTTATATAATTTTTAGTAGTTTAATTTTAAATAGGTTTGAGTATAAACTAAAAAAAATCAAACAATATTTAAGTTTAGATTTTAAATATAGCAATTCCAGTTTAAAACTAAAGTGGAAATTTATGCCATATCTATAGCCAGTCCATTGCTTTTTATATATTTTTAATCCAATTTTTAAGCGGATTGGCTATAACTTTGATTAGTTCGATTTTTAAATAGTTTTACTATGCAATTATATATTATTTTTTAAATTTTAGATAGTTTTTTTTACAATTTTTCAATTAAATATTTGAAAAATTCTATATTTGAATAAAAAGAAATATGCGGATAGCCTGCCAGTAGGCTACTTTTCCTATATCCACAAGTCCAGTTTCTTCCATCGTTTTTTTCTATTTTGTAAAATTTTTTCTTTTCATTGTCTACAGAAATTTCTGAATAATGAAATTCGTGTCCCTTTGTACAGATTCCATTCTCAGTTTTTATATTTATGTATCCAAATCTTCCGATATTTAACCTGTTTTTCATGGAAATTTCCACATCTATAATTCCGCAGAAATTCCCGCTATTTCCATCTAGCAAGTTCAGCTTATTCGTCAAATAGATAAATCCACCACATTCTCCATAGATTTTTACTCCATTTTCATAAGCCTGCCTTATGCTTTTCTTCATGGAAACATTTTCAGACAATTCTTTCCAGTAAAGTTCAGGATAGCCTCCGCCAAGATAGATCATATCCAGGTTTTCCGGTATTTTTTCATCTTTTATAGGACTGAATTCGACTATTTCCAAGCCTGAGAATTTCATAAGCGAAAGATTTGACTCATAGTAAAAGGAAAATGCCCTATCTTTGGCAATTCCCACACGTTTTCCTTTATACTTGCCCTTCAAGCCTTTTATTGGCTCAAAACAGTCCATATCTCCCTTAACTTGAAATTCTTCTGCTATTTCATAAATTCTTTCTAAATTCAAGCAATTTTGTGCAATTTCCTTAAACAGCTGTTTCTTTTCATCAAGTTCTTTTGAACCTTTCAGTTCAAAAGCCTGTTTCAATCCCAAATGTCTACTTTCCACCGATAATTTCTCATTTTTCGGCAAATATCCTACGCACTCTATTCCAGTAAATCTTTCTACCGCTTCCTTCAAGTTTAAATACAGCTTTTCAGAAGAAACATTATTTAAAATAATGCCCTTTATTTTAACATTTTTATCAAACAGCTTGAAACCCAAAACTTCGGCAGCTATACTTGTGGAGATTCCTTTTGCGTTAACTACGAGAATTACTGGAATATCAAGTATTCTTGATACATGAGCTGTACTAAAATTATCCTTGTCATGCCCGATTCCATCATAAAGTCCCATAACTCCCTCGACTATAGCGATATTGCCCTCTTTTGCCCCTGTTTCAAATATATGCCTTAATGTGTTTTCATCAAACATAAATGCATCCAGATTATAAGACTTGTTCCCTGTAAAAAGTTCATGATAGCCAGGATCAATGTAGTCAGGACCAACCTTAAAAGGTGCCACGTTTTCAAAAGCCGACATTAATATGCTGCTTACCGTAGTCTTTCCGCTACCACTCATTGCTCCTGATATAAGTATTTTTTTCATAACAAGTTTTTTTCCTCCAAGAATTTATAGTAATCATTTTCATCAAGATTTTTATACTTGAGATAGCTTTTTATTTTCAGTACATTTGGAATATTCAAATTTAATTTCTTCAAAAATTCAAAATCCTCAAAAACCTCGTCCCTGCTCCCTTGCCGTACAATTCTCCCTTTTTCAAGCACATAGATATAATCAGCAAATTCATAGGCAAAATCGGTATCATGCGTCGATACTACCATCGTTTTCCCTGCTTTGGAAAAGTTATCCAAAATTTCTGATACTCTTTTTGTATTTCTAGAATCAAGCCACGCAGTTGGTTCATCCAGAATGAGCAGTTCTGGCTCCATTGCTGTAATTGCGGCTATTGAGACTCTTTTTTTCTGTCCGTAGCTCAGATGATGACAAGGTCTATCTTTTAAATCTGTTATATTGATTTCTTTCATTGCCCTGTTTACATTTTCTTCCACTTTTTCACTGGAATAGCCAAGATTTTCAGGCCCATAGGCTACTTCCTGAAATACTAAAGGAGCAAAAATCTGTATTTCGGGATCTTGAAAAATTATCCCAACTTTTCTTCTCAGATCTTCCAAATCCTTTTTTTTATGTTTTATTTTTTCCCCTTCAAAATAGATACTGCCCTTTTGCGCCTGCAAAAGTCCGTTCATTATTAAAAATAAAGTTGATTTTCCTGAGCCATTTTCCCCAAGAAATAATGTTTTTCTACCTTTTTCAATATTCAAAGTTATATCTTTCAGAGCCTCTGTTTCTTTATCATACGAAAAGGTTATATTTTCAAGTCTAAGCATTGTATTTTACCACCAGATATAAGTTTATTGCAAATATTATTATTACGAAAATTATTTCAAACCCAATTTTTTTATATTTTCTATGAGAAAAGATAAACTCTTTTCCCATCCGTGATTCCACAGCCTTTATAGAATTCAGATTATAGTAGTATGTTTTTTTTAATATGGCGACTACCAGCATCGGAAATGACTTCATCCCATTTTTAAAGCTGCTGTATCCCAGCCTTACTTCCTGTGCATTCTGCAACTTTTCTTTATTATCAAATAATAAAAATATATATCTGTAAATTAACAGAAACATTTCCCTAAATATTTTAGGAAATCTCATTTTTTCAAATATATAATCCAGATCTATAACAGGCGTTGAGCAGATAAGGAAATAAATTACTGTTATCGAAGAAAATGAACGAAGTAAGAATGTCCATATATCCGCCTTTATAAGTAGCAGCGAAATTACAGTCGTCAAAATAAATAAAGCCGGAACAAAGTTCAGCTTTAATAAGTCGCTTATTTTTACTTTTACAACAAATAAGAGAAGTAAATTAAACAATATAAAATTAAAAATAAATACTGTTTTACTTCCTGTATAAAGCAAAAATACTAATGTCGTCATTGACAATATAAACTTTACTCCGGGATTTATATTTTTTATGGGATTTGTGTAAGATACTTTATCTATTAGCATTTTTTCTTTCACCTTTGAAATAGCCTAATACATATCCTACAATTCCTGCACCTAATGCCGCCTGTAATGCAAACAGCAGACTTTCAGTTTCATCTCCTGGTAATTCTATTAAATTTTTAGCCCATGGCTCATAATCAGGTTTTATAGTTTTTATTACTTCTTCTCCCTTGTCATCAGATCCTCCAAATTCAGATTTTACGAGAAGCAAAGGAATAACACCTATTAAAATTATTGCAATTATTAAAATAATATTCTTTTTAAATACACTTTTGTTTTTATTTTCTGACATTATGCTTCCACCCCTTTTACATTATATTTTTCAAGTATATTCATTACTACATTTGTAAGCAGCCCTTCGATGATAGCAAGAGGAATCTGAGTTACTGCAAACACCATGCCAAATTTGATAAACGAAGCAACTACTCCGCCTTCAGCAGATGGATATGCAAGCGCAAGCTGTAAAGATGTAACCACATATGTGGCAAGATCTCCTATTGCCGCAGCCAGAAATATTGCAACTGCCCTATTCTTCTTAGCAAGGCTCTTATAAATCAAATATGAAACAATTGGCCCTGCTATCGCCATCGAAACAGTATTTGCCCCAAGAGTTGTAAATCCTCCGTGAGCAAGTAATCCTGCCTGAAATATCAATACGATTGTTCCAAGAATGGAAGTTACAAAAGGTCCGTATAATATAGCCGAAAGCCCTACTCCTGTTGGATGTGATGAACTTCCTGTAACTGACGGAATTTTTAGTGCGGATAACACAAATATAAATGCTCCTGCTAATGCAAGTGTCATCTTATCCTGCACGCTTCCTTTAGAAACAGTCTGAAGTTTCTTTATCCCTATAATCCAGAACGGAATACAAACCACAAACCATACTATAACCCAGTTTAAAGGTAAAAAACCTTCCATAATGTGCATTGAATAACCATTTATGCCTATTAACAGCATGCCAGTTAAAACTAAAAACAATAATGTTCTCTTTTTCATTTTCTCTCCTTCTCCAAATTTAATTTAACCTTCGGCAAGTTCCAAAAAAAAATCAGCCAAAGCTGAAGCCAATACACGTCAAAACTTCCACAACAATAACTATATCATCATCGCATAGTATATTTATGGAACAAATCACCGTTGATTTATTTTTACATTGATGTATATTAAATCTTCCCTTCCCAGAAAATTTTATATAAAAAATTATTAGGTAAGTCTCCTGACTAACTTCATCCTACTCGTACCCTTCCCAAAATATCTATAATATTTCAGTGGTTTTGTGTACTTTCGTCAGTTTCACAGTAGTGGGGGCTGTATCGGATTTTAACCGATTTCCTTATTAAGTTTGTAAAACACCTATAATTCTTTACTATTAGTATACTCTCTTTTTTATATTTGTCAACCCTGTATAAAAAATTTTATTTTAATAATTTATAAAAATATTCTTCAAAATATTTTTTATAGGGTTTTCTGTAATATTAAATTAAATATTCATCTAAGTGATTTTTATTTAAGTTTTGAAAGATTCAATCCTTGATTTTCAATAGTTTGCACTTTAAAAGGGTGCTTTATATTATGTCTTATCGGAATAGCAAAGGTGGTTCTTCATAATTGATAATACACAAAATTGCATAAGGACGCCCTTTTTTCATTTCTATTTCACTACATCGTGAATATTCCATAAAAAAGTCATCTGTTAAAAATCTAATACTAAACCCCTTTTAAAAATAAGAATAAATTTTTATAATAGAGTTGTTTGATAATTAATTCATAATCATTCAACTAAATTATTTTTCGGACATTTTATTAATAAATATTTTTTCATATTACTATATTTTTTATTTTCGTAGGATTGCTCATTGCCGCAAAACCTTATCTTGCAGTAAAGGTTTATCCTAATAATCAAAATTGTGGCAAGATTGCTACGCAATAACCTATGGCTAGTCTACGACATTTTTCTGCAATGACAAAAAACTCGCTATGCTCAAACAGTTTTGCCAGCACAGAAAAATGCTCCGACGGATTAATTTATACTAGAATCTGTTTAAAAAGAAAAAATTATGTTTTAATCATTTGAAAATATTAAGTTTTATCCCTTAATTAGAAAATTTGTAATAAATTCGTTATTTAAATGGGGTTTAGTGTAAATTTCATTTATATTCCTTTCTGATACTAACCTCCATTTAAATAAAATATGATTTTGAATTTTTAAACGGATATTTACATTTATTTTTTTCAAAATAATTTTAACAAATAAAATAGTGTTTTTCAAATTTATTTTTTCCTTTTTAAAAACTGTAAAAATTACAGTAAATAAAGGATTTTTTATACTATATCTCTTTTAAATAATAAATTTATAAAAAATTTTCCCAAAAAAAAGAAGAGCAATTTTTTGCTCCTCAAATTTTTATATCTTCTTAGTGTACATTTCTTTATATTACCCTGTTTCGCTGTACTATAAACAGATTCTTCCTATAATTATATTATCAAAAATTTAAAAAAATGCAAGGAATTTTTCTTTTAATAAAAAACTATGTAAATTCCATCATTTCTCCACGCACAGGAAAAATTGCATTCAATAATGACTTCGTATATGGATGTTTTGCTTTTTCAGAAATTTGTCCGCCTTCTATTACTTCCACCATTTCTCCGTGATACATTACTACGATTTCGTGTGCAAAAGATTCTATGAGTGCAATGTCGTGGCATATAAAAATCATTGTTATGTTTTTTTCTTTTTGTAGCTTTACGAGAAGTTCGACTATGTTTTTTTGAATGGAAACATCAAGGGCGGAAGTTGCCTCATCGCATATAAGTATCTCTGGCTCAAGCGAAATTGCTCTTGCGATTCCAAGCCTTTGCCTTTGCCCACCGCTCATATTTTGTGGATACTTTGTTACAAATTCTGCTGGTAAATCAACCATTTTAAGAAGTTCTACTGCTTTTTGCCGTCTTTTTGATTTTTTTAACCTTCCATAATTCATTAATGGTTCTGTAAGGATTTGCATAACGTTCATTTTGGGATTGAAGGCTGTCCATGGATCTTGAAAGACTATCTGGATATTTTGTCTATTTTCCCATATTTCTTTTTTTGTAAACTTGCTCATATCCCTTCCGTGATACAGAATTTCTCCAGAAGCTGGTTTTTCCAAATCCATAAGCATATTTACAAGTGTTGTTTTCCCTGATCCTGATTCTCCAACTATTCCCAATGTTTTACCTTTTCGGATTTTTAAATTTATATTGTTACAAGCTATAACTTTTTTATTATTTGATTTTTCATAAATTTTTGTAAGATTTTTTGTTTCAAGAATTACATCGTTAATATTAGACAAGCCTTTCACCTCCAATTTCAGGAACAGATGCCAACAGTTTTTTTGTGTAGTCACTTTTTGGATTGTTTATAATTGTATTTTTATCGCCTGCATCGGCTATTTTTCCATTTTGCATGACAATTATTTTATCAGAAATATATGCTGCAACTCCTAAATTATGAGTTACCATTATTATTGAAGTGTCAAATGCTTTTCTTAATTCCATTATTTCCTTCACTATCTGAGCCTGCGTTATCACATCCAATGCACTCGTTGGCTCATCCGCCAGAATAATTTTTGGATGAAAAGTAAGTGCCATTGCTATTCCTACACGCTGTTTCATTCCACCTGATAGCTGGTGCGGATAGCTTTTCATAATGATTTCAGGATCTGGCAAGTTTACTTTAGAAAACATATCTTTTGCTTTTTCTTCAGCTTCTTTTGTTGATATTTTGGAATGTGTCTGAATGTATTCGACAAACTGTTTTCCTATTTTTCTTATTGGATTAAGAGTTCCTCCTGAATCCTGTGAAATCATAGTTATTTCAGTTCCTCGCAGTTCCCTCCATTGACTAAGGGTATTTTTAAGCATTGATTTACCGTTATAAGCTATATCGCCTGAAATTATTTTCCCAGTATTTGGTAAAAGTCCTAAAATAGAAGAAAGAACGGTAGATTTTCCACTACCGCTTTCCCCTACAATTGCTATTATTTCACCTTTTTTCAATGAAAGAGAAAAATCTTCAACCACTGGAGGCTTTTCTCCATACTGGATTGTCAAATTTTTTATTTCTAACATAAATTCTCCTTAATTAACTTTTGCCACATCTTTTGTTATCCAGTAATAATCCATCGGATACATTTTAAGTCCTGTTACCGATTTATTGCTGTAAAGGAATGTAGTTTCATATCCAAAGAACAATGTAGCCGCATCATTCATTATTAATTGCTGTATTTTTACAATCAGATCTTTTCTCTTAGCCTTGTCAAATTCTTTTGATAATTCTTTTAACAATTTATCGACTTCTGGATTTGCATACCCAGTCTGATTTGTTTTTGCTGTGCTGTCCCAGTTTTCATCTAGGTATTTTTCAGGATCTCCTGTATTTGCGGCAAGTACATTCCAAATCATTAAATCAAAGTTGGAATCATCTCTCATAGTTAAAAGAGTTTCATAGCTTACAGGTTTTAATGTTACTTTTATTCCAATTTCCTTCATATCAGCCTGAAATGCCTGAGCATAAATCCCCAATTCTTCCCTACTTGTATAAATTACAAAGTTCAAGTCAAGTTTTGATCCGTCAGGACGTTCCAGATATCCATCTCCATTTGTATCCTTGTATCCTGCATCTGCCAGTATTTTTTTAGCACTCTCAGGATTATACGCATTTTCATCCTTTAATTCATTAAATCCGTAGTCCAATGTTGGCGGAACTGGCGCTTTTCCAGGAGTTGCTCCACCTTGTAACAAGTTCTGCGTATAGTTTTGTCTATTTGAACCTCTTATTATTGCTTCTCTTAACGCTTTGTCCTTCAATCCTTTAGTCTGGTTCATAAAGGCATAAGTTGATCTTAGCGATTTTAATTCATTTATTACAATATTTTTATCCCCTTCAAAATCAGCTTTGTTAGTAACTTTCAAGTTGTATGCCACATCAATTTCTCCAGATTTTAGTGCCAATGCTCTTGTATTTTGATCATTTATGTCTTTAAATGTTACTTTTGCCAATTTTGCTTTTCCATTCCAATATTTTTCATTTCTTACAACTACTGTCTGTTCACCAGATTTAAATTCCTGTACTACAAACGGTCCTGTTCCTATTGGCCCTTTTTGAGCAAATTCATCTGTATTAACAGATGTATCTACAACAAGAAATAACGGATCTGCCAATGTTTGAGGCAATATTGCCACAGGTTCCCTTGTTTTTATTTTCAAAGTTTGTCCATTGGCTTCTATTGCGGCATATTTAAAATATGTTTCAGCTCTTTTATTTTTTTCAAAAACTCTTTCAATTGATTTTTTTACTGCTTCCGCTGTTAATGGATGTCCATTTGAAAAAGTTACGCCATCTCTTATTTTAAAAGTCCATTCCAATTTATCATCGCTTAATTTCCAGCTTTCAGCAAGCAATGGCTGCAGATCCCCTTTTTCATCAAATTTTGTCAAATTTTCCCCTACACCATAACGAGTTATAACCCAGCCAAAATACTGATCTGTTGGCTCAAGGGTATCCGCAAACGTAGTAACTCCTACTACCAATTCATCTGGATTACTTTTACTTTTTGCACTTTTCCCTCCACACGCTACTAACAACGTGAATAAAGCTAAAATTAAAACTAAAAATTTACTTTTACGATTTTTTAACATTTGTCTTCTCCTTATATATTTTTTTATTTTTATAAACTACTCACTTTTTATATCGACTAAATCCCTTACCGAATCCCCCAGCATATTAAATATGGTTACAACTATCACTATTGCCAGCCCTGGATATAACATCATCCACGGTGCACTGCTAAGGGTTGTTCTCCCTTCATTAAGCATTGCTCCCCATTCGGGTGTCGGTGGCTGTGCTCCAAATCCTAAGAATGAAAGTGCCGCTATTTCCAGCATTAATGTTCCCATATCTGAAACTGCCGTTACTATCATCGTTGTAATCATATTGGGAATGATATATTTGAATATTACCGAATAATCTTTGCTTCCCGTTAATTTTGCAGCTTTTACATACAGTTCCTGCTTTATTTTAAGAACCATGCTTCTTGCAAGCCTTGCATATTTTGTCCAAGTAACTGCCGCTATTGCTATAATTGAATTTTTAACGCTTGGATTCAAGAGTCCAGCTATTGCTATGGCAAAAATTAATCCTGGAAACGCAATCATCATATCTCCGAACCTCATTATCACAGTATCCGCTATTCCGCCAAAATATCCTGCTATCACTCCAAGTACCGTTCCCACTAAAAAAACTATAAAAATTAAGGCCAAAGTCATAAATACCGAATATCTTGAACCATATATAATTCTAGAAAACAAATCCCTGCCAAGGTGATCTGTCCCAAAAATATACTGCCTTGATGGCCGTCGCAAACTTGGGGCAATCATTTTAAAAGGATCTCTAGGTACTATAGCAGGGGCAAAAATCGCTATCAGAATTACCATAATCGCCAATATCAAAAACACTGCCAGCTGAATATTTTTCCTTTTTAATCTAAATTTTTCCAAAATCAGTCAACCTCCCCAACTCTCGGATCAAGATATTTATACGAAATGTCTACTGCTATATTTATTATCAGGTACAGAAATGCAATTATCAGGACATAAGCCTGTATTAACGGATAATCTTGAGCCGCTATCGCCTTTACAGCCATTCTTCCCATCCCTGGCCAATTATAAACAAATTCCACAATTGCCGTTCCTCCCAGAAGGCTTCCGAGAGAAATTCCTAAAAGTGTTATTATTGGCAGCATTGCATTAGGCAGTACATGTTTCCACAAAATATCCCGCTCTCTTATTCCCCTCATTCTTGCTCCCGTTACATAACTTTTTCCCAGCTCTTCCAGAAACACATGCCTTATTTGCCGTATATACTTGGCAGACATCGCTATTGCTAATGTGAAAGCAGGTAAAATTACAGATCTGAAATCCGCTTGTCCCCCTGAAACTGATACAAGTCCAAGCTGTACTCCAAAAATACTTAAAAATATCAGCCCTAGCCAGAAACTTGGTATGGACATTCCCATAAAAGTTATCATTCTTATTAAATAGTCCTGCCATTTATTCTCTTTTACTGCTGCCAATATCCCAGCAGGTATAGAAATAACGCACATTAAAAATAGTGATAAAAAAGATAAGCAGCATGTAGGTATAAATGCCTGTCCTATCTTCTGAATCACCGGTATTCTTAATGAATATGATTTTCCAAAATTACCTTGCAGAACTCCAAAAAGCCATTTCCAGTATTGAATATAAAACGGCTTATCTATACCAAGCTCAGCCCGTGTATGGGCTAAAAGTTCAGGAGTTGGAATAAGTCCACATTCTGTCAGCATAACTTGTGCAGGATCTCCTGGAGCTATATAGATTAGGCAGAAAGTCAGAAAACTTACTCCAAAAAGTACAATCAGTATCTGTATAGCATATCTTATTATTTTTTTGTTTTGTACCATCACTCCAAAATAGTGATATTTATCACTTTCCTCCTTTACAAATTTTTCTTTTTTATTTTTTACCAAAAAAAATCCAACTCAGAAAGTTGAATCAAATTTTATATATTAAAACAGATGAAAAGTATCTATGTAAATTTCCAGCAGTCTTTATATATTAAATTTTTCCCTTCCCGAAAAATGTAACTTTATTATATAGGCAAGTCTCCTGACTAACTTCATCCTACTCGTACCCTTCCCAAAATATAATGATATTTCAGTGGCTTTTTCGTACTTTCGTCAGTATCACAGTAGAGGGGGCTGTATCGGATTCCAACCGATTTCCTTATTAAGTTTGTAAAACACCTGCAAATTATAAATCTTAAATTTTATTATTTTATTTAAAATTTTTAATAAACCTCTTCCAGTTTATCCATGAACATTTGATGAATAAACTCATATTCTCCCATTCCCTTTAATAAAGGCGTTACTTCATATCCTTCATTTTGAAGAATTGTCTTCCACGAATCTTCCTCATCAGAAGCCATATCATTTTTGGCGTGATCTCCAGCCACTATCATAAATGGCTTTAACAATATTTTCTTAAATCCTCTTCCCTTCAATTTGCCAATAACATCCTCAAGCGTTACTTTGCCTTCGACTGTCGCTATAAAAATATTATCTTTTCCAGCTTTCAGATATTCCTCCTGAAGTCTTTGATATGTGCTGTCTGCGGCACTTTCGGAACCATGTCCCATAAACACGATGGCATCATTTCCATCAAGGCTGTTAAACTCTTCATTGTTCACAATTCTTTTGTAATCTTCGTCTGCCGCAAGCAGAGGTTTTGTTATTTTCCCGTATTTATCACTAAGTTTTGCATACTCAATTCCACCCAGAATATGCAGCGACATCGTTACAATCTCATCATACCCTTTATTTTTCAAAGCCTCCAGTCCTTCATTCTGATCAAATATGTGAATTCCTTCCTTTCTTTCCACTATTCGTCTTATAACTCCCGATGTATAGGCTCTTTCCACTCTTTCACTTCCATATTTAGCTTTTACCTTATTTTCAATCGAATCAAGGCACTTTTCCCTCGTATCCTTGTGCGACGTTCCAAAACTCGTTACTAAAACTGCTTTTTCCATAGACATTTCCTCTCATTCTACATTCTAAATTTATAGAAATTTACTACTTTCTATTTCCTGTTTCATCTAATAAAACTAAACTTCTTACCTCCCTTCTATAATCTTATGATAATCTTTACATAATTGCTCTACGCTCCCAGTCACATTTGAACCTCATCAAGTTCAGCCAAATCCGCAACTAATAACATTTGCATTATTTTAAATTTGATTCTCAAACTATTTTTTACTCATATCCACATTATAATAATTATTTGTTTTTTTTGCAACTATTTTTTTACATTAATTTTAATAGTTTTTTATTTAACTATAAAAATATAATTTTTAAAACATCCCCCTTATTTATCAACAACATCTCTTTTTAATCTTTATTTTCATATTTTTATAATAAATTTACAGTTCACAATCTTAAAATAATAATTACAGTCACTGTCTTGTAAATAACCTGATAACGAAGTATAATGTAAATATTATTGCATTTCTTGAACTGAAGGGAGAAAAATGGAGAAAAAATATGTGATTTTTTTAAATGGTGAATATAAATATTCACAAGAATTTATGGATAAATTAGTTTCAGAAAATGCAGTTTGCTTTTGTGCGGATGGCGGGGCAAATTTTGCATTTAAATATGGGAAAATACCGAAAGCGATTGTTGGAGATCTGGATTCGATTGAGAAAAATGTTTTGGAATATTATAAAAGTAAAAATGTTTTAATAAAAAAGTTTCCAAAGGATAAGGATTTTACAGACTTTGAGTTAATTTTGGAGGAAATCCATAAAATTAAAAAAGATAACAATTATTTGCAACAAGTATTTGTTGTTGGTGGACTTGGGAAACGAATTGACATGACTTTGAGTAACCTATTCATAATGGAAAAGTATAAAAATCTCGTTTTTTTGCAGGAAAATGAAGAAATTTTTTATGCAGAAAAGTCTTTTATACTAAAAAACAAAAAGGAATATGAATTTTCAATCATTCCAATTAGTGAAAAAGTTGAAAAATTAACCTTGAAGGGCTTTAAGTTTGAAACGGATAAAATTGATGTGAAAAGGGAAAGTTCCAGACTTGTGAGCAATGTTATTCTTGAAAATGAGGCTAGTGTGGAATTTGAAAACGGGAAACTGATAATTGTTTTGAAAAATAATAATAAAAAAAAGGAAGTGTATAAATATTGAAAAAATTTAGGATTGAAAAGGAACATCAGAGGATGAAAATCTCGCAATATTTGAGGGAAGTGCAGAATTATTCGGGGAGAAGTTTGAGAAATGTAGAAGTTTTTTTGAATGGGAAGCAGGTAAAATTGACCAAAAAATTGCCGTCACACGGAAACTTGAAAGTTGTTGAGAAGAAAAAGGGAACGGACATCAAGCCCATTAAACTGCCACTTGATATTATTTTTGAAGATGAAGATATTTTGGTTGTGAATAAAGAGCCATTTTTACTGACACATCCGACACAGAAAAAAGCTGATTTTACACTTGCAAATGGAATCGTAAATCATTTTTTGGAAAAATATGGGGAAGTGAGAGTTCCGCGATTTTATAACAGACTCGATATGAATACATCTGGACTGATTATTATTGCCAAAAACAGTTTTGCACAGGCATTTTTACAAAATTTTTCGATTTTTGAGAAAAAATATCTGGCGATTGTTAACGGAATTATTGATGATAAGGAAATTGCTAGAATCAACGAAGAACTGGCAAAAGATGGGGAAAAACATAGGATTCAGGATTTGGAAAAGGAAAATTTGAAACCTGAAATTGAAAAAGTTAATTTTGGAGAAATGAAAAAATATGATGAAATGGAGAAAATAGAAAACAATTTAATTCTTGAAAACAAAGATAGTAAAATTGGAGAAAATACAGGTTTTAACAGTAAAAAAGAAAATAATAATTTAAATTTTGAAAATAAAAGTAATTTTGAAAATATAAATTTTAAAATAAATGAAAATATGGATTTTAACAGCAAAAATACAAAAGATAATTTAAATTTGAAAAATAAAAATGATTTTAATAATGAAATTTTGGAAAAAAATGGAATAAATAAAATAGTTATTGAAAGACGGATTTTTCGGGATGGGGATAATTTGGAAAGAATAATTGATGAGCGGGGGCAATACACAAAAACGGCTGTAAAAGTCTTGAAAACTTATCCTGAAAAAAATGTGACATTAGTAGAATGTGAACTTTTTACAGGGAGAACACATCAAATTCGAGTTCACCTGAAATCCGTCGGACACACAATTATAGGAGACGAACTTTACGGAAATGGTTTAAACAAAGAACTTGGAATAAATAGACAATTTTTGCACGCTTACAAGGTAAAATTTACACATCCTGCAACAAAAAAGGAAGTTGAACTGGAAATACCAATTTTTTCGGATATGAAAGAATTTTTGGAAAAATAGAAAAATTATATTTTTTACAAAAAACTATTTTTAAAATAAGAATAAAAACTTACGATTTAAAAAACAAAAAGAAAGGACAAAAAATGAAAAAATTTGATTTTTCTGTTGATTTGATAAATGATAATATTTTGAAGTCGCTTCTGATTTTTTCGATACCGATACTTGTGTCGAATATTTTTCAGCAGCTTTACAATATGGCGGATATTGCTATTGTGGGGCATACTTTGGGAGATAATTCGCTTGCGGCTATTGGGGCTTCGGCAGCTATTTTTGAGCTGATTTTTGGATTTGCGTTGGGAATTGGAAATGGGCTTAGTATGGTTACGGCTAGAAATTATGGGGCAAATAACAAGAATCTTTTGAAAAAGTCTGTGGCTGGCTCGATTGTTATTGGAATTTGGATTACTGTGGGAGTAATGATTTTATCACGGTTTATTCTTATGCCATTGCTAAAAATATTGCATACACCTGAAAATATTATAAATGAAGCATTTGAGTACATAAATATAATAACAATGTTTATTGGCGTAACTTTTTCCTATAACTTGTCGTCAGGACTTTTACGTGCAATCGGAAACAGCTTTATGTCGCTCGTATTTTTGGTAATTGCCTCAATTTTAAACATTTTCCTTGATATTTATTTCATAACTTCCCTTAAAATGGGAATTGGCGGAGCTGCGATTGCAACAGTTATTGCACAGGCAATTTCGGTTATCTTGAGTATTATCTACATTTATGTAAAAGAGCCGATTTTAATCCCTAGAAAAAAACATTTCAGATTTGATAAAAAATTGTACAAGGAACTGCTTGGACAGGGACTTTCTATGGGATTTATGATTGCGATTGTACTTATGGGAACGCTGATTTTACAGTATGCGATAAATGGGTTTGGGTACTTGATTATCGCCGGGCATACTTCGGCAAGAAAACTTATGGGATTTTGTAACATTCCACTAACTACAATAGCACTCGCACTTGCAACTTTCGTTTCCCAAAATAAAGGTGCAAATAAAGTAGACAGAATCCGAAAAGGTGTATTTTACGCTAATATGATGGATATAATTTTTGCAATCGGAATCACAATTTTTGTATATTTATTTTCCAAAAATATGATTCATCTGATGTCAGGCTCCGAATCTGAAATCGTACTTCACAACGGCTCAACCTACCTAAAAATCGCCTCCCCATTTTTCACAATACTAGGAATTCTCTTTAACTTGCGATACGCTTTACAGGCTCTCGGAGAGAAATTAATCCCTCTTGTTTCCAGCGTAATAGAATTTTTTGGGAAAATAACCTTTGTAATTTTTATCGTGCCAAAATTGGGTTATTTTGGTGTGATGATTTGTGAGCCACTGATTTGGATTGTGATGACGGGGCAATTGGGAATTGCGTTTTATGGGAATGGGTATGTGAGGGAGAAATAAGAGTATTAATAATAGACAGGCTTAAAAAATAATTGTATAATTAATAAAAAATAGTTTCAGAAAGGAATATTTATGGCATTTACAACGGAAAATAGAAAAATACGAGATATATTTCAGAGAGCTTCAATTTATGAAGTTCCAAGATATCAAAGAGATTACGTTTGGAAAGAGATAAATTGGAAAGAGTTATGGATTGATTTACAATTTACTCTTAAACAAAATAATAAAGAAATACCTTGGTCTCATTTTTTAGGAACGATAGTGTTAAATCAGAGATTAAATAAGACAAAGGGCATAGATATTTATGAAATAATTGATGGTCAACAAAGAATGATGACAGTTTATTTATTATTAATTGTTTTATACAAAAATTTCAATAAATTGGGTACAGAAAGTTCTAAAAAAAGAGGTACATATATTTATGATACTTTCATAACCTCTTTAAATATGGAATCAGAAAGAGAATTGGTTATTAGTAATGATTTATATGATAATGAAATTAAATTAGCGATAGATTCAGCATCAAGAATTACAACAATTAGTAAAGATAATAAGTTATATAAATTATATAGTTATTTTGATAACTTATTAAAAAATAAAAATTTTGATTATTTAGATAAATTTTTAGATAAATTATTATCTGTCAATATTGTTGAAATCATTTCAGGAGAAGATGAGGAAATATATAATATTTTTGAAGTGTTAAATGCAAGAGGACAAAAATTAAAACAAATTGAATTACTTAAAAATCATATAATGAAGTATGTTCAACCTAGAGAACGTGAATTTATTGACAATGCGAAAAGCAAATGGAGAATCATTCAAGAAAATATTAATCATTTGAATGATCCTGATGCTCTAATACAACATTTTACTAAATGTTATATAGAAAAAGATGCAGAAAATCAAAATTCAATTTACAGACTGATAAAAGAAGAAATTAAAATAGAAGATTTAAGTAATTTTCTAAATGAATTAGAATTTTTTTCTAAAATATATAAAGAAATATCACAAAGAGATAATAACGATAGTGTGATAAGATACTTTAATATAAAAAGAAACCAACAAATAAGATCATTATTATGTGCAATTTATGGATTATATAATAAAAATATTATAGACGAACAAGTAAAAAATCAATCTTTACTTCAAATAAGAAATTTTTTCTTTATATTTAATACAACACAACAAACTAGTAACAAAACTGATAAGTTAATAAGTACAATATCTTATAAAGTTTATAATTGTGAAACACAGAATGAATTTAAAATACTTTTTACTGATTTTATGAATACCTTATATCAATATATTGAAAATAAAGATTATAAATTATTTTTTGAAACTAATCAGTCTTTTAAATACTCTAATAAAGATAAAAATTTAAAAAGAAATTCAAGATTGGTTAAATATGTACTAGAATTGATTTATTCATACACTCAAAATGATACTTCTATAATATCAAATGAAGTAACATTGGAGCATTTGAAAAGTGATGACGGAACGTTAGAAAATTCTTCAATATGGAATATTACTTTAACAAATGAAGAAATTAATTCTAATATACTTAAAAACAAGCCTATTTTAGAAAAAATTGAAATATTAAAAGATAAATCATCAATAAAAGAAAATCAAAATTTATCCAAATATATTGATAACGATGAATTTAATATTATTAAAAGAAAAAATGAATTAATAAATACTATTTTTGAAAATGTATTTAAATTTGACAAATCAATTTTTCATTTAACAAAAGAAGACATTGAAAGATACAAATATTTTGAAAATATTTTTATAGAAAATGATGAAAAAGAATTATTAAAATTGCTAAAAGAAGAAGGTAAAAATTTTGAAGTTGTGTTGTCTAAAAACCCAAAATATAATGAGTTAAATAATAAATTTAAAAATTTGGATAATATAAAATTTAATGATGAACTTATATAATTCTAATTAGAAAAACTTTTGGATATAAAAGAAAGTCGTGCTAGAGATTTGTTAAGATATTTGGTGAAAAATAATATGTTACAAAAAATAGGAGTAACTAGAAATATCAGATATATAAAAACCGTCGGAAAAAAATTAAGCAACGAAAATCACTAAGAAATCGTTGCTTAAAAATTATTAATTATCTTTTGTATTTGTGATAATTTAATTTATTATAAGACTGCAAAGTTTTTTGTTATCTGAAATACGATATAAATCCATTTTAGGTCTATTTTTTTTATCAAACGAATAAGATAATTTGTAATTTGAAAAAACTTGTGTTTTGTCACTCAAGTTTGTAAAATAGATAGAATTTTCATTTTCTTTTACTTCGTAATCTAATTGTGAAAGTTCAAGCGAAACTTTTCCTGTTTTTAGTGCTGCACGATTATCCAATATGCTAACTGAAATAGACGGCTTGCCATTTTCATTCAAGAATTTTATATAAGTAAGTCCCTTAAAAGTTCTGTCAACAGAATAAGGGCATCTCCAAACTTCAGAAGATATTTGGTCGATATTAGTGTCAGAAAAACTTAAACTGCAAATTAACAAAGAAAATAAAAATATAATTTTTTTCATAAAATCACTCCCAAATAATAATTTTTTTATATTTTATAATATTTTTTTAGGAAAATCAATAATAAAAACTAATATTTAAAATTTTACATTATTTTTAGAACTAAATGCATTTTGAAAAAATCCATCGGATAAGTTAAATTCGAAAGTTTCACGGCTGATGTAACCGACAGTTTTGTCGCTTTCGTAAAGTTGAATGAGAAAATTTGCCATTTCTTCGGATGTATGATAGTTTGGATAAGATTTATCATAATCAAAATTAGTTTTACCAGTTGCGATATTTCCAAAGTTAGTTTTGGTTGCGGCGGGTGCTAGGACTTTTGCTTTTAATTGTGTGTTGTTTTGCTTTAATTCTAGTGCGAGTCCTTCTGTGAAGGCGTTTACGTAAAATTTTGTGGCACAGTAGATAATTGCGTTTGGAACGATTGTGTAGCCTCCTGCTGAGGAGATATTGATTAATTGAGAGCCTTTTTCGTTGTGGTAATCTTGGACGTATAAAGAAGATAGCAAAGTTAATGCCTCTACATTAAGATGAAGCATATCTGAAATTTTGTTTAAGGGTTGCTCTTTTACATCGCCATACATTCCAAAACCTGCATTGTTTATTAAAGTTTCAATATGATAGTTGTTTAATTTTGAATATAGTTCAGGAATTTTATAGACATCTGTTAAGTCAAAATCTATTACAAGAATGTCCAAATTAGGATTTTTCTTTAAAATTTCGCTTTTTAAGTCTTCTAGTAAATTCTTTCTTCGTGCAATCAGAATAAGATTTTTATTTCTTTCTGCAAATTTTAGAGCCACAGCCTTTCCTATTCCCGAACTTGCTCCTGTTATAACAGTATATTTGGTTTTCATAGTTATTACCTCCATAAATTTGATAAATAAAGGATAACAGTTAGAGTATAGTATAAGTCAAGAGTTTTTTGAAAAATTTTCCCAAATTAAAGTTTTTTAATAATTTTTGCAGGTGTCCCAGCTACAATCACATTATCAGGCACATTTTTTGTAACAGTTGAATTTGCTGCAACGACTGAATTTTCTCCAATAGTTACTCCCGCTAAAACTGTAGATCCAGCTCCAATCCAAGCATTTTTCTTTATAATAATTTCTCCAGTCGTAAGTCCTCTTCTTTTGCTTGGTTCTAAAATATGATTTACAGTGAGCAGTGAAACTTTAGGTCCAATAAGCACATCATCTTCAATTGTAATTCCTCCTAAATCAACAAATATTGCTTCTTTATTCACAAAAATATTTTTTCCAAAAGAAATATGTTTTCCAAAGTCAGTTTGAAATGGTAAAGAAACTGTAACAGATTTATTAATTGATTTACCAGTTATTTTTTCAAGATACTCTAATTTTTCTTCATTTGTTTTATATCCATTATTCATTTCAGCAATCAATTTTTCATTTTCCCCTTTGGCGATATGAATTTCTTTAAAAAGTTCATCATCTTTCAAAATTTCATTTACTTTTTTAATTTTTTCTAATAAAGTTTCCATTTTTTCCTCCAAAATTTTTTCTTTAAGTTGTTTTTATCTTACATATTTAGTATAATATAAAACAATAAAAATATCTAATACTTATAACTAATATTCATCTATTAGTTTTAGTTATAGTAAAAAAGGAGAAAAAATGGAATTAAGAGCTTTAAAATATTTTTTAGTTGTGGCAACAGAAAGAAATATTTCTAATGCGGCTAAAATTCTTTATGTTTCACAGCCAGCACTTTCAAAACAATTAAAAAATTTGGAAGAAGAGTTGGGTGTTATTCTTTTTAAAAGAGGGAATCGGAATATTACTTTAACAGAAGATGGTGTTTATTTTTTAACAAAAGCAAAAGAAATTTTAGCATTAGTTGATACGGCAGTTGCCAACTTGACACAAGAAGATATTGTTGGAGGAGAGATAAATATTGGTGCAGGAGAAAGTGCTCAAATGGGACATATTTTTAAGATTATTAATGATATGATGATTGATTATCCAAATATAAAAACAAATGTTACTAGTGGAAATGCAGACGAAATGCTTTTAAAACTGGATAATGGAACTTTAGATTTTGCAATTACATTTGGGTTTGTGGATAAAAGTAAATATGAGCATTTGAGTTTGCCCTGGTGTGATAAATGGGGATTGCTTGTGAGAAAGGATAATTTTCTTGCAAAAAAAGACTATATTTTGTCCAAAGATTTAGAAAACATTCCTTTAATTATTTCAAAACAAACAAATGTGGATAATTTTTTAGCTGGCTGGATAGGAAAAAGTATAGAAAATTTTAATGTTGTAGGTACTTTTAACTTACTTTATAATGCATCATTAATGGCAAAGCAAAATATTGGAAGCGTTCTATGCTTTGATGGAATAATAAATACGAGTGAAAGCAATTTGAAATTTATTCCATTAAAACCAGAGCTTGAAACAGAAATGAGTATTATTTGGAAAAAGAATCAAACTTTATCAAATATTGCGAAAAAATTTTTAGAAAATTTAAAAAATTCTATCTCACAAGTATAATTATAAGTTATAATAGAATATAACTTATATATATTTGTAATAATTTAAAAATTGATGTATAATTCATTTATGAAAACGAGATAAGAAAACAAAAAATAAATTAAAGAAAAGGAATGTGATAAAAATATTGAAAAAAAGATTATTAGTAGGAGCAATATTAGGAATGATGACTATAGGAGGAAATATTATGGCAATACCAGCAATTAAGCAAGTGAAAGATTCGAGTATAAAATTAGAACAAAAATGGGATAAAGTTTTCCCTGAAAGCAATAAAGTTGAGCATACAAAAGTTATGTTTAAAAATCGTTATGGAATAACTCTGGTTGGGGATTTGTATGTTCCAAAAAATATTGGAAATCAAAAACTATCCGCAATAGCAATTTCAGGTCCATTTGGAGCAGTTAAAGAGCAATCATCAGGACTATATGCTCAGACATTGGCAGAAAGAGGATTTGTAACATTAGCGTTTGATGGTTCATATACAGGAGAAAGTGGAGGACAGCCAAGAAATGTTCCATCACCTGAAATTAATACAGAAGATTTTAGTGCGGCAGTTGATTTCTTAGGAACACAATCATTTATTGATAGAGATAAAATCGGAATTTTAGGAATTTGCGGTTGGGGAGGATTTGCTTTAAATGCAGGAATTTCAGATACTCGTATAAAAGCAGTAGCAACTTCAACAATGTACGATATGACAAGAGTTTCTGCAAAAGGTTACAACGATTCGGTTGATGCAGAAGGAAGATATAATTTGAAAAAACAATTGAACGAAGCTAGATGGAAAGCAGTTGAAGATGGCTATGCTGATTTATTACCGGCAAATAATCTGAGAAAAGAACAAATTACAAAAGATACACCAAAATTTGTTGCAGAATACTCTGATTTCTATACAACAAAAAGAGGATATCATCCTCGTGCAGTAAATTCTAACCCAAATGGTTCTTGGACTACAACTGGAATGTTACCATTAATTAATATGCCTATATTAGAATATGCTTCTGAAATGAGAACACCAACTTTAATAGTTGCTGGTGAAAATGCACATTCAAGATATTTCTCAGAAGATGCCTATAAAGCATTGGGAAATAAAAATAAGGAATTATACATTGTAAAAGGTGCAGTGCATACAGATTTATATGATGGTGGAAAAAATCATGTAATTCCATTTGATAAATTTGAAAGTTTCTTTAAAGCGAATTTAAAATAATTTTACAATTTCAGGCTACTGCTCAAACTTTGTGGTAGCCTTTTATTTTTAAGCGATGGAGGGAATATGAAAAAATTTATACTAATAGTAATTGCATTTATTTTATTATTTGCTAATCAAATTTTTGGAAAAGGAGAAAATAATATGAAAATAAAGATAAATGGGTATATATTGGCAGTTGAACTAGCTGAAAATTCGACAACTGATGAATTGAAAAAAAGATTATCTAAAGGCTCGATAACTTTAAATATGAAAGATTATGGAAATATGGAAAAAGTCGGCGATTTTGAAAAACCGCTCCCAACTAACAATAAGCAAATGTCTACCGATGCAGGAGATATAACTTTGTATCAAGGAAAATCTTTAGCAATTTATTATGATAAAAATAGCTGGAGTTTAACAAAAATTGGGAAAATAAAAAATGTCAGTAAAGATGAACTGAAAAAAATACTTGGAAATGGAAATGTAAAAGCAGAATTTTATTTGGATTAATAAAATCATAAAAAATTGAAGTTATCACGAGAAAGGTAACTTCTTTTTTGTATCATTGTTCTTTTATTTTTTTTGTTGTATAATAGTTTTATAAATTGTTTTTGAAAGAGGAAGTAAAAATAATGCAAATAAAGGAATTTTCAGAAAAAACAGGTTTAACTCCATACACAATAAGATTTTATGAAAAAAAGGAGCTGTTTCGTGTAAAAAGAGACGAAAAGAATAGAAGAATATACGATGAAACCGATATTGAATGGATAAAAATGTTAAAAAGATTAAAAGATATGGGAATGAAATTGAGTGAAATTAAGAAATATTCAGATTTACGGTATGAGGGGAACGAAACGATAAAAGAAAGAATGGAAATTTTGACAAACCATAAAAAATATGTAAACATAGAAATTGAAAAGTGGCAAAAATATTTACAAAATCTTGACGATAAACTTGAAATTTATGAGAATTATTTAAAAAGTATTTCTGAAAAATAAAAGGGTTATAAATATATAGAAATTTAGGAGTAAATATGCTTACAAATACAAATATAACTTGGGGATTTGCCTTGTTATCACCTTTTATAATTCCAGTATTAATTTTATTAACTGTTTGGTTTTTTGTTTCAAAACGAAAGTTTAATTTTCTTATCGCATTTACAATTTTATCATTATTATTTGTTAGGTATCTTCGTTTTCCTTATGACACAGTTAATCGTAACAGCGAACTTGAAATATCAAAAAATTTTTTGATAAAGAGAGCTTTAAGCTCGGATTCGGAACATGAAGTTTATAAACTTGTAGATAAGACAAAACCTGAGGATTTAATCTTGTATTTAGATGGATTATCTAAAATTAATAATAATTGGATTGGCTATATTGAGGAAACAGATTCTTATGAAGGAAAATACGGTATCAAACCAGAAACATATTTTTTAATTAATAGTAATAATGTTGAGTATAACTTAGATGAGAAAACTTTAGAAAAACGATTAAATCTAAAAGAAATAAAATTACAGGATGCAGAGCACTTTGTTGATAAATTTGGAAGTAAAAAAGAAATTATGTATCAATATCAATTAGATAAAACAGGAGATTTAGATGAAAATATTTCTTTAAATTCAGAATTAAGCAAGAAATTGGAAACAAAGTATAAAAAAGACAGAGCATTCTATTTGATGTTTTGGAGTGTAATGTTGCTTATAGAAATTATTTATCTGTTTATAAAAAATAGAAAAATTACAAAAAGTAATAAAGATTAGAAGGAGGAAAAAGGATGGAAAAAAATGAAAATAAATTTACATTAAAACCAAAAGACTTTTTAGTATTGATTTTATTTACAATAATCTATTTGTTCTTTCAGAAAACAATATATCCAGCATTGGCATTTTTGTTTTGGTTAATTTTTACAATGCGGATAGAAGAAATAATTTTTAATGCTTTAGAATTTTTAAATCTTTCAAAAGGAACCATAAGTATTATTGATATTGTGATTACGGGAATTGCTTTGCTAACAGTGCTTATGTTTGTATTTTACTTGGGATATTTATGCAGTAAATTTTTGAAAAAAATTAATAAAACTTTGTTAGGTAGTGTAATGATAGCGATTTTAATCTATTTTTTGTATAAAGTTTTCACAGAAACAGATGAAAATACAACAATGTTTTCACCATCAGCACGGGAAATACATATTTTCTGTACAGCATCACATATTTTTTATACAATTGGAGTATTTTATAGCGACAAAGTTAAGAAAATATTAGATAAAATAAAATTCAAAAGAAAATAAATTTTTTTCCAAATCCAATTTGCTTATGGCATTTTTATCTGTTATACTTATTTTAATGGGAATAAATAAATTTTTTAGATAAATTTAAAATAGGAGCAAAATTTATGGAAAGAAAACACAAAAATATAATGTTGCTGGGGACAGGTTCTAATGTGGGAAAAAGCATAATCAATGCAGGGTTTTGCAGAATATTTTATCAAGACGGGTATAGTGTGGTGCCGTTCAAGTCACAGAATATGGCTTTAAATTCGTTTATTACGAAGGATGGAAAAGAGATGGGGAGAGCTCAGGTGGTGCAGGCTGAAGCGGCTAATATCGAGCCTCAGGCATTTATGAATCCGATATTATTAAAGCCTACAACAGACAGAAAATCACAGGTTATTGTGAATGGAAAAGTTTACAAAAATATGGATGCTAGAGAATATTTTGCCTATAAGCATAATTTAAAAAAGGATATAATGGCGGCGTACAATCACATAAGGGATAACTTTGATATTTGCGTGCTGGAAGGGGCAGGAAGCCCTGCGGAAATTAATTTGAAGGAAGACGATATTGTAAATACAGGAATGGCGGAAATGGCTGATTCGCCTGTTATTTTAGTTGCTGATATTGACAGAGGCGGTGTTTTTGCGGCAATTTATGGGACAATTATGCTTCTTGAGGAAAGTGAGAGAAAACGTATAAAAGGTGTAATTATAAATAAATTTAGAGGAGATAAGAGCCTTTTGACTCCTGGAATTGAGATGATTGAAGAGTTGACAAATGTAACTGTTCTGGGAGTAGTGCCGTTTGTGCGACTAGGAATCGAGGAGGAAGACAGTCTGGGAATTGACAAGTATAATGTGAAAAAAGAAGGGAAAATTCGGATTTCGGTTATTAAACTAAAACATATATCGAATTTTACAGATATTGACCCACTTAGCCATTATAACGATGTTTCCTTGAAATATGTTACAAAAAGCTCTGAACTTGGAGATGAGGACATTATTATTATTCCTGGCTCTAAAAATACTGTGGAAGACATGAAGGACTTGATTGATAAAAATATAAGCAGGGAAATTATAAGGCTTGCAAAAAGAGGAACGATAGTATTTGGAATTTGTGGCGGTTTTCAAATAATGGGACAAAAAATAATGGATCCTCAAAATATTGAATCTAATCTAAAAGAAATTTCAGGCTTAGATTTACTAGACATAGAAACAGTTATGGAAACAGCAAAAACAACAACACAGTATGAAAATAAAATAAAAAATGCAGATGGGATACTCGCTGGAATGGAAGGCATTGAAATAAAAGGCTATGAAATACATCAAGGCTACAGTTATCCTGTAAATGAGGAAAAAACTGAGATAAAATGTATCTTTGACGATGAAAAGCTAAAAGGTGCTGTAAAAGGAAATGTTGTCGGAACCTATATTCACGGAATATTTGACAATTCTGAATTTACAAATCATTTTCTGAACAAAGTAAGAAAACTTAAAGGACTAGACAAAGTCGATGAAGATTTTAGTTTCAAAGAATATAAAAACAGGGAATACGATAAATTAGCACAAATTTTGAGAGAAAATGTCGATATTGATAAGGTTTATGAAATAATGGGGATGGAATAAATTGACATTTGTAATAAAAATTTAGATTGCCCATGTGCTTTATCTCTGGATATGGTGACAAATGAAATCAGAAAATATATAATTAAAAATTTTCAAAAATGTTTTGCTGAAATTAAAGACATCGAAATAAAAAAACTATATAATTAATTTTTAGGAGATTTAGAAAAAATGCAGAGTGAATATGATAAAAATGATGATGAATTAGTAGAAAGATATAAAAACGAAAATTTAGAAATTTATAATTATAAAGGAATAACATTAGGGGATAGCATAGAAAAAATTTATCCTCTTATGAAAATTTATCATACAGAGTATCGTAAAAATGACAGAAGAGAAAGATATAACTTAATAATGGAAATAGAAAATTCATATATTCACATAGACATATATTCAAGAAAAGTAGTGGAGATAGAAATCTATGATGAAAATTATTTATTAGGCGAATTTAAAGTTGGAAGTGAGATGACAACTGAATTATGTGAAAAATACGATCTTTTAGATGTAGATGATGTAGATACAGGGGAAATATATTATTATCCTGAAAAAGGGTTTATGCACGCAGAATTTTGTGTAAACCCTGAAGATGTTATATCAAAAATAAATAAAATAACTTTTTCCATATATGTAGAAACTCCTTCAGAAAATAATGTTAAAGATACTTTAAAAGCCAAAAAAATAGAAGATATTTACCATTCATTATATAATTTTGGAGAAATAGAAATAGATATTAAAAATAAAGAAATTATTGGAAGATTAGAAGAAAATATATTTACATTTGATTTATTGAACGGTAATTTAAAAAATATTGAAATTAAAAAATAAGAGATTGAAATAAAAATGAATTTGATTTTAAAGAAAATTTAGACAAAACAGTTAATATATTTTATCAGTATAAGTTTTGTACAAGGAGAGGAAAATGGATTTTCATGGTGGTAATATTTATAAAATATTCAGGGAAAAAAATATAACAGAAATACTAGATTACAGCTCAAATATAAATCCTTACGGAGTGCCTGAGAGCCTAAAGCAGAAGATTACGGAAAATATTGGGATTCTTGAGAGATATCCTGACCCTGATTATGTGGAATTACGTGAAAAATTGGCTCAACTGAATAAAGTTGAACTGGAAAATATTGTGCTGGGAAATGGTGCAACAGAAGCTATATTTTTGTTCATAAAAGTGATAAAGCCCGAAAAAGTATTGATTGTGTCGCCTACTTTTGGGGAATATGAAAGGGCAGTAAGAGCGTGTAAAAATTCTGAAAGTCAAAAAATTGAAATTAAATATTTTGAATTAGAAGAAAAAGACGAGTTTAGACTTAATATTGGGAAATTAAAAAAGGAACTTGAGAAAAAATACGATTTGGTAATAATTTGCAATCCGAATAATCCGACTGGAAAATTTTTGAAAATGGCTGAAACAGAGGAAATTTTGAAAGAATGCAATAGATATGATACAAAGTTGTTTATTGATGAGGCATTTATCGAATTTTTAAAGGATGGACTAAAGGAAAGCATTGTAAATAGTGGGGAAAATAAGAAAAATTTGTTTGTAACTCGTGCATTTACAAAATTTTTTGCTATTCCAGGATTACGATTGGGATATGGAATTTATTTTGACAAAAGTTTAGAAAAGAAAATTGCTGAAAAAAAAGAGCCGTGGAGCGTGAACAATATCGCTGAAATGGCTGGAATAACGGTGCTTGATGATACAGAATACATAGAAAAGACATTAAACTGGATAACAGAAGAAAAAAAATACATGTATGAAAGACTGAATGAAATTTCAGGAATAAAGCCTTATGAGAGTGAAGTAAACTTTATTTGCGTAAAAATAAAAGATGAGCTGATTTCTAAAGGACTGAATGTGAAAAAATTACGGGAAAAAATGATGGAAGAAGGAATTTTGATAAGGGATGCATCCAATTTTAAATTTTTGGATGAAAGATTTTTTAGGCTGGCAATTAAGGATAGAAAGAGTAATGATAGGGTTGTTAGCGCTTTGAAAGAAATTTTAGAATAAAAAATTTGAACTTATCAGATTTGACAACAATTCATATATGAGAAATTCTGGAAACGAGGAAGAATTTGGTATTGAAAGTTATAATTGGTAGAATTATGTTTATTAGTATTTTAAATGGGGATTCTTATGATTTATAAGATATTCCCTATTATTTTATAGTAAAATTGCTTTAAAACTAAACTCAAAAGTTATGACTATTTTACTCAAACCCTAAATTTATATAATTTTTAGTAGTTTAATTTTAAATAGGTTTGAATATATTTTGTTATAAATTTACGATTAGAATGTTTGAGTATCTTATTATTAAATTGAATTGACAAAAAATGGAAAAATTAATAGAATATAGATAATCGTCTGTAAGGAGAAAGAGTAAAAATAAAAAAATCAAAATACTAAAATTTATGCATCATTTCATATAATAAATTAAATTTAGTAATATTCATTTTGGAGATAGAAATTAAGAAAAATTATTTTAAAAAATTACAAAATTATATAAAATAAAAATTGGAGAGAAAAAAAATGAAGGAAAATTTAGTAAAGAATTTTTATATTCTAAGTTTTAGTTATAAAAATTTGAGTTTGGAAGAAAGGGAAAAGTTTGTAAAAGAGGGGTATAGACATGTTTTGAGGGAGTATTTGGAAAAAAGGATTATAAAGGGGTATGTGGCTGTTGAAACTTGCCTTAGGATAGAGCTTTATTTGGATGTTAGCAAGGAATTTGAAATTGAGAGGTTAAAGAGGGATTTTAGGATTGAGAAGATGAAGGACTATAATGGGGCTGAAGCTGTGCATTATTTATTGCGGGTGATTTGTGGGCTGGATTCGATAATAAAGGGAGAAGATCAGATTCTTGTACAGCTTAAAAAGGCATATTTTGATGCTCTTGACAAAAATATTACATCTTCTTTTTTGAATATAATGTTTAATCAGGCGATAGAAACTGGGAAAAGATTTAGGGCGGAAAGTAAAATAAATGAAAAAAATATTTCACTTGATTCGATAGCTGTAAAATTTATAAGAACAAAATTTGAGAGCCTTGAAAATAAAAAAATATTTGTAATTGGAGTGGGAGATTTGAGCCAGTCAATTCTTGCACTTTTTCACAAAATGAACAATTGCCATTTGACAATGACAAATAGAAGTTTACGACGATCAATTGAATTGCAGAAAGTGTATCCAGACGTTCAGACAGCAGAATTTAACGAGAAATATAATGTTATAAAAAATATGGATATTGTAATAAGTGCCACTTCTGCACCACATTTGATTCTTGAAACAGCGAAAATTCAAAATATTCTGAATGATGGAAAAAAACGGTTTTTCCTTGATTTAGCAGTTCCGAGAGATATTGAGGCAAGTATAGGGGAGTTTGAAAATACTTCACTTTATCATTTGGAGGATATTTGGGATGAATATAATAAAAATGTGGAAAAACGGGATGAAATTGTAGAAAAATATTCTTACATTATTGAGGAGCAGTTAAAAAAAATAGCGGAAAAACTTGAAAAAAGAAAAAAATATACAAATCAGAAAAATATTGAGTTAGGTGAAAATGAATGAAATCAAATAAAATAATTATTGGAACAAGAGGAAGCATTTTGGCACTTGCACAAGCGGAAAAAGTGAAGAAAATGCTTATTAAAAAATATGACGAATTAAGAGAAAATGAGAATTTTTGCGAAATTGAAGGATTTGAGAAAAAAAATCCACTGGAAATAGAACTGAAAGTTATAGTTACAAAGGGAGATAAGGATTTAAGGGACTTTACAAAAATAAAAGGAACTACGCAAAAGGACTTGTTTGTGAAGGAAATTGAAAAGGAAATGCTGGAAAATAAAATAGATTTGGCGGTGCATTCGTTAAAGGATATGCCACAAAACACTCCAGAAGGGCTTTTGAATGCGTGTTTTCCAATGAGGGAAGACAACCGTGATGTGCTTGTTTCAAAAAATGGAAAGAAATTAAAAGAACTTGATAAAAATTCTGTAATTGGGACAGGGAGCATAAGACGGGAAAAGGAGCTTCTAAATTTGCGAAATGATGTAAAGATAAAAGCAATTCGAGGTAATATTCACACAAGGCTGAAAAAACTTGATGATGAGGAATATGATGCAATTGTGCTGGCTGCGGCTGGATTAAAAAGAGTTGGGCTGGAAAACAGAATTACTGAATATTTTGATACAGATTCATTTATGCCAGCACCAGGACAAGGGATTTTGTGTATCCAATGCAGGGAAAATGATAATAAAATACGACATCTTCTGAAAATTATAAATGATGATGAAGTTACAATAATGTGTAAAGCTGAAAGAGAATTTTCAAAAATTTTTGATGGAGGTTGCCATACTCCGATAGGCTGTTCATCAATTATTGAGGGAAATATATTGAAATTAAAGGGAATGTTTAATGATAACGGAATCAGAATATTTAAAGAAGTTGAAGGAAATAGGGAAAATCCAAAGGAAATTGCACAAAAATTGGCTGAAGAAATAAAAAAAGAGGAGATGAAAAATGAGAAAAGGTAAAGTTTATATCGCAGGAGCAGGCTGTGGAGACGAGGGACTTATAACTTTAAAATTGAAAAACGTGATAGAAAAAGCGGACTGCATTGTTTACGACAGGCTTGTAAATGAAAATATCTTACAGTATGCAAAGTCTAATGTAGAAATGATTTATATGGGGAAAGAAAACACTGCTGGAGGAAAATTGCAGGCAGAGATAAATAAAAAATTAGTGGAAAAAAGTAAAGAAGGACTTGCGGTTCTAAGACTAAAAGGAGGAGATCCTTTTGTATTTGGACGAGGAGGAGAGGAAATAGAGGCTTTAGTTGCTGAAAATATAGATTTTGAGGTAATTCCAGGGATAACTTCTTCAATTGCTGTGCCAGCTTATGCTGGAATTCCTGTTACTCACAGAGGAATCAACACTTCTTTTCATGTGTTTACTGGACATACCCAATTTAATGGAATAGAACTTGATTTTCCAGTTATTGCAAAATTGGAAGGAACTTTGGTCTTTTTAATGGGATTAAGCAATCTTGAAAAAATAGCAGAAAACTTGATAAATAACGGAAAAAATCCGAAAATACCTGTCGCAATAATAAAAGATGGAACAACAACAAGACAGAAAACTTACACAGGAACATTGGAAACAATAGTAAATATAGTAAAAGAACATAATGTAAAATCGCCTGCCATTATTTTAATTGGAGAAGTAGTGAATTTACGGGAAAAAATGAAATGGTTTGAGAATAAGCCGTTATTTGGGAAAAATATTCTTATTACAAGAAATAGGGAAAAACAAGGAAATATATCAAATAAAATAAATGAGCTTGGCGGACAGGCTTTGAGCCTTCCATTTATTAATATAGAATATGTCGATTTTGAAATGCCTGATTTGAAGGAATATGGCACCCTTCTATTTAACAGTGTAAATTCTGTTATTGGATTTATGAAAAAAGTAAAAGATATTCGTGCTTTGGGAAATGTTAAAATAGGTGTAGTGGGAGAAAAAACTGCCAAAGAAATTGAAAAATACAAAATAATTCCAGATTTTTATCCAAAAGAATACACGGTAGAAAGACTGGCTAGCGAAAGTGTGAATTTTACTAAGGAAGGAGAAAAAATACTGTTTATAGTATCTGACATTTCTCCAGTAAATGAAAAAAAATATTCAGAGTTATACAATCGAAATTATGAAAAACTTGTAGTGTATAAAACTCAGAAAGTTGAAGTGGAAAAGGAAAAAGCTGAAAAATACGTAAAAGAAAGTGACATTTTAATGTTTTTAAGTTCATCAACCTTTAAAGCCTTTGCTGACAGCATAAACTTGAGTGAAAATGAGGAAATAAAAGAAATTCTGAAAAATAAAATTATAGCTTCAATTGGCCCTGTCACTACGAGAACTATTGAAAAATATGGATTGAAAGTAGAGATAGAACCAAAGAATTATACTGAGGAAGGATTATTTGATGAAATTTTAAAACAGACAGCAAGAGGATAAGGAACACCTTTTTATACTAGACAAAAGAAATATAAAGATGAAGTTTATCAGACAATGAAAGAGGTGTGAAATGTTATAAGTCTCCTATTGGAAATGTCTATTGTAAGGATAAGTACGAAAATTGAGTTCATTAATTGTAAATTTAGTGAAATAGATTACTGTGTCTGGAAGTGGAATTTTTGGAATTCTGCTTCTTTTTTGAAAAAATTGAGAAACATTAAAATCTATTGTATTTTTTTTAAAAGTAAATAATAAAACCCACTGGCTAGCAGATAAACCAGTGGGCATAAGGTAGAAAGGAGATTATCAAGTGCCGACTATCCTTGACGGCTAAAAATCAAAAATAGAACGATTATAACCAGCAAAATAGCCCAGTCTTGATTAATCATCGTTACCACCTCCAATCACGAGGATTTATCAATCAAGGTTGCGAATCTTGATTAACTTTAAAAGTATATCACAAAAAAAAAGTTCTAGTCAATAAAGATTAGAACTTTCTTCTCGCATTTTTTAAAAACCTCGTGATTGTTTTTTATATAAAATTATTATAGCATTTTTTTCAATTTTATTCAATACCTATTTTCATTTTGGAAAATTTAAACTTTTTAATATATTTAAAGTGTGATATAATAAAAACATAAATTTTATAGTATAAAATATAGAAAAGTGAAGCAAACAGGAGGAAAAATGTTAGACAAATTGGCACACTTGAAAGAAGAAGTGTTAGCAAAACTTAAAGAGGTGGAAAATCTTGAGGAGCTGAATGACCTAAGAGTTAAGATATTGGGGAAAAAAGGGGAATTTACAGCTATTATGAAGGGAATGGCTGATATTGCGGCTGAAAAGAGGGCTGAATTTGGGAAAGTTACGAATGAAATAAAAAATGTACTGCAAAATAGATTTGATGAAGTAAATACTGACTTGAAGGAAATTGCAAAACAACAAAGACTGAAAAATGAAACTATAGACGTGACTTTGCCAGGGAGAAAGGCTAACGTGGGTTCGCTTCATCCGCTTACAAAGACAGTTATGGAAATAAAGGACATCGTTTCTACAATGGGATTTGACATTGTGGATGGACCAGAAGTGGAATATGTTAAATACAATTTTGACGCATTAAACATTCCAAAAACACATCCTTCACGTGAAATTTCAGATACATTTTACATCGAAGAAGAAAACGTTGTATTAAGAACACAGACTTCTGGTATGCAAATTAGATATATGGAAGACAGAAAACCTCCATTTAGAATGATTTCGATTGGGAAAGTTTACCGTCCAGACTACGATGTGTCACATACGCCAATGTTCCATCAGATGGAGGGGCTTATGGTTGGAGAAGATGTTTCTTTTGCTAATTTTAAGGCGATTTTGGAAAATATTGTAAAAAAAATATTTGGGGAAGACAGAAAAGTAAGATTCCGTCCGCACTTTTTCCCATTTACAGAACCATCAGCTGAAATGGACGTAGAATGTGGAGTTTGTAAAGGAGAAGGATGCAGAGTTTGTAAAGGGACTGGATGGCTTGAAATTTTAGGAAGCGGAATGGTAAATCCGAAAGTACTGGAAGGTGTTGGAATTGATCCGAAAAAATATCAAGGTTTTGCATTCGGACTAGGGCTTGAAAGAATTACAATGCTTAAATACGGAATTGATGATTTGAGAGCGTTTTTTGAAAATGATGAGAGATTTTTGAATCAATTTTAGGATCTAATTAGTGTAATTCAGGAGAAAAATATGAAAATACGCAGATTTGAAGAAAAAGACGCTAAAAAAGTATCTGAATTGATTATTGATACACTGCGGAAAACAAATATAAAAGATTATTCTGCTGATTCAATAGAAAATTATGTAAATAATTTCCAGCCTGAAAATATTCTTAAAAGAGCCTCGTGGACACATTTTTACGTTGTCGAAGAAAAGAGCAATATTATTGGATGTGGAGCAATTGCACCATATTGGGATAAAATTGATGAAAGTTCTTTATTTACTATTTTTATCTCGGCTGAATATCAGGGAAAGGGAATAGGACGAAAAATTATTGAAACATTGGAAAAAGATGAATATTTTTTAAGAGCCAAAAGAATCGAGGTACCTGCATCCATTACAGCTGTCCCGTTTTATAAGAAAATGGGATATAGCTACAAAAATGGAGTAAACAAAGCAGATGATGAAGGAATTGTAAGAATGGAAAAATTTAGAAAAGATAAAGTGAGATAATTTTTGAAAATGAAAGAAAAAATATTAGGAAAAACAGTTGGAAAAGCTGGAATTTCACAAGTTCTAATTATAAAAACTACATTTATTATGGCAATTTGTATTATTTTGGGATTTTTCCTTATAATTTCGTCACTTGTGAACTGGGGAAAAAGTTATTTTGAGTTTTTATTCTGGATTGGAATATTCATTATATCACTTGCACCAATTCAGTTTTTATGGCTAAAAATGGAAGAAAATTCAGTTGGAAAATATATTTTTTATGAAAATGGCTTTGAAGATGTCTTGAAAAAGAAAAAAATATTTTTTAAAGATGTAAAAAATTATTTTTACTTGAATTTGAAAAATGGTTCTGATGATGTTGAATTTATCGTTATTGAAATAGAAAATCAAGAAAAATTAGAAAAAATTACAATAAATTTAAAATTAAACAAATTGGCTTCAAAATTATTTGTAAAAAATTATGTTGAATTTGTTTTGAAAAATGAATTTGATAAAAAAGTTAATAATCAAGATGATTTTGAATTTAAGTTTGGAATTATTGAAGAAATTGATTCTGCGAAAGATAAGATTTTTAGCTTGAATATGGATAAAAATTTGGAAAAAGTCAAAATTTCTGAATATATTTTTTTAGATAAAAATGGAATTAGAGTGGAAAATCAAAAAGGCAAGATTTTGGAAAATTATTTTTGGAAAGAGATTGTAAAAATTTCGGTTTTAGAAAAAGAGAAAAATGAAGATATACAAATTGAAAGTGAAAATGGAGAAGTAATTTTTTCAAAAAATATGAAGTATATAGAAAAACCTGAATTATTTATAAAAATAACAAAAAATATTTTTAAATTTTATAAATAAATAACTATTAATAAATATTTTTTCTATAATTTATATGTTTTTCTTTTTTATAAAGCAAAGGGGAACAGTCGCTATCCCCTTTTATTTCGCAATATTAGTTATTTCAATTTCTTCAAATTATAACATCTGAAGATTTTGGCGAAAGTGCTACGCACTAATCCCAGCTTGTCTAAGCATTTTTTGGAAATAAAATTGAAACTCGCTTTTTAATAAAAGTTATTATAAACTCTCTAAATTTTAGCAATTTAAAAATCTTGAAAAAGCTCAGACAATCAATTTTATTCCAAAAAAATCACGACATTTTAATTCAATTACAATGATTGTTTGATTAAAACAAAAATCAAGCAAAATTTCGTTAAAAGAAAAAGAACTGTTTGAGATTTTTGAGTGTAATTTAAATTGTAATTACTTAAAGAAATGAAATAATCTTTATTAAAAATCGAGTTTTCTTTTTCTTTTATAAGAAAGTTTTGCGTAAAGCGTGGGTGCAGGGAGATGGCGTTTGATCTCCCTGCTTAGAAAAACTTATGATAAATAAAAAAAAGAAAAAATAATTACTAATCAAAAAACTTGGATTACCATTTATTAATAAGATAGATTGTATAATATATTTGAAATAAAAAAAGAAAAATAAGGAGAAAAAAGAATGCTGATTTCGTTGAACTGGTTAAAGCAGTATATAGATTTAGATGGAATAGAAATAAATGAAATGGAGAATGCCCTTACTATGATTGGGCAGGAAGTGGAAAAAATCGAGGTGCTGGGGGAAAACTTGGAAAATGTTGTAACGGCACATATTGTTGAAAAGGAGATGCATCCTGATTCGGATCATTTGACGATTTGTAAAGTGGATAATGGGAAGGAAATTTTGCAGGTTGTATGTGGTGCATCTAATCATAAGGCTGGGGATAAGGTTGTTTTAGCACAGGTTGGAGCAAAACTGGCTGAAGACTTTGTTATTAAAAAAGGGAAGATAAGAGGTGTGGAATCAAATGGAATGATTTGTTCAGAAGAAGAACTGAATATTGGCAAGGATTCTGATGGGATTATGATTTTACCTCAAGATACACCTGCCGGAATACCAATGAAGGAATATTTGGGAATTAATGATACTGTGTTCGAACTGGAAATTACGCCAAATCGTCCTGATTGTCTGTCGCATATTGGAATTGCAAGAGAACTGGGGGCTTATTACGGGAAGGAAGTTAAATATCCTAATTTTGTGATAAATACTGAAAGTAGCGAAAAAACAGCTGACAATATTTCAGTTGAAATTGCAGACAGCAATTTGGCAAAAAGATATGTGGCTAGAATTATTAAAAATGTAACGGTTAAGGAAAGTCCAAAATGGCTTAAGGAAAGAGTGGAATCTATCGGAATCAGAAGTATTAACAATATTGTAGATGCTTCAAATTTTGTTATGATGGAACTTAATCAGCCTAATCACGCTTTTGATCTGGATAAAATTGAAGGTGGAAAGATTGTTGTGAGAGCGGGGCTTGAAAATGAAAAACTGGTTACGCTTGATGAACAGGAAAGAGAGTTAAATAGTGATGATATTGTAATTTCGGATGGAGTAAAAGCTGTGGCACTTGGTGGTGTAATGGGCGGAGAAAATTCACAAATTACTGAAAATACAAAAAATATCCTTCTGGAAGTGGCAAACTTTAACTCGCAAAATGTGAGAAAAACTTCAAGAAGATTGACTTTATCAAGTGATTCTTCATACAGATTTGAAAGAAGAGTGGATGAGGAAAATGCGGTTAATGTGATAAATAGACTTGCAAATTTGATTCAGGAAGTAGCAGGTGGAGAAATATTGGCTGGAGCTGTTGACAATTATCCTGTCCCTTATGAGAAAAAATCTGCTGAACTTAATTTTGAAAGACTGAACCGTTTTGTTGGGAAAGTAATTCCTCGTGAAACTGTTATTGGAATTTTGACTAGACTTGAAATCGAAGTTGTAGATAATGGAGAAACTTTGACATTGACTGCACCAAGTTACCGAGATGATTTGGAAAATGAGCAGGATTACTTTGAAGAAATTATCAGAATGTATGGTTTTGACAACATCGAAAACATTTTACCAAAACTGGATATTAGTGAACAGCCAGTTATTGACACAACAAAACTTTCTACGCAGGTAAAACTTATTGCAGCAAATGCAGGACTTAAGGAAGTTATCAACTACAGCTTTGTTCCAAAAGATGCGATGGAAAAAATAAAATATACAGTTGTACAAGAAAAATTGATTGACGTGCTAAAACCAATTACAGAGGATTTTGTAACATTGCGTCCGACATTGCTTTACAGCCTTATCAAAAATGCAAAGGACAATATCAATAGAAATGTTTCAAATATCAGATTCTTTGAAGTGAGCAGAACTTTTGAAAAAGCCGAAGAATTGGCAAAAGAAGAAGTGAAATTGGGAATAATTCTGGCTGGAGAAAACGACAAGACATTGTGGAATCCAAAACCTGTTCCTTACGATTTTTACGATTTGAAAGGAATTGTAGAAGAAATCTTTACACAGCTTAAATTCAATAACTATATGATAAAACGTTCTGAACAAAGCCAGTTCCACCCTGGACGTTCAGTTGATGTGTTTGTGGGACGTGAATTAATTGGAAGCTTTGGAGAAATTCATCCAGATGTGTTGGAAAACTTTGACTTAGGGAAAACATCTGTTCTAGTTGGAGAATTTAACATTGACTTGCTTCAGAAATATATTGGTAAAAAGGTAAATTATCAAGGAATTGTAAAATATCCGGCAGTGCCAAGAGATTTTGCATTCGTTATGAAGGAAGAAATCCTAGTTGGAGATGTATTAAAAACAATTCAGAAAATTGACAAGAAAATTGAAAAAGTGGAACTGTTTGACATTTATCAAGGTGCAGGAGTGGTTCCAGGAATGAAGAGTGTGGCAATCAGCGTGGTGTTAAGAGATAAGAATAAAACGCTGGAAGAAAAGGAAATTATTGATATTTCCAATAAAATTGTGGCTAAGGTTGAGAAGGACTATGGTGCAGTTTTAAGACAATAAAAATTATTATGAATTTATGAGGTGATTGCTATGAAAAACAAAAAATTAAAAATAATAATTTCATTAATTGTCTGTGTTATTTTTACAGCATGTGGTAAATCACAAAATTCTAATAAAAATATTTATGAATACAAAACAAAATATGTAGGCGACAATTCTAAAGTAATAAATATTTTATCAAATTTAAAATATCCCAAGGAAACAAGCTATAATTCTGTACAAATTTTGTCGGAAAAGGAGCCTTATGGAATACTTGTGAAATTAAATATAAATTCTAGAAAAATTCCTGAAAAAAATGAGTTTCTTAAAAATTCAGCTGTGCTATTTGCTTTAATTGAAAATTTATCATTTGTGAAATATGAAGATGTTTCAAATAATAAAATTATAGCCGAATTTACGAGAGATGAAATTGATAATTACTTGAAGGCTGAAGTGAATAAAAATACTAAAGAAATTGGGATGAATAAAAAGGAATTTGTAAAATATTTGAATGAATAAAAGTTACAAATTTTAAAAAAGAGGGGGAAATTGAGGTGTTAAAAATAGTAACATTGCCATTTGATGAGAAAATGGAGGAATTTGAGCAGGAAAAACTGGAAAGGGTGCTGAGGGATGTTCAAATTGTGAAGTATCAGGCTGAACTGGTAAAAATTGAGGGGAAATATTACTGGACGGTTTTTGTTGAGTGTGAAAAAATTGAGAAGGTTAATAAAAATTCTGGAAAAGATAATTTTACACAAGATGTGAAAGAATTTAAAGAGGCTAATAAAAATTACATAGAATATTTGACGGAAGATGAAATGGAGCTGTATAAGATATTAAAGGAATGGCGGGCAGGAGAAGCACAGCTTTTGGGCTATCCACCATATATCATTGCTTCAAATCAGCTTTTGGCGAATATTGCAAAAACTAATCCTAAAAACATTGAAGAACTTTCCCAGTTAAAGGGAATGGGAAAACGGAAAGTTAGGGATTATGGGGAAGAAATTTTACTGATTCTGGAAAATTTTTATGATATGAAATTTTGAATTATGGAGTATTATAAGGGGGGATTTTTCCCCCTTTGTCATTAAAAATACCTTTCTATAATTTTTAATTAATTTTTTTATGCATCTTTCTCTACTTTCAAAAGCTCATTTTTTAAATTTTCCAATTTTTCTGACAATTTCACTCTCTCCACTTTTAACTTCTCACCATATACTTTTTTCACAAAGGACAAATTACTGTCATAATACTCCTTTGCCTTTTTCAAGTCCAGCAATTCATAATTTTCTACAATTTTTTTACCCTCTGAAATATAATCTATTGTTAATTTTTTAACATTTCCTGTATCTTCCAGCTTTTCGTCTTCTAGTGCTATAATATCGTAAAAATCATTATTTTCGTAAACTCTATATAAATCCTTATTTCCCGGTAATGATGTTTTCCCGCTTTCATCGGAAATTTTCATTACGTTATTTTCATTGATTTTAGCCATTTTGTAAACTGTGCTTATTGCTCTTTCAGGTAATGCTATGGCATCTCCCACTCCAAATATATCTACTTTTGCATTATTTTTTATCAATGTTCTTATTTTTTTTTCATCAAGTCCACTCGTTAATACAATCTTTGCTTTGTAAAGCCCATTTTTATCAAGGATTCTTCTACATTCCTTCGACAGTTTCTCCAAATTCCCTGAATCTATCCTTATCCCATACATTCCTTCATATTCATCATTTATGCCATTGTCCTTAAATGCCCTCACAGCACTGATTATTCCGCTCTCAAGGGTGTTATAAGTGTCAATTAGCATTATAAGTGCCTGATTTTTGTTTCTGTACATCTTTATAAAAGCATCAAAGGCCTTATATTCAGCATTTTCTCCCATTCCAAAAGTCTGGATAAAGCCATGCGTCATCGTTCCTGTGCTTTTCAAATCATAAAAATATTCTGCCGCAAGATTTGAGTGGGATATACAGCCTGCCACATAGCTGACCTTTGTCATTGTCATCGCCGCTTCAAATCCTGCCGTCCTTCTTGTCCCAAACGAAAGCACTCCCCTACCCTCAGCCGCCAGCACAATTTTGGAAGTGACTGTTGCCGCAAGCGTCTGATAATGAAGAATATTCAAAATAGGAGTTTCAAGAATTTTACCTTGTATAAGCGGAGCAGTAACTGTTAATATCGGCTCATTTGAAAATACAATCTCTCCATCTCTTACGCCTTTTATTGTACCTGTAAACTTCATATTGGCAATATATTCGATAAAATCAGCATTATCAAATATTTTTGACAAATATTTCTTCTTATTTTCATAAGAAGTTTCATTAAGTATCTCGATAAGTTCAAGGACATCTGATATTCCATACACCACAGCATAGTCATTTTCCTTTTTTGTACGCAAAAATATGTCAAAAGCTGCAATTTCATTTTGCATATTATTTTTTAGATAAATCTCACTTTCTGTATATTGATACCTGTCTGAATTTAAAAATTTAAAAAATTTCTCCATAAAATAACCTCATTTTATATTTTTCTATATTATCTCATATTTTAGCTTTATTTAAAAGCAAATAATTTTTACTCTATTTTTTCAGAATAAATGTGTTGAAAAAATACATATAATGTGTTAAAATTTGTATAAATTACAAGATTATTGTTTTTATAGTAAAACCACTTTAAAACCGAACTTCAAAATTATAACTATTTTATACAAATTTTAAATTTTTTTTTTATAGTTGGATATTAAAAAGTTTGAAAACACATTGAACATAAACTTAAATATTATTATGAATGATTTGAAAAAATCGAAAGATAGGGAAGTAAGTGCGATTCTTACACTGTCCCGCAACCGTGAAAAAACTGTATTTTACAGTTTTCAAGTCGGATAACTATCCATAATAATTATTCATTAATTGACTACGGCAGATGGTTAGATGAAATTTAAATTCCTGAAATTATTTTATTTTTTAATATATCAGTATTTTTTAACCGTTTGTCTCAAAAAACGGTTTTTTTATTTTTTGGATGTAATATAAAAATAATAAAAATATAAAATAGAAGGAGAGAAAAGATGAAAAATTCATTCAAAACGATTATCATTATGTTGATAATGGGAATTATTTTTGCTTGCCAGCCAAAACAGAAAGATGCAGCAAAAGGAAAAACGGAAAAATCCGGAAAAATTACATTGGCATTTAATCAGGATCCTGTTGGAAATTTAAATCCGCACGAATACTTGCCAAGCCAGTTTATCACACAGGATATGGTTTACGATGGTCTTGTATATTATGGAGAAAACGGGGAAATTAAACCGATGCTGGCAGAATCTTGGAATATTTCCAAAGATGGTAAAACTTATACTTTCAAATTAAGAAAAAATGTAAAATTTTCAGACGGTTCAGATTTTAATGCAAAAAATGTTGTAAAAAACTTTGACACTGTCTTTTCTAAGCAAAACAAGTCAAATCACTCATGGTTTGCATTTACCAACCACTTAAAATCATATAGGGCAATTGATGACTACACATTTGAAATAGTTCTAGACACACCTTACACTGCAACGCTGTATGACTTGGCAATGATACGTCCTATACGTTTTCTGGGAGATGCTGGATTTCCTGAAAACGGAGATACTTCCAAAGGGATTAAAAAACCTATAGGAACAGGTGCCTGGGTATTAAAAGAACATAAAAACAATGAATATGCAGTTTTTGTAAGAAATGAATATTACTGGGGAGAAAAACCTGCCGCCTCAGAAGTTGTAATAAAAGCTATTCCTGACAGTGAAACACTTGCACTTCAATTTGAATCAGGTGATATTGATCTAATTTATGGGAACGGATTAATCAGCCTAGATAGATTTGAAGCATACAGACAAGATAAGAAATACACTACAGCCACTTCTGAACCAATGTCTACAAGAATGATACTTTTAAATACTACAAGCCCTATTTTAAAAGATCTTAAGGTAAGACAGGCATTAAGTCACGCCGTAGATAAGCAAAGCATAGCAAAAAATATATTTGGCGGTATTGAAAAGCCTGCTGATACGATTTTTGCACCAAATGTGCCTCACACAAATATAGAGCTTACAAAATATAATTTTGACTTGGCAAAAGCGCAGGCATTGCTTGATGAAGCAGGATGGAAAAAAGGTGCTGACGGTATGAGAGAAAAAGATGGTAAAAAAATGATTTTATCTTTCCCTTACATCAGTTCTAAAGTTACAGATAAAAACGTAGGAGAATACATTCAAGGAGAATGGAAAAAAATTGGTATCCAAGTTGACTTAAAGGCAATGGAAGAAAAAGCATACTGGGAAAATGCAACTGCAAAAAATTATGACTTAATGTCTGACTATTCATGGGGTGCTCCTTGGGATCCGCACGCTTACCTGGCTGCAATGGCTGATGATTCAGTTAATGGAACAAATCCAGCTTATGCCGCACAGCTAGGCTTACCTATGAAAGCTGAACTGGACAAAACGATTAAAGCACTGCTAGTTGAACCTGATGAAAATAAATTAAATGAAATGTATAAATACGTATTAACTACTTTACAAGAGCAGGCCGTATATATTCCAATCAGTTATCAGGCTTTACTAAGCGTTTACAGAACAGGAGAACTGGAAGGCGTGAAATTTATGCCTGAAGAAAACAGGCTCCCTGTATGGACAACAGTAAAAGTAAAATAAATTACAAATATTGACACAGTAAGACCTCTTTAAAACTGAATTTAGAAATTGTAACTGCTTTACTTGAATAATTTTTAGGCGGCGATTTTAAAGAGGTTGAATATATATTCAATTTTAAGGGATGATTTTGTGATAAAAAAATTAATATCATTATTTTCAATCTTTCTGGCAATATCAATTATTACATTTTTTCTTGTAAAACTGTCGCCAGGAGATCCTGCCCAAAATTATTTAAGGGCATCACATGTAAGCATAACCACAGAAACATTAACAGCAGCCAGAAAAAATCTGGGACTGGACAAACCTTTGCACATTCAGTATTTTAACTGGCTTGCAAACATATTAAAAGGTGATTTTGGAACATCATATACAAAAAAAGCCCCTGTTACAGAACTTGTAACCGAAGCTATTGTTCCAACTTTTCAGCTTGGGACTTTCTCATTTATAATTTTGATTATATTATCCCCTTTATTGGGAGTCCTAAGTGCAATTAAAAAAAATACAGCTTTTGACTACATAATTCAAGTTTTATCCTACACAGGAGTATCTCTTCCTACTTTCTGGCTAGGCTATATACTGATTATCTGCTTTTCAGTTTCACTAAAAATCCTGCCTGTTTCAGGAAGAGGCGATTGGAAAAATTTTATACTGCCCTGCATAACGCTTGTACTGCCTTTAATTGCACAGACAACTTTTTTTATAAGAAAAAATATACTTGAAGAAATGGAAAAAGCTCACGTTGAGAATGCGATTATTCGAGGTGTTTCCAAAAAAAGAATAATTCTCAACCACTTACTAAGAAATACATCTATTCCAATTATTACAGTTCTAAGTTCAAATATTATGTATTTACTGACAGGAAGTGTGTTAATTGAAGAAATTTTTGCTTGGCCAGGTATCGGAAAGTTGTTCACAACGGCTGTAAAAACTGGAGATTTTCCACTAATTCAGATACTGCTTTTATTTTTTGGAGTAATGTCTATTATTGTAAATGAATTTACTCAAACACTTGTAAAATATATGGATCCAAGATTAAGAATAAAAGAAAAATCCAAAGCTGGAGGTGTATTGTAATTATGAAAAAAAGAAAATTATTTTATTTTTCACTATCATTACTTACTGTATTGATTTTCATTGCTATTTTTGCACCTTTACTTGCTCCTTATGATCCACAGTTTACTGATATTTCACAAAAACTTCAGCTTCCAAGCAAAATTCATAAGCTGGGAACAGATCATATGGGAAGGGATGTTCTTTCAAGACTAATCTATGGAACAAGACTGTCACTTATGATTTCAGCCCTAATTACAGGTGTTACATTATGCATAAGCTTTCCTGTGGGAATTTTGGCAGGTTGGTTTGGAGGGAAGCTGGATAAAATATTTTTATGGATTGTAAATGTCTTCATGGCTTTCCCGAGTTTTCTTTTGTCAATGGCATTTGTCGGCATTTTAGGACAAGGAATAGGAAATATTATAATTGCTGTAAGCGCTGTTGAATGGATTTACTATGCAAGAATTTTAAGAAATACAGTTTCTAGCGTCAAACAGCAGGAGTATGTTCAGGCAGCACAGGCAATCGGGGCTTCACCCTTTTTCATAATAAGAAAACATATTCTTCCTTTTGTTTTTAAGCCTGTCTTAATTGCAGCCCTAATGAATATTGGAAATATAATTTTAATGATTTCAGGATTTTCCTTTTTAGGAATAGGAGTACAGCCAAACATATCCGAATGGGGAATGATGCTAAATGACGCAAAACCTTACTTCAGACGAATTCCAGGCCTGGTGCTGTATCCAGGACTTGCTATCTTCATAACAGTTTTAACATTTAACCTGTTAGGTGAAACTTTTGATAATAAAGGAATTAAAAAATTATGGAAAAATTAGATATAAATGCACTAAAAGTCAGTATTGATAACAAAACGATACTAAATGACATTTCATTTACATTACCAAAAGGAGAAACTCTCATTATCATTGGTGAAAGCGGTTCAGGAAAAACAATGCTTTCCAGATTATTAATAGGAATAAAACCTGATAATGCCAGTATAAACGGGAATATATTTTTTGATGGAAAAGATTTATTAAAAATATCAGAAAAAGAATGGAATGAATACAGAGGTAAAAAAATTTCATATATTTCCCAAAATCCTATGGCTGTGTTTAATCCTTTTCAGAATGTGGAATCTCACGCTGTGGAGCTGTTTCAAAGCAGGCTTGGCTTGTCAAGAAAAGAATGTATAGACAAAATGATTGAGGAAATGAAAAAATTAAATCTTCCAAATCCAGAAGCATTAATGAAAAAATATCCATTCCAGTTAAGTGGCGGAATGTTACAAAGAATAATGTTTTCCATGATGATTCAGCTGGAGCCTGAACTGCTGATAGCCGATGAGCCTACTTCTGCCCTTGATTACTATAATACCGAAAAAGTTACTGAATTACTAAAAAATCTGCAATCCCAAAATACTTCACTTATAGTAATTACTCACGATTACAATCTCGCAAAAGAACTTGACGGAAAAATAATTATTATGAAAAATGGAAATTTGATTGAAAAAGGTAATACTTCTGATATGTTAAAAAATCCTCAAAGTGACTACGGAAAATCATTAATATTGAGAAAACGCTACACAAGATACAAAAAAGAAGGAATTTGATATGAAAAAATTAGTAATTGAAAATGTAAGCAAATACTATGATAAGAAAGCCATTTTGTCCAAAATAAATTTATCTGTTTCACAAAATGAATGTCTTGGTATTATGGGGGAAAGCGGTTCGGGAAAAAGTACACTAGCAAAATTGATTGTAGGACTGGAACCCTTTGATGAAGGAAATATCATATTTAACAAAATATCATACAAAAATATCAATAAAAATCAATTATCCTTAATTCATCGTAAAATTCAGCTAGTTTTTCAAAATGCTTTTGGTGCAGTAAATCCAAAATATACAGTAGAGGAAGTTTTGACTGAACCTCTAAAAATACACTATAAAAAAGAAATTTCATACGAGGAAATGAAAAAATGTGCAGAAAATTTTTTAGAAAAAGTAGGACTTGATTCTGAATTTATGTCACAAAAAGCCATTCAACTAAGTGGAGGACAACTACAAAGAGTATGTATTGCAAGAGCCTTGATACTGGAACCTGAAATAATCATATTTGATGAATCTGTCAGCGGGCTTGATCCTGTCATTCAGGAACAAATACTTGAACTGCTCGGGTCACTAAAAGAAACTATGAATTTAACATACATTTTTATTTCTCATGATTTTGAAGCTTGCTATTACCTATGCGACAAAATAGCTATAATAGAAAATGGAGAAATAGCTGATACTATTGAAAATCTTGATTCTCCAATCATAGTAAAAAATGAACGGATAAAACGTATTTTGGGAAAAGCTGTAAATTTTATTGAAACTGTTCAATAAACTTATCTTTTTACTATTTCCCGTTTAAATAAATAATAATACAAAGGCTGTTGCCACTTTTTGACTAACAGCCTCTATTTTTATTTATTGTTTAATTCTATCTTTTTATAGTTTCTTCCCAGTTTGCAGGATAAATCACATATAAAAATCTCGCAAAGTTAGGAGCGCTAAATTTGATTTTTGAACCTTTAGGAATTAAAATGGCATCTCCCCTGTTTCCTGTAACTTTATTTCCGTCAACTATAATTTCCAGCGTTCCATCTATTACATAGTCTATTTCATCATAATTCAGTTCCCAGTCAAATGCAGATTCTTCCATTTCCATAACTCCGCAGCTTAATCTTCCGCTTTCCTCTATTGTAAACACATCCGTCAAAAATACCTTATCATTCGGCTTTCCTGTATCAAATCTTTCAGGTTTTACAGTAGGAATTTTCACAACCCCGACTCCACTTTTATCAATATGCTTTTCAAATCCGCCGACTTTTCTGTTTAACTCTTCTTGTACTACTTTTCTAAGTATTTTTTCCAATGTTTCTCTGTCTAAATTTTTTAAATCCATTGTTCTTCCTCCAAATTATTATATTAATTTTCAGGAACGAATAATCCTGTTTGTTCGCTTCTTATTTGAATTAATGCTCTTGGATCTTTTGCTAAGTCGTCAAGTTTTCCTTTTCTTTTCATAAGAAGTAAAATTTTTGTACCTTTATATTCAGAAAGCATATTAGCATCTCCTATACTGTCACCTGCAACTAAAATAGGATCTTTTCCACCATGTTTTGATTTTATGTATTTATTTATTACTTCAACTTTTCCTTTAGTTTGTGTTTGTGGATAACCATGTTTGTACTCAGCTCTATATTTATTTCCATTCATCTCAAGACGCATTCCGTAAACACTGTCAGCACTCAAATTATACCCATAAGATTTATCATTTGCGAAAACTTTTACTATATCTTCAAGAGACGCTGAAACTATATACACTTTTATACCATTTTTCTCAAATTCATGAAATAAATTAGCTGTTTCAGGCTGAGTTCTTAATCCACTCTTATATTCATATCTAACTTTTCCAGCTTCACCTGTCAGCTTATCACTTGATTCAAGAACATATTTTCCAAGTTTATTTCCTATTCCAAAATCATTAGCTTCTTTTGCCAATTTTTGCACTTCTTCTACAGTCATATTGTCAAACAGGTAAAGAACCCATGGATAAGCAATATCATGAGAAAAACTTCCACCTATTGCTTCATAAAGAAATGCCAATTTCCCTCTAAAGTCTTTAAATTCTTCTGTAGCTTTTATTTTTTCCAAAGACATTTTTTTATCTTTTATATAATTATTATAAAGGAAAGTATATCTTTTATCTAAATCATTTGCTATTTTTGTAATATTAATAGCTTGCCCCTTCACATTTGAATATTCCTTGTCAAAATTATCTAATGGAATATCTTTTCTAATTGCCTTTGAGAAGGCAGCAGGCGTCATTTTAAATCTTAAATTATCTATCTGGTATCTAAACAGATTTTCTTGAGTATCTTGATAAATTGATGTATAATCCCAGTCAAAAACAACATAGTTTCCTTTATTCTTATTTTCATCTATAAGTTTTGACAAGGCTGCCCTATTTTTGGGAACCCACCTTAATTCATCTAAATTAGCAGCCGATAAAACAGATGCCATAACTAAAAATACCAATAATCCAATCAATTTTTTCACATTAAGTTTCATATTTCATCTCCTCAGATAATCATTTTTTCACATTTTTATTTTGCAGTCTCTTTTTTGCAGAATAATATTTTTGCTACAACTATCGCTGTTACTCCTGCCACTAATTTTCCAACTATCATTGGGAAAATCATTTGAGTATACTTTCCACCTTCAAATCCAGCTGTAAATCCTAAATGGTCTCCAAAGACGAATGCCGCACTTACTGCAAAAGCAATATTCATAACTTTTCCATTCGCATCCATATCTTTTAAAATTCCAAACATTGGAATATTATTAGCCAAAGTTGCAACTAATCCAGCCGCACCAACTTCATTCATTCCAAGTCCTTTTCCTAATACTTCAAGTGGTTTTCCAAATACTTTTGTAATAAAATGTACCAATGGATATGCTCCAGCTAAAACTATTGCAATTCCTCCAACTGTTTCCAATCCTACATCAATTGATTTCATCCCTGGAATTACAACAAAACCTGTTAATTTTTGAATAATTGCAGCCACTAACCCTATTGTAATTATAATTACCACAGCTTGACCAAAAACTTCAAATCCTTTTGTCATTTTTTCAGGCATAAAAATTAAACCTAAAATAATTAATGCAGCAACAATTATTATTGGTATCAAATTCACTAAAATTAATCCTATTGGGTATCCAGCCACTAATCCACCTGCAAGTACTCCTAACGGTATTGTAGTAATTCCAGCTAAAATTCCTTTTGCCAAAAATGGCTTGTCATCTTTTTCAATAATTCCTAATGCTACTGGTATTGTAAACACGATAGTTGGTCCCATCATCGAACCTAATATAAATGCCGCTAATCTTCCAGCTTCTGGATTTTTAGCCATTTCTAATGCAAGTGGAGCTCCTCCCATATCATTTGCAAGAAGTGTTGTTGCAAACATAGCCGGATCTGCTCCTAATGCTGAATAAATTGGTCCTACTATTGGCGTTAAAAGATTTTTTAAAACTGGTGCTAAAGAAATAATCCCAACCATAGCAACCGCAAGTGAACCCATAGCCATTATTCCTTCTTCAAATTTTTCACCATATCCCAGTTTATTTCCAAATATTTTATCTATTCCACCTATTGCCATAAAGATAGTCATAATAATAATTATTATTTTATCTATTCCCATTTTATATTCCTCCCAAATTTTCATTTAATTATTTTGTTTTAAATGAAAATACTCAAAATTATGTTTATACAAGATTACTTCACATAAAATATCTTTTAGTTGCATTATCTCCCAATTATGCAGAAGTTCTAATAATAAAAATACAAGTAAAGTTATATTTATAGGAGCCTTTTCCCAAATATTTTAGAAAAATATAGAATTGCCTAACCAAAATAATTTTTTACCTAATGAAAATAGTATTATAAATTTACAAGGCAATTCTATTTATTGCTCAATCCTTTTCAAAATCAAACAGTCATAACTTTTTCAAGCCTGGTTTTAAAGTGATTTTACCATAATTAATGATTTGTTCATTAATAAGTCAATGGATTGTCTGCCACAGATTTTACAGCTTCTGCAAACGCATCACACGCAGCCTTGCATGCAGATTGACTTCCTGTCAAAAGCCCTCCACCAAAGTTTGTTTCTGAAGGCGGTCCATAAAATGCAACCAATCTCACATCGGCAGCTTTTAATGCAACATCCAGAGCATACATTGCTTCCAGCGGCGGCGCTATTAAGTAAGCCAGCGATTCACCTTCTTGGATTCCTGCTGTTTTTGATAAATAAGTTCCTGTTCTTGATATGCAATGTGCATAATATGCAATGCTGTCATCATCATTTGCGCTTATAAATGCCCCTTCATTTTCAATAAAGTCAACTGCAGCGGCAAGTCCGCTTTTTACTTCCGCAGGAGTAGGTCCCGACAAGATTCCTATTACTTCTCCAGCCAGTTTTGTATTTGCATTTGCAGCCCCACCATAGAATGATTTTCCATAAGCCACGTCAACAACGGCTTTTTTCGTAGCTTCGTCCAGCGCTGTGTAAGTAACGTCATCGCAGTCTGCAGTTATAATACCTATACTTCTATGCTCATCAGGTAATTCCAGCTCTTTAGCCATATCTCTGTCCACATTCGGAATTAATCTCACAGCTAATACATTAGCCTTTAGTCTATCGCCTTTCATTGTTCCTCCTAAAAATGTTAATTTTATTTTTATTCTCAAAGTTCGGTTTATTTAAGTTATTTTTACAATTTCAAGTCCTGTCCACTTGCTTTTGCGTCAATTATTTTCTTAATCAATGTTGCAACGTGCGCCCCCGCTTCTGATGATGGAGTTCCGTCCTTGTGAATATTTGACACAACTGTTCTTTTTGCTTCAGAAATTCCTGGACGAGCCTTGTAAGTAATGTAGGCGCTCATACTTTCCGCAGTTGTAAGTCCTGGACGCTCTCCAATTAATATGCACACAACATCAGCGTTCAGGATTTCTCCGACGTGATCTCCCGCTCCAACTCTTCCATATTTGATAAAGAATGGCGTACCAGTATCAATTCCATATCCTTTAAGCCCATTTAACATTGCAGGTATTATATTTTTAGCATTCGCTTCAATCGCAGTTGAACTTAGCCCGTCTGACACTACTATTTGCACTGTTGGATTTTTTTTACATTTTTCTTCTATGATTTTTATTCCTTCTTGTGAAATTTTTCTTCCCAAGTCAGGACGAGTTATATACTGATCTCTGCTTTCACACTCAGTAGTAACTTCAAATAATCCAAGTTCATCGAGAAATTCTGTAGGAACGTCATTAAATACGGCATCTTGCGCAGCGGCATGATCCGCTCTTAATCTTAACAGAACTTCCGTTTTCATTCTTGTTCCAGCTCTTCCGATTCCCAGCCTTGCAGATGTTTTCTGTTTTAATTTCATATATTCTTCCCTGTCTTCAGGATTATCCACAAGCATCTGCTCTTTTATATTTATTTTTCCAATATCTCTTACTTCTCCATTTACAATGTGTGGATTTTCACGTGGATTTTCATCTTGGTCATAAGTGGAACTTGTGCTGACAACTGGCGCTTTTTCTTCCATAACTGTGACAGATGTTTCTTTTGCTGGCGTTTCCTCTGTTTTTATTTCATTTATTATTTTTTCAATTACGTCTTTTAGTTCTCTTTCTGATAACATTGATTTTTCCTCCCTATTTTAAGAAAATTGAAGCATCTCCGGCTCTATCTGTAAGTTTTCCATCTTTCATTATTCCCATTTTTTCTAGCCATTTTTCAAAAGGTTTTATAGGTCTTCTGTTACATATGTCTCTTAATGTAGCATCATCGTGATAAGAAGATGTTTGATAGTTAAGCATGATGTCGTCTCCCGCAGGAATAGCCATAAAATAGTTACATCCTGCAACTGTCAATAATATTTTCAAATTTTCAATATCATTTTGATCTGCTTTCATATGGTTAGTATAGCAAGCGTCAACTCCCATTGAAATTCCTGTAAGTTTACCCATGAAATGATCTTCAAGTCCAGCCCTTATTACCTGTTTGCTGTTATAAAGATATTCCGGTCCGATAAATCCAACAACTGTATTTACGATAAACGGATCAAATTTTTTAGCAAATCCGTAACATCTTGCTTCCATTGTAACCTGATCGCATCCGTGGTGCGCATCCGACGACAGTTCTGAACCTTGTCCTGTTTCAAAGTACATTACGTTAGGCCCTGTCGCTGTTCCATGCTTTAATGCCAGTTCCCTTGCTTCCTGAAGCATATCTCCAGTTATACCAAATGCTTCATTTCCTTTTTCAGATCCTGCAATACTTTGGAAAATCAAGTCTGTAGGTGCTCCTCTTCTAACTGCTTCCATTTGTGTAGTTACGTGAGCCAATACGCAGATTTGTGTAGGAATTTGCCATTTAGTCTTGATTTCGTGGAATCTGTGCAACACTCTCATAACACTGTCAACACTATCATCAACTGGGTTTAATCCTAGTAATGCATCTCCTTGTCCAAAACTAAGCCCTTCATAAGTAGAAAGCATAATTCCATCTGGATCATCAGTAGTGTGGTTAGGTTGCAATCTTGTTGCAAGTATTCCTTCTCCACCTATTTCAGTATTACAGAATTTTTTAATTCTTATTTTGCTTGCTCCTTGAATAAGATCCATATTGCTCATAAGCTTGGCAACCGCCGCCACCATTTCACTTGTAAGCCCTTTGCTGATTCTCTTTATATCGGCTCCTGTTGTATGCGAGTCCAAAATCCATTCCCTTAATTCACTTACAGTCCAGTTCTTTATTTCTCCATAAATTTTTTCATTTACAGCGTCCTGTATAATTCTTGTAACTTCGTCTTCCTCATAAGGCACTGCAGGATTATTTCTCAAATCTCTCAATGTTAATTCAGCCAGTACAGCTTTTGCAGCAACTCTTTCTTCCGCTGTGCTTGCACTTACTCCCGCAAGTTCATCTCCTGATCTAAATTCACTTGCCTTATTCTGTACATCTTTTACAGATTTAAATTCATACGTATGTCCGAATAATTTAGTTTTTAATACCATTGTTACATGCCACCTCTCTAAATTTTTTTATTTAATAACTGAATACCAATGTTTTTATTACAACAGGTAAAACATTTCCATTTCCCAGTGGCGCTCCTATGTCAATATAATCTCCATCCCTCACTTTTACACTATCTATGCAGATTATATCATAGCCATCAAGCGCAAGTTTCATACATTGTCCCAATACTTTTGCCATATCGTTTTCAACTATGACGATTACAGGATGAGTTTTGTCATGTTTTCTTTTTATAACGTCTGAAATTACCGAAGAGAGCTCCATTATGTCAGTATATGCCATATTATGCTTACCTTTAAAGGCAAGCGCCACATTTTCAATTTCATTTTCAGAGTTAAACCAGTTCAGCTTATCTTCAATAACCTTTCCTAATTGGCTATACGGCAAACTCTCATCCGATTCTGACAGTTTCAACACAGGAATATTTTTTACCGGGAAAATTCCTTCAGTATAAGTTATTGTGCTGCCGCTTATTTCTGTAGTATGGCTTCCTGCCCCAACCACTGTCGCTCCAATTGTTTCGCTTAATTTCAGGGGCTCTATATTTAACTCTTTCAGGACTTTTACCATTTCCTCTCCAAAAATTACTCCTACATCGTTATACTTGTACAAGTCCTTTTCAGTTCTTCCATAAACAAAATCCGCAATTCCTCCAGTAAACGAATAATGCTCGATGTTGCCGTTATGTTTTCTAAAATCCTTATAAGTTACTATTTTACGATATAAATCAGTCTTTGGCAAAAGTTCAACGCTTTCAAAAATAAGCTGCGCCATTCTTCTCGTTATTTTTCTCAAGTCCTGCTCGCTTACTTTTCTGCCTAACTCCAGTTTTACATTCACATCATCGGCAATATCGTACATTTTTTTGAAAATATAACGTGTGTTCCCGTTTTCATCAAATTTTATGAGCCGTCCTCCGATGTCAAGACAGGTAGTGTCTTCCACTTCCCCTCTGTTGAAAACTGCAATGTTTGTAGTTCCTCCTCCAATGTCAAAGTTTACGATGCTCGTATTTTTCTGCTCAGAATATCCATAAGCTCCTGAACCTTTTCCGGCGATAATACTTTCCAGATCGGGCCCTGCTGTCGCAACAACGAAATCTCCTGCCATTCCGCTAAGAATTTGCAGCACTTCCTTCGCATTTTCCTTTCTTGCCGTATCTCCTGTTATTATTACAGCCCCCGTTGAAACATCCTTGTATTGTATATTGGCTTTTCTGTATTCAGATTCTATTATTTCCTTAACTTTTTTTGCATCTATTTTTGTTTCAGTTTCCAGTGGAGTAATATAAATGTCACTTCTATATATAACTTCTTTTCCTATTATTTTAAGCTGAGGCGCTGTAAATGCAGTCCCTCTGTTTTCAATGTAAATTTTTGAAAAAATAAGCTGTGTCGTAGAAGTCCCAATATCTATTCCCACACTTAATATTTCTTCTATCATTGCATAAGACTCCTTTGTCTTTATTAATATTTACCTTACAAGATAAATCAATTTTCAAAACCAAAGCTGATTTCTGTTCCTTTCTCTCCAGTCTTTATATCCAGATTCCCATAAAGTTTTTCCTTCACAAGGCTTTTAACTATCCTTAGCCCAATGCTTCCCTTTTCAAAATCCTTTTCATCCATTCCAATTCCATCATCGCTTATAGAAACATAAGATTTCATCTCTCCTCTTTTCACTTTAATTATTATATGTCCTCTGCTCCGTTCCTTAAAAGCGTGCTTTATACAATTTTCCACAAGTTCATTCACTATAAGGGCAATGGTTGTAGCCTTATCTGAATTAATTTCAAAGTTATCTCCAATTACATCTATTTTTAGTTTTAAGTGTCCCTCCAGATTTTCTCTCACCGAATTTTTCAGAATTTTATTTATGACTTCCTTGATTTTAAGCTCATCAAGTCCATTCTGAGCAAGCAGCTCGTGAGTTACCGAAATACTCAAAATCCTGTTTATGCTATCGCTGAATGCAGCCTTTACAGCCTTATCATCTGTTTTTCTTGCCTGTATCCTAAGCAAGCTTGCTATTGTCTGCAAATTATTTTTCACTCTATGATGTATTTCCTTGATTACAACTGATTTTAAGACAAGCTCTTTTTCCTTGATTTTAATTTCAGTAATGTCCTTGATAAACAGAACTACATTTTTGACATTTTTTGTTTCCCTTATTAAAATGTATTCCAGGCTCAAAACCATATTTGATATGTTTACATCGGACTTTTCTTTTACTTTTCCGCTTAGCACATCCTCAAATTCAACATCATCAATTACAATATTGTCAAACTTTTCTCCAAGGAAAAAATCCTTATAGCCTATCTTCCTGTACACATATTTTGCTCTGGAATTGGCATATATGCACACTCCTTCTTCATTAAAAATTATAATTCCATCATTAATATAGTCAATTATTTTTCTCTCCCGCAGCATTCCAACGGAACTCATAAGAATTTCATCAGTAGCATTGTTTAAAAAACTTAGCTCCTTATTGATGCTTTCCTCATTCACGCCTTCCTCGACTATAAGAACGGCTATCACTGCACCATCTGTTTTATCGCTTCTTATAGGCACCACATTTTGCGTAACACTTTTATTTTCCTGCGTCAATGCCTTGTAGTCTCGTGATGGATGTCCAGTTTCCAGCGTTCTTAATACCGCCGGCTCATTTTTTCTATAGGCAAATTTTCCTACAACGCTTTGAGTGTAACTTGAGCCTCTTCTTGGATTTGCCTCAGCAACCACAATCGCCGTATCTCTGTGTTCTGTTGAACAGTCGATAAATACATCCGCTTTTAGCAGCTTGCTCATAACAGGCAGCCCCTCACATATTTTTTCCAGCTTTTCAATATCCTTATTTGAAAGCTTCGTATATTGTTTACATATTGTTCTAAGCATTTTCATCTCCAGATAAAATTATAATATCGGCTATTTTTCCCATATCGCACCTTTTGTTCATGCTAAGTGTCCTTATGTACTCATATGCTTCATTTTCAGTAAAATTCCTTGTTTTCATCAGAATGCTTTTAGCAATGTCAATTTTTTTCCTGTCCTCCAGCTTCTGACTTGTTTTTAAATACTTCTTTTCCAGTTCTTCAAACTCTTCCTGCTTGTTAAATATGATTTCCAAATTAGGAATAAAGGACTTTTCGTCGATGGGCTTCACTATATATCCTATTATTCCTATATTTTTTGCTTCTTCTATAAATTCCTTGTTGGAATAGGCCGTAAGTAAAACAACACCTCTAGACAATTTCTCCTTCGTTATTACTTTCGCCGCTTTCAGTCCATCCAGTATAGGCATTTTAATATCCATTATTACAAAATCCGGCTTATATTTTCTGCTTTGCTCTATTGCATCAAATCCATCTCCCGCCTCAGCAACTACATCGTAATTCGCTTCCTTAAGTATCTCGCATATGTCCATTCTCGTTATCGGTTCATCGTCTACAACTATTATTTTTCTCATCTTTTCCCCTTTTCCTCCAAATTTAATACAAATCTGCCAATAATTGTTTCATTTCAATTCTGCTAAATCTTCTTGGATTTTCTCCTGTACACATATCGTTTTCTATCTGATCAATCACACTTTCCATTTCAGAAAAATACTGATCTTCAGAAATTCCAAGTTCCCTCAGGCTGTTTGGTATTCCCATTTTAACCGCTCTCATTTTAATAGCCTTTGCCAGAATTTCCACGCCTTGTGCATCTTCCTTAGGGTCAAATCCCAACGCTTCAGCAATTTCACGGTAATATCTTGCCGCATCCTTATTTTGTGCGTTAAACTGTATAACTTTTGGCATTATTATTGCATTAAGCCTTCCATGTGGCTTGTGAAATCTTGCTCCCAGCGAATGTGCTATGCTGTGGTTTATTCCCAGTCCCGCATTGCTAAAAGCCACCCCTGCCATGCAAGACGCAATCTGCAAGTCAATTCTTTCCCTTTCCAGTTGCGGATTTTCAAAATTGCTTACCAAATCAGCAAATACTGTCTTTATCGCCCCTATCGCAAGCGTATTTGTAAACAGGTTTCTTGATTTTGAAACATATGCCTCTATAGCGTGTGTCAGCACATCCATTCCTGTGTCTGCAATTATTGATGGCGGAAGAGTTTTTATAAATTCTGGATTTAAGATTGCTATGTCAGGCAGCATTTCGCTGTCGCTTAAAGGTATTTTTTTACCTTGAGTAGTAACAACTGCATAAGATGTTACTTCTGAGCCAGTTCCGCTTGTTGTCGGTACTGCAATGAATTTAGGCTTTCTATGTTCACCCATTGCCCTTTTTATCTGATTTGTAAAGTAAATCATTGATTTGCAGGCGTCTATCGGTGAACCTCCTCCCAGCGCTATTATGCAGTCAGGATCAAATGCACTAAGTTCAAGCATTCCTTTTATAATTTCTTCATCTGTAGGATCCGGCTTAACATCCGAATATATTTTGGCATCTATTCCTCTTGATTTTAAGATATTTGTTATTCTGTTTACAACTTTCAGCTTTACCATATTCCCATCTGTAACTAAAAATACTTTCTCCATTTCCAATGTTCTTAATATATCCAAAGAATTAGCGCCATAATGAATATCCGGTTTTATCTGAAATAAACCCATCAAATCCACTTCCTTTCTATTGCATGCTCAAGCCCCTTTAATGTCCAGCTTAAAAGTAAATAATTCCAGGGATGAGCAAAATAGTCATAACTTTTAAATTTAGTTCTAAAGCAGTTCTACTGTAGTTCCTTTAATTTGGATAATATTTTCCGGACTGTTTCAGGATCTGTTATTTTGTAATCTTTTACGAGTATTTCAATCGCTTTCTTTTCCAAATCCTCACAATCCTTTCTCACATCTTTTCTGATGTTATTTCCCGATTCACAGTTTGATTTGCAGCAAGATTTTTCATATCTTACTTCAACTCCCTGTTCCCTAATCATGTCCTTTGCCCCGGGAGTAATAATCATATCAGCCTGAACCACCAGTTCCTTATCTTGAACATATTCAAAAAGATTTTTTACCGTTATCAATCTTTTTCTCATTTTTTTTACTCCTTTTCTGATTCCAAACTGTCTATTATTCCTACAATAGTTGCGTCCACTGGAGTTTCAGCATCAAATATATGTCTTGCAGAGCTTCCTGTAACAATTATCACTTTGTCACCTTGTCCAGCGCCAATGTAGTCAGCCGCCACCATTTTTCTGCTCCCACGTCCTTCATCTGTCCCTTCCACTTCAACTACCATAAGTTTCAGCCCTTTCAGTTTTTCATCTTTCCTTGTTGCCCAGACATTATCTACAACTTTTCCAATTAACATATCATTTTCCTCTTTCATAGCATAATTCAATGCTATTTTCTTTTATATAATCCATCGCAAGGGAAGTTATTTTACCTTTGCCATCAACTACAATCATCTGATTTCGAAGCCCTGAATCTCTAAGCCTTCTTTCTGTTATCAGGCCTTTCAAATATACTTTTTCCTTGGCATTAAAAATATTTTTAACTTCCGTTCTTTTTACAACCTTTATTCCAAATTCCTGAACTTTTTTAACATATTCATCATAAAGATTTATTAATGCGGCAGGCTTAGTATATTTTTTATATTCCAGCCCTTCTTCCACGATCACGATTTTGCCATCGTTAAAAAGAAATTCTGTTATAATGCTTTTTCTCCCTTGTGAAAGTTCAATCAGTTCATTTATTCCAAGTGTTGATACGACAAGTATTTTTTTATTTTCACATTGTCCAATGGCTTCCCATGTGCTGTCTAACTTTACATTTTCTACGAATGATGTTTCTTTTTTTAATTCGTCCTTTAAAATTTCATCATTTCCCAAAAAAGCCACTATTATTGATTTTTTAGAAATAATCTCATTATTTTCAGACAAATTTTCATTTTCCCTTTTGGCAATTTCCTTTAACACTTCCCTTGCAAGCACTTCTATTAATTTCTGAGTATCCATTTTATCTCCTCACAATGCTTTTTACATCTATTTTTCAATACTTCCGACCACTCCTGAAGTATACCCGCAGGAATTGGCTTCATCAAAGTCAATGTGCATGCTCAGTCTGAAATTATCCTTTACTCTTATTAAGACATCATCAAATATTAACGGCCTGTCGCTATGAATTTTTACTTTTACAGCTTCACCGTCCTTTACAGAAAATCTTTTTGCATCTTCACTTGTCATATGAATATGTCTTTTGGCAACGATGACGCCTTTATCCAGCTGCACGTACTTATCGCCTACACCTAGCAGTATTCCAGGCGTCCCTTCGATTTTTCCGCTTTCCCTTATCACTCCTTTGACTCCTATTTCACGGCAGTCGGTAAGCGATAATTCCACTTGTGAAAAATTTCTGCACGGCCCCAATATTGCAACGTTTGAAAACTCTCCTTTCGGCCCGATTACTCTGACTCTTTCCTTTGCCGCAAACTGTCCCGGCTGTGACAATTCCTTTACAGGCGTCAGCTCGTAACCTTTCCCAAAAAGCGCTTCCACATGTTCTTTTGTAAGATGTACATGCCGTCCCGAAGCCTCAACCATAAAGGTGTCGTCCTTTTCTGCACCTAGGATTTCCTGTAATTTTTCTCTTATTATTCTCTCCAATTCATTTCTGTCCATAGCATCTCCCGAAATTTGAGATTATTTATAATCTCCGTTATTTGCCTTTAGCATCATTAAGTACAATATACTGCTCAGACGGTTCAATGCCTTTAGCATATCCACCCTTTCCACTTTTCCTTCCTTGTAAAAAGCGTCAACTGCGGCAACTTCACATTCCCTCGACAAAGCTCTCAAATAATTTATATCAATAACTGATTCATCAAAATCTATGTTTATTTCAAACAGATGCCCTGTTTTAAAATATTTTACCGTATTATGAGTTATGTCCTTTAATGTGTCAATATCGTATCCCAGCACATCCCTTTCCTGAAATTCCATATCAGTCATTTCGCTTATAAACAGATCCCTCACGAATCTATATGTCTGTGCAAAGTCGCTTTCCAGCTTTTTATTTTTCTCATATTTTTTCCAATATTTTATTATTTCAGCCTGCAAAATATCAAATTTTCCTCTTAAAACGATTCTTTTATGATTTTTCACGACTAAATTATCTCCAAACAGCTGAGTCATAAATTCAGGCTTCTTATCGTAAACCGCTCCTGTTATATAATCCCTGTACTGCCGTTTTTTAATAACTTTTTCTTCGGAAGCATTAGCCGGAGAATCTTTAACTTTGTTTTCAGCAGTCTTCTCATTATTGACAAATTTTTCCTGTGACTTCTTTATCCTGAAATCAATTTTTTTTACATTTAAAAATTCTCTTGCTGACGGTGTAAGGATGTCCTTTTCAGTTATATGTATTTTTTCAAGCTGCCCTTCCTTATCTAATTTTCTAAGCATTCCTTCTGTTATAACAGGCATTTTTTATCACACCCTATCTATTTTTTATAAATTCCGTCCAATACTTTTCTTATGATACTTTCTATATCACTCTCACTAATTTGTGAACTGCTTCCAGTATTCAGTCCACACTTGTCTGTACAGTTGCCTTCATTTTTCAATGCTTCCAGTTCCTTTGTCCCGTAAGCCACCCTTCTAATATTTATAAGATTTAAAGGCCCTATATTGTCAGAAGTTGCACTTCCTCCAACTGTTCCGCATCCTAATGTGAATGCAGGTATAAGGTTAGTTGTAGCTCCAACTCCTCCAAGTGCCGCAGGTGTGTTTACAAGCAGTCTTGAAACCGGTTTTTTCAAAGAAAATTCCCTTATGATATTTTCGTTGTTTGTGTGCATTGACATTGTATGTCCGATTCCTTCATTTTGGAGGATTTCTATGCATTTTTCACACGCTTTTTCCCAAGTTTCCTCTATGAAAAATCCCAATACTGGACATAATTTTTCCCTTGAATAAGGATTTAAGTGTGAAACTTCCGTTTCTTCTGAAATTAGAACTTTTGTAGTTACAGGAACTGTTATTCCCGCCATTGCAGCTATATACAAAGCTGTTTTTCCTACTATTTTCGGATTCATTGTATTGTTGGCCCTCATAAGGATTTTTCCAACTTTTTCCCTTTCGTCCTTGTTCAAGAAATATGCACCTTGCCGCTTCAATTCGTCCACAACCTGATGTTTTATTACTTCTTCCGTAACAATTGACTGCTCTGATGCGCAAATTACTCCGTTGTCGAAAGTTTTACTGTCTATTATTCTCTTAACCGCCTTTCTGATGTCTGCGCTTCTTTCAATGAATGAAGGCCCGTTTCCCGGTCCTACTCCTATCGCAGGTGTTCCAGAGCTGTAAGCGGCTCTTACCATCGCTTCCCCGCCTGTCGCAAGAATCAATGAAGTTTTCTTGTGCTTCATAAGTTCCTGCGTTGCTTGCAATGTAGGCGTCTTTATAACTCCGATTAATCCTTTTGGAGCCCCTTTTCTTTCAGCAGCTCTTATTAGGTATTCAGCAGTTTTTATTATGCAGTTCTTCGCATTCGGGTGAGGACTTACGATTACCGCATTTCCTGCCTTTAATGAAATCATTATTTTGTATATTGTTGTGGAAGTAGGGTTTGTTGAAGGGATTAACGCTGCGATTATTCCCATTGGAACCCCTATTTCTGTTATTCCCTTTTCCTTATCTTCACAAATTATCCCTTTTGTTTTCAAATCCTTTATAGTTTCATACACGCCAGCTGAAGCCAGTCTATTTTTCAAAACTTTGTCTTCCCAGCGTCCAAACCCTGTTTCTTCATTGGCCAGTTTTGCCAGTTCCACTTCATGTTTTTGGGCTTCTTCACATATTTCCCTTACTATTTCATCAATTTGAGCTTGCGAGAACTGACTGTATTCTTCAAATGCCCTGCTTGCATCATTTAATAAATCCCTTACTTCCTGTATTGATTGCAAATCTTTATCCATAGTCTGTCCTTTCTGCAAATAACCGCTGTTTACTGGTTATTTTTAGTTCTCTTATTCAGCCTCAGCTATTCTTGGCTTAGGCAGTATGCCTTCAATTTCATTATGAGGACGTGGTATTACATGAATTGAAATTAATTCTCCAACTCTTTCAGCAGCCGCAGCCCCTGCATCTGTCGCAGCCTTTACAGCCCCGACATCTCCTCTTACTAGCACTGTTACCAGTCCTCCACCAACGTGTTCCTTTCCAATCAAAGTTACATTGGCAGCTTTCACCATCGCATCTGCAGCTTCTATTGCAGCTACAAGCCCTTTAGTTTCAATCATTCCTAACGCATTTAATGTTGCCATCGTTATTCCTCCTTATTATTTCTTACTAAAATTTCTATCAATTTTTTCTTAGGCATCGTCTTTATTTGATTCCATGTGTAGCCAATTTTAAGGTTGTTGACCTTTGTCTTTAAATCCACTACTTTCATGTCCTGATACTGTTTTTTTACCTTTTTTGTTTCCTCATCTTTTTTTTTTAAAGTTTCTGTTATTGAAACTTCTTCATTTTCCTGAATAATATTATTTTGGTTCCCTGTTTCTGCATTTTCCGTTATTTCCTGAACTGATTCTTCTATTATTCCTTCTGTTTCCGTTTCTGCAATATCTTCAGGCTGCTCTTTGATAAATTGGTTTTCATTTTCATTTTCAATATCTGCATTTTCATTTACTGCCTGCTCAATCACTTCTTCTGTCATTATTTGCACTTCAGTTTTTTCATTATCATTGTCCGATTTTTCAATAATGTCTTCATCGTTTTGCACATCGGCAGTTTTTTCATCAGATTTTTTTCCAATGTCACTTATCAGAATTTTCTTTGTTTCAGAAGCCACTCTTGCAATAACGTTACTGCTCAGGAAATTTCCAAGCCTTCTGGCACTTTCACTTGCGGCATCCACAGCGGCATTTACAGCAGCCACATCTCCCGCTACTTCAATGGTCACAATTCCACCTTTTACATAGTAGCAGTTTGTAAGTGTTACATCAGCTGCCTTCAAGGCAGCATCTGCAGCTTCTATTGCAGTCACAAGCCCCCGTGTTTCCACATATCCGTACGAATCCATCTATCTATCACCTTCTAATCTGCTCGGAATCATCTTCCAAATATTTCACAAGTTCCTCAATCCCTTCATTCTCATAGGAACTTACAGCAAAAACTCGCTCAGCTCCTGCATTTTCCAATATTTCACGAGCCCTTTTCACATCTTTACCCAAATCAGTCTTAGTTACAATTCCGATTACAGGCTTTGTAAAAGCTGTTGAAAACCCTGGCGGAAACACATTATGCTCCTCGTCACACGCCTGCACCATCCCAATAACATCACAGTCATACGAGCTTACAATCAGCGCCTTGTAAAGCATCCTGTTTTCCATGTATTCGCCTGGAGTGTCAAGTATGTCATTGGAATATGTCAGCATCTGCGTTTTTTCATATTTTATGTCAAGTCCATGTATTCTCTGGGTTAATGTTGTTTTACCGCACATGGATTTTCCTATCAAAAGTATCTTTTTCAATTTTATGACCTCGTTATCTGAGTTATGCTAAATCTCAGGACATTTTCAAAATATGAAACCACCTCATTTACAGCGGCTTCTATACTTCCCACATCTCCGCTTATTACAACCGATCCTGTAAACCTGTCTACAAATCCTATTTCCACTTCGGCACTTTTCGTAGCCAGATCCGCCGCAATGATTGCTGCTTCTCCTGGAGTTATTGTGAGTATTCCTATTGCATTTGTCTTATTTTCAGAAAGTCCTATTTTTTTTGATAAATCTCTTTGCGGATTTGCAATTATATGAGCCAGAGTCAACTGTCTGCCAGGTACGTATTCCTGAATCATTCTCTGTTTTTTTTCTTCTTCCATTTGACAAATCCTTTCTAAAATTTATTTTATCTAGGCAAAATAGTTTCTACTTCCGCATGTGGACGTGGAATTACGTGAACTGAAATCAGTTCCCCAACTCTTTCAGCAGCCGCAGCTCCCGCATCTGTCGCAGCCTTTACAGCCCCAACATCTCCTCTTACAAGAACTGTTACAAGTCCTCCTCCTACATGCTCTTTCCCAATTAATGTCACATTTGCGGCTTTAACCATCGCATCTGCAGCTTCTATCGCAGCCACCAGCCCTTTTGTTTCTATCATTCCTAACGCATTTAATGTTGCCATAGCCATTACCTCCTAAAATTATTTACTATTCTCTTCCTTTTGGCAAAATAGTTTCTACTTCCGCATGCGGACGTGGAATTACATGAATTGAAATCAGTTCCCCAACTCTTTCAGCAGCCGCAGCTCCCGCATCTGTCGCAGCCTTTACAGCCCCAACATCTCCTCTTACAAGAACTGTTACAAGTCCTCCTCCTACATGCTCTTTCCCAATTAATGTCACATTTGCAGCTTTAACCATTGCATCTGCAGCTTCTATCGCAGCCACTAGCCCTTTTGTTTCTATCATTCCTAATGCATTTAATGTTGCCATGTCTTTCCTCCTGAAATTATTTTTTTTATTCAATAAATAATTTAATCCCAAATTCACCTCCTCGCTTTATTAATTAATAAATTTATATATACAAATTATTAATCATTGAAAAATAAAAAAGGAACTAAAAAATTTAAATAATTTCTCAAGCTCCTTTGCTCCAAAATATTATTGTTCTTTATATTTTTATTTTTATTTGTAATTTTATACCGTTATTTCATAAATTCACATTACTCCGTTGTAATATGTGTGCAAACCTCTTATTATTGAACTAATGAATCAAATAATACTGAGGTTTAAGTAAAATAATTATAGTTTTTAAATTCAATTTCAAAATGAAATTATTATAACTTCTATTTTGAGTATACTATGATTTTTCATTTTGTCAATAGTTTTAAAAAAAAAATTTAAAATTATATTTAAGTTTATATAATTTTAAAAAAAATTGAATGCGAAATAAAGGAAAATAACGATTGATTTCTCTTGCTTATATAAAAAGAAAAAACATGAATTATAAAAAATATTTATTAACAATGAGCAGTTTTTCAAAATTTAAGTAAAAATCCCTTATATGGATACTTAAAAATTAGGTTTGATTTTTTTCATCAAGGCTGTCAAATTAATTATTATAGAATTTTATTTCTATTTTTTAAATGGAGTCTAGCCTAGGTGCAAGATTTGTGACAATGAGAATCCTGCGAAAAAAAAGACATAATCCTGATTTCACTCAGTAATTATGTCTTTTCTCTATTCCAAACTAAAGCCAGTAACGGTTCAAATTATTTCAATGTTTTTTGTTCAAATTTTTTACCACCATAGTAAATTATGTATTTCTTATCTTGTAATGCCCCCGGATTTACAAATATTACTCCATTTTTTTCTGCCATAAATTCCTTATGTGTATGCCCAAAAACACAAATTTCAGCCTTTTCTAAATGCGCTTTTTTTTCTAATTCTTCAAGTGTAGTTTTTACGCTGTATAGATGCCCGTGTGTCAATAGTACCTTTTTTCCCATCAAATCAAATATTTTAGTTTCTCTAGACTCATAATCATCTATATCAGTATTTCCCTTTACAATAGCAAAAAGTACATCTCTGTAGACTAACGACATATCAATTGCATCTGTGCTGTGATCTCCTGCAAAAATTACAATTTCTGGCTGCTCCAGATCCATTACTTGCTGAAAATAATCAAGCCTTCCGTGACTATCGGAACAAATCAATACCTTCATTAAATCTCCTCTCTCCATATTCCTTTTTGTTTATTTCTCCATTGAAAAAAACTTTTTACATACTTAAAATCAAAATCAATCTTCAATAAATTTATTTTAAAATTAAAATTTAAATACATTAAATTCAGTCTTCAAAACTTATTTATTTTCAGTTCAATTTGAAAGAGTTTTTGGTATATATTATCTTTTTAACAAAATATCTTAAACTCCAAATACACTTTAGTAAGTAATTTTATTTATCATTATAGCACACTTTTTAATTTATTCCTAATTTTCTATATTATATATAAGAAACAACATTTACGTTAATGCCAAATCTATTATAATCCAAAAAATTTTATAAAGTATATTATTTTTATTATAATTTTCTTTATTTTTAAGAATTTCTAAAAAGTCAAAATTACAATTACTGCAAAAAAATACTACTTTACGGTTATTTATGGGTATTTTGCTTGTGAAATATAGCATAATTATTCATATTAATTTTATAACTATTTTAAATTACGAATTATTTTGTTCTAAAAATGAAATTATTATAAGAAAATTTTTACCTAAAAAAAATTAATATTTTAAAATATGTTTTTTTATTTTTTTCAAAACCCTTTTAAATAATTATTATTAAAAAAATAATTTTTGTTTAAAAATCAGATTTACCCAAACAGAAATTATATTTTTTATAAAAACTGTTTGAGCAAAATCTATTAAAATCAATTTATGACAGATAATTTAGAATCCAGTTTTAGCTTAAAATTTCTTAATTATAGCCGATTCCTTGAAAACTGGAGCAAAAATATGTAAAAAGCGATGGGATTGGCTATAGATAATCCTAACTTTCTGCTCTCGTTTTAAACTGGAACTGCTATAGTAAGGATTTAAATTATACGATAAATATTGGCTTTTGAAGATTTTCCAATATTCTGACTCCTAGTTTGCCGGTAATTCTTTCCACCATTACTGTGTATCTCAAATCTCCCATTAGAACCAGATCATAATTTTGGGCTTCATTCATAATTGTCTTGAATGTATCCCCCTTTTTATGAATAAGGTTGTAATTATCTCCAAATCTTTCAGCCAAGCTGTTTTCATCCTCTTCTTCAACATTTACACGCAATACGTCAACTTTTTGCTCACCAAATATATGGAAGAAAGTAAATAATGTTTTATTTGCATTGTAAGCGCCATCATCAAGCAGCATCAAATTATCTAACTTGAAATTTTCTGCATTTGGCAATATAATTAACGGTTTAAAGATACTTCTTAATATTTCCTTTAGTACGGGAGTTACTTTGTCATTTTTCACAAGTACAAGCAAATCATATTTTTTTAGCTCTTCCAGTACAATTTCAGATGTTTCTCCGTCTTTTGTATAAAAGTTTGCAATATCAGAAGTCATTTTTTCCTTTAGTTTTTTTACAGTTTTTTCCTCCAGTTCCCTGTATTCCTTAAAGGCATAGTTTGCTCCGATATTTAGTCCCATTCCTTCTATGCTTACAGGGAATACCTCATATTTCAGGACATCCTTGATGTAAATAACGTCAATATCAGCGTTATATTTTTGCTTAAAAATTTTCGCAAAATTAACCAATGGCTGGGCTTCATTTTCTGCCGTAACTAAAAATAATGCTTTTTTTTGTAACATTTTAACCACTTCCTTCTATATGATAGTTTTGTTATCTTAATTTATTGTTTATCTTCGTCCAATCCAGGCTCTTCCGTAATTTTTACCACCGAAGCAATTTTTTCATTATTTCTGACTTTCATTATTCGCACACCATATGCCGAACGCCCTATTACTGATACGTTATTGACGCTCGTTCTGATTAATGTACCTTCTGATGTAATAAGCATAATTTCATCATTTTCCTTGACAATTTTTACATCCACGATTTTTCCAGTTTTATCATTAAGTTTTGCATTGATAATTCCCTTTCCGCCTCGAGATGTCAGTCTGTATTCTAATAACTTAGTACGTTTTCCATATCCTTCCTCAGTAATTGTAAGGATTCTTACTTCGGCGTCATCCATTTCTGAATTAATGATTGCCGCACCTACAATTCTGTCCTTATCCCGAAGAGTTATTCCTCTCACTCCAGCAGCTCCAGTTCCCATGCTTCTTACGTCTTTTTCAGAAAATCTAATGGCAATGCCGTTTCTTGTAGCCGCAAAAATCTCATCTTCCCCACTTCCGCTTGTAAGCCCGATAAACATCACTTCATCATCTTCATTCAGCCTTATAGCTCTTTTTCCAGCTTTTTTGATATTGTCAAACAATGTCAGCTCAGATTTTTTCACAACTCCATTCCGTGTGACAAAGAATAGATTTTTATTTTTTTCAAATTCACGGACTTTTATTATTGTGCTAACTTTTTCATCATCATCTAGATTTATGATATTTCCTATCAGTTTTCCACGTGCCTGTTTTCCAGTTTCAGGGATTTCGTACACTTTTATGCTGAATACTTTTCCTTTCGTTGTGAAAATAAGCAATGTGTCAAGAGTCTTTGCTATATACATGTCTTTTACGACATCGTCTTCTATTGTATTTGTAGCGTTTACTCCGATTCCTCCACGTTTTTGAGAACGGTAAGTATCAATTGCCATACGTTTTACATAACCCTTTTCTGTAAGTGTTACAACAACTTCCTCATCCTTAATCAAGTCTTCTATGCTGATTTCGGCTCTTGCATTTCTGATTTCAGTTCTACGTTCATCTCCAAAATCTTCTTTTAATTTAAGCGCTTCTTCTTTAATTATACCATATATTTTTGAATCATCGGACAAAATTCCAGTTAATTCTTCAATTAATAGCATAAGTTCATTATATTCCTGATTAATCTTATCTCTTTCAAGTCCAGTAAGCCTCTGCAATCTCATATCCAGAATAGCTTTCGCCTGAATTTCCGAAAATCCAAATTTTGCAATTAATTCAACCCGTGCAACATTTACATCCTTTGAAGCACGTATAATTCTAATTACTTCCTCAATGTTATCAAGTGCAATTTTGAATCCTTCCAAAATATGAGCTCTATTTTTAGCCTTTTTCAGCTCAAATTCAGTTCTTCTTGTAATTACTTCAAACCTATGTTCCAGATATTTCTGAAGAACCTGCTTTAAATTTAATACTCTCGGTGCATTATCCACAAGTGCAAGCATAATTACACCAAATGTATTTTGCAAATCGGTAAACTTGTAAAGACTGTTCAGAATTAATTCACTTTCTTCACCTTTTTTCAATTCAATTACAATTCTGATACCGTCCCTATCAGTTTCATCCCGCAAGTCTGATATTCCAGTAATTTTCTTCTGTCTTACTAAATCAGCAATTTTTTCAATAAGTCTGGCTTTATTTACCTGATACGGCAATTCTGTAACAATAATCGACTCTTTTCCAGTTTTAGAAGCTTCAACTTCCACACGTCCTGCAACCCGCAGTTTTCCGCGTCCAGTCCTGTACGCATCATAAATTCCCTGTTTCCCATTAATTATACCGCCAGTTGGAAAATCCGGCCCTTTTACATAAGTAATCAGTTCATCAATCGAAATTTCAGGATTATCAATCAATGCAATAATTCCATCAACTACTTCTCCTAAATTATGCGGCGGAATATTTGTAGCCATTCCGACTGCAATCCCATTTGCCCCATTTAGTAGCAAATTAGGCAGTTTTGCAGGCAACACAACTGGCTCATCCAGACTTTCATCAAAGTTCTTTCTGTAGTCAATCGTATCTTTTCCAATATCTGCAAGCAGCTCCTCAGTAATTTTAGCCATTCTAGCTTCCGTATACCGCATTGCCGCCGCTTCATCCCCGTCAATCGAACCAAAGTTTCCATGTCCGTCAACAAGTTCATATCTCATATTAAAGTCCTGCGCCATTCTAACCATTGCGCCATAAACTGAAGAATCCCCGTGTGGATGGTATTTCCCCAGTACATCCCCGACAATTCTTGCCGATTTCTTAAATGGAGTCTTATGGCTCATACCCATTTCACTCATGGAAAACAGAATTCTTCTATGCACGGGCTTTAATCCGTCACGCACATCAGGCAGCGCACGGCTCACAATTACACTCATCGAATAATCCAGATAAGCCGCCTTTATCTCATCCTCGATATAAACATTAGATTCATTCGACAAATCTGTAGCCTTAGGCAGCCCTTCTACAACTATCTCCCTATCATCATTCTCATCCATTTCCGTTATCTCTTCTTCTCTTTTATCGTCATCTCTGATATCGTCTGACATCCTGCACCTCTTTTCTTCTCTTTCTTTACAACAAGTGAACTATTAATTAAGCTATTTCCTAAATTTTTATTACAAGTTATCTTAATTAGTAATTGTTTTTCCTTTTTTATATTAACTCTTTTAACGCAGAGGTATCAGACGCCATACCTCTGCACTCCCGCTTACGCAAAACTTTCTTAATAAAGAAAAAATAAAACTCGATTTTGAATCAAGATTATTTTAACATAATTAACTAAATATAATTTAAAATTTGTTTCAAAATCTCAAACAGTTATTTTTTCTTTAACGAAATTTTGCTTATTTTCTATTAACATATCTATTTATAATTAAACTAAAAATGTCGTGATTTTTTTGGAATGAAATTGACTGTTTGAGCTTTTTCATTTTCTTTAAATCGTGATTAATTTATAGAGTTGATAATAACTTTTGTTAAAAGCGAGTTTCAATTTCGTAGTAATCCAGGTTTATCCAAATAATAAATGTTTAGACTACTTTCCCAAATAAAATTTGGGAATATTTCAAAAAATGCTTAGACAAGCCGGGATTGCAAAGGGGATGGCGATTGTTCCCCTTTGCTTTTAAAAAAAGAAAAAACATAAATATTATAGAAAAATATCTATTAATAAAAATAACTTTTCTCAATTTTAATCAAAAATTATATATCTAAGTTCCTTACATAATTCGCATTATCTTCAATAAACTTCCTTCTCGGCTCAACTTTATCCCCCATTAGAATATTAAACATTTTATCCGCATATGAAGCGTCTTCCATTGATACTTTTAACAATGTTCTCACTTCCGGATCAAGGGTTGTTTCCCAAAGTTGTTCTGGATTCATTTCTCCCAGCCCTTTGTAACGCTGGATTGTGTATTTTCTTCCGTCATTTTCCAAGACTTTTGTCACTTGTTTTAGCTGATCGTCTGAATAGGCGTATCTGATTGCTTTTCCAGCCTGAATTTTGTATAAAGGCGGCTGCGCTATGTAAATATACCCTTCGTTTATCAATTCTCTTAAATGTCTGTAAAAGAATGTCAGCATCAATGTTCTTATGTGAGCCCCATCGACATCGGCATCCGTCATTATTACGATTTTGTGGTATCTCAATTTTTCAAGGTTCATATCATCGCCAAATCCAGCTCCAAATGCAGTTATCATATCACGTATTTCAGCATTTTCAAGCGTACGGTGAACACTTGCCTTTTCCACATTCAATATTTTTCCACGAAGCGGCAGGATTGCCTGAAATCTTCTATCTCTTCCCTGTTTTGCAGAACCTCCCGCTGAGTTTCCTTCGACTATGAATATTTCTGATTCAGCAGGATCTTTTGAAGAGCAGTCAGCTAGTTTTCCAGGAAGCGATCCCACTTCCAGATTACTTTTTCTTAGCACAAGTTCCCTTGCCTTTTTAGCCGCTTCTCTTGCCTTTTTCGACATTGTCATCTTTTCTATTATTTTTTCAGCCGCTTTCGGATGATCTTCCAAATAAAATTTTAAATTGCTTCCGACAATATTTGAAACAATTCCTGTAACTTCACTGTTTCCAAGCTTAGTTTTTGTTTGTCCTTCAAATTGCGGTTCGGGAATTTTTACGCTTATTATGCAGACAAGCCCTTCTCTCACATCTGTTCCTTGAAATGTGCCACTTTTTTCCTTTATCAAATTCATCTGTTTTGCTATGTCGTTAATTGTTCTAGTAAGCGCTGTCCTAAATCCACTGACATGAGTCCCACCTTCGTGAGTATTTATATTATTTACAAATGAATAGACAATTTCTCTTTGAGCGGTTGTGTAATTCATCGCAATTTCCACTTCGACTACTTTTGCTCCAACTTTTTTTAAATAAACGTTTCCATTTTCATCCACAGCTTCCACTTCTTTGGCAGGCTGAGTTTCAAACGAATCCGCCATATAAATGACGTCATTTACAATTTTTTCATCATCCGTTATTTCATTCAGAAAATCTTTTATTCCGCCCTCAAAATGAAATTCCTCCTCTTTTATTTCATCTTTTTTTCTTTCGTCAATCAATTTTATTTTAAGCCCTTTATTTAAGTATGACAGCTCTTTTAATCTCGACTCCAAAACAGAATAGTCATAAACTGTTGTCTCAAAGATTTCATCGTCCGCTTTAAATCTAATGACCGTTCCATGCGCATCAAGCGGTGCATCTCCAATTTTTTCAGGAGATGAAATCGGCACTCCTCTCTCAAATGTTTGTCTTACTATCTGTCCATCTCTTGTAACAGTTGCTTCCACCCATTCAGATAGAGCATTGACAACCGAAATTCCTACCCCGTGTAGTCCTCCCGATACTTTGTAGTTGTCGTTATCAAATTTTCCTCCAGCGTGAAGCACAGTCATAACCACTTCTAATGTAGATTTTCCTGTCTTATGCATTGCAACGGGGATTCCACGTCCATTATCCGTTACTTCAATAATATTCCCCTCAAGTATTCTCACAGTAATTTTATCACAAACTCCTGCAAGCGCCTCATCCACGCTGTTATCCACAATTTCCCACACCAGATGGTGAAGTCCACGTGAGGAAGTTGATCCGATATACATCCCTGGACGCTTTCTAACCGCTTCCAGCCCCTCCAGAACCGTAATCGAGTCTGCTCCATAATTGTTAGCCATTATTTATTTCCTCCATTTTTTTCAAAACTTTTCCATATATTTTACACAAAATATAAAATTCTATATCTATTTCCCAACACAAAAATTCCCAAACACATGATCCAAAATATCCTCAGATGAAATTTCTCCTGTAATTTCCGAAAGCGAATCAAGCGCTTCCTTCAAATCCACAGAAATTAAGTCCATAGGAAGTCCCATGTCTATTGTTTCAAAAATATTTCTTATTGCGTCTTTTGTTTTTTCAAGTGCAGTTTTATGCCGAATATTTGTAATTATTAGTTTTTCTGACGAGTTTTCCACATCTTCTTCCACAATGTATGAATAGATTTTTTCCTGCATGTCTTCAATTCCAATATTGTCCTTTGCAGAAATTTCAACAATATTTTCCAAGCTGTACCCTTCAAGATTAATTTTTTTATTTAAATCAATCTTATTTAATAATACTATAACTTTCTTGTTATTTTCTTTAATTTTAGTTATAACTTCCATGTCTTCGGCTTCCAGCTCCTTTGAAGCATCCAGTACAAGCAGCACCAGATCAGCCTTCTCGATAAACTGCTTTGACTTTTCTACACCGATATTTTCCACAATGTCGTCAGTCCGTCTAATTCCCGCCGTATCCACCAGAACCAATGGAATCCCTTTTATATTGATTATTTCCTCAATAATGTCTCTTGTGGTTCCTGCAATGTGCGTTACAATCGCACGTTCCTCATGAAGCAGGGCATTTAGCAATGTAGATTTCCCAACATTTGGTTTTCCCACAATAACCGTCTTTATTCCCTCTTTAATTTTTTTCCCTGTATCATACGAGTCAATTAGACGGTTTGCCTCCTCATAGACTTTTTCCAGATTATTCCGAAGCTCTGCTGGCAATGGATCGTCAATTCCTTCTTCAGGATAATCCAGCACCACATTTACATGTGCCGCAATATCAAGCAGCGCCTTCTTAAATTCGTTTACTTTGTCACGCAGATCCCCTCTTAACTGATCCAGCGACAACGACACGCTCTTTTCCGTTTTCCCCTGAATAATGTCCATAACCGCCTCAGCCTGCGACAAGTCTATACGTCCATTCATGAACGCTCTTTTTGTAAATTCGCCGCTTTCAGCATGTCTTGCCCCATTTCTTAGCACAAGTTCAAGCACTTTTTCTGAAACAAGCGTACCGCCGTGACAGTTTATTTCCACAATGTCTTCACAAGTATAGCTTTTAGGGGCTTTTAGTCTTACAGCCATTACTTCATCTACTGTTTTTTCCCCATCCTTGATAAATCCGTAATTTAATTTATAAAAACCCAAATCAGCATTTGGGTTCTTTTTAATAAATATTTTGTCCAGTATTTCAAATGATTTATCGCCGGATATTCTTATTATGGCAATTCCACCTTCCCCTTTTGGAGTGGAAATAGCCGCAATTGTATCAAACAACATCTTATTTATCCCTCTATTTTCTAAAATCATTTTTAATTCATGTTGCACTAAACTGTTTAAAAAAACTTTATTTAAACAATCCAGTTCAATTTTTTAAAATTTTTCATCTAACTTTTTAATAACTAGATATCTTTTTGGCTCTTCCCCCATGCTTTCAGTTTTTAGCCCTCTCATGAAGGAAACTTCCTCGTGAATGATTTTACGCTCACGTGCCGACATCGGGTTTAATTTTATGGCATTTCCTGTTGCAAGGACCGCCTTGCCTTTTTTTCTTGCTAAATCCCTTAATGATCTTTCGCGTTTTTCCTTATAATTGTTAGAATCTACAGATATTTTCAAATGTTTAAACTGCTTTGTAGTGCTGAGCAAGTATTCAAAGCTGTTTAGTGTATTCCCCTTTTCTCCGATTAAAAATCTCATGTCTTTTCCATCAAGAATAACTAAATATTTGTTATTGTTTTCTTTTTTTATGCTGACAATCCGCACATCCAATTTTACACTTACAATAAATTCCTTAAAAAATGCCCTGATTTTATCTATATTTAAATCAGGCTGATTAGCTGCAGATTTTTCTTCATTTTCATTTCTGTAATTTTTCTTGCCGTTATCCTTTTGAAAATTATTTCTATTTTCCCCTCTTGCTTCCCTTTTATCTTTTTTGGCATTTCTGTATTCATTTTGCGCTTTCGGTTTTTCGCCTTCTGCTTTAATTTCATCAGTTTTTAGTTCTGATTTTTTAATAATTTCGATTTCATATTCACCTTTTATGCTGATGAACAATATCTTCTTAGGATATTTCAAAACTTTTACTCGGTAAGTTTCATCTTCCTTCAGCGTCAATGAACGGCTTACCATATTTTTTAGCTCTTCCTCATTTTGCGCCTTTAATACTATCTTTTCCATCATCACTTCTTCCTTTCAAAATGAAATACTGCTGAACCAATGACAAAGCCCCTGAAACTAGATAATACAACGTTACCCCTGATGGCATGTTGTAAAATATGAACAGCATCATAAGAGGCAGCATGTACATCATTGTCTGCATCTGCTGAGCATTTTCCTGTCCACCAGTTGCACTCGTCATTATTTTTTGCTGGATATATGTCACACCTACATTTAAAATTGGCAATAAATTAAATGCAAATTTTCCCATCATAAACAGTCTGTCTGGCTGTTTTAGTGTAAACCACAAAAATTTGGCGTCTGCTGGAATTGCGTTCCCGCTGAAAGCCCAGTATAATGCCACAAATATTGGCATTTGGATTAGTATCGGCAGGCATCCTCCTAGTGGGTTTACTCCGCTTTCTCTATAAAGTTCTGCTGTTTTTCGTTGATATTCTTGTGGATCATCCTTGTATTTTTCTTTTATTTTTTCAAGTTCAGGCTGTAATTCCCTCATTTTTTTCATTGACTTTTCCTGTTTTAATGTCAATGGAAATACAATTATTCTCATTAAAATTGTAACAATTATTATTGCTATACCATAATTTCCTACAACACTATATATCGCATTTAAAACATGTACGACAAAATCGACAAGTGCCTGTATTTTAAACATATATTATTTCCTCCACTTTTTTATTTTAACGGATCATATCCGCCCTTATGAAAAGGATGGCATTTTAATATTCTTTTTACTGCCAGATAACTTCCTTTTATTGCTCCATACTTTGTAATTGCCTGCCTTGAATATTCCGAACAAGTCGGATAAAATCTGCATCTTCTGCCAAAATATGGTGAAATGCCCTTCTGGTAAATTTTTATTAAAAATAGTAATATTTTCTTCATCATTTTATTACCTTACTTATATCTTTTTCAATATCCTTGTATTTCAAAGTTTTTATATTCTCTTTTAAAATAGATTTGCCGACAAATATATAATCAGTATTTTTTTTAAATTTTTCCTTATGCGCTTTTACAAATTCCTTAAAAATTCTTTTTATTCTGTTTCGCTGAACTGCATTTCCAGTTTTTTTGCTTGCCACAAAGCCAAACCGCTGTTCGTTATTTATATTTTCCTTTATAAAAATAATAGCATACTTTGTATGCATCTTTTTTGATTTGTTATATATTAATGAAAAATCCTTTGTTTTTTTTATCTTGTTAATAGACATCTTTCTCTTCTTTTATTTAAAATGAGCGAGAGCTTAATATATTGAACTTTTTTGAAATTAGACAGAAAAATTAAAAAAACACGGATTTGGTGTAAGATTTTTGTGTCCAGTTTTAAAGAGGTTCCGTTATAAGAAAGCTCCCTTTTAATTTAGGTTAATGCTTTTAAAAACCCAGTGCTGAATTTAACACCGGGTTATGCTGATAGTTTAGCTCTTCCTTTAGCTCTTCTTCTTTTCAAAACATTTCTTCCGCTTTTATTTTGCATTCTCTTTCTAAATCCATGATCTTTTTTCTTTTTCTTTTATTTGGTTGATATGTTCTTTTAGTCATCTTTTTTCCTTTCTGTTTTATTTTAAAAAAATTTCTTCGTCTTTTATCAACATTATATACAATATTCAAAAAAAAGTCAAGTTTAATGCTCTATTCAAAAGCAAATTTTATTTAATTTTTTCATGGGTAAATTTTATACAGTATATTTTATCCACAGCTCTATAATATTTAATAGTATATATAATTAAATATATTATTATTATGCACTGTGGAAATGTGGGAACATTGATAAATAAAAGGATTGTCAGAGAAAAGGCTGTGGAAAACTTTTGGCGGATTTGTGGAAAAATATTATCAACAAAATTGTAAACATAATTACCAACATGCTTTGTGGAAAAGTGGAAAGCGTGTGGATAATGTGTGTAAAGACTCTAAAATTGGACATATGCAATTTTTGTGGATAAAAATTTGAAAAGTGGAAATACCTTGACAGACAGCAGAAAAAAATAAAATTTTTTATGTGGAAAAGGCTGTGGAAAACTTTTACTTAAAATCTTGATTATTTATTTTATTTATGTTATAGTAAAATCAAATAAGAGTACAAATTAAGGGGAAAATCACTAAATAAATTTGCCAGGCAAGATGTGAAAAAATATAAAATTTTTATTTATAAGAAAAATTGACGAAAAAGGAGAGAAAAATAAATGGATGTTGCGAAATTGTGGGAAAAAATAAAGAAAATAATGAAAAAAAGAGTAAACGAAGCAGAATTTGAGGCATTTTTTAGCAATGTGGAAGCAACGAAGCTGGAAGGTGGAAAACTTACACTTGTATGCAATTCAAAATTAATACGGCAGAACATGGAAAAGCATAGGAGCCAGATGGAAGACATTGTGGAAATCGTAACAGACGAGGAAGTTACAATAAACTTTGAAGTAAAGCAGCAGGATGTAATGGCATACAAGCCTGAAACGCACAGGTTTTCAAAAGACACGAAGGAAAAGGCTCAAGTTTTCCACACAGGCTTAAACCCCAAGCATAGGCTGGACAACTTTGTTGTAGGAGAAAACAGCAAACTTGCATACAACGCCTGCCTTGCAGTTGTCAACAATCCAACACCCGTTTATAACCCGCTTTTCATTTACGGAAGTTCAGGGCTCGGAAAAACCCATTTGATGCAGGCTGTGGGAAACGCAATTGTGGAAAATAATCCGAGCAAGCGTGTCTATTATTCCACTTCAGAGGAATTTGCAAATGAATTTTTTAAAGTTCTGAACAGTGGGCGGATCCAGCATTTCCGTGATACTTTCCGTGCTTTGGACGTGCTTCTTCTGGATGATATACAGTTTTTTGAAAAAGTATTTGGACGTGGGGAAGGAACTGTGGAGGAGGAGTTTTTTCACACATTCAACAAATTGCAGGAGCTTGGCAAGCAGATAATAATGATAAGCGACAAGTCGCCAAAGGAAATAAAGAATCTGTCAAAACGTCTGGAATCAAGATTTTTGTCAGGCTTGACGGTGGAAATTCAAAGCCCGGGCTACGAAACCCGTATGATGATTCTGAAAAATATGGCAAAGGCGCAAGGAATTGAGATAGATGACAGCATTCTTGAATACATTTCAGACTCTCTGGACACCAATGTAAGGGAACTGGAGGGGACGCTCACAAACTTAAATGCACGTGCAAAGCTGCTAAATGAACAGATAACATTGGAACTGGTTCAGGAAATGCTTATGCACAACGTAAAACGGGAAAAATCCAAGGTAACAGCAAAAAAAGTAATAGAAATGATTTCCACACAGTACGGCGTCAGCGTAACTGACATGAAGTCCAAAAAGCGCCAGAAAAAAATAGTGGAAACAAGACAGATCGCTATGTATTTGTTAAAGAACAACGATGAGCTGGATCTAAGCCTAACAGCAATAGGAGGGCTTTTTGGAGGAAAAGATCACAGCACGGTTATAAGCAGCATCAGAAAAATTGATAAGAAAACAAAGGAAGATGTTGCATTCAAAAAAGAAATTGAGGCTTTGAACAAGAAAATTTTTAGAGCTTAGAAAATTGTGGAAAATGTGGAAAGAATGTTGAAAATTTTGTGGAAAATAATAATAATATTTAAAAAATTATCCACAGTGGAAAAAGTTTTCTACATAAATAATTTCGATAAAAAAGTTTTAATAAAATAATTAAATTTCATTTAATAAAATAAATTAGAAAATATCGATGTGGGAAAATAAAAATTAATTTCCACTATATGTTGAAAATTTCTCCACAAAAATTGTGGAAAAAAATAAGTAAAAATATTATGTTAAAACAAAGTTTGTGGAAAAATAAAATTTTACTGTGTAAAACTAAAATCATAATATCCATAAATATAAACAAAATTTTCCACATTTGTTGATAACTCAAAAATATTTAATTTTAAATTAAAGAATAACTGTGATAAAATAATAAAAATAAAAACATATAAATTTTCTCCACATAAGTAAAAATTAACTCCACAATTTAATGTGGAAAAGAATTTACAAAAGAAATTACTAAAAATAAGAACATATTGTAATTGTGGAAAAGATGTGGAAATATTTGTGGGAAAAGTTTTCCACGGATAAATGGAATTTTCCACAGGGAAATTAATGATTAGTTTGGTTAATGATTGAGTGGAGTAACAGTGGGAATTTACAAAAAATATGAAAATAAATTATGGAGGGAGATTAATGAAAAATATAGATAATGAAATTGAAGAAGTTATGATAAATACAGAATTTATAAAATTGGATCAGCTTTTGAAGTGGGCAAATTTTACAGGTTCTGGAGTGGAAGCGAAAATGTTTATTTTGAATGGAGAAGTGAAAGTGAATGATGCTGTGGAAACTAGACGTGGGAAAAAAATTTATGATGGAGATGTTGTGGAGTTTGCTGGAGAAAAAGTTCTTGTAAGGGCAAAACATTAAATAGTTTGCTGATTTAATGAAAAGATAAATAATAGTGAAAGCAGGCTGTAGAGAATTTAAGGGGAGATTGTTATGAAAAAAGGTATAGGAATTGGAATAGAAGATTTTAGTGAAGTAATAAAAGAGAATTGTTACTACATTGACAAAACAAAATGGATAGTAGGACCTTTATCATGGATTAGTCTTAGGAATGGTGTTTTATCTGGATAATCATTATTATGTAAAATCTAATGAAGAAAGTGGTCTTGGAAGGTATGATGTTGTAATTGAGCCAAAGAATAAGAACAATAGGGGGTTTATTCTGGAGTTTAAAGTTGTGAAAAATGAAGATGATTTGGAGAAAGTCTCGGAAGAGGCGATAGAGCAGATAATGGAGAAGAAGTATGATGTTGGGTTAAAAGATAGAGGTGTTAAGGATGTTACTTTTGTTGGGGTTGCTTTTTGTGGGAAAATAGTTAAAGTTACTTACAGATAATCAGTATAACTATATTTTATCAAATATTTCTTGTGGATTTATTAATTAATATCTTTTCTATAAATTTTTATTACAATATAATCTATTAAAAAAATTTTTTAGCAAAATTTCGTTAAAAGGATATAAAATAAGAAAAAATTAAAATATTTAAAAACATAGATAAATTTAAAATTGTAAAGAATTATTATAGAGATTAGAAAGGGAAAGAAATAGCGATGTATTTGGATCAGATTAGTTTTAATAACTTTCGGTGCCTTGTGGATGGGAAGTTGAAGTTTGATAGGTATTTTAATTTAATATACGGAAAGAATGGACAGGGGAAGACATCGCTTATTGAGGCTGTCCATTTTTTGGCTACGGGAAAAAGTTTTAGGACTAAGAAGGTTAAGGAGATTCGCAAGTATAACTTGAACAGGCTGATTGTGTTTGGGAAGTACAGACATAAGGATTTGTCGGAAAATGTTATTGCTATTGATGTGAATGAGGATAAGAAGGACTTTTATATTGACAGGGAAAAAAATAAATATATAAATTATGTCGGGTTACTTAACATTATTTCATTTATTCCTGAGGATATTGAGCTGATTATTGGGAATCCTGGGGTTAGAAGAAACTTTTTTAATTATGAGATTTCGCAGGCAAAAAAGGAGTATTTGCAGTCGATTGTGAATTTTGAGAAAATATTGAAGGTGCGGAACAAGCTTATAAAGGAAAAAAAGACTGGCGAGGAAATTTATAAGATCTATAATGAAAAATTTATAGAGGAGGGACTAAATATTGTTTTAAATCGGCAGGAATTTATAAAAAAAATATCAATTTTATTAAACTTGAATTATCGTAAATTATTTGATGAAAATTCGGAGCTGAAATTAAAATACGACTGTTTTCTTGGGGATGTGGAAAAGAAAACTAGGGAAGAGTTGAAGGAAAAATTTGAAATGTTGTGCAAAAGGAAAAGTGAGAGGGAAAAATTTCTTGGATACAGCCTGCTTGGCCCTCAAAAAGATGATTTTATCTTTGAGCTGAATGGAAAAAATGCAAAGGCGTATTCTTCGCAAGGGGAGAAAAAATCTATAATATTTTCGCTAAAAATTTCAGAAATTGATATTTTAATAAAAGAAAAAAAGGAGTATCCGATATTTATAATGGACGATATTGCTTCATATTTTGATGAAGTGAGAAAAAAAAGCATTTTAAGTTATTTTATAAATAAAAAAATCCAATGTTTTATAACTTCGACAGAGGATTTGGGAATAGAGGGGAAAAAATTTATTGTGGAAAAGGGGAAAATAATTAATGAATAAAAAGGGGTTGAAAAATGGAAGGAATTAAGGATTTAAAGAATTTGGCGCTGGAAGCAATTGAGAAAAAAAGTTCTCTTTTGAAAAATGAAAAATATATTTTGTGGAAAATCAAGAAGAACTGGAAGCAGATTATAAATGGCCCTATTGGCGAAAAAACATATCCAAAGAGCCTATTTAACGGAAATCTGGCTGTAGTGATTAATGATGGAATTATTTATCATACGACGATAATGTATGCGGAAAATATAAAGGATAAAATAAATACATTTTTAAATGGGAAATTTTTGGAAAGCATTGAATTTGTGAAGGTAAATTACAAAATAAAGCGTGATTTGCTGGATGAGCTTATTGAAAATGAGGAGAAAAGAGGGACAATTCGGGCTGGGGAAATCCCTAGAGGGAATGTTGTGGAAAAAAGTGAAAATGCTGGTTCAGAAAATAAAATTACAGAAAAAGTGAAAGATATTGTGCTTTCTGCACAAGAAATTAAAGAAATTCACGAGAATATTGATAAAATTGATAAAAAGTATGAAGATATTGCCAGAAGGCTGGAAAAAATTGCGATAAATCTGAAAAAAAGGGAAAAGTATCTAAAAAATAATGGATATATTGAATGTGAAAACTGTAAACTTTTATTTTTACAGGAAAATAAGGAGAAAGTGTGCTTTGAATGCAGAATGAATGAGAAAAATCGAAAATTTCAAAAAATGGCGGATCTGATAAGAAATAAGCCGTATATATCTGAAAAACAGGCAGTCAGAATAACAAATACTGATAAAGCCACATATTACAAGGCACGGGATATATTGGCACAGCAGACTTACAATGATATGCTTTATTACTGCCTTGAAAAAAACAGGGAAATTTCTTTAAGTGAAGATTATGAGTTTGAAATTCGGAGTGAATCTAGGGAAGATGTTGAAAAATTTATAAAAAATTATGTGGATTATAAAATTGGGAGCGACAATGAGGAAGTTTTTAAGGTTGAGAGAAAGTGGGCTTTGAGAAGGTTAAGAAAGGATATGAAATTTAGGCTTGAAAATAATAGGAGATATTAATTTTTGTTTTGTCATTTCAGTTAAAAAATTACAATAATTTCTAAAAATATGTTAAAATAATATATCTTAACTATTTAATTTTAAAAATTTGAAAGAGGATAAAAAAGGAAATGAAGAAAATATTTTTAATGATTGGAATGCTCTTGGGAATTAATGGATTTTCAGATAAGAATATTAATAAAAATAATGTTAAGATAAAGCAGTCTGTAATAGCAACTACGTACACTTATCCAGATGGGAAAAACCCATTTTGGAATGACATTTTGACGCTTGGGAAAGATAAGGTTCCTTATGTGTTGATAAATCCGAATAATGGAGCAGGGAAAAAGATTGAAATGAACTATGCGGCTCAGATTAAGAAAAATAAGGAGGCTGGGATTAAAAATATTGCCTATATTCCGACAACTTATCAGAAGAGAAATATTAAGAAAGTAAAGGCGGAAGTTGACAGATATTTTGAATTTTATGGCAAGGATAATATAAATGGGTTCTTTTTTGATGAAATTGCTTCAAGCACTCCTCAGCAGGTAAGCTACATGAAGGAAATTTTTGATTATGTAAAAAGCAAGTCAAAAAATAATCTTGTAATTGCCAATCCTGGAGCACCGATTACAGATGCAATTTCGCCGTATGCGGATATTTTTGTGACAAGTGAGGTAAGCGCAAATACGTATATTAACAAGTTTGAAAAGCCGCATTCTAATTTTGAAAATAATCAGTCAAATGCAAAACATATCTGGCATATTGTACATAGTGCCACTCCTAAGGAATATGCTGAGATTGTAAGGCTGTCAAGAGAAAGAAATGCGGGATGGCTGATGATAACGGATGATGTTATGCCGAATCCGTATGACAGGAAGCCGTCTAAATTTATAGAAATGGTAAATATGATTAATAATTAATTTTATATTATTCAAATCTTAAAGTTATCTGGTTTTTATCGGTTGATTGAAAAATATATAAATATAAATGGAGAAAAAATGTATATAGAAGAATTATTAAAAGAAGCGGATAAATCAATGGAAAATTACAAGTATGAAGATGCGCTTGTATATTTGAAGTCGGTACTTGAAATTGACGAGAATAACTATTCGGCACTGATGGCACTTTCCAAACTTTATTCAGACTTTGGAATGTTTGAACAGGCGAAGGAATATGCGGAAAAATTGCAGAAAAAGTATCCTGATAGCAGGGATACGCTTTTTACGTTGGGATTTGTTTATCAGTCACTCGGAAGACTGAAAAAGGCGATTTCGCTTTATAAAAAATTTCTGGAAATAGAAAAAAATTATTTTGTGTATCTGAATATGGGAATGTCCTATGCTTTGTTAAAGTATTATAGAAAGGCGATAGAAAACATTGACAAGGCGATAGAAATGGAGCCTGAAAGCTCAGAAGCGTATGTGGAAAAAGGCGACTGCCTTACAATGATGGGCAAATATGATGAGGCAATTTGTGAATATACAAGACTTTTAAATGCAAAATTTAACGAGGTGGAGGAATTTTCACTTTACGCACGGATGGGCGACACAATGGCTTATTCAAACAATATAAAGGGAGTTGTGAAATATTATAATATCGCCATAAATTGTGATAATGTGGAAGATTACATATTTGAGGATTATTTTGAAATATTGTTCAGGGCAGAGGAGTTTGAGGAAATAAAACTTCTGCTTTTAAATTATGAGAATGCGACGAACGAAAATAAAGGGCTTTCTAGAATAAAAATGCTGAATTTGCAGGGAAGGTTTTTTGTGAAAACGGAAGACTATGAAAATGCACAGAAGGTTTGCGATAAAATGATTATTTTAGAACCTGAAAATATTCGCCATTATGTGAATTTGGTATATGTGTTGGAATTACAGCATAAATATGACGAAGCACTTGAATATGTGGCTAAAATGGCTAAATTTACAGAAGATAAGGACTTTTTGAAGGAACTGAGGAAAAGATTGAGAAAAAATAAGAGAAAATTTGAAAAGGAAAATGAAAAAAGTTTAGAAAATAAAGAAAAGTAAAAAATTTAGAAATTATGAGGATTTTAAATGGAAGAAAAAAATTATGAAGTTAATAAAAAATATGATGAAAAAATACTGATAAATGTACTGAAAAATTTTGATAAAACTGGGGAATATGTTGTGGAACCAGGAAGAAATGAAATAAAAAAGTTTGAAATTAATCTTGAAAATAATTTGAAAAAAGTGAGTCCAAAAAAGAAAAAACATAATAAAATTGAAAATATTGAAACAAAAAAAATGATAAATGTAAAAAAATTTAGGCAAAAGGATTTCATTACAAACTTTTTTTACAAATTTAAAGGCTCAAAAGCAAAACGTTCTTACGAATATGCCAAAAAATTGCTGGAATGCAAAATAAAAACGCCAGAACCAATTGCATATTTTGATGATTTTGTAAACGAAAACAATAAAAAGAACAGTTATTATATAAGCGAGGAATTAAAATATGATTTTACCTGCCGGGAAGTTTTCTGGCCTGAAGATATTGAGCGGGACAAGGCTGAACAGGGGGAAAATTATAAGATAAGCGAAGAAACGGAAAGAATGCTTGCAAAAGTTGAAAAAAATCGTGAAAAAATCATAAGGCAGTTTGCAAAATTTTCTTTTGACTTGCACGAAAATGGTGTGGAATTTGAGGATTATTCACCAGGAAATGTATTGATTAAGGACAAAAGCGGAAATTGCGAATTTTATCTTGTGGATTTAAATCGAATGAAATTCGGAGTGAAACTGAATTTGGACAAACGAATGAAAAATATTTCAAGAATGATGGAAGATGAAAAACTAGCCAGCATTTTTGCTAATGAATACGCAAAGTATTATAAACAGAGGGAAGAGCTGGTTTTTAGATATTTGAGATATTATATTAGGAAACATAAGAGATATGTGTATTTTAAGGATATTACTCGTCCAGTAAGGAATGTTTTTAAAAAGAAGAAGTAAATTTGTTTAATAATTTTAAAATTTATCTAATGCTAAACCCTGTTTAAAAATAAGAATAAATTTTTATAATAGGGTTGTTCGATAGTTAATTCATAATCATTCAACTTTTTTCTTTTTTATTTTCGTAGGATTGCTCATTGCCGCAAATCCTACAACCTATGGCTAGTCTACGACATTTTTCTGAACTGACAAAAAACTCGCTATGCTCAAACAGTTTTGCCAGCACAGAAAAATGCTCCGACGGATTAGTTTATACTAGGCTCTGTTTAAAAAATGAAAATTATATCTTAAAATTACTTGAAAACATTAGGTTTATAATCCTTTATTAGAAAAATTTGTAATAAATTTGTTATTTAAATGGGGTTTATTATTAGTCAAACAATCTATTATAATTAAACTAAAATTGTCGTGATTTTTTTGGAATGAAATTGACTGTTTGAGCTTTTTCAGACTTTTTAAATTTTGATTAGTTTAAAGAGTTGACAATAACTTTTGTTAAAAAGCGAGTTTCAATTTTATTTCAAAAAAATGCTTAGACGAGCCGGGATTGTAAAGGGGATGGCGACTGATCCCCTTTACGTTTAAAAAAATAAAATCATTAATATAAATATTTAGAATTAAAATTAAATTTTTTGATAAGGTTATCAAATAAGAACAGTAAAAAAATAGATTAAATTGAAAGGAAAATTTAAAAAATGAAAAATTATGACATAATTGTTGTTGGAGCGGGACATGCTGGGGTGGAAGCTGCACTTGCTGCGGCAAGACATGGACTGAAAACAGCGTTATTTACAATATATCTTGACAATATTGCGATGATGTCGTGCAATCCGTCGGTTGGAGGTCCGGGAAAAAGCCATCTGGTGTCGGAACTTGGAATGCTTGGCGGAGAAATGGCAAGACACATTGACAAATACAACTTGCAGTTAAAGAACTTGAATCATACAAAGGGGTTGGCTTCCCGAATTACAAGGGCTCAAGCTGATAAATACTGGTACAGGATTAAAATGAGGGAAATTATTGAAAAGCAGGAAAATTTAGATTTGGTGCAGGGAATTGTTGTGGATTTGATTGTGAAAAATAAAAAGGTTATGGGAGTTGAAGACAATCTTGGGATAAAATATGGGGCAAAGGCTGTTGTTTTATGTACAGGAACGTTCTTAGGCGGAGAATATGTTATGGGGGATGTAAAATATTCATCAGGACGGCAAGGAGAGCCTGCGAGTGTGGATTTGCCTGATAGGCTTGTGGAATATGGCTTTGAGCTGGATAGATACCAGACAGCCACTCCTCCGAGAATTGCCAAATCTTCAATTGATTTTTCAAAAACAGAGGAATTAAAGGGAGAGGACAAGCCACGATATTTTTCTTACGAAACAAAAAAAGAATATAATTCGACTTTACCAACTTGGCTTACATTCACAACACCTGAAACAATAAAAGTGGGACAGGAAATGCTTAAATATTCACCGATTGTTACAGGAATTGTAAGTACGAAAGGTCCACGGCATTGCCCTTCTCTTGACAGAAAGATTATGAATTTTCCAGAAAAGACAAATCATCAGATATTTCTGGAGCAGGAATCTGTGGAATCGGACGAAATCTATATAAATGGATTTACAACAGCAATGCCGCCATTTGCACAAGAAGCAATGTTAAAGACGATTAGTGGGCTTGAAAATGCCAAAATTGTGCGTTACGGGTATGCGGTGGAATATAACTTTGTACCTGCATACCAGTTAAAATTAACTCTTGAAACAAAAGTTCTGGATGGACTTTACACAGCGGGAACGATTAATGGAACGAGTGGATATGAAGAGGCTGCCTGTCAAGGATTTATGGCGGGAGTGAATGCTGCGAGAAAAATTTTAGGGAAAAAGGAAATTGTGATTGACAGAAGCGAAGGATATATTGGGGTTTTGATTGATGATATAATAAATAAAAAAACGCCAGAGCCTTATCGTGTACTGCCTTCAAGAGCTGAATATAGACTGACTTTGCGTCAAGACAACATCTTTATAAGACTTTTGGAAAAAGCAAAGGAAATAGGGCTATTAAATGCTGAAAAATTAGCGGAACTGGAAAATGCGTGTCAGGAAATTGAAAATGAAATTGAAAGACTGAAGAGCATTACAGTTTATCCAACTAAGGAAAATAATGAAAAATTACTTGAAATTGTAGAAAAACAAAATCAATCTGAAAGTGAAAAAATTGAAAAAAATAGTAAAAATAGTATGAACAGCCCTGTTTCAGCCTTTGAATTTCTTGCGAGAAAAGAAATAAATTATGATAATTTAAGTGAATTTGTGGAAACTGTGGAATTGTCGGATTTAGCGAAGGAACAAGTGGAAATAAATGCGAAATACAATGTGTTTATCGAAAGGGAAAAGGCGCAGATTGAGAAATTTAAGAAACTGGAAAAAATGATAATTCCAAAGGATTTTGACTATGAAAGCGTAAAGGGGCTTAGTAATATTGCTATTTCGGGGCTTATGTACGGACAGCCTGAAACGATTGGACAGGCTAGCAGAATTAGTGGAGTTACTTATAATGATATTTCACTTTTAATTGCGATTTTGAAGAATTGATGTATAAAGTTAAATAATACTGGAGTTTGAATAGCATAGTTATGGTTTTCAAGTTCAGTTTTAATTAATTTTATTATGATATTTGAAAATTTAGGAAGGAAAAGAATGGAAGAAAGTATAAAAGAAAAAAACAGTTTAGCAAATAACAAAAAAACAAGGTTTGGAACGGAATCAATCCCAAAACTTCTGATTTCACTTGCAATACCAGCAATTATTGCCAATCTTGTGAATGCGCTTTATAATATTGTGGATCAAGTTTTTATCGGGCAGAAAATCGGATTTTTGGGAAATGCGGCTACGAATGTGGCTTTCCCGCTTACGACGATTTGCCTTGCGATTGGGCTTATGACGGGAGTTGGAGCTGCGACTAACTTTAATCTGGAATTGGGGAGAAAACGTCCTAAAAGGGCGAAAAGTGTGGCAGGAACAGCGGTAACAATGCTTCTTTTAGGCGGAATTGTCCTGTGCATATTGATTAATATTTTTTTAAGGCCAATGCTGACAGCATTTGGTGCGACAAATCAGATTTTTGACTATGCGATTGAATACACTCAGATTACATCTTTAGGAATACCGTTTTTATTATTTGCAATAGGGGCGAATCCTTTGGTAAGGGCTGATGGAAATGCCTTTTATTCAATGCTTGCGATAGTTGTCGGATCACTTGTGAATACGATACTGGATCCACTGTTTATGTTTGGATTTGATATGGGAATGGATGGAGCGGCCTGGGCAACAGTAATTGGGCAGTTTGTGTCGGCAGTTATGCTTGCTTTGTATTTTTTCAGGTTTAAAAGCGTAAAATTTGAATTAAGGGATTTTAAGATAAGAATACGGGAAATAGGGATTTTATTTGCATTAGGAACTTCGCCTTTTATTTTCCAATGTTCCGCTTTAATTATTCAAATTGTAACAAATAATCTGCTAAAGATATATGGAGCAAAATCTATTTATGGAAGTGAAATTCCTATTGCGGTTGCTGGAATTGTTATGAAAATAAATGTCATATTTATAGCAATTGTATTGGGGCTGACACAGGGGGCACAGCCTATTGCAGGATATAACTATGGTGCCAAAAAATATGGAAGAGTTTGGGAAATATTGAAATTAACGTTAAAAGTGGCATTTGTCATTTCATTAGTGGCATTTGCGGTATTCCAGTTTTTCCCAGTTCAGATAATCTCCATTTTTGGCAGCGGAAGCGAGCTCTATTTTAAATATGGAACAAAATATATGAGAATATTTTTATTTTTCATATTCCTGAACGGTGTACAAAGTGCCATTACAATGTTTTTAACATCAATTGGAAGAGCATTTCAAGGGGCTTTTTTGTCCCTTGTAAGACAAATTATATCACTTTTGCCTCTGCTCATAATTTTACCGTACTTTATGGGAGTTGACGGGATTATGTTCGCATTTCCAGTAGCGGATCTGGTGGCATTTATTGTATCGGTAATTATTTTGAAAAAGGAAATGAAAAAGATTCCGAAAATAGATGAGGCTGATTAAAAAAGATTGAAATAAAGGAGAAAAGAATTTAATGAAGTTAATAGTGGGGCTTGGAAATCCTGGAGAAGAGTATAAATTAACAAGGCATAATATTGGATTTATATTTATTGACGAATATTTGAAGAAAAACAATATAAATGATGTGAGGGAAAAGTTTAAGTCACTATTTGTGCAGACTAATTACAACGGGGACAAGGTTTTTTATCAAAAGCCGATTACGTTTATGAATTTGAGCGGGGAAGCGATTGATGAGGCCGTAAGATTTTTTAAGATTGATCCCAAAACTGAGCTTTTTGTAATTTATGACGACATGGATATGCAGTTTGGAAAGCTGAAAATTAAGCAGAATGGAAGCGCAGGAGGGCATAATGGAATAAAATCAATTATTTCACATGTTGGAAGTGAATTTGTGCGAATAAAATTTGGAATTGGAAAGCCAAAGACGAAGGAAGAAACACTGGGATTCGTGCTGGGAAAATTTTCGCCTGAGGAAAAGGAAGTTGTGAAAGATTCAAGGGAGAAAATATTTAATTTGATTGACGACATAAAAGACGATATGACGATTTCAAGGCTGATGAATAAATATAACACTAAATAAAAAAAGAAAGGAATGGTTTAATGGGTAATATTATTTTAAAATGCACTAATTTATCCAAAACTTACGATTTTGATAATGCGTTAAATAACGTAAATTTATCAATAGAAAGTGGCAAAATTATTGGATTATTAGGGCCGAACGGAAGCGGGAAAACAACTTTTATAAAGCTGTTAAATGGGCTTCTTAAACCGACTGAAGGTGAAATTTTTATAGACGGGCAAAATCCTGGTGTGGAAACAAAAAAAATAGTTGCATATTTGCCTGATAAGAATTATTTGGATAATTCCAAGACGGTAAAGGCAATTTTACAGTTGTTTGCAGATTTTTACGATGATTTTGACTTGGAAAAGGCACAAAATATGTTAAAGGATCTAGGAATTGACATTACAAGAAGGTTTAAGCTGCTTTCAAAAGGGATGAAGGAAAAGGTTCAGTTAATACTGGTTATGTGCAGACGTGCCAAGTTGTATCTATTGGATGAACCAATAGCGGGAGTCGATCCTGCGGCAAGGGATTATATTTTAAATACCGTTATAAAAAATTATAATAGAGATGCAACGGTTATTATTTCCACACATTTAATAGCAGATGTGGAAAAGGTGCTGGATGAGGTGATTTTTATAAGTAAAGGTGAAATTTTGCTTTATCAGGATGTAAAAAGTATAATAAGTGAGCATAATAAAACAGTTGACGAATACTTTAGGGAGGTGTTTAAATATTGAAGAATCTAGGCAAATTAATCAAATATGATTTTATGGATGTGAGCAAACTGATAATACCGTTTTATATCGGAATGGGAGTAATGGGAATCGTTATAAGGATATTCTGGTTTGTTTTATTAAATGAGAAAATTGACGAAAGAGTAAGAATTTCTACAGGAGTTTTTCAGGTTATGTCGTATTTTGGCTATGCAATTGCAATTATTGGGATAATCTTGATGACTTATTATGCGGTAATAATCCGTTATTACCGTTCTATTTATGGAAATGAGGGATATTTGACAAATACTCTTCCAATTGAAACGTATGAAATAATTTTGGCAAAATTATTAACATTTCTTAGCTGGTTTGTTGTAAACGGGATTATAATATTTTTTACTTTCTGGTTTATTATTCCCGTGGAGGGAATATTTAAGGCAAATATATTCAGGCCTGAAGTTTTGCGTGAAATAGAAATGTTTTTACGTCATTCTGTAGGGACAGCTCTGATTATCGGTATTATTTCAATGCTAGTTATGACAATTGAAAAAATATTATTTTTATTTCTTTGTGTAAGTATTGCAAATATGGTAAAGTCTTACAGAATTTTGACTGGAATTGGAGCATATATAATTCTTGGAGGGATTATAGGTTTAATAAAACAAGTTATATTAACTTTTACATATATTTTTGATAAAAATTATGGTAATTATGATAATTCAGAATGGGAAGTTTTAAGAACATTTGAAAATGTATTTAATACTAATCTGGGAATGCTTTTCACAAGTATAGTATTTTCAGTTATCTTATTTTTTGTGGTAAATTATTTGTTAAAAAATAAGCTAAATTTGGAATAATTTTAAATAAATAAAAAACTCTAAAGAAAACTGATGTACAGTTAGTTCAATTTAGAGTTTTTTTGTTTATTAAATGGACTTAAAATTTATCTATTCAAAATTTTTTCAGTCTGCTTCAAATCTTTTTCTCTCGAAGCAACACCATACTTTTTCTTAATTTCCTCCAGCTTATCAATAATCTTCTGATTCTCTTCTTTTGAAAAGTTTTTTACCGATAAAAAAAATTTCATTGAACCTTCAAAACTTCTGATAGACTTTGTTAAAAAAAGACGTTTTCTAAAAAAAGGCGGCTTTCTCACAATATCGTCAAAATCAATAAAGGCTATTTTCCCGCTATTCTTATCTATAAAAAAATTACCTAAGCTAAAATCCATATGATAATATCCCTTTTCAAAAAACTTTGTTTCAAAATCAAACCACAAGTCAACAGTTTTATATGCAAGCTCAAAATCATTCTTTTCAACTAAATAATTATAATAAGATATAAAATCCCCTTTAAACGTTTTATTTATATTTTCCAAAATAGTTTCTATCTTTATGTGCAAAGGCGTATATTTTATAACCTTATATTCTGTAATTTTCATAAAATTCAATTCTGGAAAATCCTTTTCCAGATACTTTGCAATCTCAAAAGAATTTTTCCCCTTTTCCCGTGTAAATCCAAAAAAAATCTTCAAAGCCTTCTTGCTTTTATATTCATAAGTTTTGTAAAAAAAATTTTTTTCATTATCTATATTTAAATTTTTATTTTCTTGCATTTTTATCATTTTTCCTTTATTTTTTATTCTTTTCATAGTAAAGCCGTTTTAAAACAGAATTTATAGGTGACTATGTTACTAGACTTAGAATTGTTTAATTTTATTAGTTTGATTTTAACTGGGTTCAAGTATAATATAATTTTAACATATTCTATTTTTTATTTCAATAATGAAAAATTAAATGACAGGGTAAAAAATTTCTATCCAAAATATATTGACTTTTTATGATTAACAGGCGTAAAATATACTCAAACCCATTTAAAATAGAACTATTAAAAATTATATGAATTTAGGGTTTGAGTAAAATAGTCATAACTTTTGGGTTCGGTTTTAAGGAAGTTTTACTATAAAGCGATAAGAATGGAGACAAGGAAAATGAAAAAAAATATAAAATTATATAAATTTAATGAAATTGATTCAACAAATGAATATTTACGAAAGAATCATAAACATTACGAGGAATTTGATGTTATTTGTGCCAGAACTCAGACACATGGGAAGGCACGCAGGCAGAATGACTGGGTTTCCATGGATGGAATGGCTCTTTTCAGCTTCTTTTTGAATGAGAGAAATAGCTGGAAAATTGAGGATTATCTGAAATTGCCGTTGATTGCTGGGCTTGCAGTTATAAAGGGGCTTAGAAAAATTGAAAATTTAGAATATAAATTCAAATGGACTAACGATGTTTATGTGGAAAATATGAAATTATGCGGTATTTTAATGGAAAAAACAGAAAATGCCTATATCGTGGGAATTGGTATAAATGTGAATAACATATTGCCAGAAAACTTACAAAATAAGGCAACATCATTGACACAATTAACAAATAAAAAATATGAAATTGATGAAGTTATAAAAAATATTGTTTTAGAATTTCAAACATTGTGTGAAAATTTGGAAAATGGATTCTGGAAGGATATTTTAAAGGAAATTAATCAGATAAATTATTTGAAAGGTAAAAAAATTGAATTAAAACTTGGAAATGAAACTGTTTCAGGAACTGCTCAGAATATTGATGAAAATGGGGAACTTGAGATTTTGATTGAAAAAGCAGATAATGGAAAGCCTGAGGTTAGGAGTTTTTCGGTTGGGGAGGTTTTTGAAAAGATAGTTTATTCTTCATAATTTTTTTAAGATTTTTGGTATAATACTAAACCCCGTTTAAATAACGAATTTATTAAAAATTTTTCCAACAAAGGCTAAAAATCTAATATTTACAAATTATTAAAATATAATTTTTTAGTTTTGTAAAACTTATCTATTACAAGTATACCACAAAAAATAAAAATTTATAGAATTGACTATGCAAATAACAAATGTTATAATAAATTATATTTATTTATATTATCTGGGAGGTATTATGAGAAAAAATATTTTAAGAAGTTTATTGTTATTGGCAATTTTGCTATTTGCAGTTAGCTGCGGCAAGAAGAATGATACAATTAAAATTGTATTTTTACCTAATGAAACCAATGATTCGTTGAAAAAATCAAGGGAAGAATTTGCACGGGTTGTACAGGAGGCGACTGGGAAAAAGGTTGAAATTGTTACAACTACAGATTATAATATTACAGTTGAGAATATTATTTCTGGACAGTCACAGATTGCGTATATCGGAGCTGAGGCGTATTTGAATGCCAGACAGAGAACGAAAGATATTGAGGCGGTGCTTACAAATGCTGGGGAAAGCGGAACGTTGGAAGATGCACGTTATTACAGTTTTATTGCAGTTAGAGCAGAAGATGCCAATCAGTACCGTTCTGGAGATGGATTTGACTTGAAAAAGTTAAAAGGCAAGTCTATAGGATTTGTTACAAACAGCTCTACATCAGGATTTAAAATACCTGCTAATTACATTGTAAAAGAGTTTGGATTGAAAAGTACAGATGAAGTGCTTGGAAATAAAGTATTTTCAAAAGTTATGTTTGGAAATTCACATCCTGGAGCACAAGTTTTATTATTTAAAGGGGATGTTGACGTTGCAACATTTGCCATTCCGAAATCATTTACAATTTATGAGCTGACTGCTGGAAAGGACTTTAATTCAGGGGCTACATATAAAGTGAGAAAAGGGGCAGTAGCACCATTTGGGGATTATGCAGGAAAAAGTTTTACAGTTATAAAATCAATACCTGTTTACAATGGACCAATCGTGTTTAATACAAAAACTTTAGCAAAAGAGGATCAGGAAAAAATCAAAAAGGCACTTTTAGCTAAATCAACAACTGACAATCCACATATTTTCAGTGACAAGAAAAGTAAAATAAGAGGACTTTTCTTAAAAGAAAACCCAAATGTTGGATTTGTGGAAACAAATACAGCCTGGTATGAAGGAATGAAAGATATAAAATAATAAAAATCGAGGGGAAAAATGCGTTTAGATAAATTTTTAAAAGTAACAAGAATTATAAAAAGAAGAACAGTGGCAAAGGAGCTGGCTGACAATGGAAATATCGTCGTAAACGGAGATGTAAAGAAATCTTCCTATGATGTAAAAAAAGGCGATATTTTTGAAATAAAGTATTTTAACAAGAATATAAAGGTAAAAGTGCTGGATTTACCGCCTGAAAACCTGAAAAAGGAATTTATTGACGAATATATCCAAATAATTGACTAATTATTTTTCTTGCTTGTAATAAAATAATTGGAATTTTTGCATTAAATGTTCAAATTAAACTTAAAGGTTTTAACTATTTTACTTAAATTTTAAAAAATTTCATTGTCAAAAAGTTTGATTACAAATTAGCTTTGTAAGCTACATAAAAATACAGTAAATATTGTATTTTTATTGAGGTTTTCACTTGTTTTTTTTAACAAATGAGGTATAATTATAATGGAAAATATAAATTACAAAACAAGGAGAAGACTTATGAAAGTTACTGATATTCGTATTAGAATTGGAAAACAGACGGAAAACAACGAAAGGCTACGGGCGTATGCCGATATTACATTTGACGAAAGTTTTGTTATTCACGGGTTAAAGATAATTGATGGACAAAACGGGCTTTTTGTGGCAATGCCTTCAAGAAGAATGCCAAATGGAGAATTTAAGGATATTGTTCATCCCATAAAACCTGAATTAAGAGCTGAAATAACACAAGTTATTTTAGAAAAATTTGAACAAGAAAGTGCAGCTCAGGCTGAAGCAGAGTAAAAAATTCGTAAATTAAAAGTACACCTAAAAATACTAAAATATATATACATTAATACTAATATCAGTGGTGTACTTTTTTTATATTTTAAAATCAATTCATATTACTTAACTTTTCTAAGTGGCTTTATCTTTTTTATTCCTTTTCATAACTGGCAAATATAGCAAAAACTGTAAAAATATCATTGTTAGAATCAAAACAATATCATACAGCCAAATTGGACGTATAAATTTTACTTGCGGAATAATATGACTTTTTAAAAACATTGCATTTATTTCCTTAAATATTGAGTTATAAATGAATGCGTAAAGGAATATCAGAAGCAGTGTAACTACTGACTGAAAAAATCCTTTTCGTGTTGGCTTACTATCCAAATATTCATATCCAAAAAAGACTGTAAAAACAATAAGCGCATGCATTATCATGAAAAGATAGACATAGTAATTGTCATGATAATATATTATTCCCGGCAAAATTAACGCCAATATCGGGCCAAAAGTCAAATAATACACAGCATTATACAAAAATTTCGTTTTTAAAATCAGATACAGCCCTGCAAAAATTGCTGCAAAATTGCAAAGATGTACAGGTGTAACGTTAGTTATGGGTTCATTTTGATACATTAACCTGTAAATCGAATCAATTAATTTAAATATTAGCAAAAAATATCCTAAAAAAGTTGAATATTTATTTATATCCATATTTTTAACAAATTTAGGAACATAAAATAAAAATATGCAAAATAAAACGGATACAGCAAAAGTTTCTATATGAATAGGGCTAAAATAGCTAAAAGTCAAAGTTTCTCCTTTCTAAATTTTCATTTTTAGTCATTTATAAAAGTCTAAAAATTTCAATAAGTTAGTATTTTGAATTTTTATTTAAAAAATTGATTATTTATTATTTTCTACATTCAAGAAAATCACGCTTGCCAGAATTTTTTTGTAAATTTCAAATATTCCGATTAAAATTCTAGAAACAATAAGAATAACTGTTACCGGCACAGCTGGATTTGGTGACTGCAATACAGTTACTGAGGCATATGACATCAAGACAGATGATACAATAGCCGAGATTACATTTATCAAAAATAAAGGAAGAATGATAGTCACTCTGTTGCCTTCTAGCAGCCTTGCATTTTTTTCAAATGCAATTGTTAGGCTCACATTTCTTGATAAATATATTTGTCTGAAAAATGCCGCAAAGTATGCAAGTACAAATATAACTGCAACACCTATTATTCCTAAAGGTTTTATAAAATTGCTTATAAATGTCATAATTATAGCCAAAGTTATGGATCTTAATAATACATCTTTTCTTGTCAGTTCATTTTTTTCATCAATTCTACTGATAACGTCATTTTGAAACAAATTTAAGGCATATTCTATCACAATTACAATTAAAAGATTGATTAACATAGCAGGTAACGGTAATTTAGGGAAAGGCTGTTTAGCAATAGAAGCTCTTATCATAGCCTCGAATGAATTATACATTGTATACCCGCTAAGTGCAAATAATGCTATGATTGAAGGTAAATATTTTCTGTCTTTACTAAACATTTCCTTTAAAACTGCAAAGGATTTTATAAAATATTCTTTTTGTGTCAAATTTTTATTTTTTAATGATTCGTTTATTTCTTTCATTTTTACCTCTTTTCTATTTTTTATTATAATTTTTTTATATTTTATTTTTTACGTCAAATTTTTACTTAAAATTTTTCAATGCTGCTCATCGTTTTGTCTGCGAAAATATCCAGTCTTTTACTCCTGGAATGCTGTAGGCCACTTTCCAAGTTCCTGTGTGCTCTGAGCCAGGGTTGGCATCTTTTGATAAATATGGATTTGTTCCTTTTTCAAGCGTTGTATATTTAATATTTGATTTTTGGGATATAACTTTTCTTGCGCCTTCCAGAAATTGTTCATTTGTATAATCTGCTCTCCAGCTATCCCTTGCTACAACCGCTCCTCTTTTAATAAGTTCGCTTGTAATGGCGTTCATTCCTGGATAAGCCTTTGCATCTCCAGTTGAAACCATAATCCAAAGATTATTTTTTGCCATAGGAGCAACTTCCTTTTCATTCCACTGGCAAGCTACCAGATATGAAGCGGCAAATAAATCTGGATACTTAAAGTTCATGACAATTGCCATCATTCCGCCCATAGACTGCCCTGTTGCATACAATTTCTTTTCGTCAATGCTGTATTTTGAAAGCAGATGGTCTTTTATAAGATTGACTGTCGCTTCCAAATCGCTTGTAATATCCCCGTTATCGTCCACTACTTGTCTTGAGTATTGGGGAGCCAGTACAAACGCTTCATGTTTTGCCTGCTCTTCAGGAGTTGCAAATGAAACGGCGCCATTTCCTTGAAGCAAAGTGGCCTTCGTATCTTCGCTCAAGACACCCATATCATGCATAAACAGTACAAGCGGGTATTTTTTATTTCTGTCATAATTTTTTGGAATATACAAATTATATTTTACTGTTGTCCCTGTTTTTGAATCTTTATATTCAAATTGCTTAAAATTTTCTACAACTAAATTTTTTGTTTTGTTATTTTCAAGTATTGCAATATTTTTTTCCATTTTTTTACCATTTGCAAATAGAATATCTTCCTTTTGTGTAATGCTCGATGTGGCTTTTTTCATTTGGAATCCAGACCCTTGTCCTCCTTCAATACGAAGAGAGGCTCCTGTATCTTTAGGATTTAATTCAATAATTACATATTTCCCGTCTTTTACAATGTTGGTTCTTTCTGGACGTGTGTTTGAATAAACATTTTCCACATTTCTTCCAGCCACTGTAAAAGTATTTTTAGTCAGCTGGGAATTTATAACTTTTTCATTAAATTCCACAATGATATGTGTAATCTGCTGTCCAGTTCCAAACACTTCCGTTACAGATGTTACGTTTCTGATACCTTTAGGATATTTTATTTTTTCCATTTTCAACGTAGTAGTTTCCGCTGAAAATCCAACTGTTGATAACAACATTCCAAATATTGTCAAAAATAATAATACTCTTTTCATAGGCAATTCTCCTTTTCTATTTTTTATTATTTCTTAATCCTCAATAATTAAAAGCCTTTGTTAAATTTTACCACACTTTTTTCTATTTTTCCACTATTCTGAATACTACTTTTTAAGCAAGTTAATTTCAGATATTTTAAATTAAAAAAATCAAATCTAATTTTTAAGTATCCATCTTAAGGACTTTTACAATTTTTAAAAAATCTGCTTTTTTAACCTTCATTACAACCAAATTCTCAATTACATCCTCACTCTTATTTTTCCCCTTTGGACTTACCGCCTCAATAATTTTTATAACTTTTTTCATTTCAATTCTTTCGTTTAACGCAGCTTGTTCTACTTGTGAATTTTTCAAAAAGTACAGCTCAAAATGATTTCTTGTTTCAAAAATTCTCTGAATTTTATGTTTTTCAGCAAATAATTTTAATTTAATGCTTAAAATAAATTTTTTCATCTGCTCTGGAATTTTTCCAAATCTATCCCTTATTTCATCAGCCAAGTCATTCAATTCGCCGTCTGTTTCCAGCATTGCAAAACGTTTATAGATATTCAGCCTTTCGTCTTTTTGAATATATGTTTCTGGAATAAATCCTCTTTCATTTAGTATGATTTCTACATTTTCAATTTTTTCGATAAATTCACCTTTTTGCTTGCGAATTTCCTCATTTAGCATTTTTATATACAAGTCATATCCAAAAGTTTCAATTGTTCCGTGCTGCTTATTGCCTAAAATTTCCCCAGCACCACGTATTTTCAAGTCTTCCATCGAAATTTGAAAACCTCCTGATTTTATCCCTTCCACCTTTAGCATGCTTTCTTCCTTTTGCCGCCCCTGCTTTGTAATATTTCTCGTTTTTAATAAATAACAGTAACCTTGTCTGTTGCTACGCCCTACACGACCTTTTAGCTGATACACCTGAGATAACCCTAAACCAGTAAAGTTTTCAATCAGAATGGTATTGGCATTTCCCACATCAATTCCATTTTCAATGATTGTTGAAGCAATCAGAATGTCAAACTGCCCGTTTTCAAAACGTAATAACTTATCCTTAATTTCCTTTGGCGGAAGCTGTCCATTTATAAATTCGATTTTTACAAAGTCTGGAAGCATTTCTTTCAGTTCCTTCAATTTTTCCTTCATATTTTTTACATCGTTATAAATATAGAAAACCTGCCCATCACGTGACAGTTCACGCAGTATTGCCATTTTTATTGTTTCCTCATCCCAATCGAGAATTTCTGTTATAATGGGAAGCCTGTTTGTTGGCGGAGTGTCAATTATGGAAATTTCACGGATTCCAAGCATCGCAAGGTTTAATGTACGTGGGATCGGAGTAGCAGTTAATGTCAGCACATCCAGCTTTTCCCTTTGGGATTTCAGCTTCTCTTTAGCCTTTACGCCAAATTTCTGCTCCTCGTCAATAATTAAAAGCCCTAGATTATTAAACTGCACATCATCGCTTAGAAGCCTGTGAGTTCCAATAACCAAGTCAATAATTCCGCTTTTCAGATTTTTTAAAATGTCCTTTGATTTGCTTTTCGTAAGCCGTGATAAATTCTCAATTGTAATCGGATAATTTTCAAATCTTCTTTTAAACCGTTCAAAATGCTGTTCTGCAAGCACCGTAGTTGGAGCCACCATAACAACTTGCTTTCCATTGTCAATCGCTTTAAATGCGGCTCTCATCGCAACTTCCGTTTTCCCATATCCAACATCTCCACAGACAATCCTGTCCATTATTTGTGGACTTTCCATATCCCTTTTCACATCATTTATGGCATTTCTCTGATCTTCTGTTTCCTCAAATGGAAAATTTGCCTCAAATTCCTCCTGCCACACAGTATCCTTCTGATAGACAAAACCGTTCTGGCTTTGTCTTCGTGCCTGTATTTTGATAAGTTCTGCCGCAAATTTCTGAATATCTTCTTCGAGTTTTTTCCTTTTTCGTTTAAATCCACGTGTCCCCAGCCTGAATAACTGAGGTTCTGTATCATTTGACACATATTTTTCCAGCCTATCCAGCTTTTCTACAGGAATATACAGAATATCCTCATCAGCATACTTGATTTTCAAATAATCCCGCTCTTCCATTGTCTGAATACCCTTGTAAATTCCAACACCGTACTGAACGTGGATTACATAGTCACCTTCGACTATCTGATTGACTTTTTTATATTTTATAGCTTTTGCCGTTTTTTTCTTCCGTTCGTAAATATATCCATCAAGCTCCCTGTCTGTGAGTACAATAAAATTATTTTTTCTATTTTTATTATCTGGATTTTCTGAATTGTCATTAAAGATAAATCCTTCAAACAGCTCATATTTTTCAATTTCCAGATTGTTTTCCTTGTCAGTTAGAATTTGTCCAAATTTAGCCATTTTCTTCTCATAGTTATTCGTAAAAATATAAACATCTTCAATTTTTGACAATTTTTCAAGCCTATTTTTATTCCTAAAAGTCTCAATCTGCTCCTGCGAGAAATTTTTAGTCTGAACAAAAATACTTTTTTTCTTCAGATTTTCATACCTTTTTCGGTAAGTTTCCTCACGACTTCTGTCAAGTAAAATAAACTCTTCCATTTTATAGTCCAGCAATTCCTCATTTTCAATAACAATCGTTACATCTTCCGCCCTTAATTCATCAATCAGCTCAATCAGTTCATAATTATTTCCAGAAAGCAAATTTCCAAAAATTTTTATTTCTTCCATCTTTTCCACAGAAATCTGGCTATCAATATCAAAAATCCTTATACTTTCCAGCTCATCTCCAAAAAACTCCAGTCTGACAGGATTTTCCAAATCTGGCGGGAAAATATCAAGAATATCTCCACGTCTGCTGTATTGCCCCTTTTTTTCAATCAAATATGAATTTTCATATCCATTTTCCACAAGGAATTCCACAATTTTTGAAAAAATATATTCTTTTCCAATTTCAAAGGAAAAAAACTTAACCTTTTCAAAAAATATATCCAAAGTAATTTGCAAATTTACAAATAAAATAAATTTTTCCTGATTTTTTAAAATATCTAGCAGCCTTATATTTATCCCTGTAATATCTTCCTTATTTTGTGAGATGTTTTCAAAAATATCAGTTATTTTTTTATCTTCCAGCTTATTTTTACTTTCTTTACTATTTTTTTTGCCAGTTTTAGATTTTTCCATTAAAATATCCTTTTGTTTTTCTGACATTTCATAGTAATTTTCCAGCATTGCGTGATAATTTTCCAAATTTCTGTTGGATGTGGAAATATAAATTATTTTTTTCTTTTCTGAACATAATAAAAACCACGGAATTGCACCGCGGTAAAAATTATTCTCAGATTGTAAAATATCTATTTTTTTATCTTTTAATTTTTCTATTTTATTTAAAAAACTTAAATTAAAGTTCATAAAAAACCTTCCCTATTTTTATCTATTGTTATACAATCGCCATATTCCATAAACTACATAAATATAAACAATATATGGAACAAATCCAAATTTATGTAAATATGAAACAGCAAAAGCAAGTAAAACTATAATAATGGCGAAACCAAGCCCCTGTATTATTTCTGCGAATGAAACTGCTTCATCGCCAAATACGTTTGGTTTGAATATTGTGTTTATTGGCCTTGTAAAAGGATTCAAAATTAATACGGAATAAATTATTGCTTCAGCTTGAATTCCTAAGAACCAAAATATGATTGTAGAAAGTCCAGCTAAAAATCCAAAAAATATTTTTCCAAGCCCATGTTGTGGGGTAGTGAAACTGTCTGTCAGAACAAAAATACCCATAAAGACAATTTCTCCAAGAGTAGTTGATACACTTATATTGTAATTTGAAGTAATGTAATATCCAAAGAAAATAGTAACAAAGAATGATACTGGTATATGCCAAGTTATTTTTGTTCTATAAAGCAAATAAATTGCCCCGATAACCATTGCAGCTATTGAAAGTTCCCCAATTATCCCTTTATTTATCAAAACTAATGAAGCTAATCCTGAAATGTTGTCACTGGCAACTCTCAGCCCTTCTGCATCAGTCCAGGCTGCAGACTCTGGTGCAAGTACAGCTGGAAAAAAAGTTAATACAAATAATTTTCCTAAAATTACTGGATTAAAAATTTTTTTATCAATTTCTTTATATATAATTTTTCCAAATGTTGTTGCCATTGCTCCAGCAAAGGCAGCCACGTAAAGTGGCGTAAACGGTGCAAGTACAAGTCCTGTCAAGGCACCAATTGTAACTCCTGAAAGATCCTTCAAAGTTTCTTTATTTTTTTGTATAAAAAATGAAAATATTACTTCTGCCAGTTCAGCTGCAATTACTGATGATAAAATCACTAAAACAGGGGTTACTTCATAAACAAAAAATGCTACAAGCAACATCGGAATCAGAGATATTAAAATGTCTATATTTATTTTTGTTATATTTTCCTGCAACTCTCTTTTCTTACTTCTAAACATATTAAAATTTCACTACCTTTCTTATCTGTATTTTGTGTTTTGCTTAATTTTGCCGATATAAAATTATTCTGATGAACTTGAATCTCCACCACCTGATGAAGAGGATCCTGAACTTCCAGTTCCACTGCTGCCAGAACTTGAACTTCCAGATGATTTTGGAGCAGAATCTTGTGATTTAGATGGTTTTTCATGTCCGGCAGATGAAGAATTATCTTTTAAACGGCTATGTTTTGGTGATTTGAAACCATTTTTGCTATTTCTTCTATTTTTTCTGTTTTCTTTCTTACCATTTGTTTTATCAGTTTCATTAATTGCAAATGCAGGGTTTGCTGGATCTGCTGTTACTTGTGCAGATTGCGCAGGATTTGCCGGCGCTGCAGGTTGCTGTGCAGGTGTTGGCTGAGGCGGCTGTGCAGGTGTCGCAGCTGTTTGTTTTTGCTGTACAGGCTGTTCTGCTTGCTTTTGTTCAGCCTTCTTAGTTTCAGCTTTTGCGGCTTTTTCTTCTTTTACGTCTTTTAGTTTATCTCCTACTTTTCTAGTTTCATCTTCAAGCTTTTTTACTAAATTTTTAGAACTTTTTGAATCTTGGCTTCCAAATGCTACTAATACAATTGACATTAAAAATAAGATAATTCCTTTAATCTGTTTCATTTTTCTTCTCCTTCTTTTTTAATTCTTTTAGCAAAATATAATTTTAAATATACTAATCGCCGTTTTTTTATTAACTTTTGTTAGATATATCAAAATTTTTATTATATAATGCTTTGTAAATTCCCTCTTTGCTTAATAATTCATTATGACTTCCTATTTCTTTTATTTCACCTTTCTGTATTACTACTATTTTATTACTATTTTCGATTGTTGTCAACCTATGAGCGATAACAAATGTAGTTTTTCCTTTCATAAGTTTTTCCAGCGCATCCTGAACCAGCTTTTCAGACTCATTGTCAAGGGCTGATGTAGCCTCATCCAAAATTAATATTTGAGGATTTTCTAAGATTGCACGTGCAATTGCAATTCTCTGTTTTTGCCCGCCAGATAATTTTACACCACGTTCCCCAATTTCTGTGTCATATCCGTCAGGAAGGTTTTGGATAAATTCATGTGCATTAGCTTGCTTTGCAGCTTCCACGATTTCTTCAAAGGAAGCATCTTGACGGCTATATTTTATATTAGTAAGTATTGTTCCTGAAAATAGAAATGTTTCCTGCGGTACAATGCCTATACCCTTTCTTAAACTTTTAATATCATAATCCCTAATATCAGTTCCGTCAATTTTTAATGAACCACGGGATACATCAAAAAATCTTGGTATTAAATTGACAAGCGTGGATTTTCCGCCTCCGGAATTTCCAACAAATGCAACTGTTTCCCCTTTTTTGACATTTAAGTTAATATTTTTTAATATTTTTTCAGGATTGTCCTTATATTTAAAGTCAATATTTTCAAAATTTATGTCATGTGAAAAGTTCTCAAATTTCACACAATTTGAATGATTTATGATAGACGGCATTTCTTCCAGAATTTCAGAAACCCTTGTGATAGAAGATAAATTTACACTTATTCCGTTAAATCTGGTTACAGCACGTCTTGCAGGCGTGTACATTGATGAAATTGCGCCTACTATTGTAATAAAATCTCCCGCAGTAAAGTTGTGAGCTCTTAAAACCCTATAACCTCCAAATAATAACAGCAGCGCTACAATTATATAATTTAAGGCTTCCATTATTGCATTGGCTTTTGCATTGTACCGAGCGGTTCTGATGGCAATCCGTTTCAGATTTATATTTTTTTTATTAAAATCCTTTATTTCAGACTTTTCTGTAGCAAATGCTCTTATAATCCGAATTCCAGCCAATGTTTCCTGCAGCTTTGAATTTAAGCTGTCTATTGCTTCCTGTCTATTTTTACCGGAATGTTTCAGCTTTTTGGCATACTTTCTGACTGTTACTATTAAAATTGGAGTTACAATCATTACTCCAAGTGTCAAGTCAAAATCTACATAAAATGCTATACCCATGCAAATTATCACTTTTATTACTTCAGGTATCATATTGAAAACTTCCAGTATAATGGAATTTATATTGCTGGGATCCGTCATTACACGTGTCATCATATCGCCTATTTTTTTTCCTGCAAAATATTCCATATCCAAAGTTTGTATCTTATTGTAAATATCAGTAACAATATCTTTATAAATAGATGACGAAATCACTGTTGAGAAAATAGTATTCCAGTACATCAGTATTGCGCCGATTACAGCAAGCATTATCATTGCGCCAGCCGCATAAAGTATATCCTTTTCGCTCCTTCCGGAAATTCCCTTGTCAAATAATCTTTTTACAAGGACTATCGGAGCGGAGGAAACAAGAGACGACATTGTTGCCAGCAGGATATTCAGTATAATTAATATATAGTATTTTTTTATATATTTTTTCAGTTTTTGAATTCCTCCAAAATCTAATTTTATTTTTTTCATATGTTTAGTTTGCCTTTCATTCTTTACTTGTATTCTTGGTTAGTTCGATTTTTTTAGATTTGAATAAATTTTAAATTATTTTTTATTCATTATCCAGTTAATGTTTTTTTACAAAAAAATTTCGTAATTTTCTATAATATACACCGCTACCGTCAGTCAATTCCCTCTTAAATTCTTCAAAATTTTCAAAATCATCACCGCTCACACGGTAAATCCAGTTTTTATTAAGTTTTTGCGAATTTACGCCTTTTCTAGTGGTAATAAATACATCGACACCTAGTTTTCTTATATCTTCACGGTTCCCTTTGTATCGGTGCCCCCAAGGATAAGCTAGGCAATTTGGAGTTTTCCCTAGTTTTTCTTTAATAATCTTTTTATTTTCCAAAATTTCAAAATCCACAATTTTTTTAAATTCTTCTTCACTAACTTTGTCAAAAAATTCATTTTGTCTTTCTTTAAATAATTTATTCAAAAATTCTTTTTTTTCTTTTTCTGATTTATTATTTTTTTGAAGTTCTGCGACATTTCGATATTTTTTTACAAAATCTTTCTTTGGTTTGTATCCAGGAATTGAAATTTTGCTTCTTAATTTAAAAACAGGAAGCCCGTTTAATTTTTCCTTATCCTTTTTTTCATCATAATTTCCTTCAAAAAACAAGCTGTAGCTTTCCCTTTTAAAATACGGAGAACTTTCCTCATTATAAAAAGCAAGCACATTAATGTCTTTGATTGTCAATTGATGTGAATGTGTATGAAGCTGAAAATCAATAAGGCCACTTTCATACATTTCCTTAATTTCATCCCAATTGAGATAAGCCTCGTCTTTTTCAATGAATTTTGTATTTAAAAAAATCGTAGCCTTCATATTGTACTTTTTCAAAATTGGAAAAGCTAAAGTATAATTATTTTTATATCCGTCATCAAAAGTTATTAATATGGAATTTTTTGGCAATGTATAATTTAAATTCCTTAATTCTTCCATTTTAAAAGTTTTTTTATCTTTTATCCATTTTATATGCTCTTCAAATTCATCTACAAAAATCCCGCCTTTTCCCTTCTCGCTGTCAACACTGTGATACATAAGGCACAAAACGAAATTTTTTCTAGTCCTGTTATAAATAATAAATATTAAAAATAGCAGAACTGTTATTAAAAATAAATATATATGTAACATTTTTTCCTTCCTTTTTCCATTAGGAATTATTATTGTTTTACTTGAAGTTATTTTCTCTTGTTAAAAATTTATAAAATACAGCTTCTTAATTTATTCATTTTGATTAAAAAGTATGCTTAAATTACAGTTATATAAATAGTGTTAAATTAATTAGAAATTTAAATAAAATAATTTTAATTTTTACACTTATATTTTATACGAAATATAAAAAAATAACAACTAAAAATTGAAAAAATATTAATTAAAAAACGATTAGATTTTTCCTTTTATTTTCAAAATTTTAGCTCGTATTTTTTTTATTAACCTGTCAATTTTAAAGCTAAGTACAGTATTCTTTCTGTTTTTACTAAAATGCACATGCCTTTTATTTCCAATGTGAGTCACATATGGTTCTTTAAAAAATATTGTCTTAAATCCACGCTCCTTGTAAAAATCCGACAATACTTCCTCATATCGCTGGTTTTCCAGTTTTTCATGGAGCCCAAATAAATCCATATCCTTTTTTCTTCTCAAAGCTGGATTATAGGTAAATATTTCCCCTTTCACACTGTAATATTTCTCACCAGTTTTGGAAATATAATCCTCATCATAGAAAAAATCTTCTGCAAAATCTTTTTTATCACGTAAGCCGACAACTAGAATTTTTTCATCTTCTTCAAGCAATTTCATTGATTTTTCAATAAATCCCTTCTTTAAAAATTTCCAGTCATCTTCACAGTGAAAGATGTACTTGGTGTCAATTTCATGATAAGCCTTGTCAATGGACTTTAACTGCCCCAGCCGTGTTTCATTCACTATAAGCCTAAAGTTCTGATTTTTACTGTCGTATTTGGAAATCAGCTTTTCCAGCTTTTTCCCTTCTGTGCTGTCCTCGGTTATTATAATTTTTTTAATCGGATAAGTATTGTATTCGAAAAAACTGTCAAGCGTTTCCTCCAGCAAGTCGAATCTTCCGCAGCTAGTTATTACCAGCGTTACTTCCTTCATATCTATCAAGCCCTTTCTTAGCTTTCGTTTTTTTATTTTTTATCGCATTTGCCAAGTATTCATCATTTTTTTTCAGTCTACTTCTGTCGTTTTCATTATGATACAAATGGCAAGTCAAAGCCTCAAATTTTAATTTTTTCTTTTTGCAGCCAATATTAAACAGCCTTACAGCAAGTTCACTGTCTTCCCTTCCCCAGCCTTCTATTTCCTCTTCAAAGCCGTTTACCCTAATTAAGTCCTCCTTGAAGAATGACATGTTGCAGGAACGGATTCCACGTAAGTTTTTATCCACTTTTGTAAAAATTTTAGAAAGGAGCTTGCTTCTCACCATATTCATATTGTTTTTAAGCCCTTTGGTAAAAAGATTTATTTTTTTGCCTTCCATCATTTTTTTTGCGACAGTCGGCGAAGTTATTACCCTTGAGCCTTGAATAAAGCATCCTCTTTCCATATTTTTTATATGATCTTCAACAAAATGCCTATTTAATATTAAATCGCCGTCTATTATTATTATATAGTTTCCAGTCGCCTTGCTTATAGCTCTGTTTCGAGACATTCCAGCCCGAAATCCCTTGTCCTCCTGCCACGAGTGAATAATATTATTATTTGGATAGCTTTGCTGAAATCTTTTTACCAAGTTACTAGTTTCCTGCTTTGAGCCATCATCGGCAATTATAATCTCCTTTGGAGGGGCGGTTTGTTCTAGTGCACTGTTTAGGCAGACTTCCAGAGCCTTTGGCCAGTTGTATGTGGTAATGACGAGGGAAGTGTCATTTCCCAGATTGTTATAATATTCTTCACGTAATTTCGTATATTTTGTCATTGTGTAAATTGAGCTGTATTTAGCGAGCAAATAGCCTTCGTAACCGTCCAGAAAGCCCAGCTGTAAAATATACATCTTTATAAACCTGAACAGCATTTTGGAATATATTTTTATAAAACTTGGATTTTTTCCTTTTTTTATATATTCTTTTGCACTTTGTGAAGTATACCGGTTCAATTTTTCCAAAAATTCTTCGATGCTGTCGTATGTATAATGTATTATCATTTCGTTTATTTTTCCTATTTTACTTTCAGTCTGGTATTGCTCGTGGACTTCCCTGTCACTAATTTTAACTTTTCCATTTTTCCAAAGCCTGATTACATAGTCATCCCATCCGCCAAATTTTATTTCTTTCTTGAATGCAATATTTCTTAATTTTATTTTGAAAACATCTTTTGATGGATTCTCGCTATTTATAATGGATTTTATTTTTTCTTTTAATTGCTGCGAAATTACTTCATCAGCATCTATTAACAAAATCCATTCACCTTTGCATTTTTCAAGCACGAAATTTTTTTGAGGTCCGTAGCCCTTCCATTTTTCAGAAAATACTTTTGCCCCTTTTGAAAGGGCGATTTCTACGGTTCTGTCACTGCTTTCGCTGTCCACAACTATTATTTCATCAGCTATTCCCCTTACTGAATCCAAAGTTTTTCCAATTCTATTTTCTTCGTTAAAAGTTATTATTCCTACCGATAATTTCATCAGCATTTCTCCTATTTCATATTTTTTATTCTTTAAGTAACAGGCAAGCCAGTCTGGCTGCATAATTTATCAAACATTTTTTCAAAATCCACGTCATTAATCCGATTTTCAGGATAATCAATCAATATATTGTTTTCTTCCTTTATCCGCCATTTATTCTTATTGATTTTAGGTCCATAAAAAGCCATTACCTTCTTATTTAGCCCTTCGGCAATGTGTAAAATTGAAGTGTCGAGAGACACTACTAGATCGCTTTTTTTAATTATGGATATTGAATCTAAAATAGTTTTAGAGTTTTCAAAAAATAATACATTTTTATTATCTGCTTTTGCAAGTATGTTGTAAATTGTTTCCCTGTCATTTGGAGAGTCCAGTATTATAATTTTATAATTTTTATATATTTCACTTAATCTTCTTATTATAATGAGAGCGTTTTCCTCATTTATTTTTCTGCTTCTGGAAGCTCCAAAAAAATTTAGGGCAATTATTTTTTCCTTCACATTATTTTCCTTTAAAAACATTTCCACATTTTTTTCAGATTCCTTAGAAACTGGAACATCATATTTTGTATCTTTTATCTCAATATTTATACTTTTCATCATTTGCTTATAAATTTCAGTCATTTTCAAGGTATTATTCTGTTTTATATTTTTATTATATATTTTATAATCGTCCTTGTTGTATCCAACATTAACAGTGGCATTTACCCTGTTCAAAAGGTAAACCTGCTTATATTTCAGCCCTTCGGTTGAATCAAGCAGGGCATCGTATTTATTTTTTCTTAATATTTTTACAATATTTCTCCATTCATGCATCTTCTTTCTATCAAAAATGTAGTATTTATCTATATTTTTGCTTAATTTCAATAAATTTTCCAAAGATTTGTCAGCAACAACCTCTATTTTTATATTAGGATAATATTTTTTTATTTCTCTAAAAATAAATGAACTTATTATAAAATCTCCGATTTTTCCGTCGGTTCTTAAAAATAAGATTCGATTCATTTTTATAGGCTCTAAATTGATATTTTTTTTATTTTTATCAAATATACGGCTTAACATTTCATTTTTTTTATCAACCAGTCTATCTCTATAAGGCCTGTAAAATTTCCAGTTTATTTTTTTCATTTATTATTTATTCCTTTTATAGATACGTTTATTTACGTTAGTTTGTGGATAACGTATAATCCTTTACTGTAATTAGTTTTTTAATATTTCTTCTATTTTGCCATTTAACCATTTTATTGGTTCAGACAGTGAAAAATTATATGTCTGATTGTGGTTTCCGATGGTTTTTGAGATTGCTTGTAGGCTGTCAGCTGTTGTTTTAGGTGACCATCTGCACAAATTGTACTTGTCGTTTGCATAGAAGCTCAAAAGGGGTTTATTTAATGAAGAAGCTATATGGATACCTCCTCCATCGACTCCGATTACCAAGTCAGCTGCCGCCATAAATAAGACATACTCTTTAATATTAAATTTTTTAGACAAAGCAATATTCAAATCTTTATTTACATAAGTCATTAGCTTTTTATAGTATTCTTCACTTCCAACAGTTTTGCCCATAATAATTTTCACATTTTTTCTTTTTTCTTTTTCAATGCTGTTCAATAAATCAGCAATTTCTTTGGGCTTCATTTCCCTGTCACTGCCTTGTGGTATTAATAAAATTTTTACTGCTTTTGTCTTTTCTTCCAATTTTTCAGAATCAGATTTCCAGAATTTTTCCATTTTAACAATATCTTTTTCCAAAAGTTCAATATGCGGTTTCTGTTTTTCTATTTTAAAATATTTAGAAAACTCAGAATTTATCAAATAATCTATAATGTGGGTTTCAATAGGCGGAGTACAGTCAAAATCATAATTTTTCACATTTTTTTTGTTATAGTAATGCCCTTTGTCACCTTCTCCAAAAATTATTGTAATTTTCGGACTTAACACCTTTTTCCAGATCATCCGCTTTGTATTTTCCTTACTTAAAAAATCAAGCAGCACATCCCATTTTTTATGATTTTTAAGCACATCATTCCGTTTTACGACAGTATCTATTATTTTTTCATTTTCATTGCATAATTTCGTAAATTCCATATTTCTATTTGTTACTACCATCCCTAATTTAACGTTAGGATACATTTTTTTTAATTGTCTTGCGTAGCAAAAAGACATTAAAGTATCACCAATAGAGTCTTTAGGATTTAAAAGTATTGTTTTTACATTTTTTAAATCAATATTTTTATGTTTCTTTTTAGTACCAAACAGCCATATTATTATCTTGGATTTTATTCCATTTACTATATTCATGTGTAACCTTTCTTTACATTATTCTAAACAGCTATTTATATTAGGACTTTATATTTTCTATTAATTCCTTCAGTTTTGCTTTATTACTTTCCATTGAAAAGTCATTAGCCCTTGCAAGCGACTGCTTTTTATAATTTTCATATTTTTTGTTATTGTTCATTAATTCATAAACTTTTTCTACGAATGTATCTTTATCATTTAATGGAATTAGCTCCCCATATTCACTATTTTTCCCAAGTATATCCTTTGGCCCTGTAGGACAGTCATAAGCCACGATAGGCGTTCCAAAAGCAAGGCTTTCCAGCAGTACAGTTGGCAATCCCTCATACCTTCCAGTATGTACAAATAATTTTGCATTTTTAAAGAATGGATATGGATTTTCAATTTGTCCAAGCAGAATTACATCATTTTCCAAATTATATTCCTTGATTTTCTGCTTAATCAGTTCTACTTTTTCACCATCTCCAATGAAATAAAGTTTTTCCTTTATTCCCCGCTGCTTTAATTTGTAATAGATGTCAACCAGATGTTCAGGTTGCTTTTGCTGTGTCAGTCGTGATACTTGCAAAAAATAATCCTCTTTTAAATAATTTTCGTACTCAGGGTTTATATTTTCTGCTTTTTCCTTGATTATTTCAAGATTTATTGGATTATAAACCAATTCCACCTTGTTTTTATTCATTCCTAGAATTTCTATAAATTCATCTTTCATTGTATCACATATTGCCAGTATTTTGTCATATTTTTTATATTGTTTTTTATATTTTTCTATTTTGTCTGTACTTAACTGTTCTCCAAAAGTAAGTGAAAAATGAATCCATGCAAATACAGGTGCTTTTATATCAAGATTATTATATTTCAATAAATTTGAGGAATAATCTATAACAACATCATATTTTTTTTCTTTTATTATTTTTTCAACTTTTTTCAGATAAGCCGCTTTTGCCCGTAATCTATAAATTTCTTTGATAATCTTGCTTTTACCGTCATAATTATCAAATAAAAATTTATAATTTACTTTTTTTGGAATCTCGTTTTCAAATAAGTTATTTTTCCCGTGGTTCCAAGTTATAAGCAAATCAACATCATAATTCAGCTCTACTAAATTTTTTAAAACATTCAGCAAGACTCTTTCTTCTCCGCCCATACTAAGATGGCCGTGTAATACTAATACTTTCATTTTTTCCCCATTCTTAATTATTTATAAAGTATACAAAATATTTGATGTAATTTTAGTAAAAATTTTTAGTCTATTTCATACATCTTTTTAAAATGCTCAAAAAAAGTTCTGTCTGTTTTTCTTTTGATATTTTCTATTTTAAAAGATAGTTTATGAATGTTTATTTTTTTTGTTATTTCCAGTAATTTATTTTCGGAATAATCACTAAACCATACTCTAAACATTTCGTGCGGAAAAGTATCAGATACAATCTGGCATTGCTCCTTTTTATAATAATTTTCTATTAATTCATCATAGAGTATTTGTAAAATAAAATAATTCGGAACTGTACTGTTATTTTCCCAAAAAATCATTAACATATTTAACAATGTATGAATTACTTTGTTATTTTTATGAGAAAAGATAATACTGCTTAACATTTTTACTTTCGACTTTTTATTCCATGAAAAATAAATTGAGTCATAATCTTCCCATTCCTTTTTATTTTCTAAATTTTCATCCCTTTGAAATAAAAAATAGTCCATTTTGAAATATTTTTCTGATAAGTAATCTGTTAAAAGTACAGTTGCATCCAACCATACACCGCCATAATTACTTAGCAATGCAAGCCTTAATATATCTGAAAAATGAGCGTATCCCATTTTTTTATTATTTAACTTTTCCAAAACATACTCCGGGATATCAAGATATTCCTTTATGTTGTCAATATCCAGGCGGATTACAGTGTAACCTTTCGTATATCTGTCTATAGAGCTGTGACATATTTTTACAACACTAGGCAGCTTCTCATAATCCCAGCCTTGCCCCCAGAACTGCCATATTATCTTCTCGTCTGCTAATTTTTTTTTTGCCCTGATTTCCTTTCCTTTCACTTTATTTTCAAAATAATCCTTTAAGATATTATCCCAATCCTTTGCAATTGTTTTTTGATTCAAAAGATATATTTTACTTTGCAATTTATCATATACTTTTTTAGGCAGTAATTCCTTATATATGTATTTATAAGGCTTTTTGTTCAACTTTTCATTGATTTCGTAAATTCTGCTGTTAGAAAACTTATATTTTTCCATTTCACACTCCTGTATTAATATAATAAAAACATTTTACACTAGTTTCTGCTTAACAGTATTCTATTTGTTCCTTTGTAGTAATATGTAATTTAAAATTTAGATTCGTCATTTTCTAAATTTAAATTTTCCTGGTTTTTTAGATTTCTATATAGATAATCAATAAAAAATATTAATACTGTCAAAGTTATTACCAGATGCTTATCATTTAGGTTGTCATCTGTCATCCCTTGAATTATCCAGGCTAGAAAAGAAGCTTTTGTAGCTATTTCAAATGCAGTTGTTTTCCCGTTTTTATGTTGTTTATAAAAATTCATCTTAATTAATTTTATTAATAAATCTATAATTATTAAAATAAAAAACATAAAACCTAAAATTCCAAAATCTAGCAAATACTGCAAATATGAATTATGTGAAGCTACGTAATGCTGTGTACGAAGTTTATTTCCAGTAAGAAAATATTTGTAAACATAATCACTGACTCCTATTTTTTTGTAATAATCCAAATTAAATTTTTTTCTTTCTTCAGCTTTCCACCCGTATAGCGGTTTCTGCTTAAAAGCTTCTGCTCCGGTTTTCCAGAAAATTATCCTTAAATTGCTTGAAGGATCATTTTTATACTTGACTATGTATTGGAGTCTGCTTGATATCGAAACTGGCAGCATAAAGTAACCTGCAAAGCACATCAGAATAGCCACCAATACATATTTTTTTCTCTTTTTGTAGATAATATACAAGATTGTAGGAATTAAGCAGATGTAAACCATTTTCGATCTATTTACGATAACTATGAACAAAGTGAGCATTGACATTATTGCCAGATAAATTTTTATTATTTTATTTTTTTTATTATCATCGTTTTTATAAAAAAGTAAAAAAGACAATAAATATAAAAATATTATACACATAATATTTGCAAAATCCTGAACAGTTAAAATGGCAGTAACTCTTGGATAATCAAATCCCACAGGATTTGCCCATTTGTTATAATTTTTAATAAAATTAAAAATTGCCAAAATCAAAATTATTGTTCCGCCAAATAAAAATGACTTTAGAAAATCAAAAATCTTTTTGTCGTTATTTACAAAATATACTAACGGGAAAAAAATCAAGTATCTTAAATTATAATTGTCCAGCCGTGATTCTATGCCGCCATCAAACGCTGCAATCATAAACGACATAACCACAAATATAATTAATAATAATGAAAATTTCATATCTATATTTTTCAAAAATTTTTTTCGATTTTCCTTTGAAAACATAGCAATTACAAATACTAGCAGTAACAGAGGAATTAAAACATTATTTTCAAATTTTTCTGATAGGAACAGAGATATTCCAACTAACAAACTCACGACATATCCCATTATATTTATAGTCAAGTTAAATTTATTTTTCATATTTAATTATTTTCATCCTTTTTATAATTTTATATTTTTCTAAATTCGCTTCATAATTTCTTTATAAATTCTATCTGCGCTAATTAAAGGTATCCCTTTATAATAGTCCTTTTTATATTTATGCTGATTTTTAGGAATTGATACAATATTATTTTCATAAAATTCGTTGTCCTCGATAACATTGCTTTTTTCAGTCCAGGGAAAAAATCCCAAATCCCGTTTTCCCGGCCCAAAAATCCCAATTACAAAAGGCTTTTCAAATCCGCTAGCAATATGAACTGGAGAACTGTCATTTCCTGCAACAATATCAGCCTTTGAAATCAATGCTCCAAATTCCACAAGGTTAATTTCTCCACGAAAATCAATCACATTTTTATCATCTGGAAAATTTAAAGGCAGTTTCTTTTCAGATTTTGAGCCAGTTATTCCAATAAAATAATTTTTATTTTTTTTCAATCTTTCGATGACTTCGTGGTATTTTTCTATCGGCCACATTTTTTCAGGCCTTTGGCTGCCTGGTGCAACCAGTATTAATTTTTGTCCTTCATTTCCAAAATATCCATGATTTTCCAGGATTTTATCGATTTTAACAAAGTTTTCCTTTGCAGGATAAATTCTAATTGGAATTTTTTCCCCTTTATATTCCACCAAATCAAGCAATCTTTCCACTTCATGCTTTTTCATATCATAATGAATCTTTTTATTTAGCAGAAAGGAGCCTGTCGCTACGTCAAATCCAGCAATATTAGGAATTTTTGCCAGTTTTGCAAGCAATATTGATTTTATAAATCTATGCGGTATCACAGCATAGTCATATTTTTTTTGCTTCAATATTTTTAATACTCTCAAAAAACCCTTTATTCCCTTGTCTTTTCCCTTTTTATCATAAAGCAGTATTTCGTGTAAGTTAGGATTATTGCTTATCACGCTTTGATTAGCCGGCAGTGTCAGATAATCTATTTTAGAACTTGGGTACATGTCCTTTAGCCTTTGTATGAGCGGTGTGGACAGTACGATATCTCCTATAAATGCCGTATGTATTATCAATATTTTCATTCGCTCTCCCTTTTATAAGTAACAATTTGTTTCCAAAATCCTTATAAATAAAGGATTTTTACATCTTTTACATAAATGTTATGAAGTTTTTAGTATACAGAGTTATTATATCACATTTTAAATAATTTTATATCATAATTTTCAAAAAATATGTTTTTTACCGATTATTTATTATGCGTATAAGCCTGTTTAAAATAGAGCCTCCAAAATTTAATAAAATAAAAAACCTCTCATTAAATATAATTAAATAATTTTAGTCCTTCTAATTATACTAATTATACTAAATGAGAGCAATAATTTTTTATTTGAATATGATTAAAAGAACCCCTGCTGCAACTGCTGAGCCGATTACTCCGGCTATATTTGGTCCCATTGCGTGCATTAGCAGAAAATTTTTTGGATTTTCCTGTTGTCCTATTTTTTGTACAACTCTTGCTGCCATTGGTACTGCGGAAACTCCTGCCGCTCCAATCATTGGATTTACTTTTCCTTTTGTAAACTTATACATTATTTTTCCAAATATTACTCCTCCTACTGTTCCAAAGGAAAATGCGATTAATCCTAAAATAATGATATTTATTGTCTTAAAACTTAAGAAAGTTTCTGCATTGGCTGTTGCTCCAACTGTCATTCCCAATACAATTGTTATACAGTAAAGCAATGCCCCTCGCACATGCTCAACCAGATTTGAAACAATTCCGGCTTCCTTTATAAGATTTCCCAGCATTAGCATTCCAATTAACGGTGCTGATGATGGAACTAAAAGAATTACGATAATTGTTACCGCTATTGGGAAAATAATCTTTTCACGCTGGCTTACAAATCGCAGTTGTGTCATTTCCACCATTCTTTCCTTTTTTGTTGTCAAAAGTTTTATAATCGGTGGCTGGATAACAGGGACGAGAGCCATGTAGGAATAGGCTGCAATAGCTATGGAACCTAGCAAATGAGGAGCTAATTTTGTTGTGGTGTAAATGGCAGTTGGTCCGTCAGCTCCCCCTATGATTCCAATTGAACCGGCTTCCCTTCCAGTTAATCCAAGTAAAATTGCCCCTATAAATGCCACAAAAATTCCAAATTGCGCAGCGGCTCCTAACAGCAAACTTTTTGGATTTGCGATAAGCGGTCCAAAATCTGTACTTGCTCCTATTGCTAGAAATATCAGTGGCGGATAAATTCCAAGCTTTACCCCCTGATAAAGATAATATAAAAGTCCGCCTTTTTCCATAAGTCCTTCATTTGCCACGGCAGGCAAGTTTGCCAGCAGCATTCCAAAAGAAATTGGAAGCAGTAAATATGGTTCATATTGTTTTTTTATTGCCAGGTATAATAGAGTTAAGGCTATTATTATCATAATAATCTGTTTTGCAGTTATCATTGACAATCCTGTTGTTCCGTAAAGAATTTTTAGCAATTCCATTTCAAAACCATTCCTTTCTTTCAGGTTTTATAGTGATGTAGTACCATAAATTGCTGTACTTAAATTTAAAGTGGTGTTACTATAAAATCGATTGTTGTTTTTGAGAATATAAAGATGAATTAAAAATGTTCTTATGATAATATTACTAAAGTATCACCAGTGTTTACAGTGCTTCCCTTTGATACTTTAACTGCAAGGACTGTACCGTCCTTTGGTGCCACAATGGGATTTTCCATTTTCATGGCTTCCAGAATGACAACTTCGTCTCCAGTTTTTATTTTTTGTCCAGGTTCAACTTTTACATCAACAATAAGTCCCTGCATAGGTGCATTTATGGCTTCACCATTTTCACTGGAATTGCTAATATTGTCCTGTACTGAATTATGTTCATTCCTTTTTTCCTCTGGTTCATTTTTTACATCCTTTGAAGTTGCAATAGAACCCTCTTTTTCTGAAACGGCTTCCACTTCCACTTCATAAACTTTCTCTCCAATTCTAATTTTGTATAATTTAATCATATTTGTCTACTCCTTGTTTATCAAAGTTTACTTGATTTCTCTTACGTTTTTTACTCTTATAAAGCAGTTCTCATTTTCTCCAGCCGCTTCAATCAGAGCCGCCATCATTGCTGCCATCATAGTTTCATCTTTTATTTTTTCTATACTGAATTTTTTTTCATTAGCAGTTCTTTTTGAGTCAGCTTTTTCTGAATTTTGAAAAGTTCTGCTGTCATTTATTTTTTTATTTACAGTATTCTGATTTATTTGCTCAGAATTTGGAAAATATTTAAAAAACGACAGTACAAATGAAATTAAAAACAATATGAAAAAGACGATTAACATACTTACAACAGTAATATAAACAGCATCTCCGATTGATACAGCCGAATTGCCAAATAAAATACTTTTCATATTTTAATTATTCCTTTCAAGTTTTTAAACTCAAACCTATAAAGTTTTATGTTTTATTTTATGCTTGCCCTCTTTAATGCCAAGCTGATAAAATTAAATAATCTTGGAATTTGAGCAGTATAGTCATAACTTCTAAGCTTGGTTTTACTATTGTTCATTTTATCTTGTAATAACTGTCAAATTTTTCCTTGTGGGAAAGTTTCATTTTATTTCTTAAATGAACCATATCAGTTATAATTTGTTCTTCCAGACGTGTTAATTTATCCCAGTCTATCAAGTGTTCTTCATCACGTGTCTTATTGATTTCTATTTCCAGTTCTGATATTTTTTCGAGTAGTGTTTTTTTATTCCAACTAGTATTTTCATACCATTCTGATACATCCTTTAATTTGTTTTTGAAATATTCAATATCTAAATTCATCTTTTCACCTCTCTTTTGAACAGACTCAAACGCTAAATTTGAGCTGCATAGCCTAAACTTTTGCTTTAGTTTTTGACTATCCTAAATAAGCAATACCCATAAAAATTTATTTTTACTTAAAAATTTTTTAAAAAATTACATTAATGTTTTGAATTTTCACCTCCTCTTTATTATTTATTTTACCTTCCTTATCTTTTTTTTCAGAATATTTTTCTTTTAAATAACCTTTGGCAATTTGTGGAAAGCACGCATAAGTCAGTACATCCTCATCAGATTTTGCCAAATCTCCAATTTCAGCTTTCATCGTATCATACTCATCCTTTAGCAGATCGGCAGGACGCCCGGTAAACACTTCTTCATCTCCAATTACAGTTTTTTTAATTTTTTCAGAAATTGGAACGGGAGATTTTCCATACATTCCTTTTACATAATCCTTTATTTCTTTAGGAATCATATGATATTTTTTCCCGGTTAAAATATTCATAACTGACTGAGTTCCAACCATTTGGCTCATTGGAGTTACGAGAGGCGGATAGCCCATATCTTTTCGGACTCTTGGGATTTCACGAAGCACCGCTTCATATTTGTCTTCTGCTCCCTGTGATTTCAGTTGCGACAGCAAGTTCGAAAGCATTCCCCCTGGCAACTGATATTCCACGATATTCGGCTCTACTCCCAAAGCCTTCGGGTTTAATGTTCCGTTATCAATATATTTTTTTCTTATTGGTTTGAAATATTCTGCTACTTCCTTTAAAAGTTCCAAATTTAGGCCAGTGTCGTATTCTGTACCCTGCAACGTTCTTACAAGCGGCTCTGTACATGGCTGCGAAGTTCCTCCGCCAAATGGAGAAATGGCGGTATCTACAATATCCACTCCTGCATCAATGGCTTCTATTATGCTCATTTCAGCAAGTCCTGCGGTAGAATGTGTATGCAGTTCAAGCGGAATATTCAAAATGCTTTTTAGTTCAGTGACCAATATATATGCCGCATTAGGCAATAAAATTCCTGACATATCCTTTATAGCGATGGAATCTGCACCCATGCTCTGCATTTCGAGCGCCAGCTTTTTGTAATATTCTATTGTGTGAACAGGGCTTATTGTGTAACAAATTGCAAGCTGGCTGTGTCCTCCATATTTTTTCGTACTTTCTGATGCTTTCCTTATATTTCTCGTATCATTTAAAGCATCAAATGTCCTAATAATATCAATACCATTTTTTATTGAAAGCTCCACAAACTTATCTACAATATCATCTGCATAATGCCGATATCCTAACAAGTTCTGCCCTCTCAGCAGCATCTGCAATTTTGTATTTTTAGCCCGTTTTCTAATTTCTCTTAATCTTTCCCAAGGATCTTCATGCAAAAATCTGATTGCCGCATCATAAGTTGCGCCGCCCCAGACTTCCATTGCGTGATATCCGACTTTATCCATAGTTTCTATTATTGGAAGCATTTCGGCAGTAGTCATTCTCGTTGCCATAAGTGACTGATGTCCGTCCCTTAATGATGTTTCCGTTATTTTTACTTTCTCCATAAATTCCTCCATTGTTTAGTAAACATTTAAAAATTGCTATTCAAAAAATACTGGCCCTGCATTTACAATATGTTCTGGCATATTTGGATATTTTGCTGCAAAGTTTTCCCTGAACATTTTAGCCAATTTTTTTGCCGCTGCATCATATGCTTCCTTATTTGCCCAAGTGTCTATTGGGTTTAACAGTTCGCTTGGAACGTTTGGGCAATATTGCGGGATTTCCACGTTGAAAATGTCGTCGTGTCTATATTCCACTTCATCCAGTTCGCCGTTTAACGCCGCTGTAACCATTGCTCTTGTATATTTTAAATTCATACGGGTTCCGACACCGTAGGGACCGCCGGACCATCCTGTATTTATCAGGAATACTCTTGTGTTATGAAGTTCTATTTTTTTACCTAGCATTTCCGCATAGACTGATGGATCTAATGGCATAAACGGCTCTCCAAAGCAAGTTGAGAATGTAGGCTGCGGCTCTGTAATTCCACGTTCCGTTCCAGCCAGCTTAGATGTAAATCCTGTTACAAAATGATAGATTGCCGCATCTCTTGAAAGTCTGGAAATAGGAGGCAAAACTCCAAAAGCATCTGCTGTCAGGAATATTATAACGCTAGGGATTCCGCCAATTCCTGGAATTTGCGCATTTTTTATATGATTAATTGGATAACCAACCCTTGTATTTTCCGTCAAGCTTTTATCATAAAAGTCAAGTTCCCGTGTTTTAGGATTCATTATAACATTTTCAACTAAACTTCCAAATTTTATTGCATTGAAAATATCTGGCTCATGTTTTGGATCAAGATTTATACATTTTGCATAACATCCTCCTTCAAAATTGAAAATACTGTGATCAGACCAGCCATGTTCGTCATCTCCGATTAATTTACGGTTAGGATCTGTTGAAAGAGTGGTTTTCCCAGTTCCTGACAATCCAAAAAATATCGCAGTTTGTCCAGTTTTTGGATCCATATTGGCAGAACAGTGCATAGGCAACACGTCAATTTTAGGCATTAACAAGTTCATTATTGAAAATACGCTTTTTTTAATTTCTCCTGAATATCCTGTTCCACATATAATTCCAACTTTCGCTTCATAATCAATAATTATTGTGGCTGATGAGTTTATTCCATCGATTTTGGCATTGCATTTAAATCCAGGTGCTGCAATGATTGTAAAGTCGGCATGTCCATAATCATTCAGCTCTTCTTCTGTTGGACGTATCAGTAATTGATGGATAAATAGGTTTTGGCTTGCCTGCTCATTTATTATTCTGAATTTCCGTCTGCAAGCTGGATCTGCACCTGCCATCCCGTCAAATATGAATATTTCCCGATTTTGCAAATATGCAATTAATTTACTATAAATAGAATCAAATTTTTCTTTTTCAATTGGCTTATTTACATTTCCCCAAGCTATGCTTTCATGAATACCTGGAGTATCAACAATATATTTGTCTTTAGGTGAACGTCCAGTATATTTTCCTGTTGTTATAACCAAGGCTCCAGTATCTGATAATGTTCCTTCCCCTCTTTTTAAGGCATGCTCAATTAATTCTGCCGGTGTCAAGTTTCTATAAATTTGTGCCACATTTACAATTCCTAATTTTTCCAAGTCTTTTGTTAATTTTTTCATGATCTTTCCTCCATATTTTAGAAATTTTAGATTTTAAAATTTTAATAATATTTTTGTATTTTTATTTGTCAATTTTTTTATAAACTCAGATAATAAAAATCCCTACACTATGTAGGGAAAGACAAAATAATATTAATTTTTAAAACTTTAATTTTAAATATTTTGATTTTGAATTTTTTGGGTGATGTTAAATTTATAATAATTTTATTTTAAAAATTAATCTAAAAAGATTTTAATGATTTACTCAAAATAAATTACGGTTTATATGAGTATGTATCAAAAAATTACAATTTTATAGTGAATATTTTTTAAAAATGTATTTTGAAAGTCTATGTGGTCATACCTTCAATATACATGTCCCTTATCATTTTAACTATACAATTGTTTATAATTATATTCAACATTATTTTTTCCCTACACTAATATTATCCCACATTTTTTCAAAAAGTCAATGGTTTTCATAAACTTTTAATTAAAAGATTATTCTATGAAAGATTAAATTTATTATAAAGGCATAAGTGTGATTTTATAAAAGAATTACGTTTATAAAAATTTTAAATATAGAAAAAATCTTGACATCTTTATTGAAAAAATGATAATATTAATTAAAGAGATAAATAATTAAATTCAGGTGATCCACCACCAAGAAGTGAGGAGTTGTAAATTCAGGTGATCCACCACCAAGAAGTGAGGAGTTGTAAATTCAGGTGATCCGCCACCAAGAAGTGAGGAGTTGTAAATTCAAGCTACCGTTTATGGTAGCTTTTTCTGTAAATATAGGGGGGAAAAATGAAATTATATGAAATAAGTGATAGTTACCTTGATTATTTAAAGTCCTTTGATGACAGGGTATTAAATAGATTAGGGGAAAAATATAGACATACAAGAAAGTATTTGGGAATTTTATTAAAAATTAACGATTGTGATTATATAGCACCTTTGTCATCACCTAGTCAAACGGATTATTTAAATGGAGCTATAAGAAAATCTATTATTCCGATAGTGAGAATTGTTAAATCAAAATCAGGAGAAATAACTTTACTTGGAAAAATAAAGTTGAGCAGTATGGTTCCTGTGTATGATAAATCAGTTATTAAGAAATACGACATAAATCATGAGATTGATACAAAATATAAAAATTTAGTTTTTGATCAATTAAATTTTATAAATTCAAATAAAAAATTAATAATTAAATATGCAAATACGTTATATAGACAAAAAATTAAAAATTTTTCCATTGGATATGTAAATCGAACTGTGAATTTTTTACTTTTGGAAGAAAAAGCAAAATTATATAATAAATAATACTGTTCCTTATTTAAATAGTAGATATTTTATAAATTTTGAATTATATATGATTTAGTAAGTATTTGAAATTTCTTGTAATTAGTACAATTTTTATTTTTTAATGAGGTTTAGTACATTAAAAAGGACATTACAATTTGAATAATGCCCTTTTTAAATTTATTTTCTATTTTTTAGAATTTTTGCAAAATCCAGGATATCATTTGCAATAATTGGATTTAAGTTGGTATTCTTTAATTTTTCAAGACTTTTTAGTCCATAGCCTGTTTTTACTAGAACTGGTGTGATTCCCAACTTTTCCGCAGGAATTAAATCAGTTATCTTGTCGCCTATCATAAAGGACTTTTCTGTATCAATATTAAATTCATCTATTGCCAATTCAAAATTGCCGGTATTTGGTTTTCGACAATTACATTCAATGCCATATTTTCCAGCCGCATTTGGGTGATGTGGACAAAAATATGATTTTTCAATTTTTATGCCATTTTTCAGCAAATCTTTTTCAACAAAATCCTGTAGTTTTAAATAATCCACTTCCGTGTAATAGCCTCTCGCAATTCCCGACTGATTTGTTATAATCGCAAATTTATAGCCTAAATCGCGTAATTTCCTAAGTCCTTCGATTACATTTTTTTCATATTCAAAATCTTCGATTTTATATAAATATGATTTTTCCACATTTATTACACCATCTCTATCCAGCAGGATAAATTTATTTTTCATAAAATTATATTTCCTCTTATTTTTTATATTTTTAATTTAGTCATATTAATTGTAGTGCTTAAAATAACTAAAATTTATAAAAAATTTACTAGAAAAATTTTCTGTTAAATTTTGTAAATAGTAAAATGTATTTAATAAAACATTACGTTAAGTTAATTCATTACAACATCTCTTATAAAGAACTCTCCACCAATTGATACGAATCCTAAATTTTTAACTTTTGGATTTACTAAGTAAAGTTTTTGTTTCTGGAACAAGATTGTAACAGGCTGCTCTTCAGAGATAAGTTTTTCCATTTCTATCATTGCTGGAACTCTTACTTTTGGATCAGCAGAGCCTTTTACAATTTTTGTTAGCTCATCATATCTTGCATTTTTGAAATCTCCACGATTGTTTGCGTTTTTGCTTTCAAATAAATCTAAATATGTAATTGGATCTAGGAAATCGCCAGTCCAGTTCATAAGTGCAATCTGATAATCACGTTTTTTAGTTCTTTCAATACGTTCCTTACCAGTTACAACGTCTAATTCAACATTTGCACCTAAGTTGTTTCTTAAATTTTCCTGAATATATTCAGCAATGGCTTTTCTGCTTCCTGTATCGTTAAATAAAATTTCAAATCTTGGAAGTTCTGACAGCCCTTCTTCCCTAAGTCCTTCGGCTAGTAGTTTCTTGGCTTCTTCTGCGTTAAATTTAGGCTGGTCAGTTGTAACTTCAGAAGCAAAGTCTTTCTCAAGTCCATTTAATCCAATTCCACTTGGGGTGAATGCCTTAGTAGTTTTTTCGGAACCTTCAAGAACTTTATTTACAAGTTCTTCCCTGTTTATTGCCATAGTTAATGCCCGTCTTACTTTTGCATTCTTAAACACATTTTCGCCTGTGTTGAATAGTAAATAGTAAATTCCGCCATCATCTGCTTTTACAAGTTCTTTTTTTCCAATAAATTCCTTTGCCTGCTCAAATGTAACGGAAGTTACGTCAACTTCTTTATTTTTAAAGGCGTTTACAGCTGAATCTGTAGCAATCATTTTTAATATGACATTGTCTGTCTTTACATTGCTGGCATCCCAGTAATTAGGATTTTTCTTGAACTTCAGTTCTGAATCGTGAGTCCAGCTTTCCAATGTATAAGGGCCGTTTGCAATTGTGTATTCAGCTTCTGTAAAGTATTTATCCTTTACCTCATTGTAATATTTCTGATTTAACGGCATGAATGATTTGAATGTAACTAAGTCATCAAAATATGGAGTAGGTGCTTCCAAAGTTACTTGTAAAGTTTTATCGTCAATAACTTTTATTCCAACCTCATTTTCTGAAACTTTTTTAGAATTATAGTTTTCTCCATTTTTTATTACGAATAGCATACTTGCGTTACCTGCCGCTGTATCAGGATTTAATCCACGAAGCCATCCCGCTTTAAAGTCGTTTGCAGTAACAGGATCGCCGTTGCTCCATTTTACTCCATCTCTTAAATGAAATGTCCACACAAGCCCGTCTTCTGACTTTTCCCATTTTTCAGCGATTCCAGCCACCGATTTTCCATCTTTATCTTTTCTCAAAAGTCCTTCCAAAATCAATTCATCAACAGTCCCGCCAGGAATATCCGTAGTTATTTGAGGATCAATCGAAGTTGGCTCTGTAACAATATTTAATGTGAATGTGCTGCCATTACCTCCATTTTTATTTCCACATGAAAATACAAACATCAGTAATGTCAATACAAAGAACAATTTTTTCATTAATATGTTTCCTCCTCTTTTTTCAAGAATAATTAGCCAAGGGGGCTGTTACGCCCCTAAATAGCTGTTATTTCAATGATAGGCTTCCAAAGTAGAATTCTCCGCCAATTGGAGTAAATCCAAGCCCGTTCACTTTTTTATCAACTAGATATTGTTTTTCTCTGTGGAAAAGCACGCCAACTGGTACATCTTCTGCGATTATTTTTTCAATTTGTATAAGTGCAGGAATTCTTACATTCTGATCAGCTGTACTTCTTACAGTTTTAACTAATGCGTCATATTGAGGATTTTTGTATGAACCGTGATTATTTCCGCCTGACGATTCAAATAAGTCAAGGTATGTAATTGCGTCAGGGTAATCTCCAGACCATCCTGCAAATACCATATCAAAATTCTTTTGGCTCATTCTTGAAAATCTTTCTTGAGCAGTCATTGCTTCCAAACTTAGTTCAATACCTAAATTTTTTCTTAATTGCTCCTGAATATATTCAGCGATAACTTTGTTATTTCCGCTTTCATTAATTAGCATAGACATACTAGGGAATTTAGTTGCTCCTGTTTCTTTCAGCCCTTCTTCAAGCAATTTTTTGGCTTCCTGAGGATTGTATGCAAGAATTGAAGTTGGAACACCTTCTGTAAAGTCCTTGTCATTAAGCCCCTTTATTCCAATTCCTTTTGGAACAAATGTCTTTGCTGCTGTTCCATATCCATTTAATACATTGTTTACAAGTCCTTCCCTGTCGATTGCCATAAGAAGTGCTTTTCTGATTTTCAAGTTTGCCAATGTCTTGTTATTAAAGTTAAATAGCAGATACCATACTGAACCATCATTTTTAGAAACCATTTTCGGATTGTCCTTAAATCCTTTTGCCTGTTCGGATGTAATGGCAGTTACATCTACTTCCTTGTTATTAAATGCGTTTAATGCTGAATTATTATCAGGAATTATTTTATATACGACAGTTTCAAGATTTACATTGCTATTATCCCAGTAGTTAGGATTTTTTTTGAATGTCATTTCTGATCCGTGTGTCCAGCTTTCCATAGTGTATGCTCCTGAAGATACAGTCTTATCAGCTTCTGTAAAATATTTGTCACCTGTTTCATCAAAGAATTTCTGATTTAGAGGTGCATATGTCTTAAATGCCACTAGACTGTCAAAATATGGAACTGGAGCTTCCAATGTTACTTCCAGAGTTTTATCATCAATAACTTTTATTCCAACTTGTTCAGCAGTTCCTTTTTTCTTGTTGTAATTTTCAGCATTCTTTATTGCATAAAGCATATAAGCGTATTCTGAAGCTGTTTCAGGTTTTAATGCACGAAGCCATCCATTTTTAAAGTCGTTTGCAGTAATTGGATCACCATTGCTCCATTTTATCCCGTCTCTTAAATGAAATGTCCATACAAGTCCGTCAGCAGATTTATCCCATTTTTCAGCAAGTCCTGGCACAAACGTTCCGTCTTTGCCTTTTCTAGTTAGTCCTTCCGTTATAAGATCATCAACTGTTCCGCCTAAAATGTCTGTTGATAATTGCGGATCGATAGATTTTGGCTCATCCGACAAGTTTAATGTGAATGTTTTGCTGCTTCCTCCACCTTTTCCGCAGGACATGACGAAAACTAGCATCATCAATAAAAATAACATCTTTTTCATAAAAATTCTCCCTCTATATTATTATATTTTTTTATAAACAAAATTATCTCATAGGCAAGTTTAGAAATATACGTTTAAGCAATATGCTAAACCTGCCTTTATTCTTTAATTTAATTATTTTATGTAAGTATTGTCAAGCACGAAATCTTTTCCTATTGGACTGAATACAATATTATGAACTTTTGGATTCAACAATTTTGTATTTTGTCTGTAGTAAAGCAGTCCCACTGGCATATCCTGGGCGATTATTTTTTCCATTTCAATCATATCTTTTACTCTTTCTTCCTGATTCCCGGAACTTTTAACTTTTTTCACAAGCTCATCGTAACGTGGGTTTGAGTAGTCTGAATAGTTGTTTCCATCTTTTGTCAGGAATCTATCTAAGTAAGTGATTGCGTCGTTATAATCTCCGTTGTAGCCTGCAAGGGCGATTTCATAATCTCTATGCTGCATTTTATCCAGTCTTGACTGGAATGTCATTCCTTCAATTTCAAGGTTTACTCCTAAGTTTGTTCTTAAACTTTCCTGAATATACTCAGAAATTACCTTGTTGTTTCCAGAATCATTGAAAATCATTGTCAATTCAGGCAATTTTTGTAATCCTAGCTCCTTTAGGCCTTCAGCCAGCAATTGTTTTGCTTTTTGCGGATTGTAACCTGGAAAGACTTTTCCCGCTTCTTCAGAGAAATCTTTTGAAACGCCGATAATTCCTACTCCTTTTGTTGTGTAGGTATAAGCGGCTTCCCCAGTGTTGTCAAGCACATCCGTAATTAATTTTTCCCTGTCAACTGCGAGTGACAATGCCTGCCTGATTTTTTTGTTGGCAAGAACTTTATTTTTCATATTGTATGTCATATACCAGACAGAGCCATCCTTTGTAAGCAGTTTACGTTTGTCATCCTTAAATTCCTTTGCCTGCTCAATAGAGATGTTTGTAGAATCAATTTCTTTATTTTTAAAGGCATTTACACTGGCATTTGCATCATTTATGAATAATATTTTTACGAATTTCAACTTGATATTGTCTTTATTCCAGTAATTTTCATTTTTTTCAAATACAATTTCTGAATCCCTTGTCCAGGATTTTATTGTGTAGACACCTGATGAAATTGATGTTTCAGGAGATGTCATATACTTTTCTCCAACTTTATCGTAGAATTTTTTATTAAGAGGAGCATAAGTCTGTATTCTTACAATTGAGTCAAAGTATGTAAGCGGATTGTTCAATGTAACTTCCAATGTGTAATCATCAACGACTTTTATGCCAAGCTGGTCTTCATCTTTAATTTTTCCTGCATTGAATTGTTCGGCATTTTTTATGTAAAATAATTTGTCTGCATATTCTCCTGCAGTTTCAGGCTTTAATGCTCTAACCCAGCCATCTCTAAAGTCTTTTGCCGTAATCGGGTCACCATTGCTCCATTTTGCATTTTTTCTCAAGTGGAATGTCCATACTGTTGAATTTTCATTGTGTTCCCACGTTTCTGCCACACCAGGAAGGGATTTTCCGTCTTCTGCCTGTCTTGTCAATGTTTCAGTAACAAGCGAGTCAACAAATTCTCCTGTCGAATCATTTGCAAGCTGCGGATCATAAGATTTTCCCTCTTCCTTTAAGTTGAGTTTCAATGTTTCTGAATCACTGCTTTTTCCGCATGAAATTACGAAAGCCAGTAATATTGTAAAGATTAGTAATATTTTCTTCATATCCGCACTCACCCTTTCTTTTTGTCTAAATTAAATTTAGTAAAAATTGTTTTGCTGTTAATTTTAGTTATCCGCCCAGACAATTTTTATTTGAGCGGGAAAAATAAAAATTATTTTGTTATGGATGCATTGTAAAAATCAATAGAATCTCCGACAGAACGTATTACAACGCCTTTTAACTTAGGATTTATCAAATAAACTCCCACTTCATAATAAAGTGCGGAATATCTGAAGTCATCAGCTAATAATTTTTCAGCCTGTTTCATTGCATCCATTCTTGTTTTGTTGTCTTGATTAACTGTAGCTAAGTCAATCAGTTCATCATATTTAGGATTTGAATGTTTTGCAAAGTTAAGATCTTTTACTTTTGAGTGGAACATTTCCAGGTAAGTCATTGGATCCGCATAGTCAGGTCCCCAGGCATATCTTACAATCTCAAATTCCCCAGCTTTCGCACGTGCAATTCTTTCTTTTTTAGTAAGAACTTCCACTTCCACGTCAATTCCTAATTTATCCTTCCATTGAGATTGGTAAAATTCAGCTTCTTTTTTACCAGTTCCGTTTTCATCTACTAATAGATGCAGTTTAACTTGCGCAGGAGTCATATTCAGCTCTTTCAACCCTTCTTCAAACAGCTGTTTTACATTAATATTTGCATATTCTGCAAATAAATCCCCGGCTTCTTCCCTGAAGTCGCCTTTTTCACCGGCTGTCCCATTTGAAACAATTCCAGAAGCAGTAATTCCAGCACCATTTAAGATACTGTTTACTAATTCTTTCCTATTTATCGCAAGTGATAATGCCTGTCTAATTTTTAGATTTTTTAGTACAGGATTTGATGTATTAAATCCTAAGTAATAGACTCTTCCGTCAGGGAACTTATGTAATTCAGGTTTTCCTTCATAGTTTGCCATTTTTTCAACTGAAATTTTTGTCAAGTCCAGTTCTTTATTCTCAAAAAGATTTGTGGCGGCTTCAAAGTCAGTTACGATTAAACCTGTAAGTGTATCAAGTTTTATATTTTGCGCATTCCAGTAGTTAGGATTTTTTTTCATAACAACCTTATTGTCATGTACCCATTCTTCCATTGTGAAAGGTCCACAGTAAATAGATTTATTAGCTTCAGTCGCATAGCTTTCACCATTGTCAGCCAATGCTTTTTCATTAACTGGGAAATAAATTGGCATGATTAATATTTTCAGGAAAAATGGCGCAGGCTGTGATAAAGTAAATTCAAGCGTGTAGTCGTCTTTTAACTTTATTCCAACTTGTCCAAAATCCTTTAAAGCACCAGTGTTATATTTTTCCGCATTTTCAATATAGTATGCAAGAAACGCATATTCAGAAGCTGTCTTAGGTTCAAGGCCTCTTTTGATACCGTTAAAATAATCTTTGGCGGTAAGTGGATCTCCGTTGCTCCATTTCATTCCTTGTCTGATTTTAAATGTCCATACTTTTCCGTCGTCTGACTTGGTCCAGCTTTCGGCTCCGGCAGGGACAATTTCATTTTTATCATTTAATCTTACAAGACTTTCATAAGTCATGCTTGTAATAAAAATTCCACTCATATCAGTCAAAATCTGAGGATCTAACGAAGTTGGCTCGGCTTCCATATTAAATGATACTGAATTTCCCGATGCTTTTTTCCCTTTTCCGCAGGAAATAATAAACATCGATAACGTTAAGCAAAATACTAAAAAAATTTTTTTCATATCCCGACAATTCCTTTCTAAAATTTTGGTTTTTTATAAATAAATTATTTCGAAACATTAAAATATTTAAAATACTTGATTTTTAAATAAGTCCCTTTTCCTTTAAGAAAGAAGTTTCTACAAAATGTCCAGGCTGGTATTCTGTTAATTCAGGAGTTTCGGGGATAATCCCTATTTCAGAGGCATCTCCCATTGGACTTCTTAAATATGATTCCTCCATATCAATTTTTGTTGTTTTCTTGTAATCAGGATCTGCTATTGGTACGGCAGAAATAAGTGATTTCGTGTAGCTGTGGACAGGATTACTGTAAACAACTTCCGGAGTTCCCAGTTCCACCACTTTTCCACGATACATAACCGCTACTCTGTCTGAAATATATTTTACCATCGATAAATCATGTGCAATAAATAGCAAAGTCAAGTTTCTTTCCTTTTGAAGATCCTTTAGCAAATTTACGACTTGTGCCTGGATCGACACGTCCAGAGCCGAAATTGGCTCATCACACACTAGCACTTCTGGACTGACTGCAAGTGCCCTTGCAATCCCGATTCTCTGTCTTTGCCCTCCAGAAAATTCATGTGGGAAACGGCTGGCATGTTCTCTATTTAGGCCAACAATTTCTAGTAATTTATAAACTCTTTCCATTCTCTCCTGTTTTGAAGCTGCCAGTTTGTGAATATCAATTCCTTCGGCAATAATATCTCCAACAGTCATTCTTGGATTAAGTGAAGCCTGTGGATCTTGAAATATCATTTGGACTTTTTTTGTAAATTCCTTTCTTCCATAAGATTCCACTGGTTTTCCGTTAAATAAAATATCACCATTTGTCTTTGCATAAAGTCTGCTGACAGTTCTTCCAAGTGTAGTTTTTCCAGAACCTGATTCTCCTACAAGACTTAGAATTTCACCTTTGTAGATGTCCATTGTAACATTTTCCACAGCCTTTAAGACTTGTCTTTTTTTCATCGGAAAATATTTTTTTAAGTTTTTCATTTCTATTAGTTTTTCTTTTTTGTTTTCGTTAACTGCCATTATTTCCCCTCCGTTCCTTTATTTTCTGATTCATCAGATTCCTCTGATTCAAAAGGAGATTTTATTTTTGGAGCGCCATCGACATAAAGCCATGATTTTACAAGGTGCCCATTTCCCAAGTCAATCATCGGAGGTTTTCTTTCATAGTCAATTTTCATTGCATATTCAGAACGTGGTGCAAATGGATCTCCTACAGGCGGCTTTAACAAATCTGGAGGAGTTCCTGGAATAGAAGACAGTTTTTCTCCAATTTTCATATCCAGCCTTGGCAATGATTTCAAAAGTCCCCAAGTATATGGGTGTTTCGGATTTTTGAAAAGTTCCCTTACAGGAGCCTCTTCCAGCTTTTCTCCAGCATACATGACAACCACTCTGTCAGCAGTTTCAGCAACCACTCCCAAATCATGCGTTATAAGTATTACAGCGATATTTAATTCTTTTTTTAATTCGTTTATTAAATCTAGAATCTGTGCCTGAATAGTAACGTCCAGAGCTGTTGTCGGCTCGTCACAGATTAATAAGTCCGGCTCGCACGAAAGAGCAATGGCTATAACCGCCCTTTGTCGCATTCCTCCAGAAAATTCATGCGGATACTGATGAAATCTTTCTTCTGGTTTAGGAATGCCAACTTTTCTAAGCATTTCAATGGCCTGCTGCTTTGCCTCTTCCTTTGTTACGTCCTTATGAATTAGAATCCCTTCCATAATTTGCTTTCCAACTTTAATTGTCGGATTAAGAGATGTCATAGGATCTTGAAATATCATTCCGATTTTTCCACCACGAAGCTGTCTCATTCTCTCTGGCGAAGCCTTTACCAAATCTTCCCCTTCAAAAAGGATTTCCCCATTTTTTATTTCCCCTGGCGGCATTGGTATTAATTTCATAATTGTTTGCACGGAAACTGATTTCCCTGAACCAGACTCTCCAACGATTGCAAGCGTTTCCCCACGATCCACGGAAAAGTTGATTTTCCTAAGAGCCTGAACTTCCCCGGCATACGTGTTAAAAGAAACACTCAAGTCCTTTACTTCTAATAATATTTTTCCCATTCTATAATCCTCTCTGTATTAATATGGATTTTTTTTTAATCTCTTAATTTTGGATTTAATGCGTCATTTAAAGCATCTCCAACAATATTAAATGCCAATGTAATCAATGAAATTACAACTGATGGAATAATGAATAAATATGGATATGAAGTCATATTTACGAAACCATCAAATACCAAGTTTCCAAGTGATGCCTGTGGAATTGGAACTCCAAGTCCGATGAAACTTAAAAATGCTTCTGTAAAGATAATGTTTGGTATATCTGTTGTAAGTCTTATTATTATTACACTTAATGTATTTGGAATTAAGTGTTTTAGAGTTATCCATAAAAAGTTTCCACCAAGTGATTTTGAAGCTAATACAAACTCATTTTCCTTTATTTTTAGGACTTCTCCACGTACTAACAGCGAATAGTTCAGCCATCTAGTCAATGACATTGCAATAATTATTGTTTTTACACTGTTTCCCATTACAACCATTAATAAAATTATGTAAATCATTGATGGAATGATTAATAAGATTTCCACAATTCTAGTCATTATTGTGTCAATAATTCCGCCAAAATATGCTGATACAGCCCCGTAAATTGTTCCGAAAACAACACAAATTGCAGCTGTTATCAATGATAGTTGCATTGAAATTCTTATCCCTTGCGAAAGCCTTGCAAACAAGTCACGTCCGAGATTATCCGTTCCTAAGTAATGTCCTTTTGCAAATCCTTTTGCCGGACTTAAAAATTTAGCTGATAAATCCTGAGCCCTATAAGAATATTTTGTCAAACTTTGCCCAAAAATTGCTAAAAATAAGAAAATAAGCGTTATTCCCAAAAACGATAAAGCCAATTTATTTTTCTTGAATCTTCTCCAGCCGTCCTGCCAGAATGTTAAACTTGGTTTGTAGATTACTTCGCTTTGAGTGGTATTCGCACCTACGATTTCAAAATCTTCAGGTGTAGGGGTATAATCATCTTCAGTTATAATTTTTTTTATGTTTTCTGCCACTATACTTCATCTCCTTTTCCAAGCTTAATTTTAGGATCAACCATGACATATACAATGTCGACAAGTATCATCATTATAATAAGGAATATCGCATAAAACACAGTAACTCCAAGTACCATCGTGTAATCCCTGTCATTGATGCTGTCTACAAAGTATTTTCCTAATCCTGGAATCGAAAACATCTTTTCAATTACAAATGAACCTGTCAGAACCGCAGCAATTGTCGGCCCCATTATTGTGATGATTGGCAAAATCGCATTTCTTAAAGCATGTTTAAAAACGATATTTTTTGGCTTTACCCCTTTTGCAATTGCCAATCTTATATAATCCTGCCCCATTACCTCGATCATTTTATCTCTTAATAACCGTGCAATCAATGCCACTGTGTAAAGCCCAAGTGCAACAACCGGCAGTATTTTTTTCTCAGGCCTGTCCCATCCTGACAGCAAAATCCTTATAAGCGGCAAGTTATATTCATCGATTAAGATACCGTTATGTATGTCGACAAAATACTTCTGCATCAGTCCCGCCAATACAAAACTCGGTACGGATATTCCAATTATTGCCACAACCATTGCTAATCTGTCCTGATATTTTCCTCTTTTCAGAGCTGCGACAATTCCCAGCGGAATTCCCAAAGCCAGTGCAAAGATAATAGATCTGGCTCCTAAATCTGCCGATGTCAGAAAACTCTTCTTAATAACATCGTTAACAGTTCTCCCACGAACTTTCATGGATGCCCCCAGATCTCCTTTTGCTATGTTTTTTAGATATTCAACATACTGTTCCCCAAGCGGACGGTCCAAATGGTATTTTGCCATTAGATTTTCCTTTACTTTAGGTGGAATCGCTTTTTCACTTTGAAACGGATCACCAGGTAACATATGTATCAGAAAGAATGTAATAGTAATAACTAGCCACAACGTTACAAGCCCCATTGCGATTCTTTTAATTAAAAACTTTAAAATATTTTTCATACTCGCTTCCTTTCGCTAAAATTTTTATATATCTATATTATATCTTATATTTAGTAAGATTTGCAAGCAATTTTGTTTATAATGAATATTTTTTTACTATTAATTTTTTTATGGATAAATAATAGTTCTCTAAATATAATATATTTACGGAATTTCAAGCAATATAAAAAGCAGCCTAAATTTTTATTAAAATTAAATATGAAAACTTAGACTGCCTGTTTATTTATAAAATATTATTTTTAAATTTCTTAAAATTTAGTTTTTATATGTATTGCAACGGTTTAGCCAACCTGCCAGCCATTTTCTCTCGTTTCTTGCGGGATCGGAATTTTTTACCCGTCTTTCAAGAACGAATTTTGCAGAGTCGCTAAATTCTTCAAGAGCCGCTTTCCCACTGTCGGTACCTTTCATATTTTCCAAGACTTGCAGAAGTCCCCAGCCATCCCCGTTGTAAGTTTCAGTCCGGGAAGTCCCTTCACCTTTGAAATTCACGTAATCAATCAATGGATATAGCCCGTTTGGAGAGTGTGCAACACGGTAAAACTGTTTTTTTACATTTTCTGGGTTATCTGCTATTTCCAGCATTTTTTCTAAAGAGTTTTCGAGCCGCTCAAAAATAAATGAAACTTGAATAGCCTTTGTATTATAAAGAAAATTTGTCAATTCGACAATATCCTTATTTCCAACGCTTCTAAGTTTAAAAAGTTCCTCACGGCTTTCCCAAGGGGAATAACTGTTTTCTTCAACAATCCTAGGCAATTTTATGTCATGCTTCCTGTAATACGCAACAAGCTGCGGAAAACTTTCTTCAAATCTTCCTCGCTGCCCTTGTTTGTACCATATAAAATGCCCGATTCCCAGCGATGGGAAATCTTCCCCCGTATTCCAGTAAACAAGATCTTCCCTTTTCCCGCCAGCTTCATTCTTAAAAATCTTCTCAGCCACAACATCCAGTTCCGCCTTTGAAATTGTAAGTCCAGCCTTCTTATTCGTATCCATGGCATCAGGCTTTGAAGGCATTTTTGCCACATTTTTATTGGAAAGCCCAAATGACGCCATTGAAATTGCCATAATGCTGGCTAAAATTAATAATTTACATTTGTTTCTTTTCATAAAGTCCGCTCCTTTTTTATTAAAATTATTGTTTTAAAATATTTAGCTTTTTTAGTAAAAATACAAAAGTAATTTTATTATATTATAACAACTTTTTAACAGTTTTTCACTTTTTTTTATCTTAGATGGCAAAAGAAAAAAGATGGAGTAAAAAATCTAATTTTGCAGTAATTCAAATACGTGATATAATACTAACATATATTTCAAAAATTGGGAGTGAAAATGGCTAAAATAATGGAAGAAGAAAATATAAATTATGAAACAAAGGCTATTCATAAGGAAATCGTGGAAAAAGTGGAAAAATTAATGCCAGAAGAAGAAGTTATATATGATTTGGCAGATTTTTTTAAGATACTGGGGGATACTACAAGAATGAGGATATTAAGTGCCTTATTTCATGAGGAAATGTGTGTTTACGATATTGCAAATCTTCTGAAAATGACACAGTCCGCTATTTCACATCAGCTTCGGGTATTGAAGCAGGGCAGATTTGTAAAACATCGAAAAGAAGGGAAAATTGTCTATTATTCGCTGGAAGATGAGCATATAAAGCATATTGTAGAGCAGGGAATGACACATATTCTGGAAAAAAAATAATTTGTAAGGCAAATAATATTAGATATGATATAATTACAGAAAAGTAAAGAAGATTATGAAAAAGTGTTGGAAGTAATAAAAGAATTGACTAAATAGATTTTTTATTTTAAACTGGAAAAATATAAAAAAACTAAACAACAGATTTTATTTAAGGAATTAGGACTAATCAAATTAGAAATAATTCCTTTTTATTATTGTCTAGCTTCTTGGTAAATATTTTTTATATTTGGTTATTAATTTCAATTCCAGAATTTACCTTTCCTCCTTTTCTCCCATGTACAACTACTAAATCTATTTTTTTATATTTACTAACTTCTATTGTCAAAATATTCATGTTATTCTTGTAGATATACCTAAAAACATCATTTAGCCTGTCATTCGGCACAATTACAAAAAATTCCCCATAATTTTTTAAGAGCCTTCTTATTTCCTGAAAAAGTTCTTCCAATGTCAATAAAATTTCGTATTTACTGAGTTTCTCCGCTTCATCTTCCGGCATTTTTCCAGAATTTATTTTTTTATATGGAGGATTTGAAAAAATAAAATCATATTCTCCATTAACATTTTTTATATTTTTATTAATTAGCATTATTTTTTCTTCTAAATTATTTATTTCTATATTTTTTTCCAATATTTTAAAAATATCTTTCTGTATTTCTGCTGCAAAAATTTTTGAAATAATATTCATTTCAGAAAGCAATAGGGAAATTATACCCTGTCCTGCCCCAATTTCCAGAAATGTTTTTTTCTCTTTTATATTTTTATATTCTACATTAAAATATTTTTTTATAAACTCAGACAGTAAAATGGCGTCCTGTGTTATTTTCAGCCCTTTTTCCTTTACAATCATCTTTTTATTGACACTTTTCAGATTTTCAATATAACTCACTGTAACTCCTTTTTATTGATGTTTTTAAAATAAAAACTGCTCCAAACTTTTTTAGTATTTGAAACAGTTTCCAAAATTTATATTTTATATAATTTCTAATTGTTTATCTGCATATTCGTGTGCAAGTTCCAGTCTTACACGCTCTTTTGAATTTTCAAACGTAGCTTGTGTAAATGGTATTTCAGATGTCTTAGTTATTAAATAGTATCCTGTTGCATCGTTTCTGTCAAGAATTCCGTTTATTTGCAGCGCAAATATCTGATTCATTAATTCATCATTTTTACCAATTCCAGGAATTGCATCCGATTTAACCATTTTTTTGAATCTTTCCTTAACGCTGAATTTATATTTGTCCTGTTTTTCCACATTTTCAAAAGTTGTTTTTTTACTTTCAATTTCAGCTTTTAAAGCCTGAACTTTTTTAACAACTTCCTGTTTAGAGGCTTCGGAAATAACTGGTGTTATTAAAATATGGCTAACTTTTGCAACATTGTCATTGTTTGCATCTTTACTTTGAATGTAAATAATGTGGTATCCAAATTGCGTTCTGATGGGTCCCACAATATCTCCAGCCTTACCTTTTTTAACTGCATTTGCAAATTCTGGAACAAGCTGTGATAAATCGGCTGTTTCTCCTAGACTTCCACCATTGTTCGCAGAACCGGGATCTTTTGAAAATTCTTTGGCTTTAGCTGCAAAATTATCTTTTGTTGTTGTCTTCATAATGTTTTCAGCCTGTTTTTTAGCCGCTTCAAAGTCATTTTCGCTAGCCTGATATTCTTCTCCGATTACATATCCCCCAATGCTGTTTGGAGTATTGTAGCTGTCCTTTTTAGCGTTAAATCTGGCTTGTAATGTCGCATCATCAGGTTTATAGGTATCTATTAGATAATTATAGTATTTTTGCGAATAATCTCTTAACTGATCTACTCCCACTAAATCGGCATCAGCTTTTATTCCAGCTGTTTTAGCCTTATTAGCAATTTTTACAAATTTGTCCAAGTTTACCTTTAATGTAGCTTTTAAATCATTAACCAGCTTGTCTGAATATCCTTGCTGTGTTTGTGAAACTGCATTTATAAGCTGTTCATTTAGTGATTCGTTTGTATATTTATATTCTCCATTTTGTGCCACAACAGCTGTCATATTAGTGTACATTTTTTCAAAATCTTTGTTTTTAAATACAATTTTAGCCTTTTCCTTGGCTTTTGCAAGATATGAATTTAAAATCATGATATCTTTATCCTGAGTCATATTTTCTTTAATTTGATCTTTCACATCTTCAAAATCCTGATTTAAAAATGCCTGAGTATATTTATTTCTCTCATATGCTTTTTTTATTTCTTCATCTGTAATTTTATCATTTGAAAATAATTTTTCTCTCATTTTTTCAATCATTTTTTGATCTTTTATCATCTTTTTAAATGAAGTGACATTATATCCGACAGATCTTAAATATTGAGCAAACTCCTGTTTTCCCAAACCTGACTGTTTTTGATAAGTTTCAAATTCCTTACTCACAGTTGCCCCACTTATTTTTATTCCTAAATTTTTTGCCGATGAAAGCAAAATTTCCTTATTTATCATAAGCTGTAAAACATATTCATTAATAATATTATCTGGAACATTTTTCAAATTTTCAGCGGGTATTCCTGCTTGTGATAACTGCTGCATTTTTTGCTGATTTAAGTTATATAATTGATTTTTCAGTCCAAGACTTTCTCTTTCAAAATCATCCCGGTAAATCTTTGTTCCATTGACAGTTGCAATTACTTCCCTGTTGCCTCCTGCTGCGCCAAAAACATTATTTTTTAAAAATAATATCCCTGTAATAAGCATAGATATGCCAAATATTCCTATTATAATTGCAGAAGCAATCTGAATTGCCTTTTTATGCTCTCTAAATCCCATTATTTATCTTCCTTTCTATTGTCTTTAGTCATTTTAACATTATAGCACATAAAATACTATTTTTCTATTATTTTTTGAAGAAAAGCCGGTTGATCCAAAAAATAAAAGCTGCTTTAATATCAATAAAATTTTTATTAACATTTAAGCAACTCAATTTTTTTTTAGTATTTAACTGCTATTTCTACTAATATTTTTTTATCTTGTATTTGTTTCCCCGTCTATCTGAATTACAACGCTCTGAATATTAGGGAAATTTTTTAATATAGTATTTGTTACAGCCAGAGAAAATCCATTAAACAGTTCAGGATTTTTCTTTAGATTTGCAAATTGTGCATTTAATTTGACAACTGTCGTATTTACATTATCAATTCTAAGATTGTATGCGCTTCTAAATTTCATATCTTCTGAAATGTAGTCAGAATTTCTGATAATTCCATTTATAAAATCACCTTCTATCAGGTTTATTTGACGAGGGACTACGATTTCCCGTTCATTTACTGTTTTTGTAGAGGGATCGTAAACAAATATGGAAATTCTATTTTGAGTTTCTTCATCCTGAGTTGTTTCTTGCACCAGGTTCTTGTCCACCTCTACATGAATCATGCTTCTATGCTTTCTGTCATAGCGGTTTACAAGAACCACTGCCACTGTTACAAAAAAAAGCAATGCTACAAAAAGATTTTTTTTAAAGTTACTTTTTTTCTTTTTAGTTTTTTCCTCATTTAATTTTTCTTGTTTTTGCATAAATTTCTCCTAATTTGGATAATATACCCAATCCCCTTAATTCTAACTAATAAAATTAAAATATTAGGGATTGAATAAAAAATCAGAACATTTTAGTTTGATTTTAAAGTGTTTTATAAGTTATTTAAAGAATTTTCTTATTGCATCCCCAATAGTGCTTGCTGCTCTTTCCTGTCCTTCGGGTGTCAAGTATTGCGATAAATCGGAATAATTATTCATAAATCCTAATTCTACAAGTATTGATGGTGAATTACTTCCACGAAGCACCGCAAAATTTGCTCCAAAAACCCCTCTTCTTCTAAGTCCTGTTAAGTTTATAAGTCCGTCTAATACAGATTCTGCTATAGCTTGACTTGTTTTTTGATTTTTTCTATAAAAAATATCATTTAAAATAAAGTCTGAGAATGGTACATCTCCATAGCTTCCATCAACTTTATTTTCAAATTTAGCTACTTGTGCAGCATAACTTCCCTGATCCTTTTTACTAAAGTAAAATACTTCTGTTCCGTTTGCTGATGAGCTTGAACTTGAATTTAAGTGAATACTTATAAAGAAATCTGCATTTGCGTCATTTCCAATTTTAGCTCTTGTATCCAATGGTACAAAGAAATCTGAATCTCTTGTCATGATAACGTTATAATCTCGTCTTAAATTGTTAGCCAGTCTTGTTGCTACCTGTAATGCTATATCTTTTTCGTTATACCCGTTTCCTCTTGCTCCTGAATCATGTCCGCCATGTCCTGGATCTACAATTATCGTATATTTTTTATTTCCTCTTGTGGAACTGCTTGGCTGTCTTTGAGTTTGTGTTTGTGTTACTTGTGCATTGTTATTTGATTGTCTTTGTGTCGCTGTGTTTCTTGATACTTGTCTTGATGTTGATTGTCCACCACCGAGTGTTACTTGGAATTCTCCATTTTTACTTACGACTTGATAAGTTACAGATGGTTTTAAGTACACATATACTACTACCATTCCATTGCTTTGAACTGTATAAACTTTGCTTATATACTGATCATCTTTATTGATAAGGGTAGGCACACCGTTTTCCATCTCACTGTTTGGAAAGCTTAACATCAGTATGTCTTCGTTTTCTAGTTTTGTAACTGATGCATTTGGCATAATTTGCTTATTTTCTCTAAATGTCCCTATAACTTTTCCATTGCTGTATGATACATTTTTTAAAGTGTCAGAAAATGTAACTGCACTTATGAAAAGTAACAAAAATAATAATATTTTTTTCATTTTTTCCTCCTAATTTTTTTGCTTAAAATTATTATCTAATACCATATTTTATTTTTTTTCTAATCTGTCAATTGCAGATTTTAAAACTTCCATTCTGGCATTTTTATCTATTTTCATTTCCACCGACTGCTCATAGATATTTGTAATGCTGCCTTTAATACCTCCAACTGTTATTATCTTATCTCCAACTTTCAAACTTTCCAGCAATGCCGCCTTCTGCTGCTTCTTTTTCTTGTTTGAAAAATACGTTGGTAAGATTAGTACTGCCATAAATGCCACATAAATTAATATTACTCCTATTGCATTTTTGTCCATCTTTATTTTGTATAATGAAATTTATAATTTTTGAAATTACAAATTTAACTTTATACTTTCCTCCTTCTTTAATTTTAAAATCAATTTTAATTATAGCATAATTTAAGTTATGTTTCAATTTTTAAAAAAATTATTTTTTAGTTTTTTTTGAAATTATAGAAAAACTTTTCTAAAATTAAACCTAAAAAAAATAGCTGCCTCAAAAAATTAATTTCAAGACAGCCATTTCGTGATTAAAATGAAAAAATTATTTTTAGTTAACTAAGTTAATAGTTATTTTAAGTTAGTTATTATTTTTCTGAAATTGCATCTACTCCTGGCAATACTTTTCCTTCCAAGTATTCAAGTGATGCTCCTCCTCCAGTTGAGATATGTGAGAATTTGTCTGCAAATCCTAACTGGATAGCTGCTGCTGCTGAATCTCCACCACCGATGATTGTTTTAGCTCCAGATAATTCTGCGATTGCTTTACATACACCGATTGTCCCTTTTGCGAAGTTTTCCATTTCGAATACTCCCATTGGTCCATTCCATACTACAGTTTTAGCACCTTTTAAAGCTTTTTTGAATAATTCTACAGATTTTTCACCTATGTCTAATCCCATCCATCCATCTTCAATATTATCTACAGAAACTGTTTTAAATTCTGTATCATTTTTGAATTCTTTTGCTACAACTGTATCAATTGGCAATAACAGTTCAACATTTTTTTCTTTAGCTTTTTTGATTAATGAAGCGGCTAATTCCACTTTGTCAGCTTCTAGTAATGAAGAACCTGTGTTTTTACCTTCAGCTTTTAAGAAAGTGAACATCATTCCTCCACCGATAATTACTTTATCAGCTTTATCCAATAAGTTTTCGATTACACCAATTTTATCAGAAACTTTTGCTCCACCTAAAATAGCGACTAATGGTCTTTCAGGATTGTCAACTGCTCCGCCGATAAATTTGATTTCTTTTTCTACAAGGAATCCTACTGCTGATTCTTTGATGTTTGAAGCAATTCCTACGTTTGAAGCGTGCGCTCTATGTGCAGTTCCAAATGCGTCATTTACGAAAACATCTCCAAGTGATGCCCAGTATTTTCCTAATTCAGGATCATTTTTAGATTCTTTTTTACCGTCCAAGTCTTCAAATCTAGTGTTTTCAAACATTAAGATTTCTCCGTCTTTTAATTCAGCAACTGCTTTTTCTAATGCTGCTCCTCTTGTTTCAGGAACGAATTTAACAGGCTTTCCTAAAAGTTCTTCCAATCTTTTTGCAACTGGTGCTAAAGTTTTTGAGGCTTTGTCTGCTTCTTCCTTAACTTTTCCTAAGTGAGAAAATGCGATTACTCTTCCGCCATTTTCCAAAATATATTTTAAAGTTGGAAGCGCTGCTGTAATTCTATTATCATTTGTAATAACTCCATCTTTTATTGGTACATTGAAGTCAACTCTTACTAATACTTTTTTTCCTTTTACATCCAAGTCTTTTAAAGTTTTTTTAGCCATTCCGTTATATCCTCCTAAATTTATTAATTAAAAATCATTTCTTTCTACTTGAATTATACCACTCTTTAAGCTGATTTTCAAGTTATTTAATATACAAACTTAAAATATTCTCAAATCCCCTGAAATAAGCCATAAACAACCTTTTAAATTTATATTTTAATTATAGACAAACCTTAATTTGGCTGTACATTTGAGTTCTTTCAAAAAAAATTAATTTATTTAATTTTTTGGGCAGAATAGTCATAATTTTTAAAATAGTTTTAATTTTTTTGTGATTCTAAAATCTTCTTTATTTTTAATTTGTCAATTTCTGATATTTTTTTAACTGGCTCAGGATTTTTGGAATAAAGATTTATGTCCTTTTCAAACCAGGTAACGCCAATCCATTGTCCAAATTTATATCCAGTTTTCTCAAAAAACGCAACCTTTTTAAATCCAAAATAATTATGAAGATTTTCGCTATTCTCGTTAGGATAAGTTACGAGTCCATAAACATTTACAATATTCTGCAATTTCAATATTTCAATTAAGATTTTATACAGGTGTTTCCCGATTCCATTTCCGGCAAACTTCCCATCTGTATAAACCGAAAGCTCCGCATCCCACTGATAAGCAGCTCTAGTCCAGATCCTATGGGCATAGGCATACCCAGCAATCTCATTTTCATATTCACACACAATATATGGATATTCCTTTAAAATTTCACTTATTCTTTCTTTAAATTCCTCAACCGAAGGCACTTCATACTCAAATGTAATCGTAGTATTTTCAATATATGGCTTATAAATTTTTAAAATTTTGCTGGCATCTTCTATACCTGCAAATCTAAAAATCAGCCTCTCTTTTTTTAATTTCATTTTTAACACCTCAATATTTTCAGCTTTTTTTTTGAATTTTTTATGATTAATTATAATTTTTTTACAGTTACATGAAATATATTAACACTTTTTCAGATTAGTTTCAATAAAATAGATTTTTTATTTGCTCTTGACATGTATTAAAAACACGGTATAATTTTATTAAGAAATATTTATTATGGGAAAAGGAGGTTCAGATATGAAAAAAACATTATTAATTAGTGCATTTTTATTTGCAAATTTAGTTTCATTTTCTGCAGGAAAAGGAAATGATGTAACGACAAAACCGGCTGTCTATTTTTTGAAAAGTTCACAAGTTGTAAGCAGCTATGATTTATTGCCGCCTCCACCAGCAGTTGACAGTATTGCTTTTTTAAATGACAAGGCTCAGTATGAAAAAGGAAAATTGCTTAGAAATACTGAAAGAGGAAAACAGGCATATAATGATGCGCAAGTAGAGGGGGATGGAGTGCCTCGTGCCTTTTCTGAAGCATTTGGATACACAATTTCAGCTCAGACAACACCTGAAATTTTCAAATTGGTTACAAAATTACGTGAAGATGCAGGAGATTTGGCAACAAGATCTGCAAAACAGACATATATGAGAATACGTCCATTTGCATACTTTAAAGAGTCAACTTGTCGTCCAGAAGACGAAGCAACTCTTTCAACAAACGGTTCTTACCCATCAGGGCATACTTCGATTGGTTGGGCTACTGCATTAGTTCTGGCTGAAGTAAATCCTGCAAGACAAAGTGAAATTATAAAACGTGGTTATGAAATGGGGCAAAGCCGTGTAATTTGCGGTTACCACTGGCAAAGCGACGTCGATGCAGCCCGTGTAGTAGCAAGTACAGTTGTTGCAACACTTCATTCAAACAGTGAATTTAACGCCCAGCTAGCTAAGGCAAAAGCAGAATTTCAAAGATTAAGCAAAAGAAGATAGCATAGAAATAAAAAAAATATTTCTTAACTTGTAAAAATGTCTTGTTATAAAAAGATATTTTTAAAATAAATTTAAATTGAACAGGAATTAAAAAAGGGCATCAAATGTGATGTCCTTATGTTTTTTTATTTAGTTGAATAATTTTTATAAGAATGGCGTACCCGTGAGGAATCGAACCCCAAGCCTTCTGATCCGAAGTCAGACGCTCTATCCAGTTGAGCTACGGGTACACACAAAAAAGTAAGTTATAAAAACTTACTTTGCTAATGCTTTTAATATTTTAGGGCTTAATGTTTCCTTGTTTTTTAACAAGATTTTTTTAACTTGATCGTTATTTTTCCCTTTTAATGTTTTCATTGCTTTTGTACAAACTCTTACTCTAACTTCTTCGTTGTTGATAGTTAAAAGCATTGTTTGTAAATTAGGTCTCCAAATTCTTTTTGTAGCTTTATGAGAGTGACTTACTCTATTTCCATGGCTTACTGTTTTTCCAAAAACTTCACATCTTTGCATTTTATTCACCTCTACTAAATAATCTTAGTAGTTCTCCTTTCATCTTTATTTTTTTAAACAGCCATTTACTGTTTTTTATTATAATATATTAACTTAACTATTTTAGAAAAATCGTTATTCAGTTAAAATTATTTTTACATATCGAAATTTATTTTATCATATTTTGCAAATTTTTACAAGTTATTATCAGCATTTTTTCCTTTCTAATAAAAAAACTTTAAAAGTAAACTCAAAAATTGTGATTATTTTACTTAAATTTTAAATTTATATAGTTATCAGGCAAGTCTAATAAAAAAAATAAACAAGTATTGCAATATTTTTATTTTTGAAAAAATTGTTTTAAATTTGGTGGAAAATAATTTGGCCCTTTTATTACCTTCCCATCTTCACGGTAAATTGGCTTCCCGTTTTCATCCAGTTTACTCAAATTGCTTCTATGAATCTCCTCAAACACATCCTCAATAACATCCTGCATCCCATGCTCAATTATCGTCCCGCAAAGGATATAAAGCATGTCCCCGAGAGCATCCGCAACTTCCACAATATCCCCTTTTTTAGCCGCTTCCAGATATTCCTCGTTCTCTTCCTTCATCAAGTCAAATCTTAATTTTTCCAGCCCATTTTCCAATTTTCCGATTGGCTTGTCAGAATTTCCAAGTTTATAAATTCTATGAAATTCCTCGACACATTCTATTTTTCTTTTCATCAATTTCTTCCTTTCTAAATATTTAAATTTTTTATTCTTAAATTCTAAATTATTTTGATTAATAATTATTTTTCCTTTTATAATTTTTAGTTTTTTTAACGCAGAAGTACCAAACGCCGTATCTTTGCCTCCCGCTTTACGTATAAAAAAAAGAGAGAAAATATAAAGCATAGAAAAATATCTATTAATAAAAAATTAGTCTATTTTATTATCAATATCAATAAAAGATATAAAACCACGACTTTTACAATATCAGAATACAGCATAACTACTGAAAGGAATCTTGTTTTTTCCAGAATTTCTGTATCGTCTGATTCTACTTTTTCAAATATTTTTACCTGTATATTTCTTATGTCTTTTTTTATTAGGAAAACTGCCAATATTAGTGTCAATACAAGCATTATTCCAGCGATAACAGGTTTTTGCCTGACAAAAAATGAAAGTTTGCTATAAAAAATTGCTAGGATTAGTCCCATTATTAGCGACAGGACTGTTAAGGCAGATTTCATATTTTTCTTTGGTTTGTTTATCAGTATTTTTGGAAAGATGAATGAGAACAGGATTTCCAATGCAAAGAGGACGATCAGGAATATTCCTTTTACATCGGGCAGTTCTAATTTTCTTATGGGCTGAACTATATTATCCAGTTCAAAAATCATGTAGTCCTTTAGTAGCGTGCACAATAAAATCGAAATTGCTATTCCTGAAAATATCCATATTCTGCCTGCTAAGATTTCGTCACTTATAAAATCTTGTATTTCTTTTGCTGTTTTATTGTCAATTTTTTTATTAGTTTTCAAAGTTTTCCCCTTTAATAAATAGAATAAGAGTTATTTCAGGATTGTGTGAACAGTTTTAATGTCAATAATCCAAAAATAACCCTTTATATTTTTATTAAATTATAATATTTGTTATTATCTTCTTCTTCCTAAAATTCTTAAAATGTATAGGAATAAATTTATAAAGTCCAGATATAAATTTAATGCACCGACAATTTCGATTTTGTTCAAAATTTCTGAATCTTCCTGAACTGCGTAAGTGATGATGTTATTTCTTATTCTGTTTACATCAACTGCAATGAAAATTGTAAAGATAATTACACCTATTACTGATATAAACAAATCAACTCCGCTACTTTGAAGGAAAATATTTATAATACTAACTAAAATTAATGTTATTAACCCAGCAATTAATATTGGTGTAAATTTTGTCAAATTTTCTTTAGTAAAATAACCATAAACTGCTAAAACGACAAATAATGTCAATGTTCCTAAAAATGCTGAAAATATAATTTCCGGAGCATAAATAAGCCCAATAACTGAAAGTGTCAGTCCATTTAATATCGAATATGCAACAAACATCATTCTTAATGTGCCTGAATTAGCTCTGTAAAGCAATGCTGTAAATCCGAATACCATAACTACTTCCAGAACAGCAAATACCCAATACATATTCAAAATTCCATAAGCAATCGGGCTTCCTGATTCCAGTCCGCTGTAAACGAGAAAACCTGCCCCTCCTGTCAGAAGAAGTCCCAGCACCATCCACAACATGCTTCCACGAACCTTTGAACTTACAAGTTTGTTTAAATCATCATAAGTCATCGTCATTTGTCCGTTATATTCGTTGTAATCGTCATTGTTGTGATTATAAGTTTCCAATTCATCATAATCATTTCTCATAAAAATCACCTCATTAGTTTAATCTTTTTTATTTTTAAAAATTAAATTTCTAAAAACTGTTTTATTTCAAGCAACTTGAATAATTTGTTATCAATTTTTGTAATATTTCAGATTAAAATTTTATATCCAAGCTATCATAGTATTATAACAATAAAATTTTAAAAAAGACTTTTATTTATCAGTTAAATCGCTTATTTTCGTTTTTTTGTTTGTTTAAAAACATAAATCTAAATTTAACATTTATATATTTTTATTTTGAAAACGGAACAACTGATTCCTGTTTCAATGTTTCGATAATTTCGTTAACTGATATATTTTTACTGTCTTGTGAACCAAATCTTCTTACATTTACTTCGTTGTTTGCAACTTCATTTTTACCGATTATTAATTGAACTGGTATTTTCTGATCTCCGTTTGCTTCCCTAATTTTGTATCCGATTTTTTCCACTCTTGTGTCAAGTTCCACTCTGATTCCTGCGTCTTGAAGTTTTGTAAACAATTCTTTTGCGAAAGGTGCCTGCTCGTCAGAGATTGTCAAGATTCTCGCTTGTACTGGTGCCAGCCAAGTTGGGAATGCCCCTGCGTAATGCTCGATTAAGATTCCGATAAATCTTTCCATACTTCCATACATTGCCCTGTGAATCATTACTGGCTCGTGTTTTTCCCCGTCTGCACCGATATAGCTCATTTCAAATCTTGCTGGAAGGTTAAAGTCTAACTGGATTGTTCCACATTGCCAGATTCTTCCGATTGAGTCTTTCATCTTAAAGTCGATTTTTGGTCCGTAGAATGCTCCATCTCCAGGATTTAGCTTGTAATTAATTCCTTTATGTTCCAAAGCTGATTTCAAGTTTGCTTCAGCCATTTCCCATATTTCGTCTGAACCTATTGCTTTATCAGGTTTTGTTGACAATTCAATGTGGTATTCAAATCCGAATACAGTATAGAATTTATCATATAAATCAATAATTTCGATAATTTGTTCCTCAATTTGTTCTTTCGTACAGAAAACATGGGCATCATCCTGTGTAAATGCTCTAACTCTCATGAGTCCATGTAAAGCTCCACTAAATTCGTGTCTGTGAACAAGTCCCATTTCTCCATATTTCAATGGCAAATCCTTGTATGAATGTAAATTATTCTTGTAGGCAATTATTGAACCCGGACAGTTCATAGGCTTTATTGCGTATTCTTTTTCATCAATTGTCGATGTATACATATTTTCACGGTAATTGAACCAGTGTCCAGAAATTTCCCACAGTTCCTTATCTAACATAATAGGAGTTTTTATTTCCTGATAACCTCTTTTTTTATGCTCAATTCTCCAGATTTCCTGCAATTTATTAAATAATTCCACACCTTTTGGCATAAAGAACGGGAATCCTGGTCCATGTTCGTCCACAAAGAACAAGTCAAGCTGTTTTCCTAATTTTCTGTGGTCTCTCTTTTCAGCCTCTTCCATCATTGTCAAATAGTCATCCAGCTCTTTTTTTGTCGCAAAAGCCACTCCGTAAATTCTTTGAAGCATTTTATTGTTTGAATCTCCACGCCAGTAAGCTCCAGCAGTTGACATTAACTTAAATGCTTTTAGGTAGCCAGTAGATGGAATGTGTGTTCCACGGCATAAGTCTATAAATTCACCTTGCTGATAGATGCTAACTTTATCTGCACCCAAATCTTCAATTATTTCAACTTTGTAAGTTTCACCTTTTTCAGCAAAGAATTTTTTTGCTTCTTCGGCAGTCATTTCACTTCTTTTAAATTCATAGTTTTCTTTTACAATTTTTGTCATTTCCTCTTCAATTTTTGCTAAATCTTCCTCAGTAAACGGTTTTTCAGGGTCAAAATCATAAAAAAATCCATTTTCAATAACAGGCCCTATCGTAACCTTTGTATTTGGGAAAAGTCTTTGCACAGCCTGAGCCATAATATGTGCCGCACTATGTCTTATAATTTCTATCCCTTTTTCACTTGTATTAGTAATTATTTCAATTGTTCCAGATTTATCAATAATATGAGATGGATCAACTTGCACACCGTCAATTATCGCCCCAACGGTTGCCTTTCCAAGACTGCTCCCAATACTTTTTGCAAATTCTACAACAGTCATAGGATTTTCCAACTGTCTTTTACTACCATCAGGCAAAATCATTTCTATCATTTCGATTCCTTCTTTCTCTCTTTTGTCAAATAAAATTAGGCTAGCAAGCCTAGTCGCATAATTATTTATTATAGTATAATTCTTGCTTTTTTTCAACCTAAAAATTTAAAACAGTGTAAATAAGTATTTGGAAACTTATTAGGTATGTTCGATAACTATGTGTAATTAGAACTTAATAAAACAAATATTTTGAAGAAAAGGATCTTGACCTCTTGCGGAAATAAAAAACTTAGGTTATTAAACAACATCTATTGTTAATTCTTTAAAAACTGATTATTCTACTCCTAAAGCTTTAAATACAGCATCTTCTGCCGTGGAATAGAATATCAGGTTGAAAGCTACGATTAAATCTGATGGTACAGATGCCAAATCTGATGCTGAAGTTATTGGTAGCAGTATCTTTTTTGCTCCTGAATCCAGACATACCTGTAATATATTTGCAAGTTCAGATACTTTTATTATCGTTCCACCTATACTTAAATTTCCTAAAATTACTGCACTTGAAACAACAGGTTTATTCAATGCAGCTGAACAGATGGCAACTAAAGTAGCTAATGTTAAATCTGAAGTCATTCCTATACCTTTCATGTCTTGATAGTTAACCACATAGTCATTATTCACTGTGCTTATACTTCCGCTTATGGATCTTCCATTAGCTTTTAAATATTTAAATGCTGTTTCAGCCGATTCTTTAGCATCCCTATTATTTCCCAATCCTGTTTTTTCAAATTTTCCTGTTCCTTTTGTTATCTGTGTTTCAATTTTAAACACTCCTATCATCCCATTTTTTCCATGAGAAACAGTATATAGGTGTCCTGCCTTTCCAATTCCTTCCGGAATAAGGCTTCCACTGCTCTGTTCAGGAACAGATACATATTCTTCATTAAAGTTATCATTACTGATATAGGAGAAATTTACATCATAAAATTCCATTCCTCCTATTTTTTTAAGCTGCTCTTTTACTCTTCTTCTCATTTCAAGCGAAAATCTTAAAATTTTCTCAACATCTCTCTTTTCAAATTTTCCATGAGGATAAATTAATTTTATCATTCCTGAAACTGTTCTTTTTACAGCTATAACATCCCTCTGATTTAACTGATTTCCAAGTCTAAAATATTTATCATGAGCATCTGAATATGAAATTTTACGTAATTCCCGCATTATTTCAGCATAGTAGTCTGTTATAAATCCATAATTGTCAGTAAAAAATTCAGGTCGGTATTTTGGAATTTCCCATCCTGGTAAGTAGCAATGCATTCTGTCTAAAAATGCCATATCTTGTCCCATTACATCTGGAAATGGATCAAATAAATGGGAAGTTTTTAAAAGAATATCTACACGCTGATTTATATTTCCAACAAAAACCATTCCTGCAGTAGCATTCTTTTCTTCCTTTCCTCTGGCAAATGAACCTGAAGCCATATAATCCTTCATTATCTGAACTCCATCCTGATCCTTGAATTTTATTCCAGCAACTTCATCAAATGCAACACAATCCCACAATCCTACCAGACCCATTGTTCCTTTTCCCATATTATAGAATAAATTTGCTACCGTTGTCTGTCCTCCAGATACAAGTATACTATTAGGGCTTATTTCCTTATATACATGTGATTTTCCAGTTCCACGAGGCCCTAATTCACAAAAGTTATAATTATTTTCTACTAATGGAATTAATCTTGCCAAGTGAAGCCATTTAACCCTTTCATTGAATTTATCAGGTTCCATTCCTGTACTTCTTAAAATAATGTCTATCCATTCCTCATCAGTAAAGTTTTCCCTCATCTGCTTAAATTCTTCAAAGTCAATTTCAGGCATCTGTACTGGTGTTAATTTTCTTATTGTGACTGGATTTCTATTCTTGTCTCCTTCATCATAAAAATATTCCATCTGGACTATACTCCAGATACCTCCTCCAAGCAGTCTTTCATATTTTGATGGATAAGCATCAGATATTGGTATCCCTTTTAATGCCAGATTTGAAAATTCCGCTTCGTATCTATTCTCTCTTAAGTTAAGTTTTACCGTAACTTTGTCTATTACAGTATAAGATGCATTTTCTCTTAATTTTGATTTTATTTTTTCTGATTCATCTGGTCTGACATAATTTTCAGCCAGTATTTTTTTAACTGTCTTCAATCCCTCTTCTATATCTTCATCATTTGTAGAAGAACAGTACATCCCTAGCAGATATTCCAATACATAAACTGGAACATTTGCTCCTTCTTTTATTTTCTTTGTCAAATCCTTTCTGACAATTTTTCCAGAAAAATATTTATATAATTTTGTATTTATTTCCTCTATGTTTTCATTTTGTTTTTCATCTGTCACTTTTCTATTATTTAGATCTTCCATCTTTTATTTTTCTCCTTATAGAAATTCTCAGAAAATTATATGCTAAAAGCCAAAATCATCTGCAAATAATACATCTATTATCATATTTTCCCTGATTTCTTCAATTTCAGATTCTTTATCCTTTACAATTAGATAATAGTCTTCATTTTTATTATATTTCTGATTTTTCAAGGTAAATTTAAACTTCTTTATTCTTTTTTTAGTCTCTCCTTCTTCACTGTCTGCCTTATAGCTTTCTATATTTGAAATTATATTATCATTGCCATCAGTAAAGAAAATTGCAAATTCTGAAGGTTTTATAATATCTGTAACAGCTTCCTTCTGTAAAAATTCCAATGAAATTGCAAGACTTGTTATTTTTCTTACTTCAGATATTAGACTTACCTTCACCTTTTCAGTATCTACCGCTCCTTTGGCAGTTCTAACTTTTACAACAGGAACTAACATTTCCTGCAATGAAATTCCTCCGTGATAGTAGTTCTGTCCGCCACCGCTTACTTTAAATATATTTGAAGTATTAGGAGAAAGTACTTTTAAAGTTTCTTTTTCATCGTTTAAAATTTCGGAAAGACCAATTTCATTTACTCCTATAATATCATAATCCTTTTCAGTAATTACATACCTCTTATTTATAATGTCATTTTCATCGAAAGAATTTTCTATTTTATCAAATTCCTCTATTTTTCTTCTTTTATAAATAAACCCATGATCTGAAGTAACTATTATATTGTTAATTGATTCTACTCTCAATTTTTTTATGAGGTTCATAATTCCATCCAAAGCCTCATGACATGCATCAAACACTTCATCTTCAGTATTTGCCTTATCACCTCTGGCATCTATCTGATTATGATATATATATACCTTCTTTTTATTCCTGAACATTTCCCTTACTTCATCTTTTGTAGCTTTAAAAACTTTATCAAAATCAAGTGCTACCGAATCTTCATCATATTCCTTCAGTATCTTTTCCCTTTTTACTCTATCGTTACATGCTTTTCCATCTACAAGTACTGTAAAATCCTTTTCAGCTGTTTTTATTTCAATTTTTTCATGTGGGAGCAGTGAAGCCATACCTAACTTCGTAATTGAAGGAAGTATGCTTATCTGACTTTCCAACTCAGCACTCATTTTTTCATCTTTGTTCATTTTTCCGACTAATTCTTTTGCTATTTCATATCTAAAAGCATCTGAAATTATTACTACAATTCTATTTTTATTTGTTTCCACATAATTCTTATAAAAATTTTTCTGTAATTTTATTTCTTCTGGAAGATTATTATAATCTAGAAGCTCATTAAACTTTATATTTAATGGATTCAGAAAATTATCTGTATATTTCAGTTCAATTATTTTTGCCAGTTTTTCATATTTTTCACTTTTTTCTACCAGCTTATCATAGTAATAATAAAACTTTCTGTAATATGTATCAATCCAATAATATTCATTGTCATATGTTTTTATTAATTCGTGTAGATTCCCAGAAAAATTAAATCCTGTATTTTTTATACTGTTATATGCATATTTTAATACTTTATATTCTATTTTTAGCTTGTCATTGCCATTATTATTTTCCTGTCGTAATTTTATTATCTCCATGATGGATTTATCCTGCAATTTTGCTGAAAAATTTTCATCACATATTCTTTCAGCTATCCATTCTGTTATCTTTTCATCAGGAAAATCAAAAATATCAAGCTCAAGAATATGTTCAGGTAAAATATTTTTAAAATATTTATCCTGTTTTATGTGTGAATATACTTCTGAAACAAGATTTTCAAAATCATTTTTATATTCAGAAATTTTTCGTAACTTGTTCAAAAATATTATAACTGTACTTTTTACATTTAATTTATTATATTTTTTTGGCATTTCCTTCGTAATTTTTTCAAATGTATAAGTCAAAAATATTCCAAGTAACAGTTTAGTTAAATTAGGTTCATCATCAATGTATCCAAACTGCAATCTGCACATATCCCAGAATTTTTCTTCAAGATTATATTTTCTAAATTCTGCAAGATATTTGTTTTCCTTTCTGTTGGCATCTGTAATTAAAATTCTTGTAATATCTTCAAAACCGTCAAATATTTCAGCTTTTGAACCAGTAATTGCCCTCATTAGGATGATTTCCATATCTTCTCTTATTGATGGTTTACTGTCATTAACCAGTTTTTCAAACTTTTCCCTTCGGTCCTTCGCTTCAAAAAACTTTCTATGCTCTTCCATTACTCCCTTGAGTTCATCGTCTATTTGAAAATTCTGAGCCATTATGGAAATCCAGTCTGTTAAAAACACCTTTGAATACATTATTGTATCAGCAAGATGATTTTCCCTATTTTCACTTCGTTTAAATGGAGCATATATTAAATAATTTGTTTCCTTTTCCTGTCTTTCAAGAAGCATTTTTGTTTTGAAAAGCTCATCCTGACGTAATACAAGCAGTTTTGCATTTTCCAGCTGCAATTCTTCAATTTCTGACAGAAATTCCTGTTTTTCATCATACCAGAAGACAAGTCTCCTTCCTTCTTTCTTAAATTCACTGTTAAGTGTATCTGTAATTTGTTCTAAATTCAATTTTCTCACTCCATAATTTTTATATTTTTAAATAAAAAAGCCTCAATTATCTTTTTTGATAAAAGAGACTTATAAAACCTTTATTTTTAAAAATTATCTAACCTTAGTATCATTGTTCTTAATTTATTTTCTGAACTAAATTCTTTTATCAGATTAAATCCATAATTTGAATAAAATCTTATTAGTGAACTATTGTCTTCACATTCTAACCATAAATATTTCGTATTTATAATTTTTTTCACAATTAATAATAATTCATGTGCCAATGATATTATTTCATTACCTGTTATCATATTTTTATCAGAAATATTATAATTTTTCCCTATTTGTGCCAGCAAAAAACTATTCACAACATAACTTCCATCTTTCAATCTTCTTCCACTCTGTGAAAATCTTTTCTGTTGTGTCTTACTAAGATTAAGAAAATTTTCTTTTTCAATAATTAAACTTTTATTTGCAAATGTAAAATACTCCAATATTTCCGTTCCCTCTTTATTGTAAATAATATGTGTCGCAGAAAGTGATTTTTTCTCAAAATCTATAGCTTTATTATGTAGAAAATCCTCAATACTATTTCTATTTCTACTTTTAAAAGTCTTTAAAATTTTTTCTTTTATAAAGTCATCGTCTTTCAATTTTTCTCTTAATTTCTGCAACGATATAGTTTCACTCTTTTTCCTTATATCCAAAATTCTTTGCTATCCTCAAAATTTCTTCTGGGTCATCTACAATTTCAAAATCAACATCAAGTTTTTTAACTTTCTTTTTACTCTCCATTGCTTCCAGTACTTCATCTGCATATCTTGCAGGAATTCTCAAAGCATCAAGTAATATACTTTCTGTAGCCATAATTACCACTCTCCCTTTTTTAACTCTATTTTCATTTTTATGATACCATATCTATTTTAGAGTGTCAATTAGATTTCAATTTTTTTCCAAATAACCTCTTATTTAATACACTTATACACAATAACATTAATAATACAAAATATCACTAATATTAAATAAAGTAAAAATCTATTTTTATCAAAAAATCTCGTATCTCCACCTGTTTTCTTTATATTTTCTGACATTCCAATTTTAGAAAATTCAAAATAAATCCAGCTACCTAATGTTGACCAGTAAAAAGAAATAATTCCTTCCGATTCAAGCATTATGTAAAACCAAAACTGATATATCATATAAATTATTAAACCTAAAGTAAGAAACAACATCTCATTTTCTTTTCCTGTATCCTCTTTCGTTTTCTTTCTAAAGTATTCCATAATATAAATTATGCCTAAACCCAGACCACCTGTAAGAAATACAGAAGCCATTAAAATTAATCCCATAATTAAATTTATAATCATTTTTAATTTCCTTTTCTTTAATAATAATTTAATATTTTTTTATGTCTCTTTTATTTAATTGCCATTGTCCTTTTTATCTCCAATGTTGCATAATTTCTTAGATAAATTTTTAAGTACTAATCATTGATTTATATTTTTGGCAACATTATCTTCTCTTTCTTGATTTTTTATATGATTTATTTTATAAAACCAATTTGGAATTTTATATATTTTTTTTCTTAATTCAAAAATTTTATTTTGTAAATCTATTAATTTATCATAATTTTTTATTTCTATTAGCTCTTCTTCTATTATTCTACTCATTTTATTTATGATTTCAATTTTTTGTATATCATCATTTAAGTTATTTACAATGCTATGTAAATAATTTAAAAAACTTGGAATCCAAAGAATCAGCTTTAAAAAATTCTCATCTAATAAATTATTTATAAATATTGCTATTAAAATCAGAATTATATATACGCCATAAAGTGCTATATTACAAAGCATTTTATAATTTTTTATTTGCTCTAAATTCCAACTAATATTTTCTTTTTGAGAATAAAATATTTGTAAAATAGCCTCTTTTTTAGAATAATCACTATACCAATTTTTTACTTTTTCTTTTTCGATTTTTTTTTTGTCTATTTTACTAATTTCTTTTGATATTTCAGTTTTTCCTAAAAGTTTTCCCCATTTTTTTAAATTCTCATTTGTTACAGTACTATATAATTTTACATCAATATATTGTTGTATTTCTGCAGCTCTATTTTTTAATTTATTTGACATATTATTTATAAAACTATTAATAAGCGGTATAGATAATACCAAAACAACGTATAGTTTAAACATAATTATATTATTTTTAAATATACTAAATAAAGGAATAAGTATGATTGTAAATATAAATTTTACCATTCCCCATTGTTCTGATATACCATACAACTCTCTTTGTCTAACCAAACATTTTAATATTTCACCTTCATTTTGTAATTCATATATACTTTTATTATTCATAATCAGGAAAATCCTCTCCAAAAATCTCTTTCCATTTTTTTATTGATTTTTCATATTCTTTATTCCGTTCATATTCTATTGCTTCTGTAGCTTTTTCATAATGTTTTAAAGTTTTCTCTTTAATTATCTCTTTTTCATCATTTGATAAAGTATTTATATCTTCTTGTATTTCTTTCATATCTTTAACTATAAAAAAAATATTGTTTGAAATATATTGTAACAAATTCCTAAAATCTAAATCAACAAAACCTTCTAATCTTCCTTGTTTTTCACAAAAATTAATAATCATAGTTTCTAAAAGATACGAGGATATTTTATGACCATTTTCCTTATTCCATTTTTTAGCTAATCTTATTAATTCAAGAACTTTCCCATTAAACTTCTGATTAACTTCCGTAACTTTTTCCTTATCTTTTCTTGGATCTGTTTTTTTCCAATTTCCACCTCCATTTGGAATTAAATAATAATTTTTTCCATTACTTTCTTCTACTGTAATAAAACATGGAACTATATCAAAAGACCAATCTTTCGATATTAAATTCAATACTACAGCTTCAGAACGTCTATTTATTTCTGATTTTTTATACTCTCTAACATCTTTTAATTTGGTTTTAAATTTTTCTATAACTTTTATACTATTTAGAGTTCCATCAAGATTACTGCATTCTTTTTGATATTCATAAGACATATTTGCATTTATTTTAACATTATCCCAATTATCATTTGAATAATAAGTTGCTCCTGCTCCCATTAAACCTATCATTAAATCAATATCATCTAATTCTCTACATTTCGTTTTTCTTGCAAAAGAACCGAATTGTATATTTATATCTTTGTATAAATCAAAAAAATTATTTCCACTAAATTCTTGTATATTATCCAATAAATTATCTCTACTCTTTCTAGCTTTTTTTACCAATTCAGAATCTAAATTAACTTTTTCTTTCATGAATTTATCAAATGCTTCACTTACTGTCATTTATTAATCCTCCTATAATTTTATTTTACCTTCCCCAATATCTCATACTTCTTCCCATCACGGCCAGTCTGCACTTTTTCATAATTGACCTTCACTCCGTCATCCAAATCAATCGAAATATATTCTGAAGACAAGTGATTCATCTTCTCATCAAATTGTTTACATTCATCAAGCTGTAATTTTATCTTTTTCAGCTCCTGCTCAGCTTTTTTTCTGTTGTTATTACTTTCAATTTCATCCTTCAGAAAACTTGCCCTTCTTTCATAATGTTTCTGTAGCTCATGTAAATATCCAATTCTAACTTTTGCTGTAGTCTGTTCATTATAACGGTGCATATAAATCAATGCCTTAAATCCATTTTTCTTCCCTGCATCATAAAGCCAGTAAATTGGTCTTTTTTTGTATCTTTTCAGATGATCGTCATAAAAACTTTTCAAGAAATATTCTCTTATAATATCTTTTGGAACATCATTTTTATTAGACAAGGCCTGTGCGATAAATTTAAGATTTTCTTCAAGCGTTTCTTCTCCATAGACTGTTTTTACAAATTCTACAAATCTTGTAACAATATCATCACTAAAATATTCACTGTCTGTAATTGGAATACAGTTATCTTCATCAGGGATAAATTTGATATATTTATTTTTATCAAATTCTCCTCCTGCAAATGCAAGTCCTTCCTCATCAGGTGAATAACGCCCGAACATACATCCAAAAGCATAGGAAATAAATTGTTTTACAACATCTGCTTTTGTCAGAACATAGTTATTCCCTTTAATTTCATCATTTATTTCATCATCTGTATCAAATATTTTAGCTATTGTTATATCTTTATCACTTACATCTGAAGTCAGTTCATCCTGCAGTCTATAAATATCAATAAAAATTCTATTTAATTCCTCTTCATTTTCCTTCAATTTTAAAAACTGATTATTTGTAAATTCTTTATATTGACTATATGCTTCTTCTATTAATGTTATTTGTGTTTTATCAATTTTCTTATTTTCAACATTCCCATTTTCTCCTATTTTTACATTATCAAATTCTTCCACATATCTTTCAATATTAACCAATGGACTTACTTTAAAATCCCATGCCGTCTCAAATGTATTCCAGTCATATTTTGAGATTTTGATACAGTCATCAACTATTGAAATTACTTTTGGTTTTATTTTTTCGTTTTCTATAACTGGGAAATTAGAAAAATTACCAATTTGTAAATGAATAGTTGGATTTAAAATTTTAAATATGTAATCTGAAATTTTTGTAGACAATAATCCCAATACATATTTTAGTTTAAAAGTACTATCTGAAAATGCTGACATTCCTGTTACATCATGTATACTTCCTTCTTCTCTGTATCGTATTGCAAATCCTCCACTTGTTATATCAGACCAAGTAACTGCTTCTTTAAAATAATATTCTGTATTTTGTGGTCTTGATCTTAACTTCCCATTACCATCCTTAAAATTCCTTATTTCATTACCATTATTTTTCCAATTCACTAAATAATCGTAGTTTCCATACCATTGTCGTCTTTCTCCACCTTTATTATATGGATACCATTTATATTCATTATTTTCTGTTTCAGTTATTGATTTTGTATTATAGCTTATTTTCTCTTCTTCCACTTCATACCACTGTCTTAAAAATCTATCATTATCTGCTGTCGCTAATCCTTGTTTTGGCTCTATTAGTTCAGAAGTTTTTATTCCTTTTTCAAAATCTTCCAACAAATTTTCACTAGCCCAATATCCTATTGGCATTCCTGGTATTTTTTCAAAGTTTTCTTTTGCTTTTCTAAAATAATATTTTTTATCTTTATTTTCTATCGTTTCTAAAAACTTATTTCTTTTATTTTTTTCTCCTGGAAAATCAACTAATCTTATATAGCTTCCCTTGAAGTTATTTATTTTATTTTTTCTTTGAATCCATATAGTTGTCTGTACTACTTCACCGCTTATTTCATCGAAAGCTCTTGTTCCTAGATGTACCATATTCAGTGTTTCTATTAATGTCATTTTTTCCCTTAGTTTCTCATAACTTGATAAAAACATCCACCCATGCATTGTAATCATTGAACAAAATCCATTTTTATCAGTTAAACTATTACATTTCTCAATAAACACAGCAAACATATCCATCTTACTATCTGGATAATTCTTTTTTGTATACTTTGATAGCTTGGAGTCCATTATTGAACTCCCCATATATGGTGGATTTGTTGCAACTACTTCATATTTTTTTGATAGTATTTCTGATGTTTTTATTACATAATAAAATTTATTTTTTATTTCTTCTTTTTTTAATTCATCAAATAAATTATAGAAATCTGTATTTTCTATTTCTGATAATCTATTTTTTATTTCATTATAATCTATTTTTGGTGCTTCTATTAAGCTCCCATATTCTCTTGCATCTAAAAATGAATTATAAATTAAATCAAGTTCTTCTTTTATTTTATTATTTCCATTTGAAATAAAATCTATTATTTCTTTATTAATATCCTTACTTTCTTTTGTATAACAGATATTTAATTCCAATTTTTTAGAAAAAATTCTTTTATAATATTCTCTTGCCTTCATCATTAAAGCAAAATATGCCAACTGATATGCTCTTTTATCTATATCAAGACCATAAATATTATTTTCCAGTATTGACTGAACAGCATCTCTGTTGGAATAACCTAAATTTGAATAAATATCCATTAATACATCAAAAGCGTAGACAAGTATATGTCCACTTCCCATACATGGATCTATTATTTTTATTTCTTCTAATTTCATTTTCTTATAATTTTCATTCAGTTTTTCCAGTTTACTTTCAATTTCTTCTTCCTGTTTTTCTCTTTTTACAAGAAATTTCCATTTTTCCTCTAAATTTTCATTTGGATGTCCTTCCAGCCATAAATTCCCTAAACTATTTTCCACCATATATTTTACTATCCATTTTGGTGTAAATAACTGTGTCTTTGCAGGGATATCATCCTGTTCCACTTTTTTTCCTTTTTTAGTTTTTTGGTCTACTTCCTTTTTCTTTTCTTCATTATAATACTGATAAAGCCACCCAATAACCTCAATCTGTCCCTCTTTTTCCACATCAAAGCTCTCTTCAGGTACTTCATCCACTAACTTTCTCAAAATCCCCTCTTCATCATTTATCGAAATTGGCAAAAGCAACTCTGAATAATCTTCAGTTTCTTCAAATAATTCAGGCAATATTTCATTAAGTTTATTACATTTTTTTATAAATAAAAATTTGAAAAGCTCTTCTATTTTGTTCTCTTCTTTTAACTTATATACATAATTTTTTTCATCATTTGAAAATTCCAGGTCTGTATCAAATACTTCCCTTATTATTTGAGGTTCCCTGTCATTTTCCCTGTCAGAAGATAAAATTCTTATTCCATCAGGAATATAATCATTCACTTCCATAAATCTAATAGCAATAATTCTGTTAAACCAGGTATATGCTATTTCCTCAACCAATTCATCAAAACATTTCTTAAAATCTTCATCTTTCTCTCTTGCTTTTAATACCTCAATTATTTTTTCCCTCTGTTTGACTTCCTTTTCATTAAATTCCTGTCCATTAATCTTCAGATAGTCGTCTTCTTTTACAGTTTCTTCTCCTGTCCCTTTTTCAGTAATCCCCATCAATTCCAATTTTCTTTTTATATCATCTTCCATTTTTTCTTTTGCATTTACTGCAAAATTTCTTAATGCGACTTTGTCCATATATTTTATATATTGTAGTAAAATAAAAAACTACAATTTTTCCTCCTTGTTATTATTTTCAAAATGAACTTAGGTTAGCAGAATAGTTTTTTCTACTATTAAATCAATAACTATTTCCAAATATTTTTCTTTTATTTTGTCCATACACATCACTCCTGTCTTATGAAAAAAGTATTCAAAAACTTTTACAATAAGTATTAAAAACAATAATGTACATAAAAATACTATATCATTACTTGCTAACCCTAGCTCTGCTAGCCTAAGTTCACTTTATTAAAATAACCCCCCACCTTATTTAACTAAAATTCCACTTCCACAATCTCACTCTCTTCCAGTTCTTTTTCCAGTTTTTTTCTCAATTTTTCAAGATAACTTTCTATATCTTCTTTGCTTTGTATTTTCCATACTCTATCTTTATTTATTTTAGCAATTCCTATTACTTTTGGTTTCTTTATTCTTATTGGAATTGCTGGACTTTCTTCTACTGCATCATCTGTTTTTAAGTTTACTCTTATTTCCTCTTCCTGTTTTTCAAATTCATCAAGAAGTTTACTTTTCAAATTTGAAGCTTCTTTGTCAAAAGTTTCTATTTCCCTTATATTTTCTGACTTTTCAGCATTTCTCAAAATTTCAGAAAAGCTTTCTTCAACTTTTTTAGTAAACTTTTCTTTTAATTCTTCATTTTCCGTATACAGTCTATCCAATGTTATTTCTTTTGTCTCTTTTATTTTCTCTAAAATGGGATTTCTTCTTTCAGATAAAATCTGATTATAATTTTCAGTAAATTTTTTATTTAATTCATTCAAATCCTTAATTTTATTGTATGGCTTTTTATCATTCAATATTTTATTTATATCTCTTACAATTTGTTCAATCTCTTCATCTGAAAAATAATTTTTAGAAACAGTATACTTTTCATACAGTTTAACAGACTCATCCCATATATTTTTCTGTTCTCCGGCAAAAAACTTATCTATAGGTTCCACATCTTCAACATAATCACAGTAGTCATCTTCATGACCTAAAATCTCATCGAATATTTCTCTTGTATCTTTCAATACAAGTATTCTTTTTAAAAGTCTTTCTCCATTTTCCAATACATCCTTGCCTGGATAATTTTTATTCTTATAATTTCTTTCCAAATCTTCTATTTCAGTAAGTTTTGCCCTTGTCAGCTCTTTAAAATCCCTCACCATTTTATCTGTGTCTTCTGAATCAATACTTTTTCCAAACAGTTCATCTGCTACAGTTTTCATTGCTCTTATGCTCTTGTTATCTATCTTTTCCTTTATTTCAAGATAAACTCTTTCTCCACTGTCTTTTTTTACAATACTTTCTATAATATTCTCAGAAGTTTCATTTAACAGGCTTAAGTTATTTCCATTTCTTTTAAGCTCTATTTCTCCATCTTTAAATGCTCTTGCAACTATCCATTCAATGTCTCTATCATTCCAACCAAAAGGAGCTTTTGAAAAGTAATCCTTTACTTCCTTTATATTTATTTTCAGTCCCTTGTCCTTTTTAAGTTTTATATGATTTACAACTTCCTGTATTGCATTTACATTATCTTTTTTTCTTTCAGCAGTAATTAACGTATCTTCCCTATCTTCAAAAATTTCCCTTATATCGCTTTCTCCCATAGACTTTGTAATATAGTCCAGTTTGTTATATACTTTGTTTACTAATTTCCCTAATGCTTCTGTTATCTTGGTTTTATAGTCCTTTGCATTAAGAGAGAGGTTATTTCCTCCTACATAGTATTTCGCATTTCTAAGGGCCTCTTCCAGCATTCTTTCTGAACGTTCTATATGTTCCTTACGCTCTGTACTCTTTTTTTCCTTTATGATACTTCCTTGCGGTAAATCATCAGCCTCTCCTGATTTTAAGAATTTCTCTATTTTTATATCCATCTCTATTGCATTTATATAGAAACTATTTTCTCCTAAATCAATAAATACTGAATTTTCCTGTGTACTTTTCATTAACAGGGAACTTTCATTTCCACTGTAATCAGAATTTGGAGTAACTATATTTATTCCTATATCATATGTATCTTTCCCTCTTGCATTGTCATCAACTTTCTGATTAAAGGAGAAAGTATAATCTTTAAATTTAGGTGACTGATATTTTTTCTCTGAATAGAATTTATCAAATATTTTTTCTGAAATTTTTCTCAATATTTCATTCATATCCACATCAATTTTATCAATCATTTTCTCTACTTCCTGCTCTTCATTTGTCAGGAATATATACACATCTCCAGATTTTTGTACAAGTGTCTGTTTTATAAGTACATCTAGTGCTTCCTTAACCTTTTCCTTTAACACTATTCTATCTTCATTTATATCTTCAACCATTAATGTAGTAATATTTTCCAGTGTCCCCTTTATTTCCTTAACATACTTAATCATAAAAAGAACTTTAAGTACATTCACATTAAAGCAGTTTTCTTTATTTTCAGAATTGATATAGCTGTTTTTCATAGCTCCTGTTATGATAACCGAATGTGAGTGATCCAGAAAACTTTGAAGTCCATCATAAAATTTATCGAAGGAAACAAGTACTCCTGTTTCATCTTCCTTATATTTTTCTGCTCCTTCCTTAAACATCGCAAGCATCGAACGCTCTCCTTCAGATAAATGTTTTCCGCTTGAGCTATGTTCACGAATAGAAGTCAGAACATGTGAAAGTATCTTAAACTGATAAGGAATAAAAGGATAAACTTTCTGAAAATCTTTTATATCTGAATAAATCTTCTTTTCAACTGTATCATCAAATAGAATAAGATTTCTTATTACTGATTCCTTTTCAGAATAAACTAAAGAAAGTTCCTTTTCAGCATATTCATTTTTTTCTAAAATTCTCTTTTTTATAACTTCTGACACATCTGTAGACGTTAAGCTGATTCTAGTTTTAAATCTACCCTGTATTTTAGAAAAATCATTTCCTTTTACTTTTGTAATAGAGTCTATAGCCTGCTGAGATGTTACTACTACCCATGCTTTTCCTTTACAATATACTCCTAAATCTTCTGTTACAGTTTGCAGATTCAGCATCAAATCAGTATTTTCTCCTATATACTGTCCAACTTCATCTACAAAAAATATTACATGATGATTATTTCCTTTTTTCTTAATATATTTATCAATCATTTTTGCAAAATCTTCTATCGAAATGGAATAGTCCTTTCTAGAAGATTCAATCCAGTTATTTGCTTCTTCTTCTGTCATAAATCCTATTTCTGCCAAGGCTTTTTTAACTTTGGAAGTTTCAAAGTTAAAATTATTTCTTCTCTCTTCCCAATTTTTTCTGGAAATTTCTTCAAATTTTTCTTTAAACTCCTCATATTTTCCAGCTGAAACCAGTTCCCTCTCTAAATCTGCCACATGTGGTTTTGGAGAGAATCCCTGCATTTCATTAAATACTTTCAAAAATACTTTCAGAATATCATCTTTCCCTTTATTTCCAGTACTTTCACTTTTAGAATCAATATTAAATAAAATAGAGTCTGTCGAAGTTTGACAAGCTCTTTTCATATCTGCAATAACCATTTCATCTTTTACTTTATTATCTTCCAAAAAATAATCAATTGCTTTTTTCCCATTAATTTCTTTATTTGAAAGCAGATAAGATAGTATTTTCAACAAATGTGACTTCCCGCTTCCAAAAAAACCGCTTATCCAAACTCCCATATCATCTGTATTTCCACTAATTCCCTTACCATATGCTGAAAAAAAATCCCTAAAATGTTTCTGCAATTCATTTGTTACTACATATTCTTCCAGTTCCTGCTTTATATTTTCCTCTTCCTTCTGTCCTACTTTTATTACTCCTTTAATATCTCTGTCAATAGGTTTTTTAAACATCTCTCTTATTTTCATAAACTCTTCTGAAGCTATATTTTAAAAAGCTCCATACACTCCTCTCTATTCATATATTATCGTTTTATGATTTTTATAAAATTGTTTAACCCCCAACCTATTTTCCTATCCTAAATTATTTTCTCAGATTACTTTATCAATGGAAAAGCCCTGTAATAATTATCATCTTTAAATTCTCCAAATAATTCCAGTGACTGTCCATCATATTTTCCTGGATAAAACATCACTACTGGAGCTCTGTCAAAAATTTGATGCAGATTATTTAATATTTTATGCGAACGCACAAATGGAAATATTTTTCCAACTCCTGTTAAAAAGACAATAGCTTTTTCAGGTGTATTTTCTTCTATATATTCTGCAAAGTAATTGCTATCATCATTCATTCGAAGTAAATCATTTACAGACTCCAAAAGATAGTTCATTCCATCATTTTTTTCCATTTCAAAGCAGTCTTCCAGATAGCATTCAGATTCCAGCAGTTCAATCATCAGGTCATACACATCATAAACTTTCAGTTTATATCCATCTCCAAATTCCTTATCCTTTTTTACTAACTTATCTATATATTCCCTTACAAGAATTTCATCTTTAGGATCATAATCGAAAACATAATATGCAACTTCATTTCCAAGTCCTTTACCATTTAAAAAAGAAGTCTTTCCTATTTCACTTTCTATTTTCCCTAAATCTATTTCTGTTTTTGTCATTACACTTCTCCTTTTAATGTTTTTATGTACATTTCCATATTATTTTCCCTTAATAATTTTTCCAGCTCATAATCCAAATAAACTTTTCTATATAATATCTCTTTGTTTTTTTCCTCAAGTAAACCTGCTTCTTTTAAATAATTTCCATATGTGCCTTGCATTCTTTTCAGTGTTTTTTCACTAAACTTTGCTACGTCTTCATTTTGCTCTGCTTTTTCCTTCAGAAACTTCATAACGATACCCGGATTATATTCCTTTGTTCCAAGCAACAGTTCATTTCTGTATGAATTGTATACATATTCAAAAAATAATTTATCAGTTCCCATTATAGATAAAAGATTTATTACTTTTTGAGTTCCCGTATCACTTTCAAAAAATAGTTCCTTTATTTCTTTTGGAAGTACTTTTATTCTTTTATTTATCTCGCTTATAATTCTTTTTCCATAATCTTTTGACGGTGCAGAAAAAATATTTTCTTCATCTTGTAATTCTTTAATTTCACTTTCGCTTTTTCCCTCTATCAAAAGTTCCAAAAATTTCTTAAATTCCAAAAACCAAAATCCCTTACTTACAATTCCTGCACTATATTCTTTTTTTCTCATTTTTATCCTTTCAGATTATTAATTTTCAACAAAGTTTGTTACTTAATTCTTTATGTAAGGATATTCAATTACTAGACTTTTACAATTTTGTTTAATATTTGTTTTTATTAAATTATTTTTTAGGAACGTCGTGATTTTTTGGAAATAAAATTGACTGTTTGAGCGAAGTTTAACGTAGCGAGTTTCAATTTTGTTTTCAAAAAATGCTTAGACAAGCGGGGATTGTAAAGGGGATGGCGATTGATCCCCTTTACTTTATAAAAAAGAAAAAATATAAAAATTATAGGAAGAATATTTATTAACAATAAAAAATAAGATTTAGTAGAAAAGACTATTAATTTCATTTGTATAGTATGAAAAAAATAACAAAAATATATGATTTTATGGTATAATACTTAGTGAAATAAATTTTATGAATTAAGTAACAAACTTTGTTAAATTTACTAAACATTTTTCCAATAATTTAGTAAAATATAAAAAACTAAATTTAGGAGGAAAATATGACTGCAAAAAAACATTTAAACAAGAATTTGAAGTACGGGGAATGGCTGGATGTTTGGCTTGAAAGAGAAAAAAGTTTTATTAAGGAGTCAACTTATGCGGCTTATACAAATATTATTGAAAATCATTTAAAGCCTGTATTTGGGAAAAGGAGAATTGGTGATATTACAAATGAAGATTTACAAAATTTTATTCTTTTAAAATTAAATGCCAATAAAAAAGATTTAGAAAAAGGACTTGCGCTAAAAACGGTCAAGGATATGGCGTCGCTTGCAAAAAGCACCTTAAATGCGGCAATTCAAAATAAATTAATACCATTTCAGAATTTTCACTATAAATTTCCTGTTTCTTCCACAAAATTATATTTAAAGACTTTTACTAATTCTGAACAGAAAATACTTTTTAATTATCTTATTTCCCATCAGAATTCAAAGAATCTAGGAATCTTACTCTGTTTGCAGACAGGGTTACGGCTAGGGGAAATATGCGGGTTACAGTGGAAGGACATAGATTTTGAAAAGCGTACCCTGACAGTTTGCAGAACTTTACAAAAAATTTATATAAAGAAAAAAGATAAATCCTGTTCAAAAGTCATTATTAGCACGCCAAAAACTAAATATTCAAATCGTCAAATCCCTCTTAGTAACGAATTTATAAATTTAATAAAATCATTTCAGCAAAACGAAAATTACTATTTTATAACGAACGGCAAAAATTATCTAAAACCTCACTGTTATCGATATTATTATCAAAAACTCCTCCATTTCCTGACTCTCCCGAAACTTACATTTCACAGCCTTCGCCACACTTTTGCCACTCAAGCCATCGAACTTGGAATCGACTGCAAGACTGTTTCAGAAATTTTAGGGCATTCCAGCGTAAACACCACTTTAAATTTATACGTCCATCCCAAAACCGAACATAAACGTAAATGTCTTGACTTAATTTACCAAAATCTTAAAGGCAGGTAACCAAATCTTTCCAATCATCTTGTTTTTTCCCCCATAATATGTTATCCTATAATCACGAAAATTAAAAAAATATACAAGTAAAAATATATAAAATAAGGAGAAAAATCAATAATGTTTAATAATTTAGGAGACAGATTTAAGGATATATTTAAAAAAGTCAGTGGACAGGGGAAATTGACTGAGAGCAATATGAAGGATGCTTTGAGGGAAGTGAGGCTGGCACTGCTTGAGGCGGATGTAAATTATAGCGTGGCTAAGAACTTTGTGGCAAAGATTCGGGAAAAGGCGTTGGGAGAGCAGGTTATTAGCGGGGTTAATCCTACGCAGCAATTTGTTAAGATTGTAAATGATGAACTGGTGGAGGTACTTGGAGGTTCAAATGTTTCGATTGTCAAGGCTGATAAAAATCCTACTGTTGTAATGCTTTCTGGGCTTCAAGGGGCTGGGAAGACTACGTTTGCCGGGAAATTGGCAAAGCATCTAAAATCGAAAGGGGAAAAGCCGTTTCTGATTGGGGCGGATGTTTACAGGCCTGCTGCGAAAAAGCAATTGAAGGTATTAGGAGAGCAAGTGAAAGTTCCAGTGTTTACGATTGACGAGAGCACAGATCCGCTGGAAATTGTAAAGCAGGGGATTGAGGCTTCAAAGGTGGAACATGCGACTTATGTGATTATTGACACGGCGGGAAGACTGCATATCGATGAGCAGCTTATGGGGGAGCTTCAAGATATAAAGGACAGTTTTAATCCAAATGAGATTTTGCTTGTGGTTGATGGAATGACTGGACAGGATGCGGTTAATGTGGCAAAAGAGTTTAATGAGCAGCTTGATATTACTGGGGTTGTGCTTACAAAGCTGGATGGGGATACTCGTGGAGGAGCTGCCCTTTCGGTAAAGGAAGTTGCAGGAAAGCCAATTAAATTCATAAGTGAAGGGGAAAAACTGGACGATATAGCACCATTTCACCCTGACAGGCTTGCTTCACGTATTCTTGGAATGGGGGACGTTGTTTCACTTGTGGAAAAGGCGCAGGAAGCTATTGATGAAAAAGAAGCCAAGAAAATGGAGGAAAAATTTAGAAAAAACCAGTTTGACTTTGAAGATTTTTTAAAGCAGTTTAAAATGATAAGAAAAATGGGATCAATTGCGGGAATTATGAAAATGATACCAGGAGTTGACACAAGCATGATTGACATGGGAATGGCTGAAAAGGAAATGAAAAAAGTTGAAGCGATTATTTTTTCAATGACAGTTCAGGAAAGACGTGATCCGAAACTTCTAAAAAATGGAAGCCGTAAAATGAGAATTGCCAAAGGAAGCGGAGTTCAGGTAAATGACGTAAATAAATTGATAAAACAGTTTGAGCAAATGAAACAAATGATGAAAATGTTTAACAGTGGCGGTATTCCAGGACTTAGTGGAGGATTTATGAAGGGAAGAAGAAGATAGGGATATATTAATTAATATTGTAGTTAATTATAATTTTTTGTAAATACTGGAAAAATAGTAAGAATGAAAGTTTTAAAAATATTGTAATTAATAAAAAATTTAAACTTTTGAAAATAGTAAAAGATAAAAAAGGAGGAATACAGATGAAAAAATTAATTTTAGTATTATTTATTATTTTTGGAACTCTTTCGTTTTCAGCTTTAGACAAAGTTGTAATCGGAGTTGTTAATGACAATTATGAAAATCCGATAATAAGCGGAACAGCAAATCGTGGAGGGCTTGCAAATCTTCTTTCTAAGCTGAAAAAGGATGGAGATTTTGCAAAACAGATGTATAAAAATCTTTCAGATGCAAATAAAGTTGAGTTTATTATTGAAAAACACGATGAGTCTGCACTTTTGAGCCTTTTAAAAGTATTTGAAAAAAATAAATACAAAGGGCAGGTGGAAGTTACAGAAGTAGCCGCATCAGAAAACAAGAATATTCGTCAAATCACCACAAAAAACGGCTGGACTTACAACATCTATCCTTATACAAGCGGGATACCGGGAACTGTAACAATTTCAGGAACTGATACTGACAAGGGAGAATTTATACAGGATTTATTCCAAAAGGCAAAAGCGGCGTTAAAATAGGCTAGTTACGATTTAAAGAGGGCAGGATTTTTATGAATGCTCTTTTTTATTCATAAATCAAAGTGTTTGACTTATAATAGTTTTAAATTATAGAATACGTTTGAATTCTTATAAAATTGAACTGATAAAAATAAAAAAAGATAAAGTTTAAGTAAAATAGTCAAAATTTTTAAGTTTGGTTTTAAAGTGTTGTTATCAAAAAAAGAGATTTTATTTTAGAAGAGGAAAAATATGAAGATATTAATAATAAGATTTAGTTCATTTGGAGATGTGGTGCTTACAACTCCGGTGATAAGAGCGATTAAGGAAAGGTATCCAGAGGCTGTGATAGATTTTATAGTTTACAATACTTTTTCTGAGGCAATTTCATTGAATCCTGAAATTAGGAATTTGATAATTTTTGATAAAAAGAAGAGCAAGGATAGAAATTATATAAAAAATATGGTAAATAGGCTGAAAACAGAGAATTATGATTATGTTATTGATTTACATTCTAAATTTTTGTCCAGAATTATTGGAAAAAGTCTTGAAGCTAGACACACTCAGTATTTCCGGTATAAAAAGAGAAAATGGTGGAAAACTATACTTGTAAAAGCGAAACTTATTACATATAATGCAGATTGTACAATTGTTGAGAGTTATTTTACAGCATTGAAAAAACTGGGAATAAGTTTTTCTGATAAAAATATGAAAAATGGATTTGGAGATAATCTAGAATTTTATATTGATAAAGAAATGGAAGAAGAATTTGTACAAAAATATGATTTGAAAGATAGAAATTATTTTGTGCTAGCTCCAGGAGCCTCCAAATTTACGAAAAAATGGCCTTATTATGATGAACTGGCAAAAAAAATTCTGGAAAATGAAAGTAAGTTTGTAAAAAATAATGAAAAATTGAGAATTTTTGTGATAGGTGGAAAAGAAGATGCAAATGTTGTAAAAGCCGATGGAGATGGACGATTAATTGATTTGTGTGGAAAAATATCTTTTAAGGAAAGCGGAATATTGCTAAAATATGCCAAAGCAGCAATTGTAAATGATTCAGGCCCTTTCCATATAGCTAGAGCCGTAAAAGCCAAAACTTTTGTATTTTTTGGACCAACTGATCCAAAATTATTTTCCTTTGAAAAAAGCACATTTTTGCTAAATAATCCAAGCTGTCCGCCACATTCACTTTATGGAGAAGACAAATTTCCTAAGAAATATGCAGATTGTATGACTGGGATTTCGGTAGAAACTGTATTTGACAAAATTGTTAAGGAATATGACAATTAAAAATTAAAGAAAAAATGAAAAACGAAAAGAAGAAAGAGAGAAAAACTATGAAAATACTTGCATTTGAAACATCCTGTGATGAAACATCCGTTGCAGTTGTTGAAGATGGGAAAAAGATTTTAAGCAATATTATTTCCACTCAGATTGACATTCACAAGGAATTTGGCGGCGTAGTGCCTGAAATAGCCTCACGGCACCACATTGAGAACATTTTACCAGTATTTACCGAAGCTCTGGAAAAAGCAAACTGTCAATTAAGCGATATTGATTATATCGCTGTAACAAATACTCCTGGGCTTATCGGTTCCCTGCTTGTAGGCTTAATGTTCGCAAAATCCTTGAGTTATGCCAACAACATTCCATTAATTCCAGTAAATCACATTAATGGGCATATCTTCTCAAGTTTCATTGATAACGATGTAAAATTACCCGCAATATCGCTAGTTGTATCAGGTGGACATACAAACTTGTATTATATTTATGAAGAAAATGGGAAAATAATAACTGATTTGCTTGGCGAAACATTGGATGATGCTGTTGGAGAAACTTATGACAAAATTGCAAGAATATTGGGGCTGGAATATCCAGGAGGACCACATATTGATAGACTATCAGTAAACGGAGAAGATATTTTAAAAATAAAAAAACCAAAAGTTGACGGCTATAATTTCAGTTTTAGTGGGATAAAGACTTTTATAACTAATTATGTAAATAACCAAAAGATGAAAGGCAATGCTATTTCAAAAGAAGATATTGCAAAATCTCTTCAGGAAATTATTGTAAATGTTTTGTATGATAAAATATTGACGGCTGTGAAGGAAAAGGATGTGAAAACGATACTTGTTGCAGGTGGCGTTTCTGCTAACAGACGGCTTCGTGAGAAATTTTCAGAATTTAAAAATATTCAGACTAATGAAGGTGAACAAATCAAAGTTCATTTTCCAAAAATGGAATATTGCACTGATAATGCAGCAATGATAGGCGTTGCGGCTTATTATGACTTAAAGAATAATTCTCAACTTGAGCTGGGAAAACAGTATGATGTGGATGCGATTTCTACTAAAAATTAATATAAGCTATATTTAATTTTAATTTATAGTATAAACTAATAAATTATGTTATAATATTAGTGTAGTTTTAATTATATAAAAGAGGTGTTAATAAATGGAAAAAGAATTGATATGGGATATAGCAGAATCAATTGCAGAACAAATTAGACCAGATAGAGGAATGACTATGAGAAATTTAATTACGAATATTGGCGGTGAAATTTTAGATACAAGTAATATATTTGAATTGTCAGATGGCTCTATTGAAAAGTTACCAAACAATAATTTTAGAATCTTACTTTATAATGGTAATGCAACATTAGAAAGAGAAAATTTTACAATTGCACATGAATTAGGACATTTATTTTTACATATGGGATTTGGTACTGAAAGATGGGAAAATACTCCAGTTGGAAAAATTTTTAATAGAAATGGAAATTATGATGAAATAGAAATGGAAGCAAATCAATTTGCAGCTGCTTTTTTGATGCCTAAAGAAGAATATAGAAATATTTTGTATAAAAATGTAGATAATAATAACATAATTGATACTCGTATAATTGCAGAACATTTTGAAGTTTCAAGAGAGGCTGCATCAAATAGAGGGAAATGGTTAGGATATTTAAAATGGTAATGAAAATAAATGAAGCTACAGAAGAATTAATAAATGAATATGAAAAAACTAAAAAAGAGCAAAAAGAAATAAAAAATTTGAAACAAAGTGCTGTTTTATTTTTTTCTTTTGACATTACTGATTCATCAAAATATAAAACTATGAATTACCTATACTGGCCAATAATAATTAATAGACTTCTTAAATATATAGAAAGAGAAGTATTAGAAAATTTAGAAGAATGTCAATTATGGAGAATTTTAGGCGATGAAATAATTTTTATAAAGCAGGTAAGTAGTTTAGAAGAATTGTGGAATGATATAAAGATAATAAATGATAGAAAAGATTTTATTATAAATTCTTTGAAAAATGGAAATTTTTTTGAAAAAGATTTAGATATAATAAATAATGAAAACTTAAAAAAATCAATGCATTTAAATAATACTCTTTCATTGAAATCAGCTGCTTGGATAGGTTTAATTATCGATCAAACTAAAAAAAATGATTATTTTTCTCATCCCTATGGAAATATTGAAATAATTTATAAAAGCCAAAAATTAGGAGAAAATTATCAAATTTATGAGTTTTTAGGTAATGATATAGATGCAGGATTTAGGATATCTAAAGCTGTTACGTCTCAGAATTTTGTTATAAGTTTTGAACTCGCTTACTTTTTATATAAATATATGAAAAATATAAGTGAGCAAAAATTAGAAAAAGATATCACTAAAGAAAATAATAATTTAATGCATGTAATTACGTATAAAAAATTTAAAGGCATTTGGGATGAAAAATTATATCCTGTAATTTGGTATTATAAGGGTAAAGCAGAAAAACTTGAAGAAAATTTTCATTATAACGATTATTTAAATAATGAAATAATAAAAGAATTTATAGACAATCGAGATAAATTAGAAAAGTCTAAAATTATAAATGGAATAAAAAAAGAAATGTTTACAATTAATGATTATTTTTTTGAAAAGATAATTAATGATAACAATTTATCTAAAAAAATTAACGAAATAGAAAAAAATATAATAGACACTCCAAAGAATGAATTGGTTAATACTCCAACAAAGTTAGAATTACATTGTGCAGTTATGTGTTATAAAAATAAAGAAGAACCTGAGATTTTAATAGCCAAAAGAAGTAAGGATAGAGAATACGAACCTGAAAAATGGGAATTTGGATGTGCTAAAGCAGAAATTACACAAAAATTGAGTGACAAAATTAAAGATGAGTACAAAAAGGATTTTAATATTGACATAGAACTAGAACTTGAAACTGATAGAGAAGATCAGCAACCTAAACCATTAACAATATACACAGTAAATAAAAGAGGAGATTATCATCAAGGGATAATTTTTATAGCAAAAATAAAAAATGATAAAGATTTTAATTATGATCATTCAAAATTTTCAGATGCTAAGTTTGTTAAAGAAAGTGAGATAGATTCAATAAGTGGTAAAAAAGTTAAAGATTTTAAAAACTCATTACAAAAAGGATTCGATTACATAAAAAAGAAAGGAGAAAATGAATAATGGACGAAAAATTGACAAATAAATTAGAAAAAATATTTGAAAATATAAATAGTTGGTTATTATTTGCTGAAGCGAAACATGGAGTTTTAATTGGAGGAATATTAGTTTTGATTTCTTGTTTAAAAGACATACCTCATAATAATTTTGTGATAATAGGGTTAGGCTTATCCTTAATAATTTCATTAATTTCTTTTTTTCCCATAATTAGATTCATGCCTAAATTACAAATGAATACTAGAAATAATAATTTGTGTTTTTATTCAGATATAGCTAATTTTACAACTAAAGAAGAATATTTATCTGCTGTTATGTTAAAATATTTCCTTAGTAAAAATTTAGATAACATAAGTAAATATAATTTTGATCTTTCAGAAGAAATATTAATAAATTCAAAAATAACTACTAACAAATATACTTTATTTAAATTTTCATTAACATTTTTTATTATTGCATTAATAACTATTTTTATATCTTATTTTAAGATATGTCTAAAAATTTAAGATATCTAATATTTTATATACTGTCTTTATGGTTAATAAAAATTAAATGTTTAAATAATTAAAATAAAGAGGTTGTAGTCACAAAGTAATAAGTTTATCAAATCATAAATATTATATATTTCTTTATAAAATTTCTAAAAATATATAATATTTTCGTAAGTAAAGTTATTCATGACTTATGAAACAACCTCATTTAAAAATCAAATATTTTTTGCTCTTTCCAAAAACAATTCCTGCAATTTCACAGCTTCCCCATCTTCCGTATTTTCTCCAACAAATTCAAAATCTTTTGGCAGCAGTTTTCTTAGTCTGTCGATGGAATTTCCCATTGCATAGCCTTTTCCAACCATTGTAAGCATTTCAAAGTCATTTTCACCATCGCCAAAGGCTACTGCATCCTTTAATTCCAAGCCTTCCCTTTCTAGCAGGAATTTTGCCGCCGCTCCTTTGTTTGCACCTTTTGCCATAACTTCCATACAATAATCGCTGACAAAGATGACATTTACATCGTCTGTTATTTTTAGGATGGCTTTTTCCAAGTTTGTAAGCTGTTCATGCTCTCCGATATAAAATATTTTTAATATATCCAAATTTTTTAGTTCATTTTTTGGAACTTCCTTAAAATTGACTTTTACATCTCTTGGAATTCTGTCATACACTTTTTGAGCCGTTCCCTTTGTGATAATCCAGTCATTTCCTGAAAAAATGTTTAGATGTGAACCTTCGGCAATATGTTCGTAATCCAGTCCCAATATTGCTTTTGCCGCTTTGCTTGATAATCCTTTTTCATAAATCATATTTCCGTCTGCATCAAAAATTCTTGCCCCATTTGCCGCTATAATCGGAATTTTTACTTCAAGCTGCTCAGTTACGTATCCAATCTGATCGTAACTTCTGCCTGAGGCGATATAAAACTTTATTCCGTTTTTTATTATTTTTTTTATTACATTCTTAGTAAATTTAGTAACGTGATGCCCTCTGCTTAGCAAAGTTCCGTCCAAATCGCTGATAACTGCTTTATACATAAATTTTTCCTTTCCTGTTCCTTTATTTTTATAAATCAAATAATTCTCTTACTTTTTTTGCCATCCCATCATTTGCATTGCTGTCAATAACTTCCGTATCTGTCAATTTTTCAAGCAATAAATAAATCGAATTTCCCATTGCAAATCCAAGCCCAGTTTCTGCTATCAAGCCATAGTCATTCAATCCATCTCCAAATGAAACAGCCTCCTTCAGTGTCAATCCATCTCTTTCCAGTACTATTTTTGCCGCCTTTACTTTGCTGCAATCCACAGGAAAAATTTCCAGACTTCCTTCACTTGCAAATAAAATACTTATATTTTTCTCTCCGACTGCTTTTTTTATTTCATTTTCCAAGTTCAGCAATTCATCGTGCTTTTCTCCAATAAAAAATATTTTTGTAAAATCATTTCTCTTAAACTCTTCAAAAGTAATCTGTTTCGGATATCTAGTTCTGTCAGGCTTCTTATTATAAAAATATTCTCTCAGATCTTCAGTAACAAACCAGTTTGAGCCAGAATATCCAGTTATAATAATATTTTGTCCAAATGACTTGTAATCAATATCTAGAATTTTATCCAAATATTCCCTTTTCAGGTTGTTTGAAAAAATTTCATTCCCATTTTCATCTATAATTCTGGCACCATTTGATGTAATTAAAGGGATTTTTACGCCAAGCTCATTCATAGCCTCCTTTGCTCCTGAATAATTTCTTCCAGTTGCAATATAAAATTTTATGCCCTTTTGCAATAATAGCTCCACTGTTTCCCTAGTAAATTCACTTACTTTATGCTCTGCATTTAGAAGTGTGCCATCCAGATCAGTTACAACAGCTTTAAACATCTGATTTATCCCCTTCTTTTACTGTTTTGATAATTTTTATAAAAATAATTTTGAAAATTCATTCATAAATTCCTGTTCATTAAAAGGTTTTGATAAAAATGCCTTTGCTCCAGCTTCCTTTCCCATTTTCATATAGTTTGGGAACATAACCATTGTACTGCAAATCATAATTTTAGCGTCCTTGTCAAAATCAGTAATGACTTGTGTGGCTTTTAGCCCGTGCATTCTTGGCATATTTATGTCCATTGTAACAATTGTGGGTTTTACCTTTTTATACATTTCCACTGCCTCCAAGCCATCACTTGCCTCATATACCTTGTATCCTTGATCTTCCAGAATGTCCTTTATATCGTCCCTAATATATGGCGTATCGTCTACAACCAATGCAATTTTACTCATTATTTCCCTTCACTTTCTAATATTTATATTTTAAAGATTTAATTTTTTTAAATATACTCAAACCCTTTCAAAATTGAACTAATTTAAATTAAACAAAATTAGAGTTTAAGTAAAATAGTCATAGCTTTGAAGTTTAGTTTTAAAGTGGTTTTATAAATTAAATAGTTCTCGCACTTTCTTTGCCATCCCATCATTTGCATTACTTTCGATAATTTCAGTATCCGTCAGTTTTTCAAGCAACCTGTAAATCGAATTTTTCATTGCAAATCCAAGTCCTGTCTGAGTTATTAAGTCATAATCGTTAAATCCATCTCCAAATGAAACAGCATCTTTTAATGCAAGTCCATCTCTTAGCAGTAAAAAACCTGCAGCCACAGCCTTATCGCAGTCTTTTGAAAAAATTTCCAGACTTCTTTCATTTACAAATACGATATTAACTTCTCCATTCGTAACTTTTCGGACTTCCTTTTCTATTTCCAGTAATTTTTCGTGTTCACCCAGAAAAAATATTTTTGTAAAAGCAAGTTTTTCAAAGTCATTCCACTCAATTTGCTCCGGATACTGCTTTCTGTTTGGCTTTTGTGTATAAAAATAATCTCTGGCATCTTCTGTTACGTACCAATGATTACCTGAGAATCCATTTAAAATTATTTCTTTATCGAATGATTTGTAATTAATTGAAAAAATTTTATCCACATATTTCTGCTCAATATTGTTGACGTAAATTTCTACTCCATTTTCATCTACAATTCTGGCACCGTTTGACGTAATCAAAGGAATCTTCAATCCAATTTCGTCCATTATTTCCTTTGCTCCAACATAACCCCGTCCAGTCGCAATATAAAATTTTATCCCTTTTTCTAGCAGCAATTCAATTGTTTCCTTTGTGAATGGACTAACTTTATGCTCTTCATTTAAAAGCGTCCCGTCCAGATCACTTACAACAGCCTTATACATAAAATTTCCTCCTACAATGATTTTAGCACATTACCCCCAAAATTTGAATTAAAAATTTTTTAAACTTGCAAAAACTTGCCTAATAATGATACAATATCAAAAAGAGAAATAAAATTTATGAGGTGAAAGCAATGGGAACATTTGAAGATTATTTAAAATTTGAAGTGACTGAAGCACAAGAAGACAAAAAGCAGCTAAGAATTATAGAAAAAATTTCTTTATCAGAAGAAACTGAAAAGGCTATAAAAGGTATAGACAAGGATATTACAATTATCGCCGTAGCACAAGTTTATTGTCCAGATTGCCGTGCAACTGTCCCTTTCCTAAAAAAATTCAGCGACTTGAATAATAAAATAAAAATCGACTACCGTTCAAGAGAAACTGCCAAAGAATTTTTTCCAAATATAGATGAAAAAATAAAAATACCTACATTAATTTCGTATGTTGATGGAAAATATAATACTTTTTGGAATGAATTTCCAGCTGTAGTAAAAAATGAAATGGATAAAAATCCAGAAAATTTTGAAGACATTAAGTACAATTTCAGAATTGGAAAATTTAATGCACAAATTGAAAAGGAACTGGTTGACTATTTAACTTCTTTATAAAATAAAAAAATAAAAAGCAGGGAATAAGAATTTTTTACATTTTTTTCCTTGCTTTATTTTATAGACTTCCCCTTTTTCAAAGTCAAGCCGATAAAAGCTAAATAAATAAAAATTATTGTAACTTAACTTTAACTTCTTATTTTCAAAAAGAATGCAAGAATATTCAAAATCCAAAATTGTAAAGGGTAAAAAATATAGAAAAACCATTTGTGAATTGGTGCCTTGCTTCCTTTTTTTCCATTGTACAAAAATATGAATGGTAAAAATAAAAATGTTAAACCGTCGCTGTTATAGCAAAAACTATCAAACCATGCTCTTAAATTAGGGTATTTGGCAGGATTTAACGATGGCGTAAATAATGGAATGTATAACATATTCAAAATTAAAAATGTTATTACTTGCTTTTTTCTATTTCCATAAAATGCCCAAAAACTAATCATTGTAAACAAAGTCTGTATTCCACCTTCAAGCCCCATGATATAATTTCCAATCACAATTGGAACAAAAGAAAATGCCAATCCCAAAATAAAAAGAAAAATTCCTAAAATATTATAAATTACTTTTTTACTACTTCTCCCTTTTTGCAAGAAATAAATTATTGTAAATCCAATCGCAAGACTTAAAAAAATATTATCTACTATTTGATATCTTTCTCCTAGTATAATAAATGAAATTACATTTCCAAATTGCATCAAAATAGCGGCTATCCACAATCTTGCCATATATTTTTTACGATTTCTTGTATGATAAAAGCCTTCCACTGTAAAAAATGCAAATAATGGTGCCACAAATCTTGTGATTAAATGAATCCAAGATGGTAAAAATCCTGAAAATGCAAAAAATACTGAGTCTAAAAACATAAAAAATAAAGCAATATATTTCAACTGATTTGTATTTAATTTTTTCATAAAATCCTCCTAAAATATTATTTTTGTAAAAAATTATAACACTTTTATCAGATAAATTTATAATATTTTATATAAAATAATCTTTATTATTAAAAATAAATAAAATATTTTTAAAAAATTGAACTAATAAATATAAAATTTTTATATTTGAAAAAATAAGCACATTATTTTAATATATTTAGGTGTTGCATTTTGATTATAAAATCCATATTACAAATTCCAAAGCAAAAATTCCCAATCCTCATCCTTAGTTTCTTCATTATTTTTACAATTACAAATTTTCTCATAAAAAACCCTATACATCTTGCTCTTGTACTTAAAAACCTTCATTTTATTCAAATTTTTCTCCAAAAACGAGTTTTCATAACTCCCAATCATAAAAAAATCACAGCTATAACCTTTATTTTGAATAAATTTTACAGCTTTTCTAAACTTTTTTTTATTTTTTTCCATATCTACATTTTTATCCTTTAAAACAAAATTTGCATACAAAAAATTTGAAATTTTATTAATTTCAGGCATTTCTGGATATCCAAAAAATGCTATCACTTTTCTAAATTTATACAAAAATTTATAAATTTTTTTATAGTCCATCACAACATATTTTTTATTGGCCTTATTTTTCAAGTGAATTTCAAAATTTCCATAATTTAAAATTTCTTCATCGTTTACTGCCAAATCACCTTTTCTATTATTTTTCAAACTAAAAAATACAATGTTTTTATAAAATTCATAAATTGGCATACTTTTTCGCCTTTTTGTCAAGATTCTTTGTGCTATTTTATTTTCTTCAAGAATAGTCGTAATTACGGTTTTTACTCCACATTTTTTGGCTTCTGTTATTAACATTTTGTAAGCCTTGCCAAAATTGACTTTATTTCTATATTCTTTTTTTATTCTAAATGAATTTAAATACCCAATATTATTTTTAAAAATAGAACAAGCTCCAACACCTACAAGATTGTCATTTTCAGTATCAATTCCTACCACGATAATCGGTGTCTTTTCACTATCTTTTTGCAATGATTCAAATAAATTCGGCACTTTCTCATATTTTACCTGTATAAGCGATTCCATTTCCTCTTCATCCAGAATATTTCTTATTTCATCGCTGTAATCACTATTTTGAATAATTTTAAATTCTATTTTTTTCATCTTTCCCCAGTCTCCTAATCAAATCTGGTGCCATAATCTCTTTTCCCGTCGCAGGAAAAATTTTATCATAGCCATTCAGAATAATCTTTTTCCAATTTTCAATCAACTCTTCCTTATTCTCCCCAAATAGCGGAATTAATGGAAATTTAAAACATAAGTTCTGAACCATATCCCCACAAAACAAATATTTCTCATTATTTTTTTCATCAAAAACTGCAAGAGAAACCGAATCATCTGAATGTCCCTTTGTTTCAATAATTTCCATATTTCCAAAACCACATTCTGAAAGCAAAATCCTTTTCTGTTGTAAAAAATCAATAAAAATCACTTTTTCCATATCAGTTTTCTCCAATTTTGGAAAGATATTTTTACTAAAATTCTTTTTACTTTTCAATTTTTTAGAAACCTTTTCTGTAAATGGATAAAATCCATTTGGAATAACACTTCTTCCTGTTTCTAATACATTTTCAGAATTTTTATGTGCAATAACTCTAACATCTCCAATTGCATCAATAAGAATTTTCAAATTTCCCACATGATCAGCGTGAGAATGGCTTAGAACTATCACTTTTATCTTTTTTACCTCTCCAATTTTCTGAATTATTCTCTTCAAAATTTTTTTCTTTTTTACATGTACCCCCGTATCTAGCAATAAATATTCATCATTTTTATTTTTAAATAAATACAAATTATTTAACCCAATTTTTATTTTTTCTATCATTTTTAGAAAGCTCCTTGATATTTTAATGAAAAACCTGCCAGTCCAGTAAATAGAACTGACAGGCATAAGGTGGGAAGAACAATGGGAATTTACTTAATTATTTTTGACTGCTAAAAAATAAAAAAGCAGCGATTATAACTGCTAAAACAGTCAAATCCCAGTTCATCATTGAGACCACCTCCTAACTTTATAACATGGCATCAAGGTTTGTGAAGCCTTGACAAATGATTATAACATAAAAAAAAGCCCCATTCAATAATGAACAAGACTTTTTTTTTCACAATTTGCCATATTATAACCGTTAGGTTTTTATCCGTAAATATTATAACATTTCTAAAGATAAATTTCAATATTAAAAATTAATTTTTTTATTTTTTGTGGTATAATTTATTAAATAGATTATGTTTAAAGGAGCATTTTATGAAAACAACCATAGATTTTATAATATTCTCAATTTTTTATATTTTTATAAAAATCTTTAACTTTTTTCCACCGAAAATTCGTCTAAAAATATCTGAATTTATTGGAGTTCTGCTTTTTTATCTCATTCCAAAAGGGAGAAAATTGTCGTATCGTAACTTAAATTTGATTTTAAATGAGCAAAATGGGTTTAATTACTCAAAAAAAGAAATCAAGTCAATTGCGATAAAATCTTATAAAAATACAGCAAAGTCGTTTTTACTGCCCTTCTGGATTTATGAATATTTTGAGAATTTTCCGCCAAAAATATATAATTCTGAATTACTGGAAAAATTAAAGAGTGAAAATGAACGGATTATTCTTGTTACTTCACATTTTGGATTTTTTCACGCCAGCCTTTTTCCAACGGGAAATGATAGGATGTTTATCCCAATTAGAATTATTCCAAATAAATTTATTGAATCCTATATGGATAAAATTCGTTTTAGAAACAATATGACTTATTTTCCGGAGCAGAACTACAAGTCTTTTTTGAAAAATAAAAATTCAAAGGGCGTTTTTGTGCTTTTAAGTGATGTAAGAAAACCAGGTGGCGATAAAATCAAATTTTTTGGCTTACCTACCACTAATTCAGGCTTTCCTGCCTATTTTTCCAAGAAAGAGAATATTCCGATTGTTATTATTCACAATGAAGTTGATAAAAACAATATTTGCCACATTTTTATAGACAAAGTTATCCATCCTGAAAATTACAAAAATAGACACGAAATAATGAAATCTATTTTAGCTGAATACGAAAAAATTATCTTAAAACTGCCGGAACAATGGTTCTGGTTTCAGGACAGATGGCAGGATGGAATCTAACTTTTATTTTTCCTGTCCTTGATTTTCAATATATCTTTTATAAACTTACTGAATCTGTTAAATAAAATAAGATTTTTTTATTTTCACAAGGGGTCAATACCCCTTGCTTCAGAACATTTGTTTTATCAAATTCTAAATATAGTCGAACCCGTTTAAAACTAAACTGTTAAAAATTATATAAATTTAGTATTTGAGTAAAATAGTTATAACTTTTTATTTCGGTTTTAAAGCAGTTTTACTGTATCTTTGAAATTATCACAATACTTACGACTTATTTTACTGAAAATTATTTTGGAGCTTCATCCAAGTTTTGTGCATACGGCAAATCATATTTTCCCATAACTTCTTTTTTTAAATTAAAGTTTTGTGCAAAAAATATTGCAAACATTCCCAAATCATGGTTTCGTTTTAGCTGCATAAATCCCCTTTTAAATATTGAAGCCCATCCAAAAAAACTTTTTCTTGCATTGGCACATTTTTTGGAAAGTTCATCGGGAGTTTGATCGGTTGGAAGAAAGGAAATCCGTCCATAAGGATAATTTTCATCTAGCCACCATTTTTCACTAAGAAGCCGCTTTTCTTCTCTTAATTTTCTGTAAACGCCTGTTTTTGGGAATGGTACGAGATGGTTAAAGGCCGCAAAGTAAAATCCATGTTTTTTGGCAAATTTTACCGTTTCATCAAAAGTTTCCTTCGTATCATTTCCATAACCGAATACAAAAGTAGCATAAATTCCGATTCCATAACTATGAATTTTTTCCGTCAGTTCATTTATTTCCCCAACGCCACTTCTCCAGCCTTTCCCCATATCCTTTAAAATATTTGGATTCATCGACTCGTACCCAATCAAAATCATTTTACATCCGCTTTTTTTCATCCAGTAAAGCAATTCATCATTTTTCGCAATGGTAATAGCTCCTTGCGTTACCCATTTTATATTTAATGGAGCAATCGCTTTGCAAATCTCAATTGCATGTTTATGATCCGCCACAAAATTATCATCAATAAAAAAAACATACTTCTTCCCAGAATTTTTTATATCCTGCACAATTTCCTCAATAGGACGCCTAAAATACTTTTTCTTATAATAGGAATGAATCGCACAGAAATCACACCCAAAATTACACCCACGCCCTGTTTCAATCAGTGCAAGCGGTGAATATTTCCTATCTTTGTAAATACTCCTGTCAGGCATTGCAAAAGACGTAGTTACACCATAATACCGTTTTTCCAGCTTATTCTTGCTCAAATCGTTCAACATCTTTGTCCACACGCTTTCCGCATTTCCCAAAATAATCGAATCAAAATGTTCCAGACACTCGTCAGGCTCTACAGTTGGATGATACCCCCCTGCAAGTACCTTTATCCCTCTTTTCTGAAATTTTTTTGCTATTTCGTAAGCTCTTTTGGCAGTATAAGTTTCCACAGAAATCACAACCAAATCTGTATTTTCCTCATAATTTATAAACTCATTCCTGTCATCCATAAAATTCGTTTCAATATCCTCAGGAGTTAAAGATTTTAAAACTGCAATCATAAGTGGCTCCATATTTTTCCATGTTTTTATATATTTCTGCCCTTTTTTCTTCCCAATGGCAGGCAGTATAAATGTTATTTTCACTGTTTTTCTCCTTTTTTCTCAACGTCTATTTATCAAATTTAATCTTCCCATACTTCCTAAATTTCCGTGCATGCTGCCTAGAAAACACCTCCAAAATAAATTTCAGCCCCTTATTCCTAGAAGTTTTCACTCTTCTTAAAATTCGCTTGAAAGTGAAAGTATCAAGCCACAATTTATAAAATTCCTTTTGTAATGTGTCGTAACTCATATTTTTAGGCTTGAATACAACTGTTTCGGTGTCGTAGTAATACCAGTCCTCTGTAAGCAATCTGCCTTCTTCTTTTAACTGATTAAAAAAAGGTGTTCCTGGATACGGAGTAATTATGTTATATCTTGGTACATCTACCCCAATTTCCTCAATAATATCAGGAATTTGGCGAATTGACTCCACTGTGTCAGTTTCCATTCCTATCATAAGTGTGGAAAGGACTGATATTCCATAAGATTGAATCGTTTTTACGAGTTTTTTGTATTCTGCGACATTGTTAAATTTTTTATTTACTCCGTCAAGATTTTCCTGAACAAAACTTTCTAAGCCAATAACCAAGCCTATACAGCCAGATTCTTTCATTAATTGCAAAATTTTTTTATCATTACCAATATTTATTGTTGCAGAAGCAGTCCATTTTATTTTTAATTTTTTCAATTCTTCCATTAGCTGAATGGCGTAATTTCTGTTGCCTAAAAAGTTTGGATCAAGGAATATCCATTTTTTGGGCTTATTCGTTTTTATTTCATTTATCACGTAGTCTATGTTTTTTATCTGATTTTTTCCAGAATACATCTTTGTGATGGAGCAGTAGGAGCATTTATTGGGACAGCCGTTGTTTGCGACGATTGTGCCATAATTTTTGAAATATTTTTTATTTTTCAAAAGTTTTCGGTTTAATGGCTTCGGTTCATAATCATTTCCAACGAGGTTAAAATATTCTCTTTTTGGAGTTCCATTTGTAAAATCTTCAAGAAACATCGGAAATGAAATTTCAGCAGCTCCCGTAATTACTGTGTCAAAATATTGTAACGCCTCTTCTTTCAAAGCTGTCGCATAATGCCCGCCAATTAATGTATACGCTCCTTTACTTTTCCAAAACTTGGCAATTTCTTTTGCCCTTTTCGATCCTGAAATTACCGAAGAAATACAAATTAAGTCAAATTTTTCATTTTCATATTTTTTAGAAGTAGCATCCCATTTTTCCACACCTTCGTCGACAATAACAACATCAGCGTTATACTTTCTGTCAATTAGTGATTCCAGCGTTATTAACGTGATTTGCGGATAATATTTTCTTTTGTGAATCGAGTTGTATTTGTAAATGTTATCCTTTGCTAAAACAAGCATTATTCTCATAATTTTATTCCTTTTTTGTTATAAACTTCTTTTCGGTTGATGTAATTTACAGCAAGAAATACAAGGGCATGTTTAAAATTGGCAGCACCGTCAAGCAGCCTTTTCCAGATACTCGAATGTCTGTTATATTCCACCTTGCACTTCAAAATTCCCGCCTCAAATTCCTCAATCGTCATATTATATGGCTCAAAGCACGCTTTCCCATAACGAAAGTTCTCATCCAGCCACCATCTTTCATAAAGAAGTCTTCCTTCTTTTTTTAATCTTTCATAAAAAGGAGTTCCTGGTATCGGCAATGCCGGGTTAAAGCCTGCAAGGAAAAATTTATGCTTTTTAGAAAATTCCAGAATCTCATCAAAGCAGTTTTTATCATCATAATCATACCCAATTACATAGCTTGCGTGTACAAGTATCCTGTATTTTTTATAGATATCAATGATTTTTTCATAGTCAAACTTATAATTTGCAACCTTTTTCATCTTCTTAATATTTTTTATATTTATATTTTCAAATCCCAGAAGCATTTCAATGCACCCCGCTTCTGACATCAATTTTATCAATTTCTCATCTCTTGCAATATCAATGCTGCCTTGACAAGCCCATTTTATTTTCAGTTTCTTCAAATCTTCAAACAGCTGCAAAGCCTTTTTCTTATTGGCAAAAATATTATCATCCACAAAATAAACAATTTTCGCCCTTTTATTCGTTCTAAAGATTTCCTTTACCTCGTTTATCACATTTTCAATGCTCCTATGCTGAAAATCTCCTTTGTGAACCGCTCCAATTGTACAAAATTCACATTGATGCATACACCCTCGCCCAAACTGAACTGGCACAACAAAAGAATATTTTTTCCCCTTGTAAATACTTCTGTCGTAGACAACATCATTAATATCAGGTAACTTTGTGCACCCATATCTCTTTTTTGCTACTCCATTTTCCAAATCACGCAAAAATTCATTCCAGGTAATCTCACCACTTCCCACACAAACCGTATCAGCATGTTCCTGCACCTCATCAGGCATAAGCGAAGCGTGATACCCTCCAATCATCACATAAACCCCACGTTTCCTATAATTATCCGCCAGTTCATAAGCCCGTCTAGCCGTCATTGTAAACGTAGAAATTACAATTAAATCAACCTCAAGATCCATCGGAATATCCTCAATCCTGTCATCAAACAGCATAAGCTCATGTCTAGTCTTATCCGTAAGCCCCGAAAGCACCGCAAAAGCAAGCGGCTCTATCGCATCATTGGAACGTTTTCCCCCCATATTTGGACGTAAAAAAGCTATTTTCATTTTTCTTCTCCTTATCATAATTTAATTTATTATCTTAAACATTATAATTAAATTTAAAATCTTATTTATATAAAGTTTTTTAACTATTTTTTTTGTATCACAATTGGTATTATTGAATTAAAATGTCGTGATTTTTTGGAAATAAAAATTACTGTCTGAGCGAAGCGAGTTTAATTTTTGTTTTCAAAAAATGCTTAGACAAGCCGGGTTTGCAAAGGGGATGGCGACTGTTCCCCTTTGCTTTATATCATAAATATAAATGAAAAAACTATTATTAATCAAAATTTCTTAATAAAAAAATAATTTATATGATTATTTATTTAAAATTAACTAATTAATCCACATTTGGAATATCAGAATTATCTGTCATTTTTTCAAAAGTAAATTCCTCCAATTTATCGGCATAATGCCTGTATCCCAAATTTGTATTTAGAAGAATTGGTGCAATAATGCTAAATCTTGCAATTCTTTTTAAAATTGAGCTTACTTTATAAGTTTCCCTCCAAGCGTAAATTCCACCTTCCTGAAGTTCCTGTGCTGTCATTTTTTTGGGATGGAATACAGCGTGCTGAACGTCATACATTGTCCAGTTTTTTTCAAAAATTCTGCCTTGCTTTTGCAAATCATTGTAAAGTTTTGTTTTAGGAAATGGAGTTAATATAGAATATCTTGGCAAGTCAACTTTCATTTTTATTACTTCCTCCACAGTTCGCTTGAATATATCCTTGTCATCGCCATCTGCACCGAATGTAAAAGTTCCGTTTACAGCAATATCATAATGATGCAGCTTTTTCATAAGCAAATGGTAATCAGCCATAACATTTACACCTTTATTCATAGCCCGCAATGATTCCTTCGAAACAGCTTCAAATCCAATAAGCAAGCCTTTACAGCCACTTTTTGCCATTAGCCTTATCATTTCGTCATCGTGAACAAGGTTGGAAGTTGCCAGTCCAAACCACCATTTTTTTAATGGTGTTAATTCAATAAACAGTTTTTTCGCATAATTTTTGTCAGCAATCAAATTTAAGTCTATAAACAAAACTTCCTTTTTTTTAAAAGTCTCAATTTCCGCAATAATTTCATTAATCGGTCTTTTTAAAAATGTTGGATATAAAGCCTTTCCAACGCAGAAAGAACAGTCAAAAGAGCAGCCTTTGGTTGCCTCAATGCTGTTTATCGAAACATATCTTTCCTTTTTCAGAAGTTCCCTTTTTGGTAATTTTAAATTTTCAAGACTATTTTCCTTCTGGACATAAAATTTCTTTAACCTGTTATTTCTCGCATCTTCCATTATTTCCGTAAAAAGCCATTCAGAACGCCCAATTACAACAGAATCACAATGCTGTATCGCCTCTTCTGGACAAAGTGTGGGATGAGGCCCTCCCAAAATTACTTTTTTTCCTTTACTTTTAAAGTATCTTGCGTATTTATATACTCTTTCGGAGGTTCCTGTAATCGAAGTCATAACCACAATATCCGCATCCAGTTCAAGCGGTATTTTTTCAATTGTTTCATCATGAATTACAACTTCGATGTCTTCTGGAATATATGCCGCAAGTGTCGATAATGTGAGCGGTGCATAGTGAATCGCCTTCTTAAATGTTCCGTTAAACCTGTACATTGCCCCTGCTGGTGCCAGTAATGCCACTTTCATTCTCCAAATCCTCCTGCAAATTTATTTTCCCAGCCAAAATTTTTATCTAGCAGCCGATATTTTATATCGCCTATTTTCTGCTTTTTCGATTTTTCAGCCGTATAAGTCTTTAATCCATTCTTTTCTATTAAAAATACTCTTACTTTCCCCAACTGCCCCAATTTATACGCATATTCATAATGAAATGCCTTGCATAAACTGCTATTAATTTCATTTTCAATTTGTTTCCAATTAAATTTTCTGCCATCTTTTTTGATTTCTAAAAATAAAGTATAAAAAATTTCCCCTGTTTCATTTTTTACTGGTGCAAACAGCAAAAATTCTCCCTCTATATTATTTTTTTCCAATGTTGTTAAAACCTGTTTTTCCACAAACGAATTTTTTAATTTTTCCCCCACAATGTCAGAAAAATTGTTTATTCTTCCAACAAATTTTACAATTGGAATTTTATGATAAAATCCTGTAACTTCCACAATATCATTCGTATTATACCTGTAAAGCCCAGCATTTGTCGTAACAACAACGCAATAACGCTCTCCCATCTCCAATTCATCCAAAAGTTTTGGACTGCTGTTTTCCAGCTTATCATCAGAAACCTGAATAAATTCATAAAAAAATGAGTTATGGGCAGCAACGCTCCCATTTTTCACATTTTCCAGTGGAAAACTTGCGATACATTCTGTTGACATAAGTCCTTTTCCCTGAAATTTCAAATTTATGTTTTTTTTATTGGGATTCAATTTTTCCTTCAATTTTATAAAAATTTCATAGGAATCACTATCCGCCCAGCAGCTCACAAGCGAAAGCTTTTCCCAAATCATAGAGTAATCCACAAAGTTTTCCACAATTTTATTTCCTAATTTAGTTTCCAAATTCTTATTTTCAGCTACGATTTCATTCTCGTTATTTTTTTCCGTAATTTCCAAATTCTGAGTTTTATCATTTTTACTTAAAATATTTTTTTCATATTTCTCAAAATAATTTATCAAAAATTTACTTCTATTTTTTTCCCACAATTTCCTATATTTTTTCTTAATGATCTGAAAATACTTTTTATTTCCCAAATTTTTATCAACAAAAAACTCAGCACCTAAATCCTCGCTTTTTACAATTTGACAAATCACTTTATGATTTTTTTCAATAAAATCAAGCAAAATCATAAGAAACGATGGACTCCAGACAGAAATCATCGCAAGATTTTCTGACAAAAGCAGAAACACCGCTGTAATCAGCAAAAAATCCTCCATATTCTGGATATTTTTTATTTCTTTCGGAACTGTAAACAGTTTATTTAAAAAAAATGCAGAAACTTTATCAAAATATGAAGTATCATCTTCGATTCCCACACGGATTCCTCCACTAGTTACAGCTTCTCGCTTTAAAATTGGAGAAACAGACCAGTAGGAACTTCCAAGAAAAAGTCTTTTATTATTTTTATATAAATTGTAAATCCATGCAAAAACGCCATTCATATAGCTTTTCAAAAATTTCTCTGTGTATGGAATATATTTCACATCGGATGTACTCCCGCTCGTAAGTTCAAATAGCTTGATTTTATCACTCAAAAGAACATTGTTTTCCCCACTTTTCTCCTTTTCCACAAACTCCTTAATATCCTCATAATTCACAATCAGAATTTTATTCTGAAACTTTTCTATTAATTCTTTTTCATTTTCTGCATTTAAAATTTGGCTTCCTGTTTCAAAAATTTTTAAATATTCTGTATTTTTATTAGTTTTCAATATTTCCAAAAGTATTTTTACTTGCGTTTCCCGAATTTTACTTTTGCTTTTTATGTTGGAAACAAAATTTTTGTAGGATTTTTTACAAAAAAATATAAATAATTTATTCAAAATCACATATTTTAAATTTTTTACTTCATAAAATTTACTTTTTTTACCGAATTTTTTCATCTAAATTATCTCCAATTGGCAAATCCTGAAATTTCTTTATAACAGCTTTCTGCCCAAAGCTCAAAAACAAATACATAATGGAAAATGGTATATTTTTTGTCCTTTTTAACACATCAAAAGTTCTTCCCAAAATATTTTTTACAGAATGATATGCATATCTTACTGCAATACACCTGTCACGAAACTCATTTGCAGAAATATCATAAGGTTCAAAAAATAAATATGAATATTTTTGCGGCTCCAGCCACCACTTTTTGTACAAAAGCCTTCCTTCCTTTTCCATTTTAAAATAAAGTTCGGTATTTGGGAAAGGTACAAGATAGTTAAACTGGACAAATTCCAGATGGTTTTTCTGTGCAAATTTTACAGTATCTTCAAACGTAGTACCGATTTTTTCCTCAAACCCAAAAACGAATGTGGCATAAATTCCAATGTTATATTTATGTATAATCCGTGTTGATTCCTCAATATCTCCCAGCTTGTAGCTCCATTCCTTTTTCATATTGTCAAGAGCCTCTTTATTTATTGACTCATATCCGATTAAAATAAAAAGACATCCACTATCTCGCATAGTCGCAAGCAGTTTCTCATTTTTTGCCATCGTTATCGCCCCTTGCGAAATCCATTTTTTCTTTAACGGCTTTATTTTCTCACAAAGCTCCAACGCATATTTCGGATCTGCAACAAAGTTATCATCAGCAAAAAATATATATTTTGACTTTATATGCTTCAATTCCTCAATTACACTATCAACGGGTCTTTTAGCATACCGTTTCTTATTAACTGCCGAAATTGCACAAAATTCACAGTGATGAGGACACCCACGCCCAGTTTCCACAACTGAAATTAAATATTTTTTCTTAAAAATACTTCTGTCTGGTATTAAAAATTTGTTGCTAAGTCCCCCAATATACAGTTCCTTTTCCGTTCCATTCCTATAATCTTCAATAATTTTGCTCCAAATATCATCAGCATATCCTGTAACTACAGAATCTGCATACTTCATAGCCTCATCTGGTACAAGCGAAGCATGTGTTCCCCCAACAATAACCTTTTTTCCTTTTTCCCTAAATCTTTTAGCAATCTCATATCCGTGCCGTGCCGTATAAGTTTCCAAAGTAATTACAACAACATCTGCATCATTATCATAATCAATCGCCTCAATCCTCTCATCAATCAGCTCGCACTCAATGTCATAAGGAGTCAATGCCCGCAAATAAGCAAACGTAAGCGGCTCAAACGTCCTCAACTGAAAAATATATTTCTGTCCCTTTTTCTTCCCAAATCCAGGATAAACAAACAACATCTTCATAAAATTCACCTTTTTTATTTATTTAGCTTCCAATATTTTATCATAAAAATCATTGAAATTTATTTTTTTAAAAAATCAAATTTTACTTTTTCAATCAAACTATTTAATTTCAAAAATTAAAAAATTTCCTTCAAAACCCGTTTTCCCAAATTTGTTAAATTATCAAAAGAAATTTCGGCAAGGCACACCAGCTCATCGCCTTTCTGATAGTTGGGATTTTTTTCTAAAAAAAACTGTATATTTTTATTTTTAAACTGTTTTTCTGACAGTACAACGACATTTTCCCGCAAAAAGTCATTTGTTCCATCATTTTTTACAATTCCGCTTTCCTTGCAGTATCTGCTGCCGTATATTTTTTCAGCATAAATATCTTTTATTTTTTTCTCCATCTCATTTTCAATATAATCCGCTTTTGGGCAAAAATTTTTAAAATATGTCGGTAAATACATATACGTTTTTATCCCTTTAGAAATCAAGAACCAATAAGTTTTCACACCATTTCTCATATTTTTTTCACTTTCCAGAAGACAGTATTTTATCCATTCCTTCTGAAATTCAAGTCCCCACGAAAATCCCTTTTCAATAATAGTGTCCCCAGAAAAAAATCCGACTATTTTCTTGCTAACTGTTTTTTCCTCATCCTCTTTTTTATTCTCAATATTTAGCTCCATTTTTTTTATTGTAGAAAATCCCTTTAATTCATTATTTTCAAACAACAGAAAGACATCATTTTTATCATACAAATCTTTTAAAAATTTATCTTTTTTCATATTTTCATAATGTTTTTTCATAAGTAAAAACATATTTTCCACAATATTATTATTATTTTTTATATCTTTTACAGCAAAAACCTTACATTCCATCACTAAAAACTCCTTTTTTCTTTATAGTAAAATCAAATTAATTTTGATAAAAATTTAAACATTCTACACAATTAATATAAATTATACCCCATATTTTATAAATATTATTTAATCATTTAATTAAATCATTCTTTTAAGTTTATATTTTGGATTATTTTGTTTAATAATTGTTTTTTCTTAATTTTATTTATATTCAAAATTTATTTTAAATAGAGAGATTAGACGCCATTTCCCTGCACCCACGCTTCTCGAATTTCAATTTTAATTATCAGGATAAACCTTTACTGCAAGATAATAATTTGCGGCAATGAGAAATCCTGCAAAAATATAAAAAGAAAAAACATAATAAAAATAGTAAAAACTGCTATTAAACAAAATAACCTAATACTAAATTTCAAAAATAAAAATACCCTAACATAAATTTAGAGTATTTTTCTTATTTTCAATATAAATATTTGTATTTTCAAAATTTATAACAAATTAACGAGAGCCTATCTTCCAAGCTGTTGCTGTCTTTGCTGTATAATACGTTGCTGTTCAATGGCGCTAGGAGTTTTTACAAGGGTTGTTGTCACTTCTGACGGCTTTCCGTTTCTATATACAGTCAATTTTACAGTTTGTCCGACTTTTTTCGCTGCAATTTCTCCAACGAATGCACCGGCAGAATTTACTTCCTTTCCGTCAACGGCTGTTATAACGTCATTTTTGGCTATTCCTGCCACTGCGGCTGGGCCATTTGGCACAACATCGGCTATGAACACTCCGTTTGAAGATTTTAGGTTAAGTGCTTTTACTTTATTTTCGTCTAAATTGTTTAAATATACACCAATATATGGTTTTTCAAATTTACCGTTTGCAATAATTGAATCTTTTACAGTCATTGTCAAGTTTGCCGGGATTGCAAATCCGATTCCTACGCTTCCTCCACTTTGTGAATAAATCGCAGTATTTACCCCAATAACTTTACCTGTTATGTCAATTAGCGGACCTCCGCTGTTTCCCTGATTGATAGCGGCGTCAGTCTGGATAAAGTTTTCTATTTCTTCAATTCCTAATGAGCTACGTCCAGCGGCACTTACAATTCCCACTGTCATTGAGTCATTTAGTCCTAATGGATTTCCAAAGGCGATTGACCATTGTCCGATTTGGACTTGATCTGAGTTTGCAAATTCCAGTGGTTTGAAAGTTTCGTTTGAGTCAATTTTTAATACAGCGATGTCAACTTCAGGTGATGTTCCCACAAGTTTTGTGCGGTATTCACGTCCATTTGAGAATTTTACATAAATTTCATCTGCACCGTCAATAACGTGGTTATTTGTAACAATATATCCATCCTTTGAAACAACAAATCCAGATCCAAGTGAACCTGACTCACGCTTTTCCTGCCCGCCAGAACGTCCATATAACAGTTCCTCCAGCGGATTGTAAGTATTTACTGTAACAGTCTTTTTAGTCCTTATATTTACAATTGAATCCTTAACGCTGTTATGCACACTCACAAAGGCATCTTGCGTTTGTACCGCATTTTTAGTATATTTTTGCAAATCCTCCTGAGAAATGCTTTTTTGCTGCTCAACATTTGCAGTATTGTTTGCATTGCCTGAATTATTTTCAGTTTTATTGGAACAGCTTAAAAGCAGGAACAACATTGAAAATAAAGCAAATTTTTTATTTCCCTTTTTTAAATTTATTTTTTTCATATCTATTACCTCGATTCTTCCTATTTTTTGATTGTACTTATTTTAGAAAATAAAAATTTATTATCCTTATGAGTTTTATTTGAATTTCATTTAATTAATTATTTTTATTGCTGTCATTTTTTCAAAATTAAATATATTTAAGCATTTCATATCACACTTATCCATTCAAGAAGAGAACTGGTAAAAACTAGGAAAATACCAGGCTTGACTGCAATAATTACAACTTTTCAATTTTATTTTTAAGCGGTGTTACTAAAATATATCATATTTTTTAGTTTTTTCAAAACTTCATTATAAAATAAATTTGAACAATAAGGCTATGTTATGGTATAATAATGATAAGCTGTAAATAAAAAATGGAGAGAAAATGATAAAATTAATTTTACTGGATGTAGATGGAACGCTTACCGATGGTGGAATTTACCGTGGGAATAATGGTGAGGAACTGAAAAAGTTTAACGTAAAGGATGGCTATGCCATTGTAAATGCACAAAAATTGGGCATTGAATTTGGAATAATTACAGGAAGGGAATCTGAACTTGTAAGAACTCGTGCAAATGAACTGAACATAAAGTATCTGTATCAGGGCATATCTGAAAAAATCGTTATTTTAGACGAAATAATGAGAATTACCGGCTTACAGAAGGAAGAAATTGCCTATATGGGCGATGATCTGAATGATATAAAAATCATGAAAAAATTAGGATTTTCTGGGACGCCTCTAGATGGAGCAAATGAAGTAAAAATAATTGCTGACTTTATTTCCGCTAAAAACGGCGGAGAAGGAGCGGTGCGAGAATTTATAGAAGCTGTCTTAAAAAAAGATAACTTGTTTCAAAAATTTTTGACAAATGTTAAATAACAGAAATGAAAAATTAATAAAAAAAATAAAAAAATATAAAATTGTTTTTTAGGAGGAAATAATGGCAATAAAATATTTAGACGCCAAAAGGCTAAAATTGGTATTCATTGGCGGAGGAAAATGGGTTACAAAACACGAGGACCTATTAAATGAATTAAATGTTTACCCGGTGCCTGATGGAGATACTGGGAGCAATATGTCAATGACATTAAATTCGATGATAAATGATTTGGAAGAAAAAACAGACGATAAAATAAAAATGCCTGAATTAATAGAAGTAGTTGAGGAAGCTGTATTAATGGGTGCTAGAGGAAATTCTGGCACAATTTTGTCCCAAGTGATTACAGGATTTTTAAAAGGTATTGGTGAAAAAGTTAAGCTTCTGCCAAAAGATGTTGCCCAAGCTCTTTTAAGTGCCAAGGAAACTGCTTACAGCGCTGTAAGCGAGCCGATAGAGGGGACAATTTTGACAGTTATCAGGAAGATTTCTGAAAAAGCTGAAGAATGTGCAGATAAATTCGATGATTTAGTTGAATTCCTGAGAGAAATTGTTAAGGCTGGAGAAAAAGCGGTGGAGGAAACGCCTGAACTGCTGCCGAAATTAAAGGAAGCTGGAGTAGTTGACGCTGGCGGAAAAGGGCTGTTTTTCTTTTTTGAGGGATTCTATAAAGTTACAACGGAACTGAACCTGCTGGCTGAACTGCAAAAGGCTCAAGTAAAGGAAAATGAATTTGATAAGACGATCGCAAATATTAATCACGATCCTGAAAGCATACATTTCCAATATTGTACAGAATATATCATTTTAAATGGGGATTTTGATATGGAAGAATACAAAAAGCGTGTACTTGAGCTGGGAGATTCAGCAGTATTTGCCCAAACTTCCAAAAAGTTCAAGACACATATTCATACAAACCATCCTGGAAAGGCAATAGAAATTGCTTTGGAATACGGGCCGCTTGAAAAAATGAAAATAGAAAATATGAGATTGCAGCACGACAATTTACAAATTTTCAGTGAAAAGGACGAAGCAAAAATTTTTGCAAACAAAAAAATTGACAAGACAAGATCAGCATTTGTAATTTTGGCAGACTCTGAAAACTTAAAGGATGAGTTTTTAAAACTTGGCGCAGATGTGGTAATTCTGGGAGGGCAAAGTAAAAATCCGAGCGTTCAGGAAATATTGAATGCCATTGGAAAAACTGAAAAAGAAGATATTTATATCCTTCCAAATAATAAAAATGTTATTACAACAGCAAAAATGGCAGCCGAAAAATCTCAAAAAACCGTAGTAGTTCTGAATACAAGAACAATGCTTGATGGATACTATTTTCTAAAAAATAAGGATGCTGACATTGATGAACTTAAGGAAGCCGCTGCAAGAAATTATTCTGTGGAAATTACAAAGGCTGTAAGAGATACAAAAGTTGAAGACCTGTCAATAGAAAAAGATGACTTTATCGGGCTTGTGAATGGAAAAATAAAATATGCAAAAAAATCATTGACAGAAATTGCAGACGCTGTGCTAAGAGATCTGGTTACTAAAAATACGATAACCGCAGTTGTTGTAAGTGGAAATGAAAAAGATGAAACTTCGCAAAAAACCATTGAAGACAGATTGGCAGGAGTGAAAACTGCAATTATTAACGGAAATCAAGAAAATTACTACTATTATTTATACATTGAAAATAAAGATCCGAATATGCCTGAAGTTGCTATTTTAACTGATTCCGTATCAGATTTGACAAGTGAAGACATTGAAGGGCTTCCAATAAGAATAGTACCTTTAAGAATTGATATAAATGGAGAGCTTTACAAAGATGGAGTGGAAATTACAAAATCAGAATTCTGGCATGAAATGCTTGACAATGATGCGACAATAAAAACATCTCAGCCATCACCACAGGACTTTTTGAATGCCTACAATAAATTATTTGAAAAAGGATACAAAAAAATAATTTCTATTCATCCATCATCAAAACTAAGTGGAACAATACAAGCTGCAAAAGTTGGAAGAAGCTTGACAAACAGGGAAAACGATATTGAGCTGATTGATAGTTTAGGAGCTTCGTTATCACAAGGGTTCCTTGTGCTGGGAGCGGCAGGAAAATCAGTAAGAGGTGAAAGTTTTACAGAAATTATCAACTGGGTAAACAACTTTAGGACAAAAGGCAAACTGCTTATGATTATTCCAGATTTGAAGTATCTTGAAAAAGGCGGAAGAATTGGAAAGGCAAGTTCGACAATAGCGGGGGCATTAAATATGAAACCTATTCTAACTGTAAATCAGGGGGAAGTTACAGTTGAGAAAAAAGTTCTGGGTGAACGTAATGCGCAAAAATACATTGAAAAATACATTGAGCGTGAAAGCAAGAAACAAAGCGTCGTTCTTATGAGCGGCTGGGGCGGAACACCAACAGAGCTTGAAAATGTAGTGAGAATTTATTCAGAAGTGGAAAATAATCCAAAAATAAATTCGCTAATATTAAACAGAGAAATTGGAGCAGTAATTGGGGCTCATACAGGGCCTGTTTACGGAGTATTCATATTTCCAAGATTAAGTTAATGAATTGATGAAATTAAATTTTATTTTAAAGTTATCAGGCAGAAAGAGGTACATCTTTGAAATTTAAATTTTTTGATGAAATAAATTCAACAAATACATATTTAAGAAGGCAATTGAAATTAGAAGAATTTGAAGTTATAGTTGCAAAAAAACAAACGGATGGAAAAGGTAGGAGGGATAGCGTATGGGTTTCAAATGAGGGGGCGGCGCTGTTCTCCTTTGCTGTTGAAGATAATACTGAGCTGGATGAGAAAATAACAATTTTTACAGGCTACATTGTCTATGAAGTATTAAAAAAATATATAGGCAATCAGGATAAACTGACTTTCAAATGGCCAAACGATATTTATTACGAAGATAAAAAGATATGCGGAATTGTATGCGAAAAGGTAAGAAAGCACATAATAATAGGAATCGGAATAAATATTAACAACACCGATTTTGGAATGTTTCGCAAAAAAGCCATTTCCCTTGTGGAAATCACTGGAAAAATTCATCCAGTGCAGCAAATAATAGAAGAAGTCGTATCAAATTTTGAAAATCAATTTCACAGCTTAAATAAAGATTGGGAACATATATTAAAAGTTATAAATGAAAATAACTATTTAAAAGGTAGAAAAATAAGAATAAAACAGCGAAATGGAAAATTTTCAGAAAAGGAATACAGATTTCTCCGTGTAGATAGAAAAGGTAAAATTTCACTGATTTCTAAAGGAGATAGAGATGAGTTAAAATTTGCTTCACTAGAATTTAAAATTGTATAAAAAAATAAAAGGAATATTTATTTCTAAGCTATAGAGTAATATTCCTTTTTTAGTGCTATTTTTTTATTATCCCCATTTCTATCAAATATCTGTCAATCCCGCTTTTCCAATCTGGAATTTTTTCCCCTAACAGCTTTTCAATTTTTTTAGAAGATAACTTTGAAAAATGAGGCCTTTTGGCTGAAAGGTTAAAATCTTCTGTTTTTGCAGGTTTAATTTTTCCTTGCCATCCTATTTTTTCCAGTACATATTTTGCCTGCTCATACTTGCTTGCAGTCCCGTTATTTGTAATATGATACAATCCAAATTTCCCTGTCTGTATCAATTTCCATGAAAATTCTGCCAAATCTTTTGAGTATGTAGGTACAGAAACCTGATCATCAACAATATTCAATTCATTTCTTGTCTTACTCCAGTTGATGACTTGCGTATTAAAATTATTATTAGCTTTTCCAAAAACCCACGAGGTTCGTATTACAAAAGATTTTTCATAAGCATTTAAAGTCAATTTTTCCCCATTTGCTTTTGAAAGCCCATAATTAGATAAAGGAGCAGGAATATCATCTTCTGTATAGTTTTTTCCTTTTTTTCCATCAAATACGAAATCAGTTGAATAAGTTATAAAAATTGCGCCTAATTTTTTAGAAAGTTCTGCCAATTTTTTTGGTGCCTGTTCATTTAATAAAAAAACTTTATCATCATTTTGAGCTTTGTCTACATCGTTATAAGCGGCACAGTTTATTATGTGTGTGAAGTCGTTGTTCTTATCAAAAAATTTTTTCAAATTTTTACTGTCAGCTATATCTAAATCCTGATAATCAGTTGCTATATATTTTATATTCAGATTGTCAAACAGCTTTTGGAAATCATGTCCTAGTTGGCCATTGGAGCCAGTTAATAGTATTTTCATTGTTTTATCCTTAAATCGTAATATTTAACTTAAATTTTTATATAATAAACTAGTATTATTAAATATTTTATCAAAATATTAATTATCTTGCAAATATAAAATTTTAATTTTAAAATTATAAAAAAATATGAAGTTGTTTAATACATGGGACTAAAAAGATTTTATTTAACATTCAGGAGGATAATAAAATGGATAAAAAACAGATGACTATAGCCAAATGTATGGATATCTGGATAAAAAACGAACATAACTATATAAAGGAATCCACCTATGCCTTATATTTGACAATTATTGAAAAACATTTAAAAGTTTATTTTAAGAATAGAAAAGCTGGTACAATTTCCAATAAGGATTTCGAGTCTTTCATATTAAATAAATTGAAGTACGGAAGGCTAGACGGGAAAGGAGGCTTGTCAAGAAAAACTGTAAAAGATATGGTAATTATCCTGAAAGCCGTTCTAAATTTTGCAATGAAGCAAAAAATAATAAAAAGAAAAGATTTTGATTATAAAATTCCCCAGGAGAAAATATTAAAAAAAGTAGAAGTGTTCACCTCTGAAGAAAGATTGAAAATATTTAAGTATATAGAAAATAATTTAAACAGCCGAACATTGGGAATCTTAATATGTTTATGTACGGGTCTTAGAATAGGTGAAATATGTGCATTAAAATGGGAAGATATAGATTTAAAAAATGGATTTGTTAATATAAATCACACGATTCAGAGAATTTACGCAAGCACAGTAAAGAAAAGCAGAATAATTATTTCTTCTCCAAAAACGGAAAATTCCAGACGTACAATTCCAATTGCATCCAGCTTGGTTGTGCTTCTAGAAAAATTCCAAATGGATAAAAATTTTTATGTTATTTCTGGAAATAAAAAATATATTGAGCCTAGAACATATCGAAAATTTTTTAAAAAAATATTAACTGTTTTAAATATATCAAAATTAAAATTTCATTCATTAAGGCATACCTTTGCTACTCAGGCAATAGAAAATAATATAGATTACAAGACTGTTTCTGAAATACTTGGACATTCTTCTGT